>DIWA01000039.1:0-36565 GCA_002422525.1 Candidatus Hydrogenedentes bacterium UBA6118
GACCCCCCGAATTCTTACGCGCTCTCCCGGCACCACGTCTACCCCGCGGAGCACGGCAGGTGCTATCCTCTCAGATGGGGGAGGTGACCGACGCGTGTCGCCAGGGGCACTCCCGTGATGGTTCGCATCACATCAGATTGGGGTACCCATGAAGGCACGCCGCCGTACGTGGCCGTCGCGCGCGATATCCACCACCGTCTCTCTCGCGCTTATCGCATCCGGCATCGCTTTCTGGCCCGGACTCGCGCCTGTCGCCTCGGCCGCGGGCGTCTCGGTTGCGCCGACGGCATCGGCCACGTGGACCACCGCCGAGGACTTCACCGCCAACGCATCGACCACGGGTGTCCGTACAACACGCAGCAACCTCTCCACGAGCACGGTGCCTGGTGCTGCGCTCGTGGGCGGCGACCTGGCGAGGATCGTGGCGGGCACGAATCACGCGGTCGCGATACGGGCCGACGGTAGTGTCTTCGCCATCGGAGACTACTCCAGAGGTCAGGGCAACGTCTCGTCCTGGACGAACATCGTCGATGCCGATGTCGGTGATGACCACACGGTGGGCCTGCGGGCAGACGGCACGGTCGTGGCGGTGGGGTATGCCAGCAGCGATGGGCGCCTCAACGTCTCGGGATGGTCGGGCGTGAAAGATGTTGCAGCTGGTAGCGCGCACACAGTCGGGCTGCGTTCGGATGGCACGGTGGTCGCCACAGGGCTCAACACGAGCGGCCAGTGCAACGTCTCGACGTGGGAAGACATCGTGGCCATCGATGCGGCGCGGAATCAGACGATCGGCCTCACGTCCACCGGCGAGGTTCTTGCGGCCGGCTCTAATTCCTCCGGCCAGCTCAACGTCACCGAGTGGAGTGGCATCACTGCCGTCTCTGCAGGCGACACTCACACGGTCGGTCTTACCACGGAGGGTACCGTGGTGGCCGTCGGCAGCAGCTTCAACGGTGCTCTTGTTGTCGGAGCCTGGACCGATGTGGTTTCGATAGAGGCCGGCCGCTCCACGACGCTCGGTGTGCGTGCCGACGGGAGTGTCCTGGCGACGGGTAGGATGATCACCCCGCTGGGCGGTTACGGCGATGCCAACACCTGGACGGAGATCGCGGCCGTTTCTGCTGCTTCGGACTACGCGATGGGCCTGCGCGCCGACGGTACGACCGTGATCGTGGGCAGACTCCCCTCGTTCGCGTCGCAGTTCGTCTGGGGACCATGGCTGTGGGATCACCTGGAGCCCACTGCAATGGGTGTGGACCATGCCGTGGCCATCGTGGACAGCACGAGACAGACCGTCATCAAGGACACCGACCGCGTTTGGGTGTCTACTGCCTCGGAGTTCCACCCGGTCGCCGCGGTGGCTGCTGGGTACCACTTCACCGCATACAAGTATGCGTATGGGAACACCGATCTGACGGATTGGGGGACAGTCTCACTCACCGCGTTCGCGGGCACCGGCTACACGAACACCCCGGTGTCGTTGAGTGCGAGCAGAGGCGCCCTTTATGGGATCATGGTGGACGGTGGCATCGCTCAGTTCGATGGCAGTACGACCGTAGGTGCCTGGACCGGTGTGGCCGAGGTCGCTGCATACGGTGGCAGTGATTCGATCGTCATCGGGCGGCGTAGCGACGGTACGTGTGTCGCTATCGGCCCGGTCGCGACGGCGGTCGCCAGCTGGCGCGACATCATCGATGTCGCCGCGGGTTCGGATCACGCCGTCGGCCTGCGCGCCGACGGTACCGTGGTCGCCACCGGCGACAATCGGTATCACCAATGCGACGTCTCCGGCTGGACCGACATCGTGCAGGTGGCGGCAGGCTACGACCACACGGTCGGACTGCGCTCGGACGGCACGGTGGTCGCCGTTGGGGACCGGTACGGCAACGAGCTCGACGTCCAGCACATCAACGACCGGGCCCAGTCTCAGCTGCTTGGACCGGAGCCCGTCGTCTGGATCGATGCGGGCACCAATATGACCATGGGCGTGATCGCCAACGGTGAGGCCGTGGTCATCAGTGACGAGTGGGGAGAGGTGTGGCCCGATATCGCCACCAAGCGGCCGGCAACGGCATGGGTCGGCGGCAGCGGAGAGGCTGTGGGCCTGCGGTTCGATCCTGGCTTCGAGCCGGGTGCCGAGTGGGCGACGCTCACAGCCTCGATTCCCGCACTCGCACCCGGCCACTCCGTGAAGTTCGCGGTGCGGACCTCCGAGGATGGCGTCACGTTCTCCGAGCCGCTCGGTCGAAACGGACGACCGATCGACTGGACCGACGGCACCGGCAACTACCTCGGCCGGGCGTACGGCGACACCGCGCCGCGCACGAGCCTCGAGGCGGTCCCGGACGCGAAGTACCTCGACATCGTCGTGCGGCTGGAAACACGCGATGCCATGACGAGTCCGATCCTGCGCGATGTCTCGGTCACATGTCGCGAGAAAGACGTGAACGTTCCCTCGGTCACGGGCCATGCTGCAGCGAGCTACGGCGACTCGGCCACCGTGACGATCGCCGCCTCCGATGACTTCGGTCTTGCGTCGCTGGCGTACCGCCTTGATGGCGAGACGACGGTGACTGTCGCGGCCTCAGGCACGAGCGCGACGAAGGCCGTTACGACTGGCGCACTCGGCGAACACTGGTTGGAGTACTGGGCGACCGACCTGTCGGGCAACGTGAGCGAGCACGGGAGTGCGTCGTTTACCGTCGTGGATGCCAGCGCGCCTATCGTGACGAGCGACGCGATCGCCAGCTACGACGAGACGGCCACGCTCACGATCACCGCGAAGGAAAACTTCGAGCTGGCCTCGATCTCGTACCGCCTTGACGCGGAGGCGACCGTGACGGTGCCGGCAGCGGGGTTCTCGGCCGAAACCTCGCTCACCACAACGGCGCTCGGCGAGCATACCCTCTCGTTCTGGGCCACGGATGCCGCAGGGAATGTGTGTGAATCCGTCTCAGCCTCGTTCATGGTGCTGGATGCCGTCGCGCCGACCGTGTCGTGCGAGGCGACCGGGCGCTACGACGACGTTGCGGTGTTCGGGGTCACCGCGGCTGACAACCGCGGTCTCGCTTCGATCTCGTACCGTCTCGATGGTGAGGCGACCGTCACCGCGCCGGTGAGCGGACTGACGGCGAGCGCACCGGCCTCTGTTGCCGGTCTCGGCGATCACTCGCTGGAGTACTGGGCCACCGATAGTGGTGGCAACGAGAGTGCCCGCGGCACGGCGACGTTCACGGTGCTCGATGCCACGTCGCCTGTGGTCATCTCAGATGCGCGGGACACATATCGTGATACTGCTTCCATAACGCTCAGTGCATCCGACGACCGGACGCTTGCGTCGGTCTCGTATCGCATCAACGGCGAGGCGACCGTGACCGTCGAGGCCTTGGGCGCAACGGCATCGGCGCCGGTCTCGATCGCCGCGCTCGGGGAGTATTCGCTCGAGTACTGGGCGACCGACGGTTCCGGCAACGAGAGTGCGCACACCACGGTGACATTCGTCGTGCTCGATGGAACGCCTCCCGTGGTCACCATCGATGCGGTCGAAGAGTACGAGGATCTTGCCGTGCTCATGATCACAGCGACCGACGAGACCGCTCTCGGCTCGATCTCCTACAGCCTGGACGGTGCGCCCGTGGTCACGCGGCCCAAGTCCGGCACGCTCGGTATGCTGGTCACTTGGACGGCGACGCTCGGCGAGCACACGCTCGAGTACTGGGCCGCCGACGCGGCCGGAAACGAGAGTGAGCGCGTGACGGTGACGTTCACCGTCGTGCCGCCCGACCTTCTCACCACGCCACCCGCCGAAGGTGTCATCCGTCTGCTCGGCGATGACCGATACGGCACGGCGGTGCGAGCATCGCTTGAGGCGTTCCCCGACGGAGCCACCTCCGTTGTGATCGCGTCGGGCCAGGATTGGCCGGACGCACTCGGCGGCAGCGCGCTTGCGGGCGTCGTCGATGGTCCGCTGCTGCTGACCCGTGAGGGGACACTGCCCGCCGAGGTGCGAGAAGAAATCGTCCGGCTCGGCGCCGAAAGGGTGTACATCCTCGGCGGTTCCGGGGTGGTCTCTGCGCTCGTGGAGGCGGAGCTGCACGGACTGCTCGGGAGTGCGAACGTTCGCCGGCTCGGCGGTATCGATCGCTACGAGACCGCGCGGCTGATCGCTGCCGAGGTGATCTGGCTGCAGGGACCGGCGTATGACGGGACGGCGCTGGTTGCCTCTGGCAGCACCTTCGCCGATGCCCTGGCCGCAAGTCCGCTTGCGGCGGCACACGGCTGGCCGATCCTGCTCGCGAACCCGAGGGGCGGAGCCGTCGGTTTGCCTGCGTCCGCCTCCAACGTCGTCGTCCTCGGTGGCATCGGGGCGGTGTCGGAGCAGGCATGGGCCGACCTCGAGGCCGCTCTCGGCGAGGGTCACGTCACGAGGGTAGGAGGCGTCGATCGCTACGAGACGGCGGCGGTCATCGCCGCGTACGGTGCCGGACATGGAGCGGTGTGGGAGTGCGTCGGCATCGCCACAGGGGCGGACTTCCCCGACGGTCTTGCCGCTGGCGCCGCACTCGGTGCGCGAGGCGGGCTGCTGCTGCTCACACCCACGGAGGCGTTGCATGATGCCACGCGTAGCGCGCTCGAATCCAACGCTGAGTCCGTGAAGTCCGCCTACATCATCGGCGGAGATGGCGCGGTGTCTGCGGAGGTGGAGGTGGCGGTTCGCGCCGCACTCGGCACCGAATAAGGCAGACGCGCCGGTCGGCGGACGTGCGTTCGGGCCGCAGGGGCCGCGTGCCCAGGTCGGCCTCAGTACGTCAGCGCCCGCTGCTATACTGTGGCCACTGGCATGACCCGACGAAGGGAGCACCCGTGAAGTTCATCATCCGGATGCTTATCAGCGCGGCCGCGATCTTCGGCGTCGCATACCTGTCAAACGGCTGGCTGCTGCAAGTCGATGAGTTCTGGCCCTCGGCCGTGCTCGCCGCCCTCGTGCTGGCACTCGTGAACGCGATCGTGAAGCCCATCGTGCACGTGCTGTCCCTGCCGGTCACCTGTCTCACCCTTGGGCTGTTCTCGCTGGTGATCAACGCCGGGATGCTCTATATAGTCGCGTGGGTGGTCGACGGCGTTGCCATCACAGGCTTCTGGCAGACGGTTTTCGCCGCGGCGATAATCGCTGTCATCACGTCTGTGGGCACCTCGTTGGTCGACGACAAAGACTAGCGGGTGGTGTCGTGACGGCGGACACGATCGATATCGACGACTACGGGCACGCCAACGACAACGAGCGCGATCTCGTGCTCATCACCGGCATGTCGGGCGCCGGCCGCACCGAGGCGATCCACACGTTCGAGGACCTCGGCTACTTCTGCATCGATAACCTGCCGCCCGCGCTGCTCGATCAGCTGGTGGAGCTCGCGGCGCTCCCGGGCAGCCGCATCCGCAAGGTCGCGGTGGTCTGCGACGTGCGCGGCGGGGTGTTCTTCGAGGATCTGATCGCCGCGATCGACCGGCTTGAGGAGCGCGGCAACCACCCAAGGATACTGTTCCTGAGCGCGGATGACCGCACGCTGGTTCGGCGCTTCAAAGAGACCCGACGGAGACACCCGCTGGCGGAGGTCGGTTCGGTGGCCAGCGGTATCGCCGAGGAGCGGCGGCGGCTCGAGGCGATCGAGCGCCGCGCCGACTTCCGGGTGGACACCACCGACCTGCCTCCACAGGATCTGCGCGCGCTGATCCGCGAGGAGTTCGTTCCAGCGGGGCACGAGAACCAGATGATGGTGACGGTCTCATCCTTCGGCTTCAAGTACGGTGTGCCCATCGACGCTGACATCGTCATGGACGTGCGTTTCCTGCCCAATCCGCACTACATCGACCGGCTGCGCCCCAAGACCGGCCTCGATCGGCCCGTTCGCGCGTACGTGCTGGAGAAGCCTGAGACCGCGGTCTTCCTCGATAGGTGGCTACCGCTCGTCGAGTTCCTGCTGCCCAACTACCTCTCCGAGGGCAAGACGGCGCTGCACATCGCACTCGGATGCACCGGCGGCAAGCATCGAAGCGTGGCGCTCGCGGAGCGCACCGCCGAGTTCATCAGGCAGGACGGTTACACGGTCGCCGTGACGCATCGCGACATCGCAAGAGACAAGGCCCGGCCATGACGGCGCGTTCGGCTGTGGCCATCGGCGGTGGGACGGGGCTGCCGCTTGTGCTGCGGTGCATGCTCGCGGCCGGGTTCGATACCACGGCGGTCGTGACGGTTGCCGACGACGGCGGCTCCTCCGGGCACCTGCGGCGCGAACTGGGGATGCTGCCGCCCGGAGATATCCGCAACTGCCTCGTGGCGCTCGCGGAGCCCGAGAGCGAACTCGCACCGGTCTTCCAGTACCGGTTCCCCGCGGGCGAGGGGCTCGTGGGCCACGCACTCGGCAACCTGATGATCGCTGCGCTCGCGGATATCGAGGGTGGGTTCGCCGAGGCGGTTGAGGCTGCCGGCCGACTGCTCGGTATCCGGGGCCGCGTACTGCCTTCAACGCTTGCCGACGTGATCCTCTCGGGCCGCGACCGTGAAGGAAGGCTCGTCATCGGCCAGGCCAGGGTGGCCGAGACTGAGGGTCCCATCGCACGCGTGTGCCTGGAGCCTGCGGATGTTCCCGGATACCCGCCGGCACTCGATGCGGTGCGTGGCGCCGATATCGTGGTGATCGGCCCGGGCAGCCTCTTCACGAGCATCATCCCGAACTTCCTGGTGGACGGTGTGACGGAGGCGCTACTGGAGAGCGATGCGCGTGTGATCTACGTGTGCAACGTGGCGAACATGCGTGGCGAGACGGCGGGGATGGACGCGGCCGACCACGTCGACGCGCTGGTGGCCCATGGCCTCGGCGGAGCGATCGACGTGGTGCTGGTCGATGAGCCGGGGCCGGGCCAGCGTGCCGATGCGGTGGAGTCGGGTCCCGCGCAGCGTGCGCGGATAGAGGCCGAGGGCATCGACGTGGTGGGAGCGGATCTCGTCGATCCCGCGAGTCCGGCGCGGCACGATCCCGAGAAGCTGCTGGCGGCTCTTTCGGGGGTGTGGTGATGTCGTTCACCGCCGAGGTCAAGGAAGAGCTCGCACGGATCGAAGCATCCAAGCCGTGCTGTGCCCGTGCGGAGCTCTCGGCGTTGATCCGGGTCGAGGGCACGCTCCATTTCACCGGCGGCGGTCACATGAGGCTCGAGATCGCCACGGAGACGGCGCCCGTCGCCCGCAAGATCATCAAGCTGCTGCACAGCGCGTATCAGCTCGAGACCGAGTTGACCGTGCGGCGCTCGGTGCTGCATCGCTCGAACAACTACCTCATCACCGTGGTGAACCAGCCAGCGCTGCACCCCGCCCTTGCCGACATGGGCATCGTGGACGCGTCGTTCGCGCCGCTGTACGAACTGCCGCGCGGTCTCATCAAGAAGGACTGTTGCGCGATCGCGTATCTGCGTGGCGTGTTCCTCGGCGGCGGCTTCGTGGCCGATCCGCACGGTGACTTCCACTTCGAGCTGACGGCCGAAAGCGAGCCGATCGCCAACGACCTGGTCACACTGATGGCCCGCTTCGGCATCAACGCCCGGGTCACCAGCAGGCGGGGCTCGTACACGGTCTACCTCAAAGGCGCCGAGCCCATCGTCGACTTCCTCGCCCTGGTGGGAGCGCATCGCGCACTGCTGCGAGCGGAGGATGTACGCATCATCAAAGAGATGCGCAATGATGTGAACCGCCTCGTGAACGCCGAGACCGCCAATCTGCAGAAGACGGCGACCGCTGCGGCGGGTCAGGTCGAGGCGGTGCGCTCAATCGAGCGGGCGAGGGGCCTTGATTCGCTTCCGCCGGCGCTGCGGGAGATCGCATCGCTCAGGCTCGAGCATCCTGAGGTGAGCCTGCGCGAGCTCGGCGAGCTGGCTGATCCTCCGCTCACCAAGTCCGCGGTCTACCATCGGATCCGCCGCCTGGAAGAGCTTGCTAAGGAGTTGTACGGGTAGGTACACACCGGAGGCATTGCCACGGTGAAGTCGCCCGAAGGAGCGGTCTCTGGTTCGTATCAATCGGTTACTATGTGAGACGGGCCACCCGGTCCGGGAATCAACGGCGCACGGCTTCAAGGAGGGGTACCACGTGACGATCCGGGTAGGTATCAACGGCTTCGGTCGCATCGGCCGACTGGTGTTCCGCGCGTGTGAAGGCGATCCGGCGATCGAGGTCGTGGCTGTCAACGACCTCACCGATGCCGCAACGCTCGCGCACCTGCTCAAGTACGACTCGGTCCACAAGGTCTTCCCGCATGAGGTGGTCGCGGGTGAAGGTTCGTTCACCGTCGACGGCCGTGAGGTCAAGGTGATGGCGCAGCGCGACCCTGCGCAGCTGCCGTGGGGCGACCTCGGTGTGGACATCGTTGTGGAGTCCACCGGCTTCTTCACCGACGCCACCAAGGCGCAGGCGCATCGTGACGCCGGCGCGAAGAAGGTCATCATCTCGGCTCCGGCCAAGAACGAAGACATCACCATCGTCATCGGCGTGAACGACGACCAGTACGATGCCGAGAAGCACCACATCATCTCCAACGCGTCATGCACCACGAACTGCCTCGCGCCGTTCGCCAAGGTGCTTCGCGACAGCTTCGGCCTCAAGGCCGGCTTCATGAACACGATCCACAGCTACACCAACGACCAGAACATCCTTGACCTTCCCCACAAGGACCTTCGCCGTGCCCGCGCCGCCGCGATGTCGATGATCCCCACGTCGACCGGTGCCGCCAAGGCCATCGGCCTCGTCCTTCCCGACATGAAGGGCAAGCTCGACGGCATGTCCGTCCGCGTTCCTACGCCCGACGGCTCGGTCGTCGACCTTGTGGCCGAGCTTGAGACCCCGGTCACCCGGGACCAGATCAACGCCGCGATGAAGGCTGCGGCCGAGGGTCCGATGAAGGGCATCCTCGAGTACTGCACCGACCCCATCGTCTCCGTCGACGTGATCGGCAACCCGCACTCGAGCATCTTCGACGCCCTCTCGACCGCCGTGATGGGCGACAACTTCGTCAAGGTCATCAGTTGGTACGACAACGAGTGGGGTTACTCTTGCCGTTGCGTCGATCTCTTCAAGAAGATGGCGTAATCCGAACCGCTTCCGCGCCCGACGCCCGCCGCGTCGTCGCGCAACGGGATGGATCCATTTGGAAGCCCGGCCCCCTCGGCGCCGGGTGAAACGAGGCGTGTGGCTCGTGCAGGATTCCCGCGCGAGCCACTTCGTGATATTGCGGGGACTCTGCACATGAACAAACTCACCATCAAAGACCTCGACCTCAAAGGCAAGCGCGTCCTGATGCGCGTCGATTTCAACGTGCCTCAGAACGAAGACGGCACGGTACGCGACGACACCCGCATCCGCGCCGCCATGCCCAGCATCCAGCTCGTGCGCGAGCAAGGCGGCAAACTCATCCTCATGTCGCACCTCGGTCGCCCGAAGACCGACGCCGACAAGGCCAAGTTCAAGATGGACCCCGTCGCCGACCGGCTCCGCGAGCTCGTGGGCGGCAACGTGACCAAAGTCGACGCCGTCGTCGGTCCCGAGGTCGAGAAGACCGTCGCCGCCATGCAGCCCGGCGACATCGTCCTCCTCGAGAACACCCGTTTCGAGCCCGGCGAGACCAAGAACGACGAGGAACTCAGCCGTAGACTCGCCGCCCTCGCCGACGTCTACGTCAACGACGCGTTCGGCTCCGTCCATCGCGCGCACGCATCCACCGAGGGCGTGGCCCGACTCGTGCCGCAAGCCGCCGCCGGCTTCCTCGTCGCCAAGGAAATGGAGTTCTTCGGCAAGGTCCTCACCAACCCCGACCGGCCGCTGCTCGCCATCCTCGGCGGCGCCAAAGTCGCCGACAAGATCACGGTCATCGACAATCTGCTCAACCTCGTCGACACCCTCATCATCGGCGGCGGCATGGCCTTTACCTTCCTCAAGACCCAGGGCCTCGAGATCGGCGATTCGCTGCTCGACGAAAAGGGCCTCGAGGTCGCGCAGGCCGTCATCGACAAGGCCAAGGCCAGGGGCATCGAGCTGCTCCTGCCCGTCGACTTCGTCGTCGCCGACGCTTTCGACAACAACGCGAACACCAAGGTCGTCGCCAGGGACGGCATCGAACCCGGGTGGCAAGGCCTCGACATCGGTCCGAAGACCATCGACCTGTTCACCCAGGCCATCAAGAAGTCGAAGATGGTCGTCTGGAACGGCCCCGTCGGCGTCTTTGAAATGCCGAACTTCGCCAAGGGCACCCTCGCGATCGCCCAGCTCCTCGCCGACAGCGACGCCATCACCAGCGTCATCGGCGGCGGCGACACCGCCGCGGCGGTAAACCAATTCGGCCTCTCCGACAAGATGAGCCACGTCAGCACCGGCGGCGGCGCTTCCCTCGAAATGCTCGAGGGCAAGACCCTCCCCGGGCTCGCGGCGCTCACAGACAAGTAGCGTTCAGTGGGCGCTATGCACTAACATGGTAGGCGGTCGGGCGTGCAGATACGCCCGACCCGCACAACATAGACGCCGCGCCGGTCGTCGGCTCGGCAAAGCGGTTGCCCTTTTCTCGGTCGCTCGATCCACCGACGACGCACTGGGATAAGGGCGGATCAAAAGGAACAGGTGACATGGCGGTAGCCAACAAAGAGCAAAAGTCCGAGATCATCAAGGAGTACGCGAAGCACGAAGGCGACACCGGATCCGCGGAAGTGCAGATCGCCCTCCTCACGGCGCGCATCAACCACCTCACCGAGCACTTCAAGGGCCACCCGAAGGACTTCGGCGGCCGTCGCGGACTGCTCAAACTCGTCGGCCGTCGCCGCCGACTGCTCAACTATCTGCGTAATCAGGACATCGAGCGCTATCGCGCTGTTGTCAAGTCGCTGGGCCTGCGCAAGTAGCCGCCCGGCATCGGGCTCCCGCCGACGGCGGGGACCCCTCGCGCCCCGCTCCATGGAGAGCCCGGCCGAGCCGGCGCGTACCGCACGCGCCGCATGACGAAGAAGAAGAGAAGAGAGAAAAAGCGAGAAATCGTGCGCAGTGACGCAGATGGAACGATGTGGGAGACGTTCCGGCAGCACTGGGAAAGGAACACATGGAACAGAAAGTCGAACGTCTCTCCGTTCAAGTAGGAAACACCGAACTCAACTTTGAAACGGGCCGCATCGCAAAGCAGGCCCACGGCGCCGTCGTCGTCACCCAGGGAGACACCCTCGTCCTCACGGCCGTCACCGTCGCCCCGAATGCCCGACCCGGCCAGGACTTCTTCCCGCTTACCGTCGAGTATCGCGAGAAGAGCTCCGCCGCCGGTCGCATCCCCGGCAACTACTTCCGCCGCGAAGCCCGGCCCAGCGAACGCGAGATCCTCGTCTGTCGGCTCACCGACCGCCCGATCCGCCCGCTCTTCCCCAAGGGCTTCCTCAACGAGACCCAGGTCTTCTCAACCGTCTTTTCGGCGGACAATGAGAACGACCCCGATGTGATGTCGATCAACGGCGCCTCCGCCGCGCTGTCGATCTCCAAGATCCCCTTCGCCGGGCCCATCGGCGCGGTTCGCGTCGGCATGTTCGACGGCAATCTCGTCGTCAACCCCCCGATGTCGGAGATGGAGAACAGCGCGCTCGACCTCGTCATGGCCGGCGCCCGCGACAACATCGCCATGGTGGAAGGCCGCGCCGACCAGATCCCCGAGGACATGATGCTCGAGGCCCTCGAATTCGGCCACGGGTTCATCAAGAAGATCTGCGACGCCATCAGCGAGCTCCAGCAGCGCGCCGGCGTCGAGAAGATGCCTTTCGAACCCCCCGCGCCCGATCCGGACCTCGTCTCCGAGATCGAAGCGCTCGCCGCCGATCGCCTCGCCGAGGTCCTCTTCCTCGAGGGCAAGCACGAGCGCGCCGACGCGGAAGCCGCCCTGCGCGACGAGGTCTTCGCGGCGCTCACCGAACGCCGCGGCGAGGAGTTCATCGCTGAAAACAGCGACGCCATCGCCGGCATCTACGACAGTCTCTCCAAGCGCGTCATGCGGAACAGCGTCCTCAAGAACCGCAAACGAATCGATGGACGCCGCCCCGACGAGATCCGGCCCATCTCCATCGAAGTCGGCGTGCTGCCGCGCGCCCACGGCTCCGCCCTCTTCACCCGCGGCGAGACCCAGACCATCGTCTCCACGACCCTCGGCACCAGCCGCGACGAGCAACGCCGCGACGAGCTGACCGGCGAGGAGTTCCAGCGGTTCATGCTCCACTACAACTTCCCCTCCTACTCGGTGGGCGAAGTGCGCCGCATCACCGGCCCGGGCCGTCGCGAGATCGGTCATGGCAAGCTCGCCGAACGCGCGCTCGAGGCCGTCCTTCCCCTTGAGGAAGACGAGGAAGCCGACGCCGCGTTCCCCTACACCGTGCGCGTCCTCTCCGACGTCACCGAGAGCAACGGCTCCAGCTCCATGGCCACCGTCTGCGGCGGCACGCTCAGCCTCATGGACGCCGGCGTCCCCATCACCGCGCCGGTCGCCGGCATCGCCATGGGCCTCATCAAGGAGGGCGACGACGCCGTCGTACTCAGCGACATCCTCGGCGCCGAGGACCATCTCGGCGACATGGACTTCAAGGTCTGCGGCACGGCCGACGGCATCACCGCATTCCAGATGGACTGCAAGGTCGCCGGCGTCTCGCGTGCGCTCATGACCGAGGCCCTCATACAGGCCAAGGCCGGACGCGAGCACATCCTCGGCAAGATGGCTGAGGCGATCTCCGAGCCCCGCTCCGACATCTCTAAGTACGCCCCCCGCATCTACACCATCAAGGTCGACGTCGACAAGATCCGTGAGATCATCGGGCCCGGAGGCAAGGTGGTCCGCGAGATCCAGGCCAAGTCCGGCGCCGACATCGGCATCGAAGACGACGGCACCGTCAACGTCGCCGCCACCAACAGTGAGAGCGCCGAGGCCGCGATCGAGATGATCCGTCAGATCACCGCCGTCCCCGAGGTCGGGCAGCTCTACAAAGGCCCCGTCGTCCGTATCCTCAACTTCGGCGCCTTCGTCAGCATCCTCGGCGGCAAGGAAGGACTCGTCCACATCTCCGAGCTCAGCCCCCGCCGCATTCGCCAGGTCGAAGACGTTGTCAGCATCGGCGACATCATCAACGTCAAGGTCATCGAGATCGACAAGATGGGCCGCATCAACCTCTCCAAGGTCGAAGCGGAACGCGACCTCGGCCTTCTCAACGAAGAAGACCTCGCCGACCTCGAGTCCTCCAAGGCCGAGCGCGGCGATCGCGGCGATCGCGGCGACCGCGGCGATCGACGCGGCGGCGACCGGCGCGGAGGCGGCGGTCGCGGCGGAGACCGGCGCGGCGGCGACCGACGCGGCGGCGGCGGCGGCGGACGACGCTAGTCCGCGGCCCAAGTCCGCGGCCCAATCCAGACCCGCCGCATACCGAGCCAGCGTACACGAGGGCGTTCCCGTTGGGAGCGCCCTCTTCCACAGACCGCCGACCCGACTCTCGAGCCGGCGCCCGCTCCGCCCCACGCCGCGGAGCCCAAGCCCACGGGAGATCCCGCCTAATGCCACAGCTCGCGCTGCAATCTGTCGACTCCGTGGCTTCCTACCGCTTTCCAAACGGTCTGGAGCTGTATTGCGAGCCGGTCCCCCACGTTCGGTCCGTGTCCCTCGGCATCTGGATCCGCACCGGGTCCGCCAACGAAACCGCCGAACAGGCCGGCGTGTCCCATTTCCTCGAACACCTCCTCTTCAAAGGCACCACGACCCGCACCGCCCGCCAACTCATGGAGATCATCGAAGGCCGCGGCGGACAGATCAACGCCTTCACCGCCCGCGACTGCACCTGCCTCTACGTCCAGGTGCTCGACACCCACCTCGACTCCGCCGTAGAGGTCCTCGCGGACATCCTCCGCAACTCCACCTTCTTCGACTTCGAGAAGGAGCGCAACGTCGTCATCGAGGAGATCGCCTCCGTCGAAGACGTCCCCGAGGAGTACGTCCACGACCGCTTCGTCCAGCGCCTCTGGCCCGACGCCCCCATCGGCCGCCCCGTCGGCGGATTCGAAGAGACCGTCGCCGACCTCTCCATCGACGATGTCCGCGCGTACCGAGACAAATGGTACGTCCCCGACAACATGCTCGTCACCGCCGCCGGCAACCTCGATCCCGATGCCCTCTACCAGATGATCGGCGCCGCCTTCGCCGACCTTCCCCCATCCGGCATCGCCCGCGCCTACGTTGCGCCCACGTTCGGCTCCGGCGTCGACGCCGCCGTGCGCGACATCGCCCAGAGCCACGTCTGCATCGGCTTCCCCGGCTTCCCCGTCACCGATGACATCCAGTACCCCTGCGAAGTCCTCAGCATGGCCCTCGGCGAAGGCTCCACCTCCCGCCTCTTCGACCGCATCCGCGAACGCGAAGGCCTCGCCTACGCCATCTACTCCTACAAATCCGCCTACCACGAGGCCGGATTCCTCGGCGTCTACGCCGCCGTCGCGCCCGAAAACCTCCGGCGAACCCTCTCGCTCATCGGCGACGAGATCAAAGGCATCTGCGACACGCCGCTCTCGGAGGCCGAACTCTCCCTCAACAAGGAACAGATTCGCGGCGGCATGCTCATGGGCATGGAGCGCACCTCCTCGCGCATGTCCCGACTTGCCCGATCCATCATGCAGGCCGGCCGCATCATCAGCGTCGACGAAGCCCTCGAACGGACCGACGCCGTCTCCGCCGACGAACTCCAGCGCGTGGCCCAGCGCCTCTTCCGCGGAACCGCCGGCGTCACCGCTATCGTCGGTCCCGAGTGCGGCGACATCGCGGAGATCAGACTGTGACAAACGAGCCCCCCGCGCACACGGTGCCCGTGCGGATCACCCGACTGCCCCACGCCGACGGCCTCGCTCTGCCCGACTACGCCACGCCCCTGTCCGCGGGCATGGATCTGCGCGCCGCGATCACCGAACCGATCGTCCTCATGCCCGGCGAACGCGCCCTGACCCCGACCGGTCTCCGCATCGCGCTCCCCCCCGGCTACGAAGCCCAGGTCCGCCCCCGAAGCGGCCTCGCCCTGCGCCACGGCCTCGGCATGGCGAACGCCCCAGGCACCATCGACGCGGACTATCGCGGAGAAATCTGCGTGCTCCTCATCAACCTCGGCCAGGAGCCCGTACGCATCGAGCGCGGCGACCGCATCGCGCAGCTCATCGTGGCGCCGGTCGTCCGCGCGGCATGGCAGGAAACAGAGGAACTCGAGGACACCGCCCGCGGCGAACGCGGTTTCGGACACACCGGACGAAACTGACCCCCGAACGGCCGTGCGATTTCCGATCAGTTGGAGCGATGCGTGAGCCGATGCTCACGCGACAAACGCGACAGACGGGACCCTGCCCCCGGGATCCGACCTACGCCTTCCCCAAGTGCGCCAGCACCTTCTCCAGATTCCGCTGCGCACCGCGATGCTCCGGATCCAGCTCAAGACAACGCTCGAACGCCGCCTTCGCATCGTCATACGCCTTCAGGTGGAAGTGCACCACCCCAAGGTTGTTGTACGCCGCGGCCGACCCCAGTTCGCCCGCGCTCGCGAAGTGCCGCTTCGCCTCCTCGTACGCCTTGTCATAGAAACACAGCTCACCTAGCGTATTGTGCAGGTCCGGCGTGCCGCCCGAACGATCGATCGCCGCCTGAATCACTTCGCGCGCCGCCGCCCGCTTCTCAATCCGCAGCATCTGATGCACGTACAGCCGCAGCGCCTCCGAGGAACTCGAGCGCTGCTCGAACGCCCGCCGCGCCTCCTCGGCCGCCTCTTCCATCCGGCCGAGCCCTTCGAGGGCCACGCTCATCCGCTGGTGCCCTTCCGTCCACGAGGCGTCCAGCGCCATCGCCCGCTCCACGCACGCCGCCGCGGCCTCCCAGTCCTTGCTGTCCGAAAAGACCGCCGCCAACGTCTGCCAGCCGCGCGTCTGCGAAGGATCCAGATCCAGCGCCTGCCGCAGGTACCGCCGCGCATCATCAATCCGCCCGAGCCGATGGTACGTCATCCCCAGCGCAAGCGACGCCTCGACGTTCGACGGATCGCACGCCAGCGCCTGGCGCAACGTCCGAACCGCCTGGTCATAGGCCTTCGCGACAACGAGCCGCTGACCCTCCGCCAGCGCCTGCGCCGACGCCTCCGGGTCGCGCACGGGATGCACGCCCGAGCCGTTCCCGCGAAGCTCAAACCGCACCGGGTACCGATGCACCGCGAGGTCCGACGTCCGCTCCGTCACCCCCAGTCGCTGCAGCGATCCCGTGATCGTCGCATCCAGCGCCCCCTCGTACCGCGCATCCGCATTGTTCGGGAACAGCCGCACCTCCGACGCCCCATACCATCCCTCGAACCCCGCGCACTGCTTGTCATTCCCGTTGCACCGCACAAAGTCCGGCGCTTCCGGGCTGTTCGTGTACGTCCGCACCTCGAACGGGTAGCACGAATCCGACGGACCGCGCGCCAACCACCGAATGCGCTTCGCCTGGTCCGCCTCTACGGCTTCGCACCCCTCCAGGAAAAACACCCAATCCTTCGTACACAACCGCAGACACTCGTTCCGCGCCGCGGCGTCGTCCTCGCACCAGATGAACACGCGCGTACGCGCCGAGAACTCGCGCGCCACCGACATCGTCTCCGGCGAAGCGCTCATATCCACAATACAGTACTCGTCCGCGATCGACTGAACGCTCTCAAGGCACTCCCGCAGTCCCTTTCGTCCATCCCGCACAAGCACCGCTACCGATATCGTGGCGGCCATGCCTTATATCACTCCCTTACCAAGGGCGACTCGGCGTGTTCCGCGTCGCTGCGCACCGGCGCCCTCCCATCCGCGGCGGCTTCCTCTCCCGGTCGTCCGCGAACCGCGCCCGCCTCGACCAGCGCACGCCACGTCTTCCGGTCCACCGTGTCGCCGCTCGTCACCAAGCGCGTCGCCCCGTCAACCGTCACGCAGTACTGCCGAATCGTTGTGCGCCCTCTTCGTGTGATGTTGCCCTTCACGAGCATGTCGAAATCGATGTAGACCAGTTCCGTCGTCCCACCGCCGGAAGCGCCCTTGCGCACTTCCGGGGGCGCCGCGAACCGCTTGCGCCGTCGAAGGAGAAACACGGACCTATCCTCCTTCCTGGTCTGTTTTCTGGTCTGCAATGCAGCCAGCCCCGATAAATCGATTCTACCACGCCCAACGCCCGCCGTAAACAGACCGGACCGACATTTCCGCGATCCGTACCGACTTCCGCCCCGCGGCCCCTCCGAGAACGGCGAATACTACAAAAGCGCGCGCACCTGCGCCAGAAAACCCGCCCCAAAACTCCCCAACAGGATCGCTTCCACCCCCGGATCCAGCCCTTGCGCCGCGCGCCTCCTCGTCGCGTTGCACGGGAAATCCAATGCATCGTCCTGCACCGACAGCGTCGGCGGATCCGTCTCCGCAAGCGCCAGCGGCCACAGCGCGCAGCTCTTCGGCTTCACCTGTTCCGGCGGGAGACCATGGTCCAGCGCAACCGCGTGCAACGCGCACAGGCGACACCCCCGCCCGCGCCGACGAAACGCGAACACGCATTGCCCGCCTTCATCGGTGTCCAATACAAATGTCTTCGGCCCCTCCTCGTCATACACATCTGTCTGCTTGATCTGCGGCGCATAGCGCGCCACCGCATCCAGGCACCCCAGGATCGTCTCCAGCTCCTCGGCGCCGATCGCCACCTCGTAATGCGCGCAGCACGCCCCCCGCACCGCGCACGTCGCCGGTTCGCACCGATGCGACAGCCCCCGCAGCGCATCAATATCCACGGCCACGCCGGCAACGAGGGGATAGCCATCCAGGGAGGGTGACGAGGAAACGTGTGACATGGTCTCTACGCGCCCGGATCGTGCGCGCGGTCTATCAGCTCGACGAATCGCCGCCTTCGGAACCTGAGGAAACGCCCGAAGTCTCCGGCGCCGAGTCAAGCGCGCCCTTGGCATTATACCGTCCGCGCAGCTCGTCCACCACACTCCGGTCCCACATCGGCGCCCCCGTCTGATACGCCGCCCGTCCGATGAAGTGCGCCGCCACCGGCGCCGTCAGATACAGGAACACCACGATCAGAACCGCCCGCGTCGTCACACCCAACTCGCCGAAGTGCACCGCCGACGCCAGGATCATCCCGCTCACCCCCAGCGTGCCGCTCTTCGTCGCCGCATGCATCCGGATGTAGATGTCCGGCAGCCGCAACACCCCCAGCGCCGCCAGGAACATGAACGACGCCCCAAACAGCATCAGCGCACTCGTGACAACCGTCGTGATCACGGCTGCCCTCCCTTCCCGAGGTAATTGGCAAACGCCGTCGTCCCCAGAAACGCGATCACCGCCAGCACGATCGCATCGCGCAGATACACATCCTGATCCGTCGAGATCGCGTACACGCAGATCATGCCCACCGCCAGCGTGGAGATCAGGTCCAGCGCCACCACCCGGTCCGCCATCGACGGCCCCCGCAGCAGCCGGATGCACGTCAGCACCAGCGCCAGCCCCAGCATGCCCAGCACCACGTTCACGACGATCGGAAGCATCTCAACTCCACAGCTCCAACACGCGCCGCTCCAGCCCTTCCTTGATCTCCCGCCGCACCTTGTCCGGATCGTCGATGAACATCGCGTGGATGTACAACGTCTTCCGGTCGTCCGACACGTCCAGGCTCAGCGTCCCCGGCGTCAGACTGATCAGGTTCGCCAACGCCGTGATCTGCGCCGACGTCGTCACTTCGAGCGGAATCCCAATCGTGCCCGGCCGCGAATGATGCTTCGGCGTCACAACGTCGTACGCCACCTTCAGGTTCGAGATGATCAGCTCCCGCGCAAACCACGCCGCGAACACCAGCAACTGCACGATCTTCCGGAAGTACGCCGACCGGCCCCGGAGCAGCCGTTGTGTCAGCAGCAGCGCGAAGAACGACAGCACGAACCCCGCCGCCAGATTCGCCGGCGTCATCCGCCCCGTCATCAGCGTCCACACCAGCGCCAGCAGAATATTGCCGAGGAACATGCTCACAAGGCGTTCCTCCCCAGCACCGCGCCGATGTACTGGTTCGGGTCGAGCAACTGCGCCGACGCCCGCAACGACAGCCCGATGAAGTACTCCGCGCCCACGCCCATCGCCACGGACGCCCCCGCCAGCGCCGCCACAGGAACCATCATCGCGCGGATCCGACGCTCCCCGCCGGGGCCGAGCGCCGCCGGCTCGGCCGGTCCCGGCGCCCAGAACGCCGCCGCCCAGATCTTCGTCATGCTGAACAGCGTCAGCACGCTCACGCCCAACGCCGCCGCCACGATGCCGTACGACCCGCGATCAAGCCCCGCCGCCACCAGCGAGTACTTCGCGAAGAACCCCGACAACGGCGGAATGCCCGCCAGCGCCAACGCGGAGATCATGAACGCAAGCGAGAGATACGGCCGCCGCTTGTACAGCCCGCCCAGCTTCCCCAGCTCATACGTCCCCTCCGACGCATGCACCACCCCGCTGATCAGGAACAGGTTCGTCTTCGCGATGATCACATGCACCATGTAATACACGCTGCCCGCCAACGCGAGCGGCGTGAACAACGCCAGTCCCATGATCAGATACCCGATCTGACTCACGATGTGGAACGTCAGGATCCTCCGGAACTCGTTCTGCGCCGCCGCCCCCAGCACCCCCGTCACCATCGTGAATCCCGACAGCACCAGGATCACCGTGTGCGTGAACCCCACGTCCTGCGTGAACAGCAGCGTGAACACGCGCATCAGCGCATACACCCCCACCTTCGTCAGCAGCCCCGCGAAAATCGCCGTCACCGCGATCGGCGGCGTGTGGTACGACGCCGGGAGCCAGAAGAACAGCGGAAAGATCGCCGCCTTGATCCCGAACGCCACCAGGAACATCATCGCCAGCGTCGTCGCCATCACCGGCTCGGTCTCGCCATGCAGCTTCACCGCCAGGTCCGCCATGTTCAGCGATCCCACGATCCCGTACAGGATCCCCACCGCCGACAAAAACACCGCCGACGACACGAGATTCAGCGTCACGTACTTGATCGCCCCCTCGAGCTGCGGCCGCTCCCCTCCCAGCGACAACAGCACGAACGACGCCATCAGCATCACTTCGAACCACACGTACAGGTTGAACAGGTCGCCCGTCAGAAACGCCCCGCACACCCCCATCAGCAGCACCTGCAGCAACGGGTAGTAGCAGAACGATTCCCGTTCCCGGTCCATGCTCCACAGCGAGTAGTAGACGATCGCGAGCCCCATCGCCGCCGCAATCGTCACCATGATCGCGCTGAACAGGTCCGCCACCAACGAGATCCCGAACGGCGCCTCCCACGCCCCCGCCTGCATCACCTGAATGCCCTCGGCATCCACCCGGGCCGCCAGCGCCAGCGCCGCCAGAAGCAGCGCGATCGCCCCGATTACCGCCGCCGCGCGCTGCGTCCGCACGCTTCGCCAGAACACGAGCGACGTCGCTGCCGTCACCAGCGGAATCAGGATCGGCAACGTGAGCAGCCAATTGCTCATCGGTCCGTCGTCGTCAGCGCGTCCAAATCGTCCGTCGCCGCCTCCTGATGCGTCCGATGCACCAACACCAGCATGAACGCCGTCACCGCGAAACTGATCACAATCGCCGTCAGAATCAGCGCCTGCGGCAGCGGATCCGCCGACCCCGGCGCCAGAACGTGCCCATCCTTCGCAATCAGCGGCGACTGCGCCCGCGTCAGCCCGCCCGACGCGAAGATCAGCAGGTTCGCCCCGTGGCTCAACAGCACCAGCCCGATGATCAGCTTCACAATGTTCCGACGCATCATCAGATAGATGCCCGCGGCGTACAGGCCGCCCACGATCACCGCCAGTACAAGCTCCACTACTCCTCCTCGGCCAGATTCAGCACGATGCTCAACGTCACGCCGATCACCGCCAGGTACACCCCAACATCAAAGAGCAGCGGCGTGCCCACCGCGATCTCCCCGAACCCCGGCACGTCGCCCTCATGCCACAGGCCCGTCATGAACGGCTTCCCGTACAGCAACGAAGGGATCCCGCTGCCCGCCGCCGCCAACAGGCCCGCGCCCGCCAGACCCTGCGGCGATACGTAGAGCAGCCGCCGCGCCTCCTCCACGCCGTACGCGATCGCATACAACGTATACGCCGCCGCCGCCACCAAGCCGCCCGCGAAACCGCCCCCGGGCTCGTTGTGTCCCGCCAGCAGCAAGAACACGGAAAACAACACCAGGATCGGCTGTATGTACCGCGTCGCCGTGCGCAGAATCAGCGAACTCACGACGAGCCCTCCTCATCCCCGCGCGACCGCGCCCCCAGCCTCAGCTTCAGCAGCGCAAACGCCCCCACCCCCGCCACCGTCAACACCGTGATCTCGCCCATCGTATCCAACGCGCGGAAGTCCACCAGAATCACGTTCACCACGTTCCGACCGTGCGCCAGGTCGTAGCTCATCTCGCCGTAGTAAGACGAGATCGTCGGGTATGCCTGCGTCGCCGTCGCCACCAGCGTCAGCACCCCCATCACCACACCCACCGACGTCGCGAGCAGCAGGTCCCGCGCCCGCGAGATCCGGTTCGCATAGATCGCGAATGGGGGCAAGTGATAGAACACCAGCACAAACAGGATTACCGTCAGCGTCTCGATCACGATCTGCGTCATCGCCAGGTCCGGCGCGCCGAACAGCACAAACACCAGCGCCACGCCGTACCCCACCACGCCCAGCGCGGCGATCGCCGCCAGTCGCGTCCGCGAATGCACCGCCGCCGCGATCGCGATGATCAGGATCACCGCCAACCCCAGCTCATAGAACTCCACCGTCTCCCAAGCGATCACCAGACTGTCGATCACGTGCTTCCGGATCTCTTTGACGTGCGTCAGCAACACGGACCCCGACAGCCCCACCAGCGTGATCAAGATCACCGCCAGGTAGTGCCGCAGATAACCGTTCTGCAGCACCTTCGTCTGCAGCTTCGCCACGACCAGCATCCCGTTCAGCGCCCCGTCATACCAACGCTGCGGACCGATCGCGTCGCACCCCCGGTGCACCGTCGCCAGCGCCGCCGTGAACCGCGGCCGCACCGCGTACGCCGCCACACCGCCCAGCAACGTCACCGCGCTCAGCCCTAACACCGGCGTGAACCCGTGCCAGAGCCGCAGGTGCAGGTCCACCGACTTGCCCAGCGCCGCCGACGCCGAATGATTCAGCAGCCCTTCCCCAATCCATCCCGGAAACACGCCGAACGCCAGACTTCCCGCCCCGAGCAGCGCCGGTCCCAGCCACATGCTCGCCGGCGCCTCGTGCGGACGCTTCGGCGTCTCCGTCGCCGCGCCGAAGAACGGGCGATACGCCACGCACGCCGCCGCCGCCACGAAAAACATGCTCGACACCACCGCCGCCGTCGTCAGCGCCGCCGCCCACCCGTCCGGGCCGTGCAACGCCGCCTCATAGAAGATCTCCTTGGCGACAAACCCGAACAGCAACGGGATCCCCGCCATCGACAGCCCCGCCGCCGCCGCCCCCGCCGCCGTGATCGGCAACGCCCGCGCCAGGCCGCCCAGCCGCCGCACATCGCGCTCGCCCGTCTCGTGGTCGATGATCCCCGCCGCCAGGAACAGCGCCGCCTTGTACAACGCATGCGCGAACAGGAACGCGACCGCCGCTTTCACGGCCCCGTCCGTGCCCATCCCCAGCAGCATCGTCATCGCCCCCAGCGCGCTCACCGTCGAGTACGCCAGCAGCTTCTTCAGGATGTTCTGGCGCATCGCCACATACGCCCCGAAGACCATCGTGATCGCGCCGACCGGCATCACCACCGCCGTCCACGCCGGCGTACCCCCCAACACGGGGAACAACCGCGCCAGCAGGAAGATCCCCGCCTTCACCATCGTCGACGAATGCAGGTACGCGCTCGCCGGCGTCGGCGCCGCCATCGCGCTCGGCAGCCACACGTGGAACGGGAACTGCGCCGACTTCGTGAACGCGCCCGCCAGGATCAGCAGCAGCATCGGCAAGTAAAGCGGGTCCCCCCGAATCAGCCCCGCTCCGGCCGCCAGCTCGTGCACCTCGAACGAGCCCCCGACCCGCCCCAACAACACGAACCCCGCCAGCATCGCCACCCCGCCGAGCCCCGTCACCAGCAGCGCCTGCAACGCCGCCTTCCGCGAATCCTCTTCCTCGTGAAAGAACCCGATCAGCAAGTACGAACTGATGCTCGTCAGTTCCCAGAACACGAAAATCGCCAGCAGATTGCTCGACAACACGACGCCCAGCATCGACGCCATGAACATGAGCAGATAGGCGTACCACCGCCCTAGTTGCGGATGATTGTCGAGATACCCCCCGGAGTAGATCGCGACCAGGAACCCGATCCCGCTGATCAGCGCCGCGAACAGCAGCGACAGCCCGTCCGCCGTGAACGACAGACTCAGCCCCAGACTGGGAACCCAGGCAAGCGTCTCGCGCACCGGCGCGACGTCTGCGTCCAGCCCCGACGCCAGCCGCACGAAATACACGCACAGCCCGAGCGGCAAAAGACCGACGAGAAACCCGGTCCTCTTGTGCGTCAAACGATGAAGACTAGGCGCGATCAACGCCAGGGCGAAACCCGAGAGTACGGCGATGAGCATGCTCGCTCCCTGTCCATGCCGCCGGAGCCGCGCCGTTCAGGAGCGGATCTCTTCGCTCCGGCGCCCGCGCTGCGACCGGATCGAACAACGCCCCCGCGTCCCCGATCGGTGCGGCAAGCTAAGCAACACCCGCCACTCCGGGCGAAATTCCGCCCCCGCTAACTCCGCGGAACCGTCGCCGGACCCTCCGCCGGATGCGACGGCGCGTGCGGCTCCGTCTCCGCCAACAGCTCGCCGTAGAACGCGTCGTTCCGGAACCGCACCATCAGCCGCCGGTGGCATACGTTGCACACCAGCTCCGTGTCCGGGCGAACCTCATCCGGGATCCGGATATACGTGCTGCAGAACGGACATGCGAAGCTCCGCCCGTCCGCCTCGTAGTAGTTCTGAAGAACCCGCTTGATGCTCCCGTCCTGGTGGCACGCCGCCAACGCGTCCACGCACTGCGGGTCGAACTGCGTCCCCCGCTTCTTGCGGATCTCCTCCAACGCCACGTCCGGGTCCAGCCCCTTCCGGTACGGACGGTTGCTCGTCATCGCGTCGTACGTGTCCGCCACCGCCACCACCCGCCCCTCAAGCGGGATCTCCTCCCCCTTAAGTCCGAACGGGTACCCCTCCCCATCCCAGCGCTCGTGATGATACAGCGCGTACGGAATCAGCGGGATCAGGAACTCCACATCCTGCATCAGCCGGGCCCCGCGCTCCGGATGCACCTTCATCTTCGCGAACTCCTCGTCCGTCAGTGCGCCCGCCTTGCCCAGTATCGCATCGTCCACCGCGATCTTGCCCACGTCATGCAAGATCCCGCCCATCTGACATTCCTCGATCTTCGCGTCGTCCCACCCCAGCTTGCGGCCGATCTCCATCGCAAACTGCGTCACCCGCCACGTATGCCCCACCGTGTAGTGGTCCCGCATCTCAATCGCGTTCGACAGCACGATCAGCGTGTCCCGATACGCCTGTTCCCGCTGCCGCAGATACTCCGCGTTCCGAATCGCGATCGCCGCCGCCCGCGCCAGCGCCACCACCAGCTCCAGGTCGCCCTCGCTGAACGCATTCGTCGTGCCCCGCGTGTCCAGATACACCACCCCCAGCGCCTCGCCCTGGTGCTCCAACGGCGCGCACATCGCCGACGTGATATTCTGCGCGATGATGCTCGCCCCCGACCCGAACCGATCATCCATCGCCGCGTTATACGTCAGCACCGCCTCGCCCTGCTCGAACGCCCGCTGCACGATCGACGAGCTGATCTGCACCACGTCCCCGGGACCCGACCCCGTCCGCACATACTCCGTCCGCAGCTCCCCCGTCCGCTCGCTCTTCAGCAGGATCACCCCGTTGTGCGCCGGCGCCAGCTCGAACAACTGGTCCATCACCTTCGCCAGCAGCCGCTTGATGTCGTGCTCGATCGAGATCATCTGCGTCGCCTGATACAACGCCGCCAGCCGCGCCCGCGCCTCCTGCAGCTCCCCGGCCTCCCCGCCGCCCCTGAACAGCGTCTGGTACACCGCCTCCGCCGTCGACGCCCGCACCGCCTGCTCGTCCCCCGCCGCCTTGAACACCACGTTCTGCGACGGCCCCCGACGCGTCCCGTCCCCCGGTTGCGTCGCCCGCGACTCGAACCGCAGGTCCACCGGCCCAACGCTGAACACGTCCCCATCCGACAGCCGGTACTCCACCACCCGCCGGTTCCCCACATACGTCCCGTTGCCGCTCCCCAGGTCCCGCAGCACGCACCCGTTCGGCCCCTGCTGGATCACGGCATGCTTCCGCGATACCTGCAAGTCATTGATCTGCAGCCCGCTCTCATGACTCCGGCCCAACGTAAGCGCGCCCACGATCTCCACCGCGGTCCCCTGCATCGGACCCGACAACACCACAACCCGTTCGTGCGGCATAGATGATCCCGCTCCACATTTGCCACGCCAACCAAAACAGCCACCGTTATAACACAGCCCCGCCGAATCCGGAAAGCGTTTCTCACATCCCCGCCGACCCAACGAAAAACCGGGCGCATCCGCCTCAAAAGGCCGATCCGCCCGGTCATCTCAACAGTATCCCGCCTGCGCCTCCAGAGATCAGTCCTCCACGAACTCCCCGATCCCCACAAGCTCAATCCGCGCCATCGGCGCCGCGTCGCCCACGCGATACCCCGTCTTCAGGATCCGCGTGTAACCGCCCGGCCGCTCCGCGAACGCCGGTCCGATCTGCGTAAACAGCTTCCGCACCGCCGTGTCATCGCGCAACCGAGCGAACGCCAACCGCCGATTCGCCACGGAGTCTCGCTTCGCCAAAGTGATCAGCGGCTCCGCAAACCCACGCAGCTCCTTCGACTTCGCCAGCGTCGTCTCGATCGCGTGATGCTGGAACAGCGCCAGAGCCAGGTTCTTCATCGTCGCTTTCCGGTGCGCCGTCGTGCGCCCCAGGCGACGTCCTGCTTTGCGGTGTCTCATCGTTTATCGCGCCCTTCTCCTAGTTCTCGCTGTCCGCCTCGACGGCCTCGCCATCCTCGTCCACGGCCCCGTCGTCCGCCTCGTCAGCATCATCGTCATCTTCTTCCGCGACAGACGACCCAACCGCACCAGCGGCCTCTTCCTCATCATCCTCCCGGCCCAGACCCAGGCTCAGGCCCAGACCATCCAGAACGCTCTTGATCTCGTCGAGCGACTTCTTCCCGAAATTGTGGAACTGCAGCATCTCGCCTTCGGTGCGCGTCACCAGATCGCCCAGCGTCCGCACGCCCGCCGCCTTCAGGCAGTTCGCCGCACGAACGCTCAGCTCCAGCTCCTCGACCGGACGCGAAAGCGTCTTCATCAGCTCCGGGTCCTCGCTGATCCCCTCGCCCGCCTCCGTCTCCGGCTCCGTCTCCTGGTTCACCAGAATCCGCAGGTGATCGATCAGCAAAGTCGCCGCTTCTTCCACCGCCTTCTCCGGCCGAACCGACCCGTTCGTCCAGACATCCAGCAACAGGCGGTCATAGTCCGTCGTCTGTCCGACGCGTGCATCCTCCACCAGGAAGTTCACCCGCGTCACCGGCGAAAAGTCCGCATCAAGGTAGATCGTCCCAATCGGCGCGTGCTCCAGCTCGAACTGCTCCGCCGTCACGTAACCCCGACCCTGCGCCACCTTGATCTCCATCTCGATCACCGTCGCGTCCGACGTCGGCGTCATGATCAGCAGGTCCGGGTTGAACACGTCAACGTCTTCATCCTTGAACACGTCGCCCGCCGTGATCGCCTCCGAACCCTCATGCTTGTACGTGAAGATCAGCGGTTCATCGCGATTCAGACGCAGCTCGCACCGCTTGAAACTCAGCACGATATCCGTCACATCCTCTTTGATGCCCGGTATCGCCGCAAACTCATGTTGCGCCCCCTCGATCCGAATCGCCGTCACCGCCGATCCACGAAGCGACGCCAGCAGCACCCGCCGCAGGCTGTTACCGACCGTCGTACCGTAGCCGCGCTCGAACGGCTCCACGATGAAGCGGGCGTAACGGTCCGTCGCGCCCTCCTCCACCTTCACGGTCCTAGGGATTACAAACTCATTCGCTATCATGCCATCGCCTCCCAGCAGTGGAGCAGCAGCCGACCTTCGGTTGACAACGCCCGGGACGTCTCGCCCCGCGCCACAGGCTCACACCCGCCGGCGCTTGGGAGGGCGGCAGCCGTTATGCGGGATCGACGTCACGTCACGAATCAGCGTCACATCCAGACCTGCCGCCTGGATCGCCCGGATCGCCGACTCCCGTCCCGCGCCCGGGCCGTTCACCTGCACGCGCACATCTTTCAGGCCCACTTCCATCGCCTTCCGCGCCGCCGCTTCCGCCGCGACCTGCGCCGCGAACGCCGTGCTCTTGCGCGAGCCCACGAAACCGACCTGACCCGCACTCGACCATGCCACGACGTTCCCCTGGCTGTCGGAGATCGACACGATCGTATTGTTGAAAGTCGCCTGAATATGGGCGACGCCCGACGTCACATTCAGCAACGTGCGACGCTTCTTGCCCTTGGCTTTCCGTTTCTCCTTGGCCACTTGACGCGGTCTCCTCCTTGTCGATTACTTCTTCTTAACCGTGGCGCCCCGCGGCCCCTTACGGGTGCGGGCGTTCGTGTGCGTACGTTGACCATGCACCGGCAGGCCCCGCTTGTGGCGCAGCCCCCGATAGCAGTTAATATCCATCAACCGCTTGATGTTTCCTGTCACTTCGCGCCGCAGGTCCCCTTCCACCTTGTAGGTGTTCGTGACCGCCGCCGCCAACTTGCTCACCTCTTCATCCGTCAGGTCGCGCACCCGCGTATCCGGGTCCACGCCCGTCTGCGCAAGCACCGCTCTCGCCCGCGTCGGGCCGATCCCGTAGATGTAGGTCAGCCCCACTTCCACGCGCTTCTCACGGGGAAGATCCACTCCGACTACACGTGCCATCCGTTTCCGTCTCCACTGGGTGGCGCTTCCTCGAGCCCGCGTCGCCGCGAGCCCATTCCTACGCCGGTTCGCAATCTGTTCGTCCGCGCGCGCAAACCGCGCCGGACCCCTCCCGCGCTCCTCAGCCCTGGCGCTGCTTATGCCGCGGGTTCTCACAGATCACCCGTACCCGTCCATGACGCCGGATGATCTTGCACTTCTCGCACATCTTCTTGACTGAACTGCGTACCTTCATATCCTATGCTCCTCGAGCCTCGCTCCCGCATCTCGCCGCTATTCGTCGAGGCGCGCCACGATCCGTCCCCGGCTGTCGTCATACGCCGAAAGCGTCACCCGTACCCGGTCTCCCGGCAACACCCGCACGAACCGCATCCGGTCCGCGCCGGCGATGTGCGCCGTCACCATCCGGCCGCTGTCCAGCCGCACCCGGTACATGTCGTTCGGCAGGTCCTCGGTCACCAGTCCCGCCTTCGTCGCCTCGTCCATCCGAGCCGCCCAGCCGAGCTCCGGCCCGGCCTACCGCATCACCGTCAGGTCCACGCCCCACGTCTTCCGAGGCGTCTTCGAAAGAATCTCGCCGCCATGCTCACGAACCACGATGCTGTGCTCGAAATGCGCGCTCGGCCGCCCGTCCTTCGTCACCGCCGTCCAACCGTCCTCCAGCACCACCGCCTCGTGCACGCCCGCGTTCACCATCGGCTCGATCGCGATCACCATGCCCGCGCGCAGCTCCATGCCCCGCCGGCCGAAATCAAAATTCGGCACCTGCGGCGGTTCATGCATCTCTTTGCCGATGCCATGGCCCACAAAACTGCGCACCACGCTGAACCCCGCCGCCTCGCACGTCTGCTGCACCGCCCGGCCGATGTCGCACAGGTGGTTTCCCGCCGCCGCCGCCGTAATCGCCCGCGCCAGCGCCAGGTCCGTCACCCGCATCAGCGCGCGCTTCTCCTCGCTCACCTCGCCGCAGGCCACCGTCACCGCCGCATCGCCGTGGTACCCGTTCAAGTACACGCCCACGTCCATGCTGACGATTTCGCCTTCCTGCAACACCCGACCATTCGGAATCCCATGGACGATCACCTCGTCCACCGAGATGCACGTCGACGCGGGATATCCCATATACCCGAGGAACGAAGGCGTTCCCCCCGCGCCCCGGATCATCGCTTCCGCCTGCCGGTCCAAATCCCGCACGCACACGCCCGGCGCAACCATCTCGCTCAACGTCGCCAGGACATCCGCCACCACCTGGTTCGCCTCGCGAAGCAGCGCAATCTCCTCCTCCGTCCGCAGCGTCACGCTCTCCGCTCTGCGACCGCGCCGCGTCACTTTGCCCGCCCAGCCCCTTCCGCGACGAGCCCTTCAATCTTCTCGAACACCTCGTCCGGCTTCAGGCCCGCGCAGTCCACGCTCTTCAGGAGACCCTCCTCCCGATAGTACGCCGCCAGCGGCTCCGTCGTCTCCCGGTACACCCGCAAGCGTTCGCGCACCGTCTCCGGCTTGTCGTCCACCCGCTGCACCAGCTCCTCGCCGCATCCCGGCGCGTCGCACCGGTTCGGCGCGCCCTTCGGCGGGCTGTACTTCAAGTTGTACACCGCCCCGCACTTCGGGCAACTCCGCCGCGCGCTCAGCCGTTCCACAATCTCGTCATCAGGAACCGCCAGATCCACCACCAAGTCGATCCGCCGGCCCTGCTTCTTCAGCATATCCTTCAGCGCGTGCGCCTGCGCCTGCGACCGCGGGAACCCATCCAGGATGTACCCCTTCTCGCAGTCCTCCCGCGCCAGCCGGTCCGCCACAATCGCGCACGTCACATCATCCGGCACCAAGCCGCCCGAGTCCAGATACCCCCGCACCTGCTTCCCGAGTTCCGTGCCTTCCTTCAGGTGCCGCCGGAAAATGTCGCCCGTCGAGATATGCGGCACACCCAAGCGTTCCGCAAGCCGCTTCGCTTGCGTGCCTTTGCCGGCGCCCGGCGCCCCTAACAGGATAACTCGCATGCGTATCGTTCCTCTACTGCTTCGTTCCGGCGCCCTACGAACGACGGCTCCGAACCCGAGAGCCCTTCATGAAACCCTCGTAGTTGCGCATCAACAAGTGCTGCTCAATCTGCCGCACCGTGTCCAACGCCACGCCCACCAGGATCAACAGGCTGGTGCCGCCGAAAAAGCTGGCAATCTGCCAGTCCCGGACCCCAAGCACCGAATTCACTACGTTCGGCAACAACGCAACCCCCGCCAGGAACAACGCCCCCACCAGCGTGATCCGCGTCATCACCTTGTTCAGGTACTCCGCCGTCGCCCGACCCGGCCGCACGCCCGGGATCACCCCCCCGTACTTCTTCAGGTTATCGGCCATCTCGATCGGGTTGAACGTGATCGCCGTATAGAAGTAGCAGAAGAAGATGATCAGGCCCGCATACGCCACGCTGTACAACACGCTCCCCGGATGGAAGTACGTGTTGAAAAACTCGTCAATCGCGCCGAACCGGATCGCGCTTCCCAGCATCCCCGGCAGCATCAGCAGCGAACTCGCGAAAATGATCGGAATCACGCCCGCCTGGTTCACCCGCAACGGCAGGTAGTTCCGCGTGCCGCCGTACGTCTTGCGACCCTTCACCTGCCGCGGATACTGCACAGGCACCCGCCGCTGACCGATCGTCACGTAAATCACGCCGCCCACCACCACGACCATCAGCGCGATCAACAACATCGCCGTGAACACCGACAGGTCGTCGCTGCGAATCATCGCGAACATCCGCATCAGCGCCGAAGGCATCCGCGCCACGATGCTGATGAAGATGATCAACGAAATCCCGTTGCCGACCCCATGCTCGCTGATCTGCTCGCCCAGCCACATGATGAACGCCGTGCCCGTCGTGAACGACAGAATGCACAGGAAGTAGAACATCAGGCCCGCGTGGCCCACGATCGGCTCTCCGCCCCGTCCGCTCAGCCCGGCCAGCCAGAACGACACGCCCAGCGACTGCACGATACACAACGCGATCGTCCCGTACCGCGTGTACTCCGTGATCTTCTTCTGGCCTTCCGCGCCTTCCTTGTGCAGCTTCTCCAGGAACGGCACCACCGCCACCAGCAACTGCATGATGATCGATGCGCTGATGTACGGCATGATCCCCAGAGCGAAGATCGTCGCGTTCTCGAACGCGCCTCCCGTAAACATGTCATAGAAGCTGAGCAGGCCGCCCCCCGACTCCCGGAGAACCGCCGCCAGCCGCTGCCCGTTCACCCCCGGCGTGGGGATGTGCGCCCCCAACCGGTACACCGCCAGCATGATCATCGTGAAGATGATCCGCTGCTTCAGCTCCGGAATTCTGAGCGCATTGCGGAAGGCCTCGACAGACTGAGACACCGAACAGTTCCTTTCCTGCGCTACTTCGCAGCCTTCTGAGCAACCTGCCGGGCCCTCGGCGCCGCAATAAGCTCCACCGTACCCCCGGCCGCCTCAATCTTCTGCCGCGCGCCCGCGCTCACGGCGTTCGCCTTCACCGTGACCGCCTTCGTCAGCTCGCCCCGCGCCAGCACCTTCACCCCGCCCCGACACGGCGCCGCCACGCCCGCCTGCACCAGCGCTTCCGGCGTCACTTCCGCCCCCGCCGCGAAATGCTTCTCGATCGACTCCAGGTTCACCTCATGCATCGGGAACCGGTCCTCATGCCGGAACCCCCGCTTCGGCAACCGCCGGCTCAGCGGCATCTGTCCGCCTTCAAACCCCGGCTTCCGGCTGTATCCCGAACGCGCCCGCTGACCCTTGTGGCCCTTGCCCGATGTCTTGCCGCTGCCCGAACCCGGACCGCGACCGATGCGATGACGCTTCTTCCGCGATCCCGGCGCCGGGCTCAGAATGCTCATATCCATGACGCATAAGTCCTTTCGCCTGCTATACCTGTCGCTGCGATCGCCGATCCGCGACCTCCGTCCAGCCCCTCGCGACCCCTACAGAATCGCCTCTTCCGGCAGACCCCGCCGCGACGCCACTTCCGCCGACGTCTGCAGCCGGCGCAGCGCATCCAACGTCGCCCAGACCACGTTCGTCGCGTTGTTCGAACCCAGCGACTTGCTCAGAATGTTCTGATAACCCGCCGCCTCCAACACCGCACGCACCGGACCGCCCGCGATCACGCCCGTACCCAACGACGCCGGCTTCAGGATCACCTCCGCCGCGTCCGCCGTACCGATCACCTCGTGCGGCACCGTCGTGCTCACGATCGGCGCCTGGAACATCTGCCGCCGCGCCTTCTCAAGCGCCTTGCGAATCGCCTCCGGCACCTCGCGCGCCTTTCCCTTCGCCGCGCCGACCCGGCCCTTCCCGTCGCCCACCACCACGATCGCGGAGAACCGGAAGTTCCGCCCGCCCTTCACCACCTTCGCGACGCGGTAGATCTTCACGACCGACTCGATATAGGACGCTTCCTCCGCCGACTCCCCGTCGCGCGGGCGCCGATCCCCCCGGGCATCTCGTCTGGACTGACCGTTGCTCAACCTTTTCTCTCCCTGTACCTGTTGCCGCAAGGCGCAGCGCACGCCCTCGGCTAGAATTCCAATCCCGCTTCACGCGCGGCGTCGCCCAGCGCCTTCACCCGCCCGTGATACAGCCGACCGGCCCGGTCGAAACTCACCGAACCCACCGACGCCGCCTTCGCCTGCTCCGCGAGCGCCTTGCCGACCGCTTTCGCGCCGTCCACGTCACCGCCGCCGATCTTCAGCGCCACCGACGACGCCGACGCCAACGTCCGCCCCGTCGAATCATCAATGATCTGCGCATAGATATGCTTCAGCGATCGCCGAACCGCCAACCGCGGCCGCTCCGTCGTGCCCGAAACCTTCACACGAACACGACGCCGACGCCGGTCAAGCCGCTCTCGCTTGTCGAATCCTCTCGGCATTGATCTCTATTCCTCTTCCCGCGCCCCGTCGCCGCGGGCGCCCTATGCGTTCATCACTCGGACGACTACTTCGCTCCGGACTTCCCGACCTTGCGCCGCACCTTCTCGCCCGCGTACCGCACGCCCTTGCCCTTATACGGCTCCGGCTTCCGCCACGCGCGCACGTTCGCCGCGGTCTGTCCGACCAATTCCTTGTCCATCCCGGACACCTTGATCGTCTGCGTACCTTCCACCGCGAACGCGATCCCCTCCGGCGGCTCCACCACCACCGGATGGCTGTATCCAAGCGCCAGGTTCAGCGACTTCCCCTGCAGCGACGCGCGATAGCCCACGCCCTCAATCTGCAGCGTCTTCTCGAACCCGTTCGTCACGCCCGTCACCATGTTCTGCACCAGCGCCCGCGTCAGTCCGTGCAGCGCCCGATGCTCCGGCGCGTCCGACGGCCGTGTCACCACCAACGCATCCTCGGCCTTCTCCACCGACACCGCCTTCGGCAGATCACGCTCCAACGCGCCCTTCGGGCCCTTCACCTTTATCCGGCTGCCCGACAACTCGACCGATACGCCGGCCGGAATCGTCACCGGCAGTTTACCTACTCGAGACACCGTTCCATCCCTTTCCTCGCCGAACCGCCCGCCTCAACAGCGGGCCCTCGGGCGCTTCGCGGCGATCGCCTACCAAATGTTGCACAACGGCTCGCCGCCGATCCCGGCCCGCTGCGCCTGCTTCCCCGTCATCACCCCGCGCGAGGTCGACATCACCGTCACCCCCAGCCCGCTGCGCACCGGCGGAATGTCCTGCGCCCGGTAGTACACCCGCAGGCTCGGCTTGCTCACCCGCTGAATCGACTGGATCACCGGCTTCCCATCCGACGCGTACCGCGGCTTCACACGCAACGTCCCCGACCCGACGCCCGTCTCGACCAGCTCATACCCCTCCAGGTAGCCCTCTTCCGTCAGCACCCGGCAAAGATCTTCCTTGATGCGCGACGCCGGAATGTCAACACGATCATGCCCCGCGGACAGAGCGTTCCGAATCCGCGTCAGCATGTCCGCAATCGGATCATTCATAGACATGTCTGTCTGTTCCTCACAAACCTTTTGGGGCCGCCCTGGCGACGCCGCCCCGGCACTACCAACTCGACTTGGTCACACCCGGCAACTTGCCCTCAAGCGCCAGCTCCCGGAACGTCACGCGGCAAAGCCGAAACTTCCGCATGTACGCTCGCGGCCGACCCGTCACATCGCACCGGTTCCGCATCCTGACCGCGCTCGAATTGCGAGGCATCGCCGACAACTTCCGGTACGCCTCCATCCGATCCTCTTGCGTCGTCTCCGGATTCTTGATCTGCGCCACCAACTCCGCCCGCCGATCCCGATACTTCGCGATCAACCGCGCGCTGCGCTTCTGCTTCTCAAACTTGCACTTCTTGGCCAAGAGTCTTTCTCCCTGTACCGGAGCCTCTAGTTGCGAAACGGCATGCCGAACCGACGCAGCAAATCCCTGCTGTCGTCCGCGCCCCGCGTGTTGCGAATCACGAACGTCACATTCATCCCCCGCACCCGCTCAACCGCGTCCATATCCACCTCAGGGAAAATCGTCTGCTCTCGCACGCCGAGCGTGTAGTTCCCCTGCGCATCAAAACTCTTCGGCGACACCCCCCGGAAGTCGCGAATCCGCGGAATCGCCACGTTCAGCAGCCGATCCATGAACTCATACATCCGGTCGCCCCGCAGCGTAACCATGCACGCCACGTTCGACCCCTCGCGCACCTTGAACCCCGCAATGCTCTTGCGCGCTTTCCGGATCGCCGGCCGCTGCCCCGTGATCGCCGCAAGCTCGCCCAACGCGTTCTCCAACGCCTTCGGCTCCGCCAGCGCCTCGCCCACGCCCATGTTCACCACAATCTTGTCGAGTGTGGGCGTCTCCATCACATTGCGTCGGCCCAGGTCCTTCATGATCGCCGGCCGAATCTCTTCGAGGTACTTCTGCCTCAGTCGTGCTGCCACGGGTCATCCTCTCCTCACGGAGCGTCTCGCTCACGGTCTCATGCGCCGCTACGGATCGCTCCGCCATGGCGACTCCTGGCGCGGGCGCCCATACGCCCATACGCCTAATCGTTCAACGTTTCCCCATTCACCTTGTACACACGCACCCGCGTACCGTCTTCCAGACGCTGCATCACGATCGGCGACGGCTTCCCCGCCGCCTCGCACCACGCCTGCACGTTCGACATGTGGATCGTCCCTTCCCGCTCCACAATGCCGCCCTGCTGCGCCGTCGTCCGGCCACGGGTGTGGCGCTTGATCATGTTCACGCCTTCCACCACCACGCGCGACGCCTTGCGGTCCACCCGCAACACCCGCCCGCGACGGCCCTTATACTTCCCTGACAGCACGACCACCGTGTCGTTCTTACGGATATGCATCGTATCGTTCCCTGTCTCGCTCGCCACGCCCTCGGCCACGAACCCCGCTACACCACCTCGGGCGCCAGCGACACAATCCGCATGTAGCCCTTCTCGCGCAGCTCCCGCGGCACCGGACCAAAGATCCGCGTGCCCCGCGGCTCTTTCTGCGGGTTGATCAACACCGCCGCATTCGAATCAAAACGAATCACCGTGCCGTCCGGCCGCTGCGTGTCCTGGCGCATCCGCACCACAACCGCCTTCACCACGTCGCCCTTCTTCACCCCCGAGTTCGGCAGCGCCTCGCGCACCGACGCCGTGATGATGTCCCCCACGCGCGCATACCGCCGACGCGTCCCGCCCATCACCTGAATGCAGCGGATCCGGCGCGCTCCCGTATTATCCGCCACCTCTAGATTTGTGTAGATCTGAATCATTGCTATGGCCCACCTGGGACTCCGATCCCGCTACTCGACGCGCTTCACGATCTCGACCACACGCCACCGCTTCGTCTTGCTCAGCGGCCGGGTCTCCGTAATCCGAACGAGGTCTCCCACCTGACACGCATTCTCGTGGTCATGCGCCTTGAACCGCTTCGTCCGCTTGATCGCCTTCTTATACAAACGGTGCGGCACCAGACGCTCCACGGCAACGGTCACCGTCTTGTCCATCGCGCTGCTCGTCACCACGCCCACCCGCTCTTTCCTGCGCCCCTGCTCTTCCATCTTCACTTCGCATTCTTCCCTTCGGCCAACTCGAGCTCACGCAGGATCGTCTTGATCCGGGCGATGTCCCGCCGCGCGTTCCGCGCGCCCCGCGTGTTCTCCACCGTGCCGGTCGCCGCCTGGAAACGGAACGTCCGCACATCGTCCAGCCGCTCCTTAAGGCGCTGGGCCAGTTCTTCCTTCGAAAACTCTCGCAGATCGCTCGCCTTCACCGTTGCTCTCCTCAGTGCGCCGGGCCTACCCGCGCATCACGAACTTCGTCTTGATCGGCAGCTTGTGCCCCGCAAGACGAACCGCTTCCCGCGCCAGCGCTTCCGTCACACCTTCCAGCTCGAACATCACCCGGCCAGGCTTCACCACCGCAACCCACTCTTCCGGCGCGCCCTTGCCCTTGCCCAT
>DIWA01000039.1:36621-40914 GCA_002422525.1 Candidatus Hydrogenedentes bacterium UBA6118
CGCGCCGCCTCTATCTGCCGCGCCGTCACCCATCCGTCGCACATCGCCTTCAAACCATACTCGCCGAACGACACCTGCGCCGCGCCCTTCGTCATGCCCGTCCGCCGGCCCCGCTGCACCTTGCGGTGCTTCACTCTCTTCGGCATCAACATCGCTGAGCTTCTCCTGTACTAAGACCGGGGTGCGGGCCGCGGTCGGCGTCCCGGTGCGCTCTGGCTCCGGATCTCCGACGGATTCTTCGCCATCTCGCCCGGTTCCAGATCCCCGTGATAGATCCACACCTTCACGCCGATCGTCCCGTACGTCGTGTAACTGATCGCAAAACCGTAGTCCACGTCCGCCCGCAACGTGTGCAGCGGCACGCTTCCCTCGCGCGCCTGCTCCTGCCGCGCAATCTCCGCGCCATTCAGCCGACCCGCCACCCGCACGCGAATCCCCTTCGCCCCGAGCCGCATCGTGTTCTGCACCGACTTCTTCATCGCCCGCCGGAACGACACGCGACGCTCAATCTGCGACGCGATGCCCTCCGCGACAAGCTGCGCATTCAGCTCCGGGCTCACCACCTCATGCACGTTGATCAAAAGCTCCCGGCCCGTCAGGCGCTCCAACTCATACCGAAGCCGATCCACCTCCGCGCCCCGCTGCCCGATCACCAGGCCCGGCCGCGCCGTGTAGATGTGCACCTTCGCCTTCTGCCCCGCGCGCTCGATATCAACCCGCGCCACGCCCGTGTTGTGCAGACGCTTCTTGATGTAACTCCGCAGCTTCAGGTCCTCATGCAGCAGGTTCGCGTATTCCTTGTCCGCATACCAGACCGAACTCCACGACCGGATGACGCCAAGCCGGTACCCTATCGGGTGTACTTTCTGACCCACGATGCTCTCCTTGATCCCCGCCTGGTCTCACTCGTCGCTGATGACCAGCTGAACGTGGCTGGTCCGCTTCCGGATCATGCACCGGCGACTCCGCGCCCGCGCCTGCATCCGCTTGATCGTGAACCCGCCGTCCACCAGCAGTCTCTTGATTACCATCTCGTCCGTGTCAAGCCGCTGACGCCCCTCGGCCGCTATGCTCTCAGCATTCGCCACCGCCGAATCCAACACCTTGCGCAACGCCGGTGCGGCCCCGCGGTTCGTGTACTGCAAAATATCCCGGGCCTCCGCCACTTTACGGCCGCGCACCATGTCGGCCACCAGCCGCATCTTGCGCGGTGCGATGCGCAGCGAACGCGCGCGTGCAATCGCTTCAGCCATTGCCCTGTCTCCTGGGTTATCTCCGGCCCCGATCGGCCTTCGTTCCCGCGTGACCGCGGAACGTCCGCGTCGGCGAAAACTCGCCCAACTTGTGCCCCACCATGTTCTCGGTCACGAACACCGGGATATGCTTCGACCCGTTGTGCACCGCGATCGTCAGCCCGATCATCTCCGGCACCACCGTCGACCGCCGAGACCACGTCCGGATCACCTTCTTATCACCAGACGACTGCGCCCGATGGATCTTCTCCAGCAGCGGACCGTCCACAAACGGGCCCTTACGCACTGAACGTGGCACGTCTCTCTCTCCTCAGTCTTCCGTTACGCCTTGCGCCGCCGGATGATGAACTTGTTCGACGACTTCTTCTTCGACCGGGTCTTGTACCCCTTGGTCGGCTTGCCCCACGGCGTCACCGGATGCCGACCCCCGCTCGTGCGGCCTTCGCCGCCGCCGTGCGGATGGTCCACCGGATTCATCACCACGCCGCGCACCTTCGGCCGACGTCCCATCCAACGCGTACGCCCGGCCTTGCCCAGGTCCACGTTCACATGGTCCTCGTTGCCCACCTGGCCCACCGTCGCCCGACACGAAAGGAACACCCGCCGCATCTCGCCCGACGGCAGACGCAGCACCGCGTGCTCCCCTTCCTTCGCCAGCAACTGGCACGAGCTCCCCGCCGAACGCGCCATCTGCGCGCCCCGGCCCGGCACAAGCTCCACGTTGTGCACCACCGTACCCAGCGGCATCTCCTTCAGCGGCATCGTGTTCCCGGCCGAAAACTCGCCCGACGAACCGCTCTTCAACACCGCCCCCGGCTGCACCCCTTTCGGAGCCACCACGTACCGCTTCTCGCCGTCCGCATACACCACGAGCGCGATCCGCGCCGAACGGTTCGGGTCATACTCCAACGCCACCACCTTCCCCGGAACCCCATCCTTGTCCCGCAAGAAATCGATCTCGCGATAGCGGCGCTTGTGACCGCCCCCGCGCCGACGCATCGTAATGCGCCCGTGGTTGTTTCGCCCCGCCTTCTTCGGCGTCGTGCGCGACGTCAGCGCCTTCTCGGGCCGCTTCTTCGTCAACTCCGAAAAGTCGGCCACGCTCATCGCCCGGCGCGACGGGGTGGTCGGCTTGAATCTCTTTACTGGCATGCGTCCGTCTCCACGTCCTTCGGGACCGTTGCGTTACAGAAGATCGATCTTGTCGCCCTGCCGCAGGGTGACCACCGCCTTCTTCCAACTGGCCCGACGTCCCGACACCCGACCGCGACGACGCACCTTCCCTTGATAGTTCATGGTGTTCACCGCGACCACCTTCACGTCGAAGATCGCCTCGATCGCATCGCGAATCTGGTGCTTGTTCGCCCGCGGATCAACACGAAACGCATACTGATTCCGCGACTCCGACTGGATCGTCGATTCCTCCGTCAGAATCGGCGTCCGGATGACCATGTTCGGATCGGATTTCACTGCGCCGCCTCCTTCTCTTCCGAGGAGCGCCTCTTGTCGCCCGCCAGCCGCGCCTCCAGCTTGGGCAGCGCGTCCTTCAAAATCACCACATCCCGCGCGTTCAACACGTCCGCCGCGTTCAGATCCGCCGCATTGCAGATCCGCACGCCCTGCAGATTCCGCGACGACAACATCACGTTCGCGTCGTTCTCCGCCGTCACAAAAAGCGTCTTCCGCGCATCCGGCACGACCCGCGTCAGCATCTCCGCGAACGGCTTCGTCTTCGGCTGCTCCAACCGCAGCTCCTCAAGCACGCACAACCGGCCCGCGCGCACCCGATCGCTCAGCACGCAGCACACCGCCTGCCGCCGCGACCGCGCCGTCACCTTCTTGCGGTAGCTCCGCTTGTGCGGACCCCACACCGAGCCGCCCCCGCGCATCTGAGGCTCCCGCGAGCTTCCGTGCCGCGCATTGCCCGTGCCCTTCTGGCGATACGGCTTGACCCCGCCGCCGCTCACATACGCCCGCGTCTTCGTCTCCGCGTTGCCCTGCCGCCGCGCCGCCATCAGCGCCACCGCGACCTCATGCACCAACGCCGGGTTCAGCGGCGCGTCAAACACCGCCGGATTCAGCTCCACCGAATCCGCTTCCGTGCCGTCCATCCGTCTCACTTGCACAGAGGCCATCCCTATTCGCCTCCCTTCACGGTCTTGCGCAAGAGCACGAAGCCCCCGTTCCGCCCGGGGACGCATCCCCGAACCAGCATCAGGTTCTTCTCGACGTCGACCTGCACGACCTCAAGATTCTGCGTCGTGATGCGCTTATTGCCCATCTGGCCCGGCATCCGCTTGCCCTTCACAATCTTCGCAGGGTCCGCGCTCTGCCCGACCGACCCCGGCGCCCGGTGGAAATTCGAGCCGTGTCCCCCCGGGCCGCCCGCAAAGCCGTGCCGCTTCTGCACGCCCTGGAAGCCCTTGCCCTTCGACACGCCCACCACGTCGATGCGCTCGCCCGCCGAAAACATATCCGCAAGCACCCGGTCCCCCGCCTTCAGCTCACTCGAAGCGTCCACGCGGAACTCACGCACCACCTGCTGCGGCTCAACCCCGGCCTTCCCGAAATGCCCCAGCTCTGGCTTCGTGCACCGCCCTTCCGGCCGCTGCCCGTAGCCCAACTGGACCGCCTCGTAGCCGTCCTTCTCCGTCGTCTTGCGCTGCACCACCGCACACGGCCCCGCCTCGACCACCGTCACCGGAATCCAGCGACCGTCTTCGGCGAACACCCGGGTCATGCCCAGCTTCTTTCCAATCAGTCCCAGTGCCATCTCGCTTGTCGTAACCTCGTCAGTATCTCGCCCAGTCTCCGCTGCGCTCCCGCCGAACCGCCCGCATCATCCGTGCGTCGATCCGGCTGCGATACCCTTCGGGGCCTGCCCAGGGCAGACCGACCTCTTACTGCTTGATCTCCACATCGACCCCCGCCGGCAGATCAAGACGCATCAATGCGTCCACCGTCTGCGCCGTCGGGTTCACAATGTCCAGCAACCGCCGGTGCGTGCGCATCTCAAACTGCTCGCGCGACTTCTTGTCGA
>DIWA01000089.1 GCA_002422525.1 Candidatus Hydrogenedentes bacterium UBA6118
GCGGCGGCTACGGCGGCGGCGGCGGTTACGGCGGCACCGGCGTCCCGGACATGGTTCGGCTGATAGAGTCGTTCGTTATGCCGGTGGCCGACCCGTACACGGGCGAGTTTATCTCCTGGGAGCTGTACAATCCGCTGCTCAATCAGCTGATCCTGCACAACACACCGTCCAATCTTGACAAGTTCGAGGAGGGCCTGACGGAGTTCGACCAGACCCCGAAACAGGTCAGCATCGAATCCAAGTTCATCACGATCGCGGTGAACGATCTCAAGAAGATCGGCTTCTCGTGGGACATGAGCCAGTCCGACTTGGGCGACCGCTCGCGGATGATCCCCGACCTCGAGGAGTCGACTTATCCGTATGATATCAACGGCGATGGCGTCGCGGAGCAGATCCCGTTCTATACGAAGCCGGACGGCACGAACGTGATCAACAACACGATCACGGAGACGTTGCTGAATGCGGTGACGAGCCCCGGCCCGGGCCCCGGCTCGAACAACTTCTCGTTGTCCGGGATCATTACGGATAACGCCGACGGCGACACGTTGCGCGTCACCATGGACTACATCAACAGCCTTGGCGAGACCGAGCTGTTGAGCGCCCCGCGCGTGACTACGATGAACCGGAAGCCGGCCGTGATCTCCGACCTTCGGACGGAGTTCTTCAATGTGGCCAGCTACCCGCGGATCGAGACGGCGGCGGGTACCGAAGGCGCGGCCGCGGCGGCGGGCGCCGTGGAGATGGACTACGAGCAGTTCATCTTCGGCATCACGTTCAGCGTGACGCCGGCGATCATCGACAACGACAAGGTGCGCCTGTGGCTGAACCCGCAAGTGCGCACGTTGGACGGCATCACTTCCGAGCAGCAGACGGTGGCCGTGGTGAACGGCCAGGAACTGCGCGCGACGTACAACCTGCCGCAGGAACGCATCCAGGCGGTGTGGACGAACGTGATTGTGCATGACGGCGACACACTGGTGCTGGGCGGACTGGTCAGCGACTCGACCCTCAAGAATGACGAGCGCGTGCCATACCTGTCCGATATCCCGGTGCTGGGTAACCTGTTCCGCGGAAAGTCGCGTCAGGTGACGCAGTCCAGCCTGCTCATCTTCGTTACGGTGGACATCATCGACCCGACGGGCGCGAGGTACTTCGAGCCTCAGGAGATGTAGTCCCGAACAGGCGTTTGCATGCGTGGGCGACCCGCCGGTTGATTCCGCGGGTCGCCCCGCTACGTTCGGAGGGAGATGGCAGCCGGTGTACGTGGGGCGCTTCGTCTACAGAACGGCCACGCGCGTGGCCGCCCCGCTCGGAGCTGCGTTGCTTGCGACGCAGCCGCGTCACCGTCCCTTGCTGGGGCGCTTCCGATCTCCTTGCGACGTGTTGGCCGGACGTCGGCCGCTGTGGGTGCAGGCGTGCAGCGTGGGCGAGATCAACGTGGCGCGTCCGCTCCTGGCGAGGCTCCGCGAAGTCTCCGCGGCGCCCGCCTTGCTCACGACGTCGACCGTCACGGGATGGGAGCTGGCGCGCGGCGTCGGGTGCGCCGACGAGGTTGCATGGTTCCCCTTTGACGTTCCGGGTGCGGTTGACCATTTCTTCGGTCGTATGAACCCGCGTGTGCTAATCCTGATTGAGACCGAGCTGTGGCCGAATGTACTGGACGCGGCGCGGCGGCGAGGTGTTCCCGTGGCAATTGTGAACGGGCGCCTGAGCGACCGGCATTTCCGACGCTACACCCGCGCGGGCGGCTGGTTCCGCGAGCTCGTCGGTTCGATTTCGGTCGCCGGCATGCAGGACGAGACGTATGCGCAACGGATCGTCGGATTGGGCGCGCGTCCGGAGCGGGTGCATGTCACCGGCAACCTCAAGTTCGACGGCGTTGGGACGGAACGTGACGCGGCGGGGCCGGCTGCGCTGCGTGCGAGCTGCGGCTGGGCCGAGACGGATCCGGTGGTGGTGTTCGGCAGCACGCGCCCGGGCGACGAGGCCCTCGCGGCGGATTGCCTGCGGTCCTTGCGCGGGGAGTTTCCGCGGCTTCGGATGGCCGTCGCGCCGCGTCACCTTGAGCGTGTGGAGGAGGCGGCGCGCGCGCTGGGTTCGCACGCCGTGGTTCGACGGTCGGCAGGGCCGGGTCGCTCGGAGCATGATGCGGAGAACCCTGCGATTCTGCTCATTGATACGATGGGGGAGTTGGCGCGGTTCTACGCCCTCGCTACGGTCGCGGTCATCGGGGGCAGCTTCTACCCGGGTGTCGAGGGGCACAACCCGATCGAGTCCGCCGGGCTTGGCGTGCCTACCGTGTTCGGCCCGTATATGCGCAACTTCGACGACGCGCGGCGCGTGTTGCTGAACGCCGGCGGCGCAGTGCAGGCGACCGACGCGGACGACCTGGCGGACGTCCTGCGAGCGCTGCTGGCGGACGGCGACCGGTTGGGACGGATTGGCGAGCGCGGGCGCCAGGCTGTGATGGAAAACCGCGGGGCGACGGAGCGCACGGTAGACCTGTTGCGACCGTTTCTGGCGGAGGGGGAAGCGGGCTTGCCCGTCGTAGAGGACGGCGCAACGTGAGACCGCGGTTGGCGCTTTCAGTTCCGAGACCGGGAGCCTGGGTGGATTCGCTGTTGGGCTGGCTGGATGACCGCTTCGACGGGCTGTCGCGGCGCTCCCATCGCGACACGCCTATCGCTGTGTTTCTGATCGCGCCGGCGGTGACCATTCTCGGGGTGTTCGGCGTCCTGCCGCTCATCCTGTCGGTCTATCTGAGTCTGTATGCCGGGCGCGGCATCAACATGCACTTCATCGGCCTTGGCAACTACACGCGGGCGCTGACAAGCGAGGCGTTCTGGAACAGCTTTGCAGTCACGCTGTACTACGTGGTCGGGACGGTCCCCGTGTCTCTGGCGATCAGCTTCGTTGTGGCGGGCGGGCTGTATCGGGTCATTCGGGGTCGCGGGCTGTTGCGGACGGTGTATTTCCTGCCGTATGTCACGTCCGTGGTGGCCGCGGCCACGGTCTGGCGCGTGCTCCTTGACCCTCGGGTGGGCATCGCGAACGCGACGCTCAGCGCACTGGGCTGGATTGGCGACGCGCCGCCGCAGTGGCTGCTGGAGCCGCGGGGCGTGCTGCATTTGTTGTCGGGCGGGTGGATCCCCTCTGGCGTCGGGCCGAGCCTGGCGCTGGTGTGCGTGATGGTGTTCGACATCTGGCACACGAGCGGCTTCATGATCGTGATCCTGCTGGCCGGGCTGAGCGCCATCCCGCGCGAGCTCGAGGAGTCCGCGCTGATTGATGGCGCCGGGTGGTACAAGCGGAACCGGCACATCGTGCTGCCGCTGCTGTCCCCCTCGTTGTTTTTCCTGCTGATCGTTGGGGTGATCCGCGCATTCCAGGCGTTCAACAGCTTCTACGCACTCACGGGAACGGGCCGCGGTCCGCTGGATACGACGCAGAACATGACCGTGCTCATCTTCACGAACCTGTACCAGTACCAGCGGGTTGGGTTCGGTGCGGCCGTGGCGACGCTGCTCGCGCTGGCGATCGTCACGCTGACGCTGGTGCAGTGGCGGTTCGTCGGGCGTCGGGTGCACTACGAATGAGGCGCGCGGAAGCTGTTCTGCGGATGGTCCTGCTGGTCGCGGGGGCCGTGGCGACCACGTTCCCATTCCTCTGGATGCTCGGAACGTCACTGAAGACGCTGATGGAGGCGACCACGCCGTCGTTGCGGGTGTTTCCTGAGACGCCGCAGTGGCACAACTACGTCGACACCCTTCAGGCGGCGCCTTTTGGAACCTACTTCTTCAACACGTTCCTGGTCGCCTTCATCGTGACCGGATCCGTGACCGTCACCTCGCTCATGGCCGGCTACGCGTTCGCGCGACTGCGCTTTCCGGGACGCACGGTCCTGTTCAGCATCATCCTTGCCACGATGATGATTCCGTTTGAGGTGACGCTGATTCCGAACTTCGTGCTGATCACGCGGCTTGGTTGGACGGACACGTACGCGGCGCTGATCATACCGTGGTGCGCCAATGCGTTCTCCATTTTCCTCATGCGCCAGGCGTTCCGCGGCCTGCCGGTGGACTTCTATGACGCCGCCACCATCGACGGATGCGGCCATCTGCGGTTCCTGGCGTGGATCGCGGGGCCGCTCGTGAAGCCGATGGTCGTCACCGTGGCGCTGTTCGCGTTCCTGGGGTCATACAATTCGCTGGTGTGGCCCCTGGTGGCGACGAGCACGCCGGAGATGCGGGTCGTGCAGGTGGGCCTGACGATGTTCTCCGGCGCCGAGGGCGTGCAGTTCAACCTCCTCATGTGCGCGGCGGCCATTGTCATCGCGCCGACGGTGGCGCTATACTTCGCGGCGCAACGTTACTTCCTGGAATCCGCGCTGGGCGCGGGCATCAAAGGCTGAGCAACACGATGAATGGCCGCACCTTCCCCCTGTTCCAGCGCTGTCTTCTCGTTCTGATCGCGACCGCAAGCCTGATCGGGCTGGTCGGCTGCGGGCCGTCCGGCTACCAGCCGATCGATGAGTCCAAGGTGCTGTTCTGGGATCGCCAGACCACCGAGACGGCCGATCTGCTGCGGGATATCATCGCCGAGTTCAACGCGCAGCACCCCGGTCTTCCCGTGGAAGCGCAGTACAGCGGCGGATACTCGGACATCTTTCGCAAGGTGTCATCGAGCATTCAGGCGCGGCGTCTGCCTGCGATGGCGGTGGCCTATGAGAGCATGACCATCGAGTACGCCCAGGCGGGGGCCATCGTCGAGCTGGATCCGTTTGTGGCCGACCCGGAGATCGGACTCGATGCGGACGACCTCGCCGACTTCTTCCCTGTGGTGCTCGACACCAACCGGTACGTCGATGCCGGCGACAAGATGCTCTCGTTCCCGTTCTGCAAGAGCGTACTGATGATGTACTACAACCGAACCGTGCTCGGAGAGGCGGGTCTTGACGCGCCGCCCGCGACATGGGACGAGTTCCTGGCCCAGTGCCGGGCCGTGAAAGCCGCGACGGGCAAGACGCCGGCGGCGGTGGACGTTGACGCCTCCACGGTGGACGGGATGATCTACAGCATGGGCGGCGACGTCGTGCGCGATGGGAAGACGTTGTTCGATACGCCCGAGTCCCTTGCCGTGTTCGCGCTCTATGAGACCCTTGCCAAGGAGAAGCTGTGCTACCAGATCCCGCCGGGATCCTACGACGACCGCGACGCCTTCGCGCAGGACGAGATCGCGTTTTTCTTCCGCTCCAGTTCGCACCGGACGTATGTGGCGGACGCGATGGGCCTGACGGATCGATGGGGGATGGCCCGGATACCGCAGGCTGATCCGGCGCAGCCGCGCACGGTGCTGTACGGGCCGAACGTCTGCATCTTCCGCACCAACCCGGAGCAGGAGCGGCGCGCATGGGAGTTCGTGAAGCATTTCACCTCGCCCGAGGTGAATGTGCGATGGGCGCTCAACAGCGGCTATCTGCCCATCCGGCGTTCGGCCGCGCGCGACCCGCGCATCCAGGAGTTCTGGGCCGAATGGCCGGACAACCGCGCGTCCTACGACTGCCTCGAGTTCGCACGGTCCGAGCCCAATATCGCCGGTTGGCAGGAAGTTCGCGACCTGATCGAGACGGCGGTCACCGGCGTTCTCACGGGCGAACGCACGGCGGAGGCGGCTGTGCAGGAGCTGAAGACCAAAGCCGACGCGGTTATTTCGGGGTATCTTCCGTAGCCGTCTCGGGTCCGCGGTTGAGCATCTGGTCCAGCCACACCAGGGCCTGCGCCGAAGCATGCTCGGATCGTTCGAGCAGGTCGGTCCCGTGGGCCGATCCTTCGTACTCCCGCAACTCGAAGAGCCCGGCGGCTTCCTCGCGCAGCGAGCGCGCCGTGGCGGCGGCGTAGCTGTCGCCTTTCGCGACCATCACAAGCAGCGGCCGCCGACCGGCAGCCCGTATGACTGCCCCGTCGCAGGCGACGCCGCGGTACTCGCGTCCGGGGGAGATCAGTATGGCGCCGAAGAGGGCGGCATCGGCGTTGAGGAAGTGCGCCGCGAGGTTGGCGCCCAGACTCGCACCGATGACCACGATGTCGTTTGGATCGGCTCCGCGCTCGATGAGCACCTCCTTGGCGATCGCCAGGGTCGCCAGCGCCGCTTCCTTCTCGTCCGGCGCCGGGGCCTCGTAGGCATAGGGCAGGTCGATCGCCAGCGACATGTATCCGGCGGTCTGGGCCTCGCGGGCGAAAGCGTCCCACGAGTACCGGTCCTTGGCCACCATCGGGACCAGGAGCAGACCCGGCGGCTTGTCTGAAGAGGTCTCCTCGCGTTCAGTCGGCGTGTACAGGATGCCCTCGCAGGGAGCGCCGTCCGGACCGGTGAACGAGATGGAGCGTCGGTCGGACGCGTCGGGGCTGAAGTCCGCCCTTTCCGGGGCCGAGGTCGGTGAACCGGAAGCGTCGTCCCGAGACGAAACATCCCCGCACCCCGTCGCGAACAGGAACGCGAGGACGACAATGCCGACGATGCAGGGAGGCGCCGCGAACGAGCCGCGGGGCGCGCGTCCGCGGTCTAGAGAATCGACTGGAGCTTCATGGCCAAGGCCATGTCGCCCTGGATGCGCAGTTTCCCCGTAAGGAACGCGCTCTGACCGCTCACTTTCCCGGACACGATGTTCTGAAAGTCTGTTGCCGATGCGGTCAGGGTGATGTTGGGGGAGTCGGCCGCTCCCGATGCGACCTTGGGCGCCCCGTCGCTGAGCGTAACGTACCATTGGCCACCGCCCTCGCCCGTGATATCAAACTGGAACGTTGCATTCATCCCCGCGGTCTTCGCGGGGTCGATCCGCTGTTCCAGGGAAGCGAAGAAGCCTTCAACTGTATCTGCCATTCCGTACCTGAACCTCCTCCGCGCAGCCGCCTGACGGAGACATAACGCCCGAGAACAAGGCGCTGCGTCGCCTGTCGCTACTCTAGCACACGGGGATCGCGGCGTCAAAAGCCGCGCGTTCGCGCGTGAATCGTATGGCGCGATCCGGTACCATGCGGATGTAGCGCATGGCATGTCCCGATTGCGGAGTGAGGAGTTCGGAAATGGCGGCATCGGCACAGTCCTTCTTCTGGTTTGCGGCTTGGTTGGCGACCTGCGGCGCCGCGGCGGCCCCGACTGTAGATCCCGAGATACAGGCGTTCACGAGCGCGCGGCGCGGGACGCTTGAGTCGGCGCGGTGGCATACGGACTTTGACTTCGTGGATCGATTCGAGGAAGCCGAACTCTCGGGCGATCCGCTCCCGGTGGTCGAGACGGAAGGGATCGGCGGCAAGTCCATGGCCGCCATCTTCCATCACCCGCCTTTGAATGCGACGGATCCGCCCGTCACGATGCAGTTCCGCGATGTGAGGCTGCCCGAGGTCGGCGACGATGAGCGTCTTGTGCTCCATTTCTACATCGGAATCCGCGAGGGGTTCGATCGCGCGGACCTGCCGCAGTTCGACGGGTGCACGTTCCACATCGCGCTTGACGGCGAGGAGGTTTTCAGCCGGTCTTGGGCGGAGCAGGCCTGGGAGGAATGGGCCATCGATCTGACGCCGCGCAGCGGCCAGCGCGTCTCATTCGCGTTCCGCGTAGAACCGAACGCGAACAGCGCGGCCGACTGGGCCGTCTGGGGGCGCCCGAGGCTCGTCATCGAGGGGCGCAAGGCCGTTCCCCGGCCCGGTCCGCAGATCCCTGAGCTGCGCGTGGACAACCTGTTGGCGCGGGTCGAGGGGGATCGGATCGTTGCGCAACACGACGATGGAATGGCGCACACGATCGTGGCCGTGCTCGACGAGCGCCTGGATCTCCCGGTGGAGACGGCGCGGTTCGGGGCGGAGACTGGGCCCGCGCGCGTACCGCCGGCGCCGCCCATGGTCGCGGGGGAGGGCGCCCATCCCGAGAACCATACCGTCGTGCGCGTGCTCAACGCCTATGGCCTGGCCGACGCGCAGTTTCTCGCCTATCCTGAGTCGGTTCGCGGCGGCGTGCTGGTGGGCGCGGGGCGCTTCCGCGACGGCGTCCGGATCGTGGCCACGCCGTTGACGGCCGCCGAGCCGCGCGAAGTGCGGATCTTCTCCGAGCATGGGGCGTTGCTTCGTGCGTTTGCGCCGGCCGAGGACGTCGCGGCGCCGTTCCGCGTGGAATGCGGCGACTACCTGCCCGACCGCTCGGGCGATGAGATCGCGGTGGTTGCGCGGCATGTCGCGCCGGGCGCCGCGCCCGTGGTGATCCACGACGGCGAGGGCGCCGAGCTGGCCCGCGTGTCCGTGCCGATTGAACGAGCGGGCGAGGTCACGCTCACGCAGGACGTGCTGTTTCTGGAGGCGGAAGGACGCGCGTACAGGATCGACGCCGCCGCGGGACAAGCAGCTCTCGCGGCCGATGGACTGGACGGATTCACCGGGGCGTTTCCGTCCGCGTTCGGCGGGCTGATCGCGGCGAAGCGCGACGCAGAGCGCTCGTTGTTGACCCCCGCCGCCGACCCGGAAGCGGAACCCATCGATATCGCTCGCTATGAACGGACCTTCTGGTACCAGTGGTACCCGGACGCGCCGTTGGAAGAGGGGCGGTGGGTTCGCGGATCGCGCTACAACCACTTCCGCACCGATGCCGCCTCCCCGGCGTTCTCGAAGCCCCGGTTTGATAGCGAGGACCCGGAGGACTGGATCGGCGGCGCCTTCCGCGAGACCGTCGAACGCCAAGTCGCGTCGTATGCGCAGCTCCCGCCGCAGGTGTGGAACGTGTGCTTCGCCTATCGCGCGCACCGCGATCCGTTCGAGCCCTGGGCCCAGGCGCGCGACCCGGAATCGGGCCTGCACAAGTACGTCATGCTCACCCGCAACAACAACCCGGCGAGCTACGGCGAGTTCGGAACGGTGGGCTTCCACGCGGCGACGTTCGCGCTCGGCGTGCCCGAGCTCGATCGTCTCTACATCTGGCCGCTGCGCGCCATGCTCCGGTCGCTGGCCGAACCCTTCCGCGCGTCCCCGGAGCACTTCGTGGCGCTTGAGCCGAACCACGAGCACGAGATCGCCGTCGGTGCGGAAGGGACCAATGGCGACTACAATCCGCGCATGATCTCCGGGTTCTTCGCGTACCTGGTTCGCTGTTACGGGTCGGACCGCACGGCGATCGAGGAAGCGCTGGGGATCGAGCTGGGCGAGTACTTCGACGCGCCGCGCAACTGGGACCGCGGCGCGTGGGACGACTACAGCGTTGAGAACCCGTTCTATCGCGAGTGGATCGCGTACAACCGCTACGTCGTGAACCGCCGTATCGCGCAGGGTTTCCGCGAGGCGCTGCTGGCCGGATTCCCGCCGGAAGCGATCAAGTCGCACCAGATCCCGGACAGCTACGCCATCGGCGGGCTGGGCGCTTTCAGCGACGTGGTCAACCGCTACACGCCGATTGACTACGCGCTGACCGCGGGCGTCGGCTTCGGGTTCACGCGCTACGGCGTATGGTACGAGGCGGAGCACAACGTGATGCAGGGGGCGCATTCGTCCGGGTTCGATTTGGTGTGCATCGGCGAGTACCAGGCTTTGACGGATGACCCGGATCGGGCGTTCGCGCAGTTGCGCTACATCCACAAGCACGGCGGAGCCTCGGTGCACTGTATGAGATGGCCGAGCGGACACGACCAAGGCTACAACGCGGCGATGGACGCCGCCTTGCGCCGGTTCATCGCGGAGGACCCGCCGCGTCTGGGCATCGCGGGCGGCGTGGGGCAGGTGCGTGCGGCGGACGGGTTCGACGTGGCCAGCCTGGGCGTCACCGAGGCGCACACCGGGTTGCTGAAGTCGCTCCGCGCGGACGGCTCCTGGGAGGGGACGGTGTATGTGGTTCCATTCCACGCGCATGTGGCGGTCGACCCGGTCCCGATGGCGCGAGCGGCCGCGGATGGCGCGTGGCGCACGGAACCGGTCGACGGGCTGGACAGCGGTCAACAGATCGAGGCGACCTGGCGCGGGCGGTCAGGAAGCGGGAGCGGCGCGGTGCAGGTCCGGGTCGAACGCAACGGGATCGCGTTGCCCGGGCTGACCGCCGAAGCGGCCCTGACCGATGCGTGGAAAGACCATCGGTTCGTGCTGCGCATCCAGTTGCCGATCGACGGGCTCGCGGTTGCGATCGTCCCGGTGGGCGACGACGCAGAGATCGCGGAAGCGGGCGCGCGGCTGTTCGCGGATCAGGCGGTCAACCTGACGCAAGGACGCCTCGATGGCGTACGCCACCGAGGCGGTGTGACATTCGATCTGTTGCCGTCCGCGGACTGACGCGGACGGCCGGCCGGCATGGGCGCGGCGGTCGCGAACTGTTCAGCGGTTATTCCGGAACGTCCGCCTCGAAGCGGTACCCTTTGCCCCACACCGTGATGATGCGCTTGGGCTTGGCGGGCGTCTCTTCGATCTTCTTGCGGATTCGTCCGACGTGAACGTCTACAAGACGCTCGTCGCTGTCGAACTCGCGTTCCCACGCGTGGGTGATGAGGTCCCTGCGGCCCATGACTTGGCCGGGACGCCGCGCGAGTGACAGAAGGATGTCGAACTCGATGGGGGTGAGGCCGACTTCCTTGCCGAAGGCGAAGACACGGCGGGCGCCGGGGTCGATGCGCAGGGTGCCGAAGTCCAGCACGCGCGGCCGCTCTTCGCCCTGGTTGGCGCGGCGAAGGATTGCGCGGATGCGCGCAACCAGCTCGTCCGGGTTGAACGGTTTGGTGACGTAGTCGTCGGCGCCGATTTCCAGCGTTGACACCTTCACGTAACCAATCGACGTCTGTGTCAGCATCAGCACGCAGGCGTCCGACTCCGCCCGCAGCCTCCGCAGCACCTCGATGCCGTCCAGCCCCGCCGGTCCGGCGGTAGTGAATGCGATATCGAGGACCACCAAGTCGGGCCGGGTCTCGCGGGCGCGGGTCAGCCCTTCCTCTCCCGAGGTCGCCGTCTCGACGTCGAACCCTTCCTTCCGAATCAGTGCGGAAAGGTCGTCCAGCATTGCCGTGTCGTCATCAACCAGCAGGATCCGTTGCGTGCTCATCGTCTGTTCCCGATTGCGTTGTGGTTGCGGCTTCAGTCAGCGTCTCAGGACGCAGCGTGAAATAGAAACATGCCCCTGCGTCTGGCTCGGCGGTGCACCAGATGCGCCCGCCGTGGCGTTCCACAATCCTCCGTGCGATAGCCAGTCCTACGCCCGTACCCTCGCTGTCGTCGTCGAGACGAAGACGCCTGAACACCCGGAAGGCCTCCTCCGCCTGTTCGGCCTCGAACCCGACGCCGTTGTCGCGCACGTAGTATACCGCGACTTCCCCCTCAATGCTCGCACCAAATTCGATCTGGATCGGATCCCGATCATGCGAATATTTGAGGGCATTGTCCAGTAAGTTACGCAGAACCTGTCGCGCAAGCGTCGGATCCGCATCGGCCGGCGGCGTCGGCTCGAAGCGGGCGACCGCATGCGGCGCGTCGCGGACCGTGCGCAGCTCATCGAAAACGTCCTGCGCAAGTGCTGTCATATCAATGCGTTCGCGCTTGATCGCGCGCCGGCCGGTCTGCGCGAACGTGAGCAGCCCGGATATCATGCGCGTCATCTGGTCGATGCCCTCGATGATCAAGTCGAGGAACCTGCGGCTGCGCGGCGGCAGCCGCTCGCCGGACTCCGAGACGACAATCCCCGCGAAAGAACGCATCAGCGCCAACGGCGTCTTCAGATCGTGGGCCACTGAATAGCTGAACGCTTCCATGTCGTGCAAAAGTTGACGCAGTTCTTCCGTCCGCTGCACAACGCGTTGCTCTAACTCGTGATTCAGAGCAACCACTTCGTCTTCCGCTTGCTTTCGCTCGGTCAGATCAAGCACGACGAAGATCACGTGACGTACGCATCCGTCTGCGTCCGCATACGGATAGAGTCGCGCCTGGACGTAGCGTCGTCCCATGGCGGGGAACTCGACCCACCCCGCATCGGCGACCTCGCGGCCGGAGAAGCAATCGCGCAGCAAGGGCGCTATGGCCTCGGCATAGTGCGTTGCGCCGAACAGATCGGACAGATGCAGGCCGCGCATGGCTTCGCGCGTCTTGCCGAAAGCCCGTGCATAGGCGGAGTTGACCTGCTCGATTCGGTGCTCTTCGTCGACCAGGCCCATGAACTCGCCGGCGGTGTTGACGATCGACTCGTATCGCCACCACATCTCCTGCGCGGCGACCTGGGGCGTGGCATCCTGGTGGACCCATACGCGAACGCGCCCGAGCGCCGGATCCTCGGTCGTTGACGCCCACAGGGCGGTCCAGCTCTGTATCCCGTCGGGCCGTCGGAACGCCACGGTTATGCGCTCGGACGCCGCGCCGTGTCGCGCCCCTGCCAACCGCTCCACAAGCTCCTTGTTCGCCAGAGGCCCGGAGAGCAGCGGGTGGGGTCTGCCCACGATCTCCTGCGTCGACATGCCGAAGAGTAGGGCGAAAGCCTTGTTGCAGGACACGATGGGCGCGGTCGGTTCATCTGATCGCGACACGGCGATGCCCATGCCGCAGCATTCGAATGCGTGGGCCAAGCAGACGCCTATGTTTGAGGGGTGGATGGGCATGATTCATTCCGCTCCGGGCGCGCGGTTCCAGACCTTCCGCGCCGTCGCGTGTCGCGTTGATCCGCCTGCTGCGTCTATCCGCTACCGCCCCCTGGAAGCGCGCTGAAGCAAACGCGCCGCATATTCACCCCATACACACTATAGCACACATTTGGCGTTGGGTACACAATTCCATGCGGAGCATTCCGCGCCCGAGGCCTTGGGCTTCTGGCGCCAAGGAACAGTCCGTTGAGCGCGGGCGCGGCGCGGCGATGAGGAAAACGCGGATCGGCAGCCCTCCCAGACAGAGAGACCGGGAGTGCGGATGCAGCGGCGAGCCGCGCTCCGACACTCCCGGTCGACAGTCAGACTATACGGGTATGCCCCGAAGGGTTACCAGGAACGACCGCCCCGGCCGCCGCCGCGACCGCCGCCGCCGCCGCCGCCGCGATCCTCACGCGGACGGGCTTCGTTCACGTTCAGCGTGCGACCGTCGAGATCACGGCCGTTCATGCCGTTGATCGCGGCCATGGCCTCGTCCTTCGACGGCATCTCGACGAAGCCGAAGCCGCGCGAGTCGCCGGTGAACTTGTCCTTGATGATCGCCGCCGTGTCGACGGTTCCGAAAGCCTCGAAAGCCTGGCGGAGTTCTTCCTCGCTGGTCCGGCGGGACAGGTTGCCTACGTAGATGTTCACAGGTGGTTCCTTTCCGATGAATGGATCCCCGAGCCGGCGTACCAGGAGGCGCTCACACGGCCTCGACCAACTCGATATGGGTCCGTCCCCGCATCGGGGACGATTGAACCCGGCTTGACGTCCGATCCGCAGACAGCGAGGGAATCAGGCCAGGTGGTAGACGACAGAAAAAGGGCGGTGTCGCCCTCCGAAGCATGCGGGGCGGTCAATCGGCGCCCCGACCAATCCAATGCGCGCAAGGCGGACTCGCTTACCGAGGCGCCTGACGCGCTGTACAGCGCGCGCTTTCTAATTGCTTGAACTTCCGAAGGGACGCCTCACGGGGGGATTCTTCATCGCCGGGGGGGTGTTGTGACTCACCTCATCAGTAACCGCGTGTGCGGGGCTGATGCTCACTTGAGCCACTCCTCGTCGGTCACGAGTCCGGAACCGTCCGGTCTCGCGGCGGTCACTCGCTTGCGCGTTCGTCAGATGCTTCGGCATGTCCAGTCCAAGTCCAGCCAAAGAATCCGACTGCTCGCCCAATCGAGACCGCCATCTCTAGCAGGACCGCAGTATAGCACGGACGCGACCAAAGGTAAAGCGTCAAGTCGTTCCAGTTTCGGGAGGGCGCGCCGGCCGCTGTGCGGACGCCGGCGGGTGCACGGATGCACGTGTCGGTTGAAGCGGCGCAGCGTTCCGTGGCACGATGGAAGCGCCTCAGATGCGCGGCCGCGACTGGCGAGGATACGTGGAATCAACCACGGGGAAGCGGGCGCGCGTTGATCAATCTGCCGCTCGCCTGGGCGCCGAGGACCGCGGGCCCCGCGGGTCCGTCCGTCTTCGGCTATCGTCGCAACACAGGGAGACGAAGCCATGGCTGAACGCGATCTGAAGCAGATGTACCGCACCCGCACGGAGGGCGATTTTCCCGACCGTGTCGAGCTGCTCGGGCGGTCGTTCGAGAAGGTCGAGAACCTGCGGTACGGCACGAACCCCCACCAGCCCGCGGCCTACTACCGTCCGGCGGACGGACAGGGTCTCGTCGTCGGCGCCTACGAACTGCTGAAGACGGGTAAGAGCGGGCTGTCGCAGACCAACCTCGAAGACATGCACCACGCCGTCGGCATCCTCAAGTACCTGGAAACGCCCGCCTGCGCGGTCATGAAGCACTGCAACCCGTCCGGCGTGGCCATGCAGACGGCGGGACGGTCGCTGCGCGAGGTCTATCAGCGTGCGCGCGACGCGGATGCGCAGGCCGCCTTCGGCGCCGTGGTGGTGTTCAACACGGAGGTGGACGCCGACGTGGCCGAGGAGATCATGCAGACAGTGGTCGAGGGCGTGGCGGCGCCGGCGTTCTCGCAGGATGCGCTGGCGACGCTGAGCGACGGCGATCGGTTCAAGCGCAACCGCGAGATCCGGGTCATGCGCCTGCCCAAGTTCGACGCGTTGCCCAAGTTCGTCGAGGATGACGCCGGCGTGCTCGAGGTCAAGGTGTTCGACGACGGCAGCCTGGTTCTGGCGAAGCCGTATCTCTCGCGCGTGAAGGGGCCCGGCGACCTGATCCCGGCCTACAACGACCATTCCAAGAAGGGGCGCATCGACATCGCCCGGCAACCGACCGATCGCGAGCTGGCGGATCTGCTGTTCGCGTGGTACGTCAACATCCACGTGCGCAGCAACGGCGTCGTGATCGCGCGGAATGGGCAGACCCTCGCCGTCGGAACCGGCCAACAGGACCGCGTCGGCGCGGTGCGGCAGGCGATCGAGAAGGCGGGGACCAAGTACACCGGCGAGGAAACGTTGGAGGGCGCCGTGCTCGCTTCCGACGGGTTCTTCCCCTTCCGCGACAGCATCGACATCGCGGCGCGGGCGGGGATCAAGGCCTTCTGTCAACCCGGCGGCAGCGTGAGCGACTATGATGTGATCGCCGCGTGCAACGAGCTGGACGCGACGATGGTCTTCACGGGAGAGCGCTGTTTTTCGCACCACTGAGCGCCGATCTCAGCGACGGCATGGCTCGCGTGGACAGCCCGGGCTCCCGACGGAGTCCGGGCTTTCTTGCCTCAGCGTGCGCGGTCTGATAGCTTTCCGTCGGTTGCTGGGCGCGGACGCCCGGCGTGAGAGAAGGGGGCAAGAGCGTGTCTACGCCGTTTTCGGTTTCCGTTACGCCCGACTGGGAGGGGCTGCTGGGGGCCATCCGCCGCGAGGGAACGCCCGCGCGCGTGCATCATATTGAGTTGTTCCTCGATCCGGAGGTCCACGAAGCGATCTGCCAGCGGTATGGCATCGGCGCCGACCTCGATCCGGCCGATCCCGCCTACGCCTGGAAAAAGTACATCGCCGCCTACCGGTTCCTGGGCTACGACTTCGTGCGGCTGGGCGTCGAGGGCATGGAGATGCCCATGCGCTACGGCGCCGTCGAGGACACCGCGGGGCTCCAGCGCAACGCGGGCCGGCAGTTCGTCGACGAGAACCGCGGCCCGATCACCAACTGGGAGGAGTTCGAGCAGTATCCCTGGCCTGACCCGGCGAACATCTCGTCGCGCACGCTGGAGTGGTTCGAGGAGAACCTGCCGGACGACATGTGCATCATCGGCGGCGGCGGCTTCGCGCACTTCGCCGAGCACCTCACTTGGCTGATGGGGTACAGCACCTTCTGCGTGGCCCTGTATGAGCAGCGCGACCTGGTCGAAGCGATCGCGCGGCGTCTCGAAGAGCTGTACGTCGTCTCCGCGCGCCATATCCTGCAGTTCCCGCGCGTCAAGGCGCTGTGGGGCAGCGACGACATGGGCTATCGCGGCGGCCCGTTGATGAGCCCGCCCGACATGAAGGCGCTCGTGCTCAAGGGCCACAAGATGATGGCCGACATGGCCCACGAGACGGGTCGGCCCTATCTGCTGCACTCCTGCGGCAACCTGTCCATGATCATGGACGATCTGCTGGACTATGTCGGCATCGACGCCAAACACTCGTTTGAAGACACCATCGAGCAGGTGACCGAGGTGAAGCACACGTATGGCCAACGCATCGCGCTGCTCGGCGGGATCGACGTCGATTTCATGTGTCGCTCGACGCCGGACGAGGTGCGTGCGCGCGTGCGGCGCACGCTCGAGGTCTGCATGCCCGGCGGCGGCTACGTGCTCGGCACGGGCAACAGCGTGACCAACTACATCCCGGTCGACAACTACCTGGCGATGTTGGACGAAGGGCGCCGCTTCACCGCCTGATCGCGCGGATGCATTCCGCTTGTACCGGGCGGTACAATACCGACGCGGCGCCGACCGCGCCGATGCCGCCGCGCGCCGCGATGCCCGCCTGTCGCGGAGGGTTAGCGTAATTGGTAACGCACCGGTCTTGAAAACCGGCGCCTTCGGGCTTGGGGGTTCGAGTCCCCCACCCTCCGCCATACCTCTTGAACCCCTGTTTTTAGGGGCGTTTCGCGACGCGGGACGCCCCCAAACGGTCCAAACCACTGAAGATCTTGGTTACCCTGGTTACCGGGTAACTGCAGAAAGACGGACGCGCCCCGAGGGGTTGGTTCCCCTTCGGGGCGCGTTGCGTTGTGTCCGGAGCGCGTCGCCCAGCGCGTTGCTGAACTTCGAGCGAAAGTTCAGCGCCGGAGCGCGTCGCGGGGGCGTTCCTCATCATCTCCGGACTGATCCTACTGAAGACATGGAGTGCCGTGATGCGATCTCGCCGGCGCGTTGTTGAAAACGTTTGCACTGCGCCGCGCCATCGGCTAGGATAGGCGCCGCTGCAGGCCCCGGCACGCGGGACGCGACGGGGAGGGCAAGCGAACTGCAGACGATCAAGCCGGGGGTCTGGCTAGTGGGTAGAGAGGATCACTCGAGCGCTCCGAAGCGCGCCGGGGTCACCTATCGTTCGGTGATCATCGGTCTCATCCTGATCCCGCTCAACGCCGCGTGGCTCGCGCTCGTCGATGAGATCTGGTACACAGGCGAGCCGACCACCCTGAGCCTCTACCCGAACGTGATCTTCATCCTCGCGGCGGTGGCGGTGGGCAACGGCGTGGTCCGGCGTTTCCTCCCGCGCCGCGCGCTCTCCGGTCCCGAGCTGCTGGTCGTCTATGTCATGCTGTCCGTCGCGACGTCCGTCGGCGGTCACGACATGCTCGAAGTGCTCGTGCCCGTCCTCACGCACCTCCACTACTACGGGTCCACGCAGGGGCAGTATCAGGAGGTCATTCAGCTCGTTCCGCATTGGCTCGTCGTGACGGATGAGACGGCGCTCCAGAGCGCCTATGTGGGACAGGAATCGATCTTCGACCCGGTCAATTACCTGCCGTGGCTGCGGCCGTTGGGCTGGTGGCTCGCGTTCACCCTCGCGCTGGTCGCGGTGATGATCGGGCTGACGCTGCTGTTCCGCAAGCAGTGGACCGAGCACGAGAAGCTGGCGTATCCCATCATCCAGGCGCCCATGACGATGGCGATGGAGCCGGAGTCGCTGATGCGGAGCCGCGGATTCTGGAGCGGTTTCGTCATCGCGGGCGGCATCTGCTTCTATAATGGCCTGAGCGTGCTCTACCCGTTGTTGCCGCGCATCCCGATCGTCCAGGTCGTGAACCTGCAGACGCTGTTCACGGAGCGTCCCTGGAGCGACATGGGGGAGGCGTGGATCTCCTTCTACCCCAGCATCATCGGCCTCTGCTTCCTGATGCCGCTGGACCTCGCCTTCTCGTTCTGGTTCTTCTTCCTGTTCTGGAAGCTGCAACTGGTGATGGCCAGCAGCTATGGCATCCATGGGATGCCGGGCTTTCCGTTCACGCAGGAGCAGGCGATCGGGGGCTACTATGTGATCGCGTTCACGGCGTTGTGGATCTCGCGCCGTCAACTGCTGACGATCTTCGGGCTTGCCGTGGGGTACGGCGTCGACCGGGCGACGCCCTGGGAGCGGCGCGAGGCGCGGATCGCGGTGGCGCTGCTGGCGGGCGGCGGCCTCTTTCTCTATGCGTTCTGCATCCGCGCCGGGATGACCCCGTACGTCGTGCTCCTGTTCTTCACGTTCTACTACCTGATGTCGCTCGGAATGACGCGGATGCGGGCCGAACTGGGGCCGCCTTCGCACGACATCTACCCAGTGGGCGCGCACCGGCAGGTGGTCAACTTCCTCGGCGCCACCAACATGCTGCGCCGGAACCCGACGGACCTGGTGATGTTCGGGTTCCTCGGGTTCTTCAACCGCGTCGCCCGCAACCATCCCATGCCGCACATCATGGAGGCGTTCCGCATCTCCGAGCGCCAGGGGATGGAGCACGGGCGCATGTTGGGCGCGATCGTCATCGCCGCGGCGGCGGGCGGCGTCGCCACCCTCGGCGCGCTGGTGTGGGCATTCACCAAGTATGGCATCGCGGCGCAGGCGAGTTCGCTTCCCGGGTTGTTCGGGGTCGAGACCTGGAGCCAGGTCGACATCTGGCTGACCACGCCGCCGCGCCCCACCGCCGCGCCCATGTACGCCACACTCATCGGCATGGCGTCGGCGCTGGGCCTCGCCGTGCTCCGGATGAACCTGGCGTGGTGGCCGTTCCACCCCGTCGGCTATGCCCTCAGCGCATCGCTCACCTCGGCCCGCATCTGGTTCTGCGTGTTCATCGCGTGGGCCATCAAGGCGGGGGTGCTCAAGTACGGCGGCGCGCGCGCCTACCCGGCCACTCAGCGCTTCTTCATGGGCCTGCTGCTGGGCGACTTCATCGTGGGCAGCTTCTGGTACACCTACGGCATCATTTTCGAGACGAACGTGTACCATTTCTGGCCCTACTGAGCGAAGGATCGCACGGTGTTCTACCCGTTTGCAGCCGCACGTACCGCCTCATTCGCGCAGAAATGAGCATAATCTCATGGCGTAGTGCGCGCAAAATGCGAGAAACGCGCGTCATATGAGCGTAGAACGCCGCGCCAACTGAATCAACCGTATGCTGGATTCTCGTTGAATTCGCATTTAGGGTCGGATGCGCAGTCTTCTCAGGCGCGGAGGGGGCGGGCGGTGACCTGGGTGGATGAGATCGCGTGATTTCAGCAGGTTAGGTCGTCAGCGTCGGCGGAGACCCTGTGAATGGGCCGAGAGAGGCAGGGATCGGGGGAGCTGGGGAGACGAATCGCGTTCAACGCCAGTTTGTCAACAGACAATTCCGACAGGGGTTGCGTATTTCCGATCATTGGTGTACAATCGAGAAAAGTAAGCGGATCCCCGGTGTTTGTTTTCACATGGCCGCATCGAATCTCCGTGCCGACCAGGGGGCTAGGCGGGAGACGATTGGAGTCCAGGAACACGATGAGTTCCACTGCTACCGTGCTTGACCCGAACCGGATTGCGAAGACGTGGCGCAGCCGCGGGTTCACCTGCGAGACGTGGGGCGATGTCCCGGGTCATGAGTGGGTGGACCGCATCAACGAGAGCGATGAGCTTTTGGTTGTACTCGACGGCGAGGTGGAGATTGATCTCGATGGCGAGACATTGCACCCCGAAGCCGGCGAGGAGGTCGTTCTCCCTGCGTGGCATCGCTATACCGTGCGCAGCGTCGGCGAGACGCCGACCCGCTGGCTGCTCGGCAGTTGGGCCGATCTCGCACAGACTGACTGACGGACCCATACCCGCATCGGCGCCGCGACGCCGTCCGAGGCCATCAGGCGTTCGGGTGCGTGCGGCCCGTTCATAGCGCAGTAGAGTGTTCGCCCCGGGAGGCGCTCTTGTGTAGAGCTGTTTCCCGGGGCGATGCGTATGCTGACGAGGAGGCGCATCCATGGTGAGGATACGGATAGGATGGGAAGGGGGCGCGGCGTGGGGCGCGTTGGATGATACCCCGACCTCCCGGCTGCTCGCCGACGCCCTGCCGTGGACCGCGGAGGCGCGTGTGTGGGGCGGCGAGGTGTACTTCGATGCGCCGATCCATGCCGGCCTCGACGCGGCCCCGCGCGTCGTCGTCGATCCGGGAACGATCTGCTTCTGGGTGCAGGGGGCGTGCGTGGCGATCCCGTATGGCCCTACGCCCATCTCCGAGCGCGGCGAATGTCGGTTGGTGACGGCGGCGAACGTGATCGGTCGCATCGAGGGCGATCCAGCGGCGCTTGCCGCGATATCCGAGGGGACCGCGTTGCGCATCGAACGGGCGGACGACTGACTGTACGCGGGCGCGATCGGGATCACTGCATCAGGAGCAGCACCATCGCCTGGGCGCACAGGATGCGCAGAATCATCGTCAGCGGATAGACGGTCGCGTAGGCGACGGTCGGCGCGTCGGACTGCGTGACGGTTCCGGCGAAGGCCAGGGCGGGCGGGTCGGTCATGCTGCCGGCGAGCACCCCGCACAGCCGCAGGTAGTTCACCTTGAGGACGATCCGGCCAATCAGGGCCACCGTGACCAGCGGGATCAGGGTGATCAGCGAGGCCAGCGCCATCCATTTCAGGCCGTCGCCCTGGGTCAGGGTTGCGATGAACTGGTCGCCGGACTTCAGCCCCACGCATGCCAGGAACAGGATGATGCCCAGCTCGCGGAGCATGAAGTTCGCGCTGGTGGGCAGGTACCAGATCAGGCCGCCGATCCGCCCGATGCGGCTCAGCGCGATGGCGACCACCAGCGGCCCCCCGGCGAGTCCCAAGCGCACCGGGGCGGGCAGCCCGGGGACGGCGATGGGCCAGCTCCCGAGGACGACGCCGAGGGCGATGCCCACGAAGATGGGCACGACCTGCGGGTGGTTGAGCGCGGCGGTGGAGTTGCCCAGTTGTCGCGCCGCTTCGTCCAGGTTGGGCGGTTCGCCCACGGCCACGAGCGTGTCGCCGAACTGAAGCCGCACGTCCGGGCCGGGCGGCAGCTCGACGCCCATTCGGAGCACGCGCGTGATGCGCACGGCGTATTTGATGTCGAACCCGAGCGCCTCAACCGTCTTGCCCAGCACCTTGCGCTGCGTGACGATGAGCCTTCGCGTCGTGATGGCGCTCGGCGTCTTGTGCAGGTCTATGGCGCTTTCCCGGCCGAACAGCAGCTCGAGCGCGTGGAGCTTGTCTTTGTGGCCCACGGCCAGCACGACATCGCCCAAATGCAGCACCGTGTCGTTCGTGATCACGGAGACCTCGTCGCCGTGCATGATGCGCGAGAACACCACGCCCGACTGCGTGAGGAGGGGGATGTCACAGAGGGTCATCCCATCGAGGTTCGGGTTCTCGACTTGCAGGTTCACGCGCTCGATGGGCTTCGCGACCATGCACTGCGTGCGCCGCAGCTCGTCCTCCTCGGCCTTGCAGTCGACGCGAAACAGGGCGCGAATGCCGAGCATCGTGAGGATGATCCCGATGATCCCGAACGGATAGGCCACGGCGTAGCCCAGTCCCGGCATCTTCGCGACCGCTTCGGAGTAGCCGGCCGTGTCTTCGAGCGCGGCTTGGGCCGCCGCGAGGCTGGGCGTGTTGGTTGTGGCGCCTGAGAACAGTCCGACCGCCACGGGAACCTCGACGCCGCCCAGCAACGCGATGCCGACCGTCACCGCCACGCCGAGCAGGACGATGCTCGCGGCCATGATATTGAGCGAGAGACCCTCGCGGCGGAGCGAGTTCAGGAACCCCGGTCCGACCTGCAGGCCGATGCTGTAGACGAAGAGGATCAGGCCGAACTCTCGGGCGAACTCCATGATGTGGTGTTCGAGGCCGATCTGGAAGTGGCCGAAGATGAGCCCGCTGAACAGCACGCCCGCGATGCCCAGGCGGATACTGTAGATGCGGATCGAGCCGATGGCGAGGCCCGACGCGGCGACCAGCGCGAGTATCAGCGCCGCGCTTGCGATCGACTCGCCGAAAAGCAGATCAGAAAGCCATGACATGGTTCGCTTCCGAGAGGTCTGGGGAGCGCCGCAATCGGCCCGAAGAGCCGATAGCATCCCATGATCCCTCGGCGGGAATCAAACTATGGCCGTTCGGTCACTCGCCGCGGACCCAGTCTACGGCGAAACTCCCCTGCGGTACGCCGTTCGCCGGATCGAGCCGCAGTTGCGTGATCGTCTTGCCGCGCCAGCGCGGGTGTTCGCCCACCGGAATCCGGTAATCGTGGAACGCGCCGTCGCCGACCACGGGGAAGGTCAGGACCTTGTTCTCGTCCACGTTCGGCGAATCGGTCGTTGCCCAGTAGAGCTGGCCCGTTCCGCCGACGTCGGACCGCATGCGGATGACGATCGTGTCCACTGAGTCGCCCGCCATGCGCAGCATGGCGCGGCCGCAGTAGGGGTCGCCCCCCGTGATGCGCCCGTGCAACAGGCCGTCCGCGGCGTTGAGGTCCTCGATGTCGTGTTGCGCGGTCCAGCCCTCCGCGCCGGCGTCGAACGTGAACGCGATCTCCTCGCGCAGACTCGGCAGACGCTCAGGTGCGACGTACTGAACGCCCTCGAGCCGGATCACCGCGTCCCGCGCGGCCTCGGGGCCTACGCGCACCGCGAGGGCCGCGAGGTCCGCGGCATAGCGCATGCCGGGCGCGTCGCCCACCTCCGGCATGGGCCGCGTCTCGACCGCAACGCCGTTCACGAATGCCGCCGAGGGCCGACTTATGTTGGCGATCAGCGTCATCCCCTCGAACCCTTCGGGGAACCGGACCCGTACCGTGAGCGCGCCGTTGTCGAGATGCGCTTGATCAAGCGCGGCCGCGGCGCTGACCGCGATGCGCCCGTCGCCCGCCGGAACGTACGCCGTCCGTTCCGTCTCGTCGCGGCCGGTCAGGGCGAGCATCACGCTGATGATCTGGCGCGGCGCGAACACCCAGCCGCTTTTCTGCGCCGTCAGCGTGCTGATCGAATCGGGCCAGAGCGCCGCATCCTCGCCCTCGCGCGCTTGCTGCTGCACGGCGCTGTGGACGATCAGCGAAGCGAACTTCACCCACGGCCATGAGCCGTCGTATTCCGCCAGCTTGAGCACGGCCGCGGCGTAGCGCAGGCCGTTCCACTGCACGATGTTGCCGAACCAGGAGTGCTGGTGGAGGGTTGCGCCGAAGACCGGGATGCTCCCCCCGAGGAGGAACGGGTGTTCGTCGTCTTCCCAAAGGAACACGAACGGCAGTCCGGCTCGCGCCCACCGGCGCGCCTCATCCAGCCATCGGGTCTCGCCGCTCACGCGATACGCCTCGATGTACGCGTCCACGGCGTCCGCCGCGGCGAGGATGTCGGGCGTGAAGAACGGCACCTCCCACACCTGCGCCGCGCGCGGCACGCGGAACTGCGTCATGAGTTCGAGCGTCGGCAGCATTCGTTCGTAGATGCTCATGTCGGCCGTGAGCCGGGCGAACCGGAGCGCCTGATAGGCCTTCTCAGCGCATGTGCCCAGCGCCGCGGCCTCGTCCGGGCCGAGCGTGTGGTAGTCCAGGCCCTTGAAGACGCCGTCGTCCTCGAAGTCCGCATCGAATCGCCAGGCGCCGTCGTCACCGCGCGCCGCCAGCAACGACGACACGAGATTGGCGTTGAGCAGGACCCGCTCGAACGGCCCGTAGCGGCGCAGCGCGTGCAACGGACGCGCGGCGTCCTCCGGACGGACCAGGGCCACGCGATCCAGACAACGTTGGCGCAAGGCCTCATCGTCCGTAAGCTGTGCGGCCAGCACGAGGTCCGCGGCGTAGTCCGGCGAATCGGTGGGCCCGCTCATTTGCGGCGGGCCGTTCTTGCTGGCGAACCACTTCGCGTCCTCCTCGCTCCAGAGCGACTCGAGATAGGCGATGGAGCCGAACACGATCTCCCCGTCATACGAGCCGGTCGGCAGGGGCGTGGGCGCGGGCAGCTCGGTCTGCGCGAGGTACGCGTCGAGAACCGACAGCACGTCGTCGCTCTCGCCGTCCGCATAGATCCGGCATTGCAGGCGCACCGGCCCGGACATATCGTAGGGATCCTCGGCGAGGCGGTGGTTGGGCTCGACGTACTCCGGGACTGATGGCGCGAACAGCCCCATCAGGTGCGTGCGCTGATGGTTGAAGCGGTCGGGCGACGCGAAGGCCGCGGCGGGTTTGCGTTCGCCGGGGGCCCATTCCTGCCGCATGTCCCACAGCAGGCCGAACACGCCGGCGGACGATTTCACGGAGATCGCCGGGATCGTGATCATGTTGACGTGGGGGGTGTAGCGCACCTGGTGCGGATGACCCTCTTCGATGTCCCGCGTCGACGATGAGACCTCGTCGTCCACCAGCCACTCGAGTCCCGGGAACACCGCCTCTTCGCGATCGAGCACGTAGACCATCGGGCCGTCGAACGCGCGAAGCGCGCGCGGGGCCTCGGCTGTCAGCGAGTAGTCGCACGCGATCTCGCGCGCGGTCGCGCCGAGCGAGAACCGCAGCGTCGCCCGCCAGGCCACGCCGTCCGGGTCCGTCGCATCCGCCGTCAGCGTGAGCGTCGCGCCCAGCGCATCCGAGGTCGTCTCCGCCGCGGCCGGGGCGATGTCCCAGTGCCAGATATGACCCGAAGCCGTGTCGGCGGCCGCGCGGCTCAACGTCGGGATCCACGCCCCGCGGCGCCAGCCCGCGTCCGTGCGCGTGCAGATCTCGGCGGCGGCATAGCCCTCCGCGCCGCGATGCACGACTAGGCGCACGTGATCGTTCTCGAGCGCGACGGCGTCGGGCGCGTCCAGCGCGGGCAGCGTGGTGACGTACGTCGTCGCGGTCGTCGGCGCTTCGTCCGACGACAGGGACGCGACGGTGAGTTCGGCGGTATGCTTGCCCGGAGATCCCGCGGGGCCTGAAGTGAATGCGATGGCGTGGCGCGCGCCCGGCGCGACGGGCGGCGTCATCTGGCCGTAGACCTGCCCATCAGGTCCGCGCAGTTCAACCCGCCGAGGGGGCGCCGTCGCGTCGCCGATGTTCTCGAACACAACCTCGTACGGTACGGGATCGGACGCCGCGACCACCGGCTCGGTCGGACCGAAGTTCAGCAGACGCAGGTCGGGCGCGACCGACGCCCGATGCGTCGCGACCAGCTCACCGCCGGCGACCGCGAGTTCGAACGCGCCGGCCGCGACCCCGGCCTCGCCCGCCGTCCGCCAGCTCAGGTCGACGTGCTCATCCACGGCCATCGACGGCAATGTCGTTTCCTCGGGATCGACCCGCATGCCGTCCGGCGCCGTCGCCCGCACCACCACCGCCGCCTCCGCCGGCCGGTCGCCGCGATTGGCGATCCGCGCGAAATAGCGAAACGCGTTCGGGCCGTCCGCCTCAAGGCGCGTGCGCTCAAACGTGAACAGCGGTCCGACCTCCTCGATATGGCGGAAGTCGTCCAGCAGCAGCTCGCCCGCCGTGCCCAAGATGCGCGCGCCGAAATGGACCCAGCGCGTGCTGGGAACGTCCGAGTAGTCGTACTTGATGCGCGCGACATGCCATGCGCCGTCGCCGACATGATCCGCCGGGACCTCATAGATCGCGCGGTCCGTCGTGGTGTCTTCCAGCGACTCGCCGTTCATGGGGATCACCAGGATCCACAGCTTCGCCGACCGGGCCGACACGGCTTTGTACGCGAACTCCATGCCGCCCTTGACGCGATCGACCAGGCCGTCGCCGCTGCCCGATGCCGGGGCCCAACGGCGGTTCAGTCCCGTCTCCGGCGACTCGGCGCCCTCCTCACGCAGGATGCGCAGGGCCCGCTCGCCCGAGTGCGCCTCCTGCGTGACCTCCACCGTCTCGCCGACCCGGCTCCAGTCCGCCGGGAACCCGTCCGGCCCGACCTCCTCGAACGACCCGTTCGTACACGGGTTATCCGCCGCCGCCACGCACGCAAAACAACAGACGAACACGCAGATCCAACGACACATCACATCGATCCTCCCGATTCTGGCCGGAACCTGTAGGCAGCCTACTCGCGACGGGCGAAGGGTGTCAATGGGGGGATGGGCGGCGCGGCGTTCGCCGCAGCTACTCGTTCTCAGCCCTGCCCTGCGGGTTCTCCCGATCCTCGGCCCAGCGAACCGGATTCGTCATGATGTATTCGCGGATGCGGTCCAGTTCGGCCTCGCCGCGGATGATGTGTTCGTAGTAATTGCGTTGCCACAAACGGCCATCAAACGAGACCCAACCTGCCCCCCGGACGCCGCGCGCGTACAAAACCGTCGTCCACGATTTGAACGCCCCGACAACGTCCCCCAACGTAGGGGCAACCCTCGTGGTTGCCCTCGTGGTTGCCCCCGTGGTTATAGGGGCGCAACGGGCAGGCACGAGGCCTGCCCCTACGGGGCCCGTGGCGTCGTTGGCAACGGGGATGACAATGATCCCGTGCACATGGTTCGGCATCACGACGAACGCGTCCAATTCCAGGCCAGGAAAACGCTGCGGCAATCCGTCCCATGCCGCCTGGATCATCCGCCCCGCGTCGTTGGGCTGCATCGTCCCATCGACCACGGTCCCGAACAGGCTCCCTCGCCCCTGCGCACAGACCGTGACGAAATACGCCGCCGATTGCGAGTAGTCGAAACCCGCCAGTCGGATCGAACGCCGATGGCGGACCCGCGGATCGTACCCCATCCCTATTCCCCAGCAAGCGCCTGGCGCAGCAGCGTCGCCATCTGCTCACGCAAGATCGCCGCGATACACTACTGGTCAGCGCATTATCCGCGATGCGCGATGTGGATGCGACCTGGGCGGTTCGTGAACCGCGCCAATCGGGTCGCGGATCTCCGTCGCATGCATGGGCGTCGGAGGCGCCGCGGGTGCGACCGAGAGACAAGGCCCGCATCTGCGTGGTGTTCACGGGGAATCCGCAACCGGACGACCGGAACTGGGGCGCGGACCAGGGGCAGATCGCGGCGGTGCGGCAGCGGTTGGCGGAGGCCAGCGCCGGCGCAGTTGCCCCGTCGCATGATGTCGCAGATCGACTTGACCGCCTGATCCACTGATTGCTGCGTGGCGTCTGCCGTTGCTATCCTTCAACCTCTTTATACTGTGACTCATGCTGCTTCTACTTCAAGAGGATTGTGAAGCCCGCTTGCTCAAAATGATGGTCAGCGGTCAGCACCTCCCGGATAGACCTCTGCTCCATGGTCTGCATGCTGGCACAGTCAGTTAAGCCCCATTCCTTGTCCTTGCGTCCGGCATACCGGTCGAGTGCGTCCCGGAACTGCTGGCTGGTCTGAGGCACCACTTCCACGTTGGGACTGTCGATGACTGCTTTCACAGCTTTGGCCACCTTTTCGCGGATCTCCGGGCCCTTGTCACTCAGTCCATTCAAGACCTCTGATAGCACCATCTCGCTCGTGATTACCCGACACTTGCCGAGTCCCACGGAAGTCTCTCGGGCCTTCTGGTGGAGACCATCGCGCGCGTGAAACAGGGCAATCCAGTAGGATGCGTCGGCGAACACGACTTTCAAGCGTCATCACCCTTCTTTCGACCGTAGAGGTAGTGATCCAGGTTTGTCGCCAGGTCCTCTGGTACGGCATCCCACGCATACTCCGGCACCTGAGAGCCGATACCGCACACGACCTCCCAGATCGCCGGTGCAGTGTCGTCGTAACCCGTGCTTTCGACGGGAACGATGGATAGGTGGGTTATCTCAGTGATTCGCTTGAGCTTACCGCCATCGGTCACAAACTCGCCTGCGCCCGTGACGCGGAGGCGGCGGGTAGCGTGGTCCTTCAGCGCGTCGGTCACAAGCGCTTCCTGTTCGGGCGTGAAACGCGCTTCCGTCTTGGTTCCGTCGCTGAGCCGCAAAGTGAGACGACCGCCATCCAAGTCGGTGGCGCGCACTTCGCCCACCAAGTCAACTTGATCAGAGTAGGTCCTCTCCAACCAGTTCGCCAGCCGCTCCTTGACTTCCCGTGTATAGACCGTCCCCTGTTCGCGGCGGTGCGCCTTGACTCGGATCGTGTTAGCCGCGTCAACATATTTGCCGAAACCATCGAAGAGCGGGATCACGTCCTTGGGCATCGACTCGGGTAGGGGGGAATCCGTTCCTGCGGCTGCTATGCAATCTTGCAGAAGTTCCGCAGCCTCGTCGAACTCATCCGGACTCTCGATGAGCATCTGGTCATCCGGGCATTCGACCTCTCGTTTCAGCGCGACACTGGCAGAGCCGGGTTCGATGCCGTAGAACTTGATCGTGATGGACTCGAACCAGCCTCGCTGGATGCGCGCGCGCTCGTTCTTTCGTTTCCAGACCTCACGCGCAGTCTCGACGATCAGCCTCTTGTAGGCTTGCAGCTCTGAAAGGTCATCGATCTCAAGCCCGTGGTCCTTATATCTCGGACCGTCGAAGGTCAGTGTCACCAGGTCTTTCGGTTGTCTGATCATCTCTCCAACCCTTCCAGCCTTGCGGTATGCGATCCCCTGGTGCAAGCATACCACAGTGGGCGGACTGGGTCCGGGAATCGCTGCAGTTCTCCACCGAACACGCGGCGCAGCAACGCCGCCGGCAGCGCGTCAATGGTTTCCAGTTCCGCCTCCGCCGCCGCGGGGGCCTTTGCCACCGCCGCCATTTGCTCGCGCAGGATTCCTGCGATCCGCTCCTGCTCCGGCAACGGCGGGCTGTACCACGACAGCGCGTTGGCCCGGGGGCACCGGCCGAATGGCGACCTGCTCGGACAGAAGACGGACGCTTGGGACGGCGGCCAGAAGACGCCGTTCATCGTGCGTTGGCCGGGGCGTGTTCCGGCCGGGACGCAGCACGACGGACTGCTGAGCCTCACGGACCTGTTTGCCACGTCCGTCGCCGCTCTGGGTGAGCGACGGACGGCTCCGACGGGAAAAGGCTTCACGCCAAGTGTTGCACTTAGGATATGAACCCGGGGCTCGCGGATCTCCGTCGCATGCACGTCGGCCTTCTGCTAAGATGGAGCCGAAATGCGTTCGGCGATCCGGACGCGCAGCAGAAGCGGGACTCTGAGCAGCAACGGAGGCGGTACGATGTGCGAGCAGTGTACGCGGAGGCAGTTCTTTGAGATGGGGGCGGCGGGCGGCCTACTCCTGGCCGGCGCCACGTGGTCGCATGCATGGGCGTCGGAGGCGCCGCGGGTGCGACCGAGAGACAAGGCCCGCATCTGCGTGGTGTTCACGGGGAATCCGCAACCGGACGACCGGAACTGGGGCGCGGACCAGGGGCAGATCGCGGCGGTGCGGCAGCGGTTGGCGGAGGCCGAGCAGGCGCTGGGCAATGTCGAGCTGCTCATAGGCGAGTCGCGCAGTGCGGAGGAGACGGCGGCGTTGCTCGAGCAGGCGGGGCCGGATGCGCCGGTGCTGGCAATCAACGTCGAGAACTTCGCGATGGTGCGCGTGATCACGCCGGTGCTCGACGCGGGGCGTCCGTTGGCGGTGTTCTCCTTGCCGGCAAGCGGTCACGACTGGATGTACGCGCCGCGCTGGCGTCGGGCGGGGCATCGCGTGGCGCTGTTGGCCAGCAACAACCTGGACGAACTGGAGCGGGCGCTGCGCGTGCTGCGCGTGGTCCCGATGATGCGGCAGACGCGCATCCTGCTGTTCCCGCCCGCGCAGGGCACGCAGCAGGCGTGTTCGCCCGACCTGGTGAAGGAACGGCTCGGGGCGGATGTCGTGGCGGTGGATGAGGCGCTGTTCGACGCCCTGATCACCGAGGCCGACGAGACGGCGGTGCAGGCCGAGATCGCGGCATGGACGAACGGCGCGAAGGAGATCATCGAGCCGACCGCCGAGGACATCGCGAAGGCCGCCCGCGTCAGCGTCGCCCTGCAGGAGCTTGTCGCGCAGGAGCAGGCGGACGCGCTGGCGATCGGCACGTGCATGGGCTGGCTGCCGCGCGGCTTCCCCTGCTTGGGATTCGCGCGTCTGCGCGACATGGGCATTCCCGCCGCCTGCGAAGGCGACATGGATTCGCTGCTCACGATGCTCCTGTTCCAGCACATGGTCGACCTGCCCGGATTCCAGGGCAACGCCACGTTCGACACGTCGCGTAACGCGCTGTGGACTGCGCACTGCACCGCGCCGCTGAAGATGGACGGCGTGAACGGCGCCGAGGCGCCCTATCTGCTGCGCGGACACTCCGAGGTCGGCGGCAGCGGCTGCGTGCCCGAGGTGCAGTACCGCGTCGGCGAGACGATCACGCGGGCCAAGCTGGTCAACCTCGAGAACCTGCTCGCGTCGACCGGGAAGATCATCGAGGTGCCCGAGCGCGCGGTGCACGGCTGCCGCACGCAGATCGTCACCGAGGTGCGCGACGCAGCGACCATGGCGGCGAACTGGAGCAGCGCGATTCCATCGGAAGACGCGATGACCCTGTTGCACCGGGTCGTGTTCTACGGCGATCACATGCAGAGTGCGCGGCATCTGGCCGACCTCATGGACATGACCATCGTCGAAGAGGGATGACGGGTTCGCCGGACGGGGCGGTCGGTGATCGACTCGTCCGGCGATGCTTCCGCAGAAGGGGGCGGACCGATGGGTCTCCGAATCGGGATGGCGGCCGCGACGGCGTTCGCGTGCCTGGCGGTTGCTTCCGCGGCCGAGACGGTCGCATCGTATCCGGATGTGGACGCGTGGCGGGCGCATGGGAGCGAGGCGACGCAGGATCGCCTGCAGGCAGGCCACGCGCGACGGGCGGCGGGCGACTTCCCCGGCGCGGTCGAAGCGTACGCCGCTCTGGTGCGCGACAACGAGGCGCCGATGCACCGACGCGGGCTGGCGGCGATCTACGTGGGCGAGACGCAAGCGATCGGGGGCGACCTGGCCGCGGCGCGCGATACGTTCTCCGCCATCGCATCACACCCGGAGGCGGACGGCCATATGGTCTGGCTCGCGGAGCAGCGACTCGAGGACATCGCGCGGATCGAGGCGGGCAAGCCGGTGTGGGCGCTGGACCGCACGCGCACGCCGGAGGTCGTTCTCCCGGAACCCGCGGCGACGTTCTACGTAGCGCCGGACGGTCGCGACGACAACCCGGGCACGGAGGAGGCGCCGTTCGCCACGCTCGAGCGTGCGCGGGACGCCATGCGTGCGGCCCGTGCGCAGACAACGGGGGCCGGCGGCCTGACGACCTATGTCCGGGGGGGCGTCTATCGTGTTGAGGGGACGTTCCAGCTCGACGCGGCGGACTCGGGCGCTCTGGGTGCGCCGACGGTGTTCCGCGCCTATCCGGGCGAGACGCCGCGGTTCACGGGCGGGGTTCCGCTCGATGGCTTCCAGCCGGTCGCCGACCCGGCGATCCTGGAACGTCTGCCTGAAGAGGCGCGGGCGCATGTCGTGTCGCTCGACCTGGGCAGCCTCGGCCTGGGCGACCTGCCCGAGCTGACGCAGCGCGGCATGGGAATGCCGGGCAAGCCGTTGCTCGAGCTCTACTGCAATGGCGAACCCATGCGTGTCGCCCGTTGGCCGAACGAGGGGTTCGTGTATACCGGCGCGGTGGTCGATCAGGATGACTCGACGGCTGGGCATGCGTTCGCCTACGAGGGCGATCGTCCCGCGCGCTGGGCGCAGGCGGAAGACATCTGGCTGTTCGGCTACTGGTATCACCACTGGGCCGACTGCACGCTGGACGTCGCGGAGATCGACACCGAACGGCGGCTCATTCGCACAGGGCTGCGGAGTCCCTACGATCTGCGCGAAGGGCAGCACTACTTCGTGTTCAACCTGCTGGAGGAGATCGACGCGCCGGGCGAATGGTATCTGGACCGGCGCACGCAGATGCTGTACGTCTACCCGCCGGCGCCGCTCGAGTCGGCGACCATCGAGCTGACGCGGCTGGCGGAGCCGTTCATCGAGGTCCGCGACGCGGAACACGTTGTGCTGGCCGGGCTGACGCTGGACGTCGGCGCGGATGCGGGCGTCGTGATCAGAGACGGCGCGTCGTGCATGCTGTTGGGCTGCACCCTGAGTCGCTTGGGCAACGACGCCGTGATCCTCCGCGGCGGCGTCGCCCATCGCGTCATGGGTTGCGACCTGTTCACGTTGGCGCGCGGCGGCGTCTCGGCCAACTGCGGCGATCGCGCAACGCTGACCTCCGGCGGTCTGCTCGTCGAGAACAACCACGTCTACGACTTCTCCCGCATCGACCGCGCCTACACGCCGGCCGTCTGGCTCGACGGCGTCGGCGCCCGGATCGCCCACAACCGCTTCCACGACTCGCCGCACCAGGCGATGCGCATCGAGGGCAACGACCACAGCATCGTGTTCAACGAGGTGTTTGGCGTGGTCTACGAGTCCGACGACCAGGCCGGGCTCGACATGTGGGGCGACCCGTCGTACCGCGGCAACGAGATCAGCTACAACTTCTGGCATCACATCGCGAGCCCGCTCGAACGCCACGGCCAGGCGGGCATCCGGCTCGATGACGCCATCTGCGGCGTGCGGATGTACGGCAACGTCTTCTACCGCTCCGCGGGCGGGATCTTCGGCGCGATCCAGATCCACGGCGGCAAGGAGAATGTGGTCGACAACAACCTGTTCATCGACTGCGCCTCCGCGATCAGCTACTCGCCATGGGGCCCGGACCGATGGAAGGAGAGCCTCGGTTCCGAGCATTACCAGCAGCGGATCGCGGGCCGGGTCGACATCGCCGCCCCGCCATACTCCGAGCGGTATCCCGAGTTGGCGCGGCTCACGGAGAACGCCGACCAGAACGTCATCCTGCGCAACCTGGCGGTCGGCTGCGAGGCGTTCGCGATCCGCGACTCCGGCGCCAACCTATACGCAGACAATGTCCAGCTCGCCGCGGACCCGGGATTTCGGGACGCGGGCTCGATGGACTTCCGGCTGGATGAGGACAACCCGGTGCTGACCCTTGGCGGGTTCCGCTCGATTCCCTTTGCATTGATGGGGCTGTACGCCGATGCATGGCGGGCGAGCGCGCCGGATGATCCGGAAGAAGCGAGCGCACCCTGAGCATGGAAGGAGATCTACCATGGCATTTGGCAGTCCGCTCAGTCGCCGCGACCTGCTCAAGGGATTGGGCTTGGGCGCGCTCTCGATGGCGGCGGCGGGCCCCGCGTTCGCCGCGGCCCCTGGCAAGCGCAAGCCGAACGTGGTGATCATCTACGCCGACGACATGGGGTGGGGGGATGTCGGCTGCTACGGATGCGAGGACATCCCGACGCCGCACCTCGATGCGCTGGCGGCGAACGGCGTCCGGTTCACCGACGGCTATGTGAGTTGTCCGCAGTGCGCCCCGTCGCGAGCCGGCCTCATGACCGGCAAGTACCAGCAGCGGTTCGGGTTCGAGTGGAACCCGCCCATGCCGCGTTGTTTCGACGACGGGCTTCCGCTCACCGAGACGTGCATCGCGACGCAGATGAAACAGGCGGGGTACGCCACGGGCATCGTCGGGAAGTGGCACCTGGGCGCGGGCGATCCGCTGCATCCGAACCAACGCGGGTTCGACGAGTTCTTCGGCACGCTGCATGGGTCGAGCCTGTACTTCCCTCCGTACAACTGGGCCGCGCGGTACTACAAGGACCGGGAGATGCCGGCGTTCGACACGCAGCGCAACGGCGAGGCCGTGGACGAGCAGGCGTACTTGACGGATGCGTTCACGCGTGAGGCGGCGGCGTTCATCGACCGACATCATGACGAGCCGTTCTTCCTGTACGTGCCCTACACGGCGCCGCACACGCCCCTGCAACCGACCGAGGATCGGCTGGAACGGGTGAAAGACATCGCCGATGAGACGCGCCGGCAGTACGCCGCGATGGTAGTGAGCCTCGACGACGGCGTGGGCCGCATCATGGCCGCGCTTCGGGAGCACGGGATCGAGTCGGACACGCTGGTATTCTTCATCTGCGACAACGGCGCGACGACGAACAACAGCGCGGGGAGCAACGGGCCGTTGAAGGCCGGCAAAGGGTCCGTATACGAAGGAGGCGTGCGCGTGCCGTTCATCGCGCAGTGGCCGGGCGTGTTGCCCGAGGGCGCGACGTACTCGGAGCCGGTGATGCAGCTTGACGCCGCGGCGACGGCGGTTGCGTTGGCGGGCGGCGATATCTCGGGGATGGACGGCGTTGACCTGACGCCGTTCCTGACGGGCGACCGCTCCGGCGCGCCGCACGACACGCTCTACTGGCGGTTCTGCAACTTCGGTTACGCGCGGCATGGCAAGCCGTGGCAGTGGGCCGTCCGGCGCGGCGACTGGAAGCTGTGTCGGGCCGGGGCGGAGGTCGAGCTTTTCAACCTGGCCGAGGACTTGGGCGAGACGACCAACGTGATCGCCGATCACCCCGAGAAGGCCGATGAGCTGCGGCAGGCCTACCGGGAGTGGGCGGCGACGTTGGAGTATCCGCGTTGGCCCGAGGATATGGAACGGGTCCCCTGGGACCCGGAGAAGGCGGGCGTGCGGGGCGTCGGCAACGAGTAGAGCCGAGCCGCGCGGCGCTCGCGCAGTTGGACAGGAGGAGCCGTGTTCGTATTGGTCATCGTCTGTCTTGTCGCCGCAGAGGACGGGGAGGGGGAGCCCATGGAGCGGGCGGCGACGCGTCTCCCCGCGGCGTTAGCGGATCGCGTTGGGCCGGAGCTGCTTTTGAAGGTGATGTCGGATCCGCAGCGGCCCCGATACCATGCGGCGCCCTACGCCTACTACATGGGCGACCCCAACGGGTTGATACAGGTCGACGGCGTCTATCATCTCTTCTACCAGCACGCGCCGACGCTGGAACCTGAGATGCGGATGCATTGGGGCCATCAGCGGAGCGTGGATCTGCTGCACTGGGAGCACATGCCCATCGCCCTGTATCCCGACCCGTACCACGACGCCTGTTCGGGCAGCGCGGTCAACGACAACGGCCGGGTGACGGCGATCTACACCGGCGCGGAGCCGCAGCAGCAGTGCATCGCCTTCGCCGAAGGAGAGGACCTGGCGACGCTGCGCCCGTACGAGGGAAACCCGGTCGTGGCCGGTCCGCCGGAGGGCCTCGCGGTCGCGGGCTTCCGCGACCCGTACGTCTGGAGAGAGGGCGACGCGTGGCTGATGGCGGTGGGTTCCGGGATTCAGGGCGAGGGGGGAGCGCTGCTCCTCTATGCCTCGCCCGACCTCGTCCACTGGGACTACCTGCATCCGCTGTGCACCGGCGACCGAGAGACGACCCATGATATGTGGGAGTGCCCCAGCCTCGTGCCGTTGGGTCGCGGCAAGCATCTGCTCGCGATCAACGCGCTGCCGCTCCCGGTCGACTGGGCGCGCATGAAAGCCGTCTGCTTTGTCGGGACCTACGCCGACCGCCGGTTCACCGCGGAGCGGCAGGCCGACCTCGATCTCTTCGGCGAGATCTGGGCGCCGCAAATCTTCCGGGACGACCGCGGGCGGAACATCCTCATGGCGATGGCGTGGGAGGCGCGCCCGTGGCAGCAGCACGGGTGGGGGACCTGCCAGACGCTGCCGCGGGTGATGGCGCTCGGAGAGGACGGTGAGCTGCGAGTCGATCCGATCGAGGAAGTAGAAACGCTGCGACGGACGCACCGCCGGCTCGAGGGGATCGCTGTGGGTCCGGACGCCGTGACGCTCGCGCCGGACACGGGCGGGGACGCCCTCGAGGTCATCGCCGTGTTCGAGCCGCTCTCCGCCCATAGAGATATCCCGGAACGGTTTGGCGTCGTCGTGCGACGCTCGCCGAACGGGGAAGAGGAGACGCGCGTGGGCTACGACACGGTCGCCGGAAGGGTATTCGCGGACCGGAGCAGGGCGTCGCTCGATCCTGAGGCGCAAGGCGGCACGCGCGACGACCGCGGCTGCCTGGAACTGGACGCGAACGCGCCGATCACCCTGCGCGTGTTCGTGGACCGGTCCGTGCTGGACGTGTTCGTGAACCGCCGTGCGGCGGGAACCCTGCGGATCTACCCCACGCGGGCCGATAGCCTCGGCGTCGGGGTGTTCTGCGAGGGCGGGCAGGCGCTACTGCGCTCGCTGGACGTGTGGACGCAGGGCGACTGAGGACGACGAAGGGCCGAGGGAGCGAGACGGCGCCCTCGGCCCGATTGATTGCCGCGTCTGTCGTTCGCGTCAGCAGATCTTCTCCTTCTGCCACCGGATCGACTCGTCCCACGGCGACAGCTCGAGCGTTCGCTCTTGCCAGTAGTATTTGAGCGCCTCGTTGCGCCACCCTTCGTAGACTTGGTCCCACTCGAGCACGTCGCAGTGCACGCGGAGCGAGTTCGCCTCGATGTCCTCGCTTGCGGGCTGGTAGCGGTAGTCGCAGGACATGCGGATGCGGTCCGGCATCTGCAGCGGCAGCGACTTGTGCACGGTATGGCTGCCGAACGTGAGCACGTCGCCCGCCTCGAAGTCGTCTTCGATCCACTCGTACTCGTCGCCGCAGAGCATGACCTCGAGGCCGCCCGCGCCATCGGCGGCCTTGGGAGCGAGCAGGCCCAGCCTATGCGAGCCGCGGATCACGCTCAGGTTGCCCAACGGAATGGGGCAGTCGCCGACAGGGAACCAGGCGGTCCATACGTTGCGCGTGCCCTGGATGTGGATGTAGTCCTGGTGCGGGGGCGTTGGGGCGTTGTCCGGCGACGGCATCATGAGCCGGGCGATGTTGCGCGGGTGCGGCAGCACGTCCTCGCCGAACAGGGTCTCGAACACCTGGATGAGGCGCGGGTGGTGGGCCAGGCTGTGGAACAGCTCGAGCCGCTGAATGTCCTGGTACGCCGGGCGGGGCACGCCCGTTCCGCAGAAGATGATCTCCTCGCGCGGCACGCGGGCGATGGCCTCGACATCGCCGACTCCGTCCATCAGATCGTGGTTGTGGTCAACCCAGCCGTACTTGTCGAGCGTCTCGAGGAACTGGCGGCGGAGTTCGAGCACAACCTCGCGCGGCAACAGCCCTTTGAAGAAGAGGAACCCATCCTCCTCCGCTTGCGCGCGCAGCGCCGCGGGGTCGTCGAGGAGGGCGGCGGCGTCCGGATAGCCCTTCGTGATGGTCGACATGATTCGCTCCCGGTCTCGGCCGCCCCGGAGGGCGACCCGTGTGAACAGTGACCCGTGGCCTACGCCGGGAAACACGCGGGAAGAGGGCTTTATTCAGAGGGTTCGCGACGCGGGGTTACACGCGAACGGTGTCCGAGGCCGACTCGCTTTCCGGACCCTTGGCCGGGCCTTCCGCTTCCCCGTCGCCTTCGTCCGGCATGGCCTCTTCGAGCGCGCGTCGCGCCAGCCGGGTGGTCTGGAGGGTGAGGAGCATCATGGCGACGAGGCCGGCGACGAGGAGCGCGAACTGGAACGCGCCTGGCGTGCGCTGGGCGGAGAGGGCCGCGAAGCTCTGGGCGATGCTCCCCGCATAGACGTAACCGATGCTCGAGGGCAGCTTGCCGAGGAACGTGCCGGCGACGTAGTTCGCCGGGGTCACGCGGGTGACGCCGAGTGCGTAGTTCAGCAGGTTGTAGGGGAGCACCGGCGAGATCCGGACGAGGATCACCATGCTTAGGCCGCCGAGCGCGATGGCGCGGTCGATCGCTTCGAAGACGGGTCTGTCGCGAACCCATCGCGTCACCCAGTCTCGAGCCAAGGTGCGACCGATCTGAAAGGCGACCGTCGCGCCGATCGTACTGCCCACGCAGACGGTCAAGGTTCCCACGGTCACGGCGACGAGGAGGTTGTCGGGCCACAGCGCGCCGGCGAGGAATCCCCCGGTCAGCGCGAGGACGAACGCCGGCACGCATAGGACGAGCGCCGGAATGTAGATCGCGATCAGGCCGACCAACCCCCACGGGCCCAGATCGTGCAGGGCGTGCAGGATGCGCGGCAGGCTGCGCTGCACCGGCACGTAGCGCACGATGGCCAGCGCCGCGAGCACGATCAGTACGGTCATCACCGGCCGGGTCCAGGCCGGTCGCGAATGGACGGCCGCCCGGAGCGTTTGTCGTCGTGTCGGTCGAAGCACGTGGGCGTCACCTCGCTTTCCATAGTTGCTCAAACGTCCCAGAACTCTGACGTACGCGGGCGCGATCAGGATTCCGTCGCCGCGGCGGTCAGCCTCGCGGAGACGTCGTTTCCTCCCCAGCGCCTGAGGCGTCAAGCAGCGCGGGTCCTTTGTCTCGGAAGTATTCGAGCCAGTTGCCCAGAAGCGCCGCCCGCAGCTCGCCGGTCCGCGCGGCGAGTTCCTCGATCGTCTTGCCCCAGTAGAAGCTGATCCAGCCGTCGACGATCGGCCGTGACCGCTCGATGAACGTGTCCATCTCATCCAGCGAGCACTTCAGCGGAAACGTCTCCTCGATGACGATGGGCTTGCCCACGTCGTACACGGCCAAGGCCGCGAGCGTCTCGTCGAGTTTCCCCGTCTCCGGGTAGAAATGCACGGCCACGAAGTCCAGGTTCTCGCCGACCTCCTCGGAGTAGAACAGGGGTTTGGCGCCGGGGAACGACAGGGCCCACGGGATCGCCCCGACGGTGATCATGCGGCGCGCATCGTGCTTGCGTACTGCGTCGACGAGCCGATCGACCCAGGCCCGCGCGACCTCCGGCCGCGTGCGTCCGTCCAGGTCGAGGCAGATGCGTTGCACGAAGTGCTTGCCTGCGAAATCGCCCGCGAGCCAGTCGGTCTCCGGTTCCTTGCCTGCGAGGATGGGCTCGTTCATCAGGTCGTAGCAGAAGATCGCCGGGCTGTCCGCGCAGACCCGCGCGACCGCCTCCCAGAACCGCGCCTGCACGTCCCAGCGGGCCTGTTCGTCCAGCGCGTCGTACCAGGGCGGGACGTCCGCCTTGTGGTAGCAGCCCAGGCCCGTGATGTCGAGGTACAGGCCCGTGCGCTCCGCCAGGTCGACGAGGCGTGCGAGCCGTTCCAGCTCGGTCGCGTTCGGTTCGGAGGAGGACGTCATGAACTTGCCGAGTTGCAGGTGGATGCGCACAACGTTCGCGCCGAGCGCCCTAATCTCCGCGAAGTCCCCCTCGATCGTCGGCCATTCGTCGTGCCAGTAGTCCTCGATCAGGCGGCCGGCGTCGTCGTGATCGTAGTTGACGCCCCACACGACGAAGCGTTCGCCCGACGTCGCGCCGACGAAGTCCGCGCCGTCCGGGCCGACGCGGATCCATTCGAGCTCCGTCTGTTCGGCGGCCGCGGCGGAACAGGCCATCAATACCAGGACCACGGTGACGGGGACGTAGCGGGACATGGCGCAGGCTCCTTTGTCTCTGGGGTGAATGTCGGGACGCGACTTGGTCGATCCCCATCGCATCGAGGAGGTTCCCCGAGCCGGGCGATCAGGGGGCGGGCGAGAGACGCGCGTGTTGCGGGTGCTGCCGCGGGTTCTGCACATGGACCCACGATAGCACAGGCGGCCGGAGCCAGGCACGGGACGCGGAGATGTCGCGGCATGCCGTTTCCGCCATGCCACGGGGGTACGACACCTCCGCGTCGAGCCGTCCACCCCAGGACGCGCACCCCGCCAGGATTGCACGCACCCCGAACGCCGACCGCAGACCCGATCCCTCGGCCTTCGCCGGAAGGGGCCCCCGGAGCGGAGCCGCACGGGCTCCAACGACAGACTACCCGTCCGTTCTTCGGATTTCAAGTCTAGCGCACTCTTTTCATTTGTCATGCACTTCGCCGATAGGCTGCCCCGCGTCTGGCCGAACCTGTCGGGGCGGATGCGCGGCCGCGCGACGGGGGAATATCGTCGGTCCTTCCGCGATTTCGGTGTTGAGGGGTCGTTTCCGCGCTCTTGCGCGACGCCATAGGCTTCCGGTACAGTGCGGCGCAGCGTGTGCCAACCGATCGAGGGAACCGTGAAAAGAGCGATCCTAGCCATAGACAACGGCCTGGTTTTCGAGGGGCGGTCCATCGGCGCCGACGGCGAGATGACCGGCGAGCTTGTGTTCAACACGAGCATGTCCGGCTACCAGGAGATCCTCACGGATCCGTCCTACGCAGGGCAGGTCGTGACGATGACCTACCCGCTGATCGGCAATTACGGCGTGAACGACGAGGACATCGAGTCGCGCCGGCCGCAGGTGCATGGGTTCGTGATGCGGGAGTGCTGCTTCGAGCCGAGCAACTGGCGCGCCGCGCAGACCCTGCCGCAGTACCTGCGCGAGCATGGGATTGTGGCGATTGACGGCGTCGACACGCGTCGCATCACGAAGATGCTCCGCACGGAAGGCGCGCGCAAGTGCGTGATCAGCACGACTGACCATGACCGGGACAGTTTGGTGCGAAAGGCCGTCGCGTCGCCGGAGATGGCCGGCAGCGACTGGGTGAAGACGGTGACCACGGCAGAGCCGTATGACTGGAATCCGGAGTCGGAGGCTCTGCGGAAGGTGGTCGCGATCGACTATGGCGTGAAGCGCAGCATCCTGCAGCTCCTGGCGGAGTCCGGCTGCCGGGTGACGGTCGTGCCCGCCGCGACGTCGGCCGACGAGATCATGTCGTATGACCCCGACGGCGTGTTTCTATCGAACGGGCCGGGCGACCCGGCCGTGTTGCCCTACGTCTATCCGGCGATTGAGGCGCTGCTGGGCGAGACGCCGATCTTCGGCATTTGCCTCGGGCACCAGGTGCTGGGGCATGTTCTCGGGGAAGACGGCGTGATCTTCAAGCTCAAGTTCGGGCACCGGGGCGGGAACCACCCCGTGCTGGACCACGACACCGGGCGCGTCGAGATCAGTTCGCAGAACCACGGGTTCGGCGTCCGGGCCGATCGGCTCGACCCGGACGCCGTGCGCGTCACGCATACGAATCTCAACGACGGCACCGTCGAGGGGATGAAGCACCGTAAGCTGCCGATGTTCAGCGTGCAGTACCACCCCGAAGCCTCGCCGGGGCCCCACGACAGCCGTTACCTGTTCGGGCGCTTCACGGAGCTGATGGACCGCTGCACGCGGCGTCGCTGATTCGGTCAGCGTCGCGGCCGACCGGCTAGATCAGCCGGCGGATCGCCGCCACGCACCGGGGAATCGCGTCGACAGCGTCCTCGCCCTCATACTCGATGACCGCGGAGCCGTTGAACGGTGCGGCGGCGAACGCCTTGAGCAACGCGGGCAGATCCAGCGCGCCCTCGCCGATGACGACGTCCGTCACCTTGCCCTTCCGGTCGAACACGAAATCCTTGAAGTGGATGCCATAGAGGCGGTCGGCGAAGCGTTCGGTCCACTTCACGGGATCCTCGCCGGCATGCAGGCACCAGGCCGTGTCGAGACACAGGCCGATGGTCGGCTGCGTGTTGCGGAAGAGGTAGTCGAGGATGGTCGCGTTGCCGAGCCAGTGGGCGCCGCCGTGGTTGTGGATCGGCGCGCGCATGCCGTACTCGTCGCAGAGGCGTTCCGTGATTCGCAGCGTGGACTCGTAGCCGTCCGGCTGAAAGCTGCAACTCACGACATCGCAGCCGGCCCGCCTGGCGAACTCGAAGTAGCGGCGGTTGAACGCCTCATCGTCCTTCAGTTGCACCACGCCGATGCCGGTGATCTTCACGCCCGCGGCGCGATAGGTCTCGATGACGCGCTCCTGGGACGCTGGATCGTCGTAGTCGACGTGGCATCCCGACAGGTCGATGCGATCGACCCCGCACTGCTTGACCGTCTCCGCCACCTGCGCGTTGTCTGTGATGGCGCGGAACGAGAAGCTCTTGATTCCCAGCTCACGAAGCAGGTCGAACATCAGTAGTCTTTCTCCGCTGGTTGCGCTTCTCGAAGACGCTGGCCGTTCAGTCGTGCGCCTTCGGGGAACGGTATGTCGTTGATCTCATAGCACCGCTGCAAGACCGCTACGCGACGGCGCACCTGCTCCGGGGTGATCCGCTGGGGACGCCCCTCGCGAATTGCCCCCCAGAGGTCCGTGTACAACTCGGCCGCCGGTCGCCAGGCGGGAGGCGCGCCCGCGCCGCCATCGGCCCCGGAGTCCGCTTCCCACGCGTCTTCCTGCCACTCGAGGCTCTCTCGGTTGTAGCTGCGATCCGGCGTCGGATTCAAGTCCTGTGGGCGCTCCGGCATGCCGCTCCAGTCGACCCACTTCCACTCGAGCCGTGCGCCCGTGCCCCGCAACGACCCCGCCGTGCCGCAGACCAGCCAGCGATCATGAGGGAACGCCGCGGTGGCAAGCAGCTCGACGGTTACGGTCGGCGACTCCGGTCCGGTCAGGGTGACGATCAGTTCGTCCTCGGCGTCGCCGCTGGCCAGCGATCGCTGCAGCTTGCACGCGACCCGCGGATCCGCCGGACCGAACAGCTCGACGGCGTGGTCGATCAGGTGCGGGCCGTTGTTGTAGAGCTGTCCCCCGCCGAATGCGCGCGAGGTCTGCCAGTCCCATCGGCGTCCGAACCCGTGCCAGCAGATCCGAACGAAGGTGATTCGGCCCAGTCGGCCGCTGTCGCAGATCTCCTTCACCTTCTGGAAATCCGGCTCGAAACGACGCTGCTGGAAGGGTTGCAGCACGACGCCCGACCGCTTCGCGGCGGCCGTCATTGCGTCCACATCGGCCGTGGTGAACCCGAACGGTTTCTCGCACAGCACATGTTTGCCCGCCTCAAGCGCTTGGATGGCCTGGGTCGCATGGAAGCGGTTGGGTGATGCCACCACAACCAGTTCGATGTCGGAACGATCGAGGAGCGCTTCAAGAGACGCACACGCGGTACAGGACAGTTTCTCCGCCGCCTCCCCGGCGCGTTCGTTGATGGGGTCGTAGACCGCCGCGACCTGGAAACGGTCGGGCAGCCGCGAGATCACGTCGGCGTGGATGCCCCAGCCGCTGCGGCCCAAGCCGATGATACCGGTCGCAATAGGCGTGTTCGCCATGGGTTCCCTCTCTTCTCTACTGCATAGATATGGGACCAGGTCGGAGCCGCGCACTGCCGCATCGCCGCGACCTGATCCCGTGCACATGTCTTCCCTTGCCGGCGCGGGCCCCGGCCAGACGCACGGGGCCCGTTCCGGTCGTCTCGTCGTATCAGCCGAATCCGCCCATGGCCGTGCCGATCCACGTTGCGTGGTACGACAGCGTGTTGAGCGTGCCGCGTCCGAGCGGGTACCGGTTCTCGGAGAACCGGCGGAACTCCACGTGGCCGTCCATGTAGAGCACGTTCGACCCGCCGGGGATGTGGTTGAACCGGACGAGCGAGTTCACGTTTCGGTCGGTCCACCATGCGCCGCCGGTGTCGCCGCCCCACGCGTCGAACATGACCACGATGCTGCTCTGCGCGGTCGCCGCGGCGGCCGGGTTATTGATGTCGGTGATCGAAAACCGCTCGATGCCCTCGCGGAGCGGGGGATAGGAATTGGGCAACGGGTTGCCGAACTCGTCCAGGCCGAGGTGCGTCTGGCGCCAGTCGGCGCCCAGTCCGAAGGTCAACGGATCGATCGGCTCCTCGCCGAAGCCCACGTTCTTGGCCTCCCGCCAGGGGCCGCCCGCGCATACCGGGCCCGGAACGCCGCCCGGGTTGCCCCAGTAGTGGCCTGTCGCCGGATACCCGGCTCCGCTCTCGGCGCGCTTGAAGCTGGTGTAGTTGTAGTACGCCGACAGGAAGTCCGTCAACTGACTCAGGTTGTCGATCTTGAACCCCGTGTAGATGTACGAGACGGGCGACGAGAGGAGCAGGTGCAGGCAGCCTTCGGCGCGCCAGATCTCGTCCTGGTTCGTGTAGTTGCCGATGTCCGCCGCCGCGCGGGCCACCTGATCCGCCAGATCCTCCTCGATCCCGATGAAGTCGCCTTCCGGGTCCGACCGCGAGTCCGAGGGGCAGATCTGGATGTTCACGTCGTTCCAGTAGTCGGGGTACAGCACCCGGCTGTTCACGCCCATATACGTCCAGGAGAATCTCCCGGCGGCGTCGAGCTGCGGATGGATCCCCGTGTTCGGCGGGAACGAGCCGGATCGGCTCTCGCCCGAGTACATCTTGAACACGAGCCCCCACTGCTTCAGGTTGTTCTGACAGCTTGCGCGTCGGGCCGCTTCGCGCGCGCGCGCCAATGCGGGGAGCAAGATGGCCGCGAGAATCGCGATGATCGCGATGACGACCAACAGCTCGATGAGTGTGAAACCTCGCTTGCGTCTACCCATGCCTTGGTTCTCCGTGGTGTTGTCCCTCCCGCGGGGAGACGACCGCGTCGTCGCCGGCCGCGGATGCGGGGAACGAGTGCCGATCGGGAAGCGGCGGCGGTCTGCGACCTCCCCGCCCCCTGACCGCTACCGTAGCACTTGCGTCTCCTGCGCGATTGAACCCCATTCCGCGCGTCGTTTGAACGTTTCGCCTGAGGGTTCCGGGTCTCCCGCTCGGGCGGGCGGTGTTGCGGCTTTTCATGCCAAGCGAAGTCGGAGAATCATTCAATCGTCTGCGATGCGGTTCCGCCATCATAAGTCTGTGTCGCCATGCGACAGACCGGCGACTTCAGATCCAGCGGAGATGACGATGAAGACAGTGCATTCCCATACAAAACGCCTTGCCTACGCCGTGATCCTCGGCGCGGCATGTCTGACCTGTGGAGGCTCGGCCCTGGCGGATGCGCACGCCGAAGCGGTCGCGGCGCAGCCAGACCGCCCCCTCGGGTTGTCGGTTGCGGACGATGGGACCCTTCTGCTCGAGGGGCGGCCGTTCATGGGGTTCGGCATTCAGTACCACGACTGCCTGCGCAGGCGGCTCCGCGATCCGGAAGACACGTCCTACCGGGAAGGGTTCGAGGAACTGGCGACCTATGGGATCCCTTTCTGTCGGATCATGGCCTGCGGCTTCTGGCCCGTCGAGATGCAGCTCTACGTGGACGACAAAGACGCGTATTTCGCGATGCTGGATGACGTTGTGGCGGCGGCCGGTCGCGCGAACATCGGCCTGATCCCCAGCTTGTTCTGGTACTACGCCTGCGTGCCGGATCTCGTCGGGGAGCCGATAAACAAGTGGGGCGACCCGGACAGCAAGACCCACGCCTTCATGCGGCGGTATGTGGCGGATGTGGTCACGCGCTACAAGGATTCGCCGGTGATATGGGCCTGGGAGTTCGGCAATGAGTACAACCTGCCGATGGACCTGCCCGATCGCGAAGTCGGGCATGCCTGGACGCGTCCCGATCTCGGCACGCCCGCCGAGCGCACCAAGGACGATGTGTTCCGTTCCGAGCACCTGGCCGTGGCGCTGCGGGCGTTCGCGGAGGAGGTGCGCAAGCATGATCCCGACCGCCTGATCAGCACGGGACACGCCCTCCCGCGGCCCGCGGCGCACCATCTGCGGACCGTTGGGACATGGGACCGCGATACGGTGGAGCAGTTCCAGCAGGTCCTGCGCGACCAGAACCCGGATCCCTTCGATGCGATCAGCATACACGTGTATCCGTCCGTGCTATCCGAGCGGTACTTCGGCAACGAACAGGCGAGCTTTGAAGACGTTCTGCGCCCCGCGCTGGCGGCGGCGAAGGCGGCCGGCAAGGTGCTGTTTGTCGGCGAGTTCGGCGCACACGACGACGAACGCGCCACGCGGGAAGAGGCGCGTGAGCACAACGAGCTGCTGTTCAAGGCGCTGCTGGAGCTGGAGGTTCCGCTGGCGAACTACTGGGTCTACGATTTCGCCCAGCAGGACGACTTCATCAACGTGACCTCGACCAACCACCGCGCGTACGTGTTGGACATGCTTCGCGAGGCGAACGAGACGCTGCGCGCCCGGATGGCCGCCGACGGCGAGTAACGGAGGAAGACGCGGTCAGACGTGGTACTTCACGCGGTAGTCGCTCGGCGTCTCGCCGCGTACCCGACGGAACATGCGCGTGAAATGGGCGGAGTCGCTGTAGCCGAGGATGTGGGCGATCTCGGTGATGTTGCGGCCGCTGTGGAGCAGCATCCAGCACGCCCGTTGCACCCGGCGATACTGGAAGTACTCCGTCGGGCTGGACCCCACGAACTGATGGAACGACCGACTGAACGCCTTGACGGTCACATCGAGTTCCTTCGCGATCGATGCGAGATCCAGCGACTCGCCCTGGAGGATGGTCTCCTCGACGCGTTGCAGCACGCTGCGCATCCAGGGCGCGGATTCGGAATCGATGACGAGCTGCCCGCCCCAGTCCGAAAACGATCGGCCCAGCAGCACCATCATCTTCTTCAGGGCCGACTTCATGCGGATCAGGGAGGGGTGTTCGCGGCCCATCTCGCGGACGATGTCTCCCAGCTCGCGCGCGCACTCCTCCCACACGTCCGACGGGATCTGCCACTGCGGCGGTTCAAGGGGGTCCGACAGGCCGCTCAGCACCGTGTGCATGAACAGCGGGATGAGCTCGCCCTCGCTCAGCAGTTCATGGAGGTCATTGAGCAGCCATTCGCCCAAGTAGGCGCACTTCACTTTTGTGAGCGCGTCCGCCTCGCGGTAGCAGTGCATCTCGCCGGGCGCGAGCACGTGGACGGAGCCGGGCCCCACCTCGACTTGCCCGAACCGGGTCTCGTGGACGCCGCGTCCGTCGACGATGAACGTGATCTCGTAGTGGTCGTGCTTGTGCGGCGGATAGGCGTCGGCCCCCCCGATCAGGTGCATGCTGATTGGAAGGCCGACGTCGGGCGGCCTGTCGAGGGAGCTGCAGCCGAGCGGGGGATGGTAGCTTCCGAATACTTTGACGGGCAGGCTCGCCGTGAGGCCGGCGCTCTGTCGCGTGATGGTCAACATGGCCATGCGCGCCAGTGTACCTGCAGAAGCGACGGTCGGTCCATCTGGTGCGGAACCGCGCCGCGAGGGCGGATCGCCGAAAGGAGACCCCATGGGAACGATGCATCATTGGGCGCTGGTCACGTTGCTCGGCGCCGTATACGCCGCGGCCCCTCACGCCGACGAGGCCTCGTCCGTGCTGGAGATCGACGACGCGGCCTATGGCGAGACCGGACACGAACGGTGTCGCATGGATATCTTCACGCCGCCGGATGACGTTGCCAACGGCGTGGCGGTCCTGCTGATTCACGGCGGAGGCTGGCGCGACGGCGACAAGACCCGCTGGCGTTCGCTGGCGACGTACTTGGCCGAACGCGGCTATGTATGCGCGTCGATTGGCTATCGGCTTCTGCCGGAGCATCGGTTTCCGACCCAGATCGAGGACGTGCGAAGCGCGATGGCGGCGTTCATGGACAGGGCCGACGAGCTGGCGTTCGATCCCGGTCGGGTCGGCGTCGTCGGGTCCTCCGCCGGCGGGCAACTCGCCGCACTGCTGGCCACGATCGCGCCGGATGACGCCCTGGGCGCAGGCGAAGACTTGACGCGACGCGACACGCGGCCCGCGGCGGCCGTTCTGTATAACCCGGTGCTGGATTTCACGGACGACCCCAATAGGGCGGCGCGGTACGAAGGCCTTTTCGGCGGGCCGCTGGAAGAGAAACGCACGCTGTATGAGCAGGCGAGTCCCGCGCGTCGGGTGGACGATGCTTTCCCGCCGGTGCTGATGCTGTATGGGACCCAGGATACGCTGACGCCCGTGACGACGGCGTTCCCTATGGCAGACCGGCTCTCCGAACTCGGCGTGCCCTGCGAAATCGCCGTTTTCCCCGGCCAGGAGCACGGGTTCGGCTACGGTCTGGGCAACGCGGAGCAACGGCGCGCGGCCGCCATGGCCGCCGCGTTTCTGGACCGATATCTGCTGTCCAGGTCCTGATCTGCGCTGGATGGCGGGGCATCCGTCGGGGAATACCGTTCAAACCGTTCACGGGCATTCGTTCAATACGCACAGCGCACGGGCTGCTAGACTGGAAAGCAGCAGAGGGACCGCCGCCGGCGCTTCGGGGTCTCGCGGGCGGCGTGGCGCTGTTTGGCGCATTCTCCGTACGGTCTGAATCAGAACTCAAGGGAGCATGGCAATGAGGAAAAGATGCATCGCATTACTCTCGGCGGTCGCGGTTGTCGCGATTGGCATGCCCGCGTGGGCGGACTACAAGTGGAACTTCACCGAGGATCTCGAGGGGTGGCAGGACAATCACACGGAGTCCTGGGGGGCGCTCAGCATGCTGGCCACCTGGGAGGCCCGCACGGGCGACGACGGGATGATGGTGCTCACCTACGACCCCGTCACCGAAGACTCGACGGAGTTTCGTCCGCGGGTTTACATGTTCTACTGGAATAGCTCGGACTGGAACGCGTCCTATCCGGATGTGAACGGCGGGCAGACCGGCCGCTATGCCGTGGTGCGCTATCGTGTCGCCGACGCCACGGACGTCGCCGCGCGCTTGGCCGTCAGCTTCGAGCGGAACTACGGCGGCGGCACGGTCGTCTCCTCGCACACGAAAGAGGAGATCGAGATCGGGTCGTGGGTGACGAGCGTCATCGACCTGACGACCGACAATCCGGATCCCATCGAGCGCATCTTCATGCAGATCGGGAACAAGGATGTGGGTCCCGGGAACGACCGGTTGTTCTTCGAGAACGGCGGGCGCATTGAGGTCGATTTCATCCACTTCGTCGATGATCCCACGCCGTACCTGACCTGGACCTTCGACGACGGCACGCTCGAGTCCTGGCGCGTCGGACCCACGCCGCTGTGGGAGGTCATGACCGGCTTCCTCGCCCCGACGGCGGCGGGCGGCATCCTCGACCTGCCGTACACGGATGATCCGGAGGACCTGTACGCTGAGTCGATTTTCGTGCCGACGATTGTCAACGAGCACATGCATCTGCGGCCGGCCGCGACGAGCGATCTGTACGTCAACATGCGCCTGCGCGTGAACGCCGACCCGGGCGTCGACCAGGCCCGCCTGGAGTTGCTGTGGCGCGAAGGCGGCAACGCCGAGTGGTCGGGACCAGGCTTTGATTTGAGCGACTCGGTCGAGGTCTTCGTGCCGACGAATGAGTGGGTTCGGGCGAGCTTCCCCGTGAGCGAAGCCGTCGGATACGGGCAGGACGTCGGTTCGTTGTACAGCGGCGCCGCGAACCAGTGGGTTATGGGCGTCGGGAGTGATCGCGCGAACGGCTTCCCGCTAATCCCCGAGTTGGTGAACGCGGAGTTCGACTACATCACCGTGGGGCCGTACCCTGTGGGCCAGGATTCGGACAGCGACGGATTGCGCGACTATGAGGAGGCGGCATTTCACGGCACAGACCCGAACAACGCCGACACCTCCGGCAACGGCATCCCGGACGGCTGGTTGGTCGAGCGCGGCCTGGATCCGCTGGACCCCGGTATTGCGGATCAGGACCTCGATGGCGACGGCTACACGCTGTACGAGGAGTACGTTGCGGGTACGGATCCGTTTGATGTCAACAGCAACCCCGGCGGACCGCCGGCGCCCCCGGTGCCTGCAGCCGGCGCGGCCGGGCTGGCGGCGCTGGGCCTTGCGCTGATGGCCGCCGCGCGACGTCGCATGGGCGGCTGATGCGCCGGACCTGACAGCCTGATCAGCAGACCGCCCTCGCCGCGACAGCCTACGTCGGCGAGGGCGGTTCTCGTCTGCGCGGTTCGTTCCGGCGTGCGCCGGAACGCGGTTATCGGTGCTCGGGATGGTCGTGCGCCTGGGTGTGGTCGTGGTACACGCCCATCCGGTGCATCCGGTTGTGCAGGTCGCGGTGGGCGCGCGTGAGCGCCATGCGCATGCGCTTGTACGCCGCTGTCTCCGCGCGCGTCCCGACGGTGTCGAGGTAGGCGAGGGCGCCCTCGATCTGATCGAGGATGGTCAGCGCATCGGCCTTGGCTTCGTGCGCGGATCCCTCGATGTCAACCATCACCGGCGAGGAGTGCGCGCCGATGATCTCGCATCCGCCGGGCGTTCTGCCGCGAACGAGGAGCGCGACCCATGCGCTTCGGTCGACCTTCAGCGAGAACGCCCCCTCGGCCTCGCGCGCGCCGATCGCCCGCGACTCCCGGATCTCGCCGTTTACGATGAGCTCCGCCCGGGTCATCGGCAGCGTGACGCTCGCCAGCGCGTACGCGATGTCCACGGTCCCGCCCGTGCGGCTCATGGCGATCCGGGATCCGGCGGGCCTGCCGTCGACGGCGAACTCCATGAGCGGACCGTAGGTGACGAAGGTGCGGCCGGCGCGCACCGCCTCCATCCAGTTCTCATAGGTGAACGGGAGGTCGGGGTCGAGTTGGGCGTACGTGCGCACCGCCCCCACGGGGGTGCTCGCCGCCATCTTGTCCGTGCCGCCCACGGCGGGTACGAGATAGCCGCAGTTCAGGTACCGGTACCAGTCCGAGAGCGAATAGGGGTCGATCCCGCCGTAGAGGTCGCCCCACGAGGTCATCTCGATCGCGTCGACAGAACCGTCTACGATCGCGGCGGCATGCTCCGCGCGCGGGTTTGGGAAATGCGGCAGCACGACCAGCCCGCCCTGTTTGCGGCACTGTCGCGCCCATTCGGTGAGCAGCACGTCCACGGGATCGCCGATGGCCGACTCGTCCGGCCCCCCGGCGCACATGGGGACGATGGGGCTTCCCTGGTAGCCGAGGAGCGAGATGTGGCCGAGCACGTGCTGGCGGTTCTCCGTGCCGACGCGCACGAGCCACTCGCCGTCGCCGCCGGCCTCGCGCGCGCCATGCGTCGTCTTGCCGTCGAAGTCGCCGACGTTGGTCATGAGCTCACCCCACTGGCTCGCCAGCAGGTTCACGACGTTGACGCCCTCGCCCGCGCCTTCCAGCATCGCCGTGGCTGGCGAGAGGAAGTGTACGTGGGTGTCGGCCGTCACCCAGCCGCGTGCGCGCCAGGGCAGGACCTTCTCGAGCCGCAGGGTGATCGTCCGCGTGCGTTCCGTCACGGCGTGGACCTTGCGGATCGGACGGGCCTCGAACCCCTTGCTCACCTCGATGTACACGTTGCCGATGGGCAGATCGACGACGGTCTCCCCGTTGATATACGTGCAGAAATGACGGTCCTGATGGGCGAAGTCGCAGCTATAATCCTCGTTCCACATCGTGTTGACGATGCGTTGCCGGTCCAGCGGTGCGAGGTACTCGCCCGCCTCGCCGTGGATATGCAGTTTCACGGCGATGGGCGTGGAGGACCCCTTCTCGACGACGCGGATCCGCACCCGCTGACGGGCCGGCGCGACGACGGTCAGCGGACCGGATCGACCCGTGGTCTCGAGCTTCGCCGCCGGTATCGCGCGGCCCAGGACATGGAACATGGCGTCCGGATGGCATGCATACTCGATCAGCGCCTCCCGCTCCAAGTTCGCTGGCGGCGCGTTGTTGGCCGTTTTCGCCCAGTCCTCGTTCGGATACATCGGCCGCGGCTGCGCCGAGATCACCTGTCCCATGTCGATCTGAATCTGCGGCAGGACCCCCGAAGCATCCGGGTTCGGATCAAGGGTCTCGGCCCTCGGCAGGCGCAACACGGCCTTGCGGCGCCGTTCCCAGCGCAGGGGGTGCGCCGGCCCGCCTCCGACCGACAGGCCGAACACCGCCAGGCCTTCCGTCTTCGGGACGATCGTGATGGCGTCGGGCATTTTGTCAGGCCAGGGGTTTTCCCACGCCCACAGCCAGCACATGAACGGATCCAGGTCAGGATAGGCCACGCGCGTGATCGAGGTTCCCCAGTTCACGGGGCCAGGTTGCTCGGAAAGCGTGCGGCGCAAGCGGGGCTTCCTGAAGGGGACCGCTTCAAAGCAGTTCTCGCCCCACGGCCGCGCGACGGGGTTGATGTGGCGGCGTCGCCGTATCTCCTGGCGCGCCTCCGTTCCGTCCTCGTACCGCAGGATGTAGTCGGCGACGTGCTCGTTCAGTCCGCCGTAGCCGCGCACGGGCGGGGTTGGGAAGCCGGTCGAATCGCGCGGTTGCGGAGGAACGTCGGTGGCGTGCAGGAACACGAACCACGACCCGCGCATGCCGCGAACGTCGATGGCGTGCTCTTCCATCCCCGGCGTGATCGGTTGCGCGGCGTCGAAGGGGATCCCCCAACAGACGCACGCGCCGCTCGGTGCGAGGTGGGCGGCGTTTCGGAACGGGCTCGAGAACCGCTTGTCGGCTGCCAGGTGCTCGTGTGTGCAGGTCCCTGTGAGGGCGACCTCGGCGAACTTGGGCGAAGCGGGTCCATCTACATAGGCAGGCATGGCGCGTGTCCTCCTCTGGTTCGCGACCGGCCCAGTGTAGCGGATGCCGCGGCGGACCTGCATGCGCGCGGTACGATTTCCGGCGCGATGCGCCGTGCGGTCGCCCTCTTTTGACTCGGCGGCGCCGGTGAAGTATGTTGAGTAAGGTAGGCATCATGGAGGACTGTCGATGGAGTCGGCGCAGCACCCGCTATTGGAACGGATCGCGTCCACCATCCGACGATACTCCATGTTGCGAGACCACGACAGCGTGCTCGCGGCGCTTTCCGGGGGACCGGACTCGATGTGTCTTGCGCACGCGCTGCTCGCGTTGGGCTACGACGTCGAAGTCGCCCACGTGGACCACCAGACGCGCGACGGACGCAGCGCGGAGGATGCGCAGTTCGTGCAGGAATGGGCGGAGCGGCACGGCGTACGGGCGCACCTGCACTCGCGTCCCGTGATGCGCGAGGCGAAAGAAGCCGGCAGATCGTTCGAGGAGTACGCCCGCCGGGTCCGATACGACTTCCTCAACACGACGGCCCGACGGCGCGGCTGTCGGGCTATCGCCACGGGCCATCACGCCGACGACCAGGCCGAGACGGTCCTGATGCGCATCCTGCGCGGCTCGTCGCCGCGCGGTCTGGCGGGGATTTTGCCCGTTCGCAATGAAGGTCCCGTGCCTGTCGTCCGGCCGTTGATCGAGTGCCGGCGCGAGGAGATCCTGGCGTATCTCACCGATCTGTCGATTGACCATTGTCACGACCACTCCAACGAGGATGTCCGGTATACGCGGAACCGGGTGCGGCACGAGCTGCTGCCGCTGTTGCGCGCCGAGTTCAACCCCAGGGTCGACGACGCCTTGTGGCGTCTGGCCGAGGTGCAGCGCGTCGAGAGCGATCTCCTGAACGAGCAGGCGGCGGACTTCCTCAGCCGATGCCTCGCCAGTCCCGACATGGTGGCGCGGGCGCCGTTCGTTCGCGGGCCGTTGGCGCTGCAACGCCGCGCGATGGTGATCTGGGCGCAGCAGCAGGGGACCGATCCGCCGTTCGACCTGATCGACGGCGCCGTGGAGTTCATCCGCGAGGCGCAGACCGGTCAAGCCTATGACTTGGGCGACGCGTACTACCTGCGCAGCGGGCGCGGCGGCGTCGAGCTGTTGCACCGTCGTGAATTGGAGTCGAACAGCTACGACGCCATCGTGATCCGCCTGCCTGTACCGGGCGAGCTGAACGCATTCGGTGCGCGGTGGACCGTACGCCTGCTCGACGGTCCGCCCCCGGGTCTGCTCGAGGTCTACTGCAACGCGACGCGGCAGGTGTTCGACGCAGACGCCTTGGGCGACGACCTGCGGCTGCGGCGCCGGCGTCCCGGCGATCGGTTCACGCCGTTGGGCATGGAAGGCACGAAGAAGCTCAACGACTACTACGCCGAGCGCGGACTGACGCCGCGACAGCGCAAGCAGGCCGTGTTGCTGGTGTCGGGCGACCGTATCGCCTGGGTCGTGGGCCATGCGCCGGCCGCCTTCGCCGCGGTCACGCCGGAGACGACGCGGCTGCTCGAGGTCGAGGTGGCGCATGAAGGATAGCGCGTCGGTGCGGGTCAGCGAGGCGCCGCTGATCGACCATGGCCGCATCACCGAACGCATTCCCGAGTTGGCCGACGCGATCTCGCGGGATCTCGCCCGGCGCGAGCCGATCCTGCTGATCGTCCTCAAGGGCGGGCTCTTCGTGGGCGCCGAGCTCGCTTCGCGCATGACCGTCCCCGTCCGGCTTGAGTTCGTCTGCGCGCGCAGCTACCAGGGGACGACGTCGTCGGGTGCGGTGACGCTTGGCGAGCTGCCCGTCTTTGCCGGTCGCGACGTGGTGGTGGTTGAAGACATCCTGGACACCGGACGGACCCTCGCCGCGCTGCTCGCTCGACTTCGCGCACACGGACCCGCGTCCATCCGCGTCTGCACCTTGCTTGACAAGCCGGCGCGCCGGGAGGTCGACGTCGAAGCGGACTACGTGGGCTTCACGATCGCCGACGAGTTCGTCGTGGGGTACGGTCTCGATTACGAGGAGCGCTACCGGACCCTGCCGAGCATCCACGTGCTCGAACGCGACTGAGAAAGAGGTCGCGGCCGGCAGGTGGTCACTCCCCAGCAAGGCGGAGAGCGGTCTCACGAGTGGTTGCACTCAGTCGGAACCGGAGCGCATCCAGACGATTGAGCACCCCACGGATCTCCCCGAGGATGCCCCTTTCCTTTGCGAGGATCAGGATGCCGAGTGTTCCGGTCACGCGGAGTCCAAGCGCTTGTGCATGCCGGCGAGCATCGCGATCATCGAGCAGTAGTGGTGGATCGGCACGCTCCAGTCCCACTGCCAGGACTTCCGTCTCGCCTCTTCCCAGCCGGGTCACCAGAGACAGCGTGCCCCGGTCAGAGACCTCGTGGACGTCGACCCAAGGGAGATCGCCGGTATCCGGGAGCGAGACGCCGCGACTGAGTCCTTCGCGGATCTCGTCGACGACCGCCTTCGGTACTTCGATGCGATCGAAGAGCTTCGGCAGAACGAACAGCGTGTCCGTCTGGTGCAAGTACTGAAGCGGAGACGTGTTACTGACGACGGGCATCCGCCAAGTCCTGCTGCAGCTCTTCCTCGGTCAAGTCGAACGAGGCTACGCCGTAATCAGCGAGCTTCGTCAGGAAGACCGGCTTTGGGATCCCCGCGAGGCGCGCCGCGGCGCCCGTGGACAGCCGTCCGAGCTCGCAGAGCTTGACGGCCGCCAGAAGCGCAACCTCATCGCTGAGCTGCTCCGCGGAGATGCCCAGTGCGAGAAGCACTTCGTCCCCGTACTCGATAGTCAGCGTTCTCTTCATGGGAAGCGTCCTGTGTTGCATAGCGTCGCTTGTCAGCATTGAGTATAGCACGGAGGCGCCCGATGGCGAGGCGCGCGACGCGGCTCCGTCGTGCGCCCGCATTCCCCGACGGACCGGGCGCAAAACTTGCGTCGAATGCGGCGTTTTGCTAGGCTCCAGCGTTTGTTGTGCGTCCCACCCTTTCGAGATGCAAAACCCCGACGAGTGAAGGAGGTGAAAAACGTTGAGGACATACGAAGCGCTCTACATCGTCCGGCCGGATATCAAGGACGATGAGATCCAGGCGGTGGCGGATTCCATCCAAGCCCTGGTCACCGAGGCCGGGGGGACCATCGTGCGCTCCGAGATCTGGGGGAAACGTAAGCTCGCCTATGAGGTGAAACACTTCACCGAAGGGTGTTATGTGCTCCTGCGATTCGAATCGGATGCCGATCTGGCCAAACGGCTCGAGAACCATTTCCGGATCTCCGAGTCTGTGATCCGCTATCTCATCGTGTATTTTGATGAGAAGACGCTGAGGCTCGAGGCCGAGCAGCAGGCCAAGAAGGAAGCGGAGGTTGCGGCAGGCGCCGCCCACCGTTCGCGCGACGACGATGGCGACCGCCGCGGCGGCCGCAGCGATCGTCGGCGTCGCGATGACGATGATGACGACGAAGACGACTGAGTAGGAGGGTTGCGTCATGGCCGATCTACGGTTGCCGGAACTGAATAGAGTGATGTTGGCAGGCCGGCTGACCCGCGATCCGGAGTTGCGCTATACCCCCGGAGGGGCGGCAGTCTGCAAGATGGGGCTCGCGAGCGACCGTCGGTTCCGTACCAAGGACGGCGAGCAGCGCGTCGAGACGCTTTTCATTAACCTGACCGCATGGGCGAAGACGGCGGAGTTCTGCAGCGAACGGCTGCGGAAAGGTCGTCCGGTCCTGGTGGAAGGGGAGCTGCGGAGCAGCGAGTGGGAAGACAAGCAGACGGGACAAAAGCGATCCATGATCGAGGTGAACGTCAGCCGACTTCAGACGCTGGACTGGGAAGACCAGGGCGGCGGAGGCGGCGGTTCCAGCAGCGGCTCCGGCGGCGGCGGGAATGCGCGCTCGGAGTCCTATCGGGACGAAGAGCCGGTTCCGGATGACGATATCCCCTTCTAGGCGGATACTGCGCCTTCCACAGGCACGATTCGAACGGAGACAGATATGGCAAGAATGGCAAGCAAGGCCAAGGCGAAGACCCGCAAGCGGAAGCGCTCGAGCTCGCGCGCGAAGGTCTGCCGCCTGACCGTCGATCGGGTAGTCTATATTGACTACAAGGATGTGGTGATGCTGAAGCACTACGTGACGGAGCGCGGAAAGATCATTCCGCGCCGGATCACCGGGGCGACGGCGCGTCACCAGCGGATGCTGAACAGCGCGATCAAGCGGGCGCGGCACATTGCGCTCCTGCCTTTTGTCGCAGACTGATCGGCGCCGTCTTGAGCCTCGCGGCTCATGCGAGGCGTGATGTTCAGTGTGATAGTGGTTTGGCATGCGGCCATCAGCGCGCTGATGGCCGCTACCGGGCCCAGCGGCTTGGAGTTCGCGCTGTTGCCTACCTGGGCGGCGGTGAGCGTCGCCGAGGGCAGGGGTGTGCGCGCGGTTTGGCTGCTGGCGATCGGCGTCGCGGCGGCGTGGCTGGCGAGCCGAAACGGCGGGATGACCGCCTACGTCGGCTTGGCGGCGGCCGCGGGCGCGCCCATCGGCATCGCCATCCGACGCGGGTGGCGTTATGACCATGCCGTCGGCGCGGCCGGGTTGTTCGGAATCGTCGGCGTGCTGGCCCTTGTGTTCGTGTTTTGGACGGACTGGCTGGGCGGCGCGGCGGATGTCTACGCCGCCGTGCGGTCGGAGATGGAGGCCGTCGCCGACCGCAACGCTGACATGCGGTATGTCGCCCTGGTTGATCTGACGCGGGGGGTCCTTGTGGACCACTGGTCGGATGTCGGGATCGGCATCGCATTCTGGCCGGTGCTGCTGGGATGCGGCGTCAGCGCGGGGGCGGCTTCGCGCGTGTATGCCGCTCGCAGCGGCAAGACCGGGTTGACGGGCGGTTTTGCGGAGTTCCGCGCGCCGGATGCGCTGGCGTGGGGCGTGATCGCCTTGACGCTCGCGTGGTACGCTGATACTCGGCTGCCCGATCTCGGACTGCGGCCGTTCGCCTGGAACGGAGCCATTGCCGTCACGGCGGTGTACTGGCTCACGGGCATGGCGGTGTTGGCCTACGGCCTGCGCATGACGCGTGCGCCGTTCGTGGTGCGTGGTGCGGTCTACGTCGGTGTAAACATGTTGTTCGGCATGCCGATGCCGGCCGCGCTGGGGCTGTCCGACACGTGGGTCGATTTCCGCGGTCGGTTGCAGCGATGGGCGGACGCGCGGCGCGCTGATAGCGAGTCGGACGGGCCGGACGGCCCGGAGTAGAGGCGTCTGCGGCAGACACGTCCCCGCGGCTCTTCGGGGGACTGCTTAGCGTGTAGAGACGGCACGGTGACGTGCCTTTGGTTTGGAGGACAGTACGGTGAAGGTCATTCTGAGTGAACACGTGTCGAACCTCGGTGAGATGGGGGAGACCGTGAGCGTGGCGGACGGCTATGCCCGGAACTATCTGATTCCGCGCAAGCTGGCCGTCAGCGTGGAATCCGCCAGTGCGCGACAGATCGAGCACGAGATGCGGATCATCCGCAAGCGGGAGGAACGCGTTCGCGAGCGGTTGCGCATCGTCGCCAAGCAGCTCGAGGAAGCCACCTTCGAGTTCAAGGCGCGCGCTGGGCAGGACGAGAAGCTGTTCGGCTCGGTCACGTCGGCGCAGATCGCCGAGAAACTCAAGGAGGCGGGCTACGACGTTGATCGTCGCGGCGTGCAGCTTCCGGAGCCGATCAAGCAGCTCGGCATCTTCACAGTGCCCGTGAAGCTGGGCAGCGGCGTCGAGGCGGCGGTGAAGGTCTGGGTGCAGTCCGAAGAGCCGGCGCCGGTTCCGGAGCTCGAGGAGGAGCCGGAAGAGCTGAGTCCGACCGTCGACGAGGACGAGGACGACGAGTAGTCGCTGAGGAGGCGCGATCATGGCTGCCTCGTCGCGTACAGCTTCGCCCGTTTTCGACCGCATGCCGCCGCAGAATATTGATGCGGAGCGGTCGGTGTTGGGCGCCATGCTGCTCAACCCCGAGGCGGTCGGGGCTGCGATAGAAATCTTGCGTGATTCAGGGCGTGATGTGTTCTATGCGGACGCACACGCCCTTATCTATGACGCGATGGTGGCGTTGTACCGGAACAACACGCCGATCGACGCCGTCACCCTCGTCGAGCAGCTCACCCGCGCCGACGCCCTCGAGCGTGTGGGCGGGGTGGTGTACGTGTCGGAGCTGCTCGGCGTGGTGCCCACCTCAGCGAACGTGGCGTACTACGCGCAGATCGTGCTGGATGCCGCGATCCTCCGCCGCCTCATCGCAACCTGCACGCACCTGGCCAATGAGGCTTACGCGCTTCCGGAGAACACGAGCGACCTGCTCGACCAGGCCGAGTCGCAGATCTTCGCGATAGCGGAGACCCGTCAGCTCAACCCGATCATGAAGGTGAGCGACCTCCTCGAAGACAGTATCAAGCGCATCGAGGAGATCATGAAGTCGCGCTCCGGCATCACGGGGCTGTCGACCGGGTTCGCGGGGCTTGATGAGATGCTCTCGGGCCTTCAGCCGTCCGACATGGTCGTGCTGGCCGCGCGACCGTCTGTGGGAAAGACGGCGTTCGCGCTGAACATCGCCCGGCATGTCGCGATCCACGAAGAGAAGTCGGTGCTGGTTTTCAGTCTGGAGATGTCGAAGGAGCAGCTCACGCAGCGTCTCCTTTGCATGGAAGGACAGATCGACAGCGGGCGGCTGCGCACGGGGTTTCTCGCGCGGGCGGAGTTCCCCAAACTGCAGAAGGCCGCCGACCGTCTCAGCCGCGCGGGGATCTACATCGACGACACGCCGAACATCACCCTGCTCGATCTCCGCGCAAAGGCGCGGCGTCAGACGCAGAACTCGCCTATCCATCTGATCATCATCGACTATCTGCAGCTCATGAGCGGCGTGGGCCGGTCGGAAAACAGGCAGGTCGAGATCGCGGAGATCAGCCGCGCTGTCAAGGGGCTCGCCCGAGAGCTGCGCGCGCCCGTGCTGGCGCTGTCTCAGCTCAGCCGCGAGGCGGAGAGGGACGACTCGGGCGTGCCCAAGCTGGCGCATCTGCGCGAGTCCGGCGCCATCGAGCAGGACGC
>DIWA01000059.1:0-63865 GCA_002422525.1 Candidatus Hydrogenedentes bacterium UBA6118
CCTCGGGAGCGGCAGGGGCTTCCGCTACCTCTTCAGCCGGCGCTTCGGGCGCCGCGGTCGCTTCTTCTGCGACCGCCACCTCCACGGGGGCCGCCTCGGCCTGCTTCACCAGCGCCGCTGTGATGGGCACGATGTCGCCGACCTGCACCAAGACGTCCACAACGGCGTCCGCCTTGGCGACTTCACTCTGTTCCGCTTCGATCTCGACACAAGGAGCGGACTCTTCAGCAACTGCGACCGCGGCTGCGCATACCGCCTCGCAGGCTTCTTCGGACGCAGCGACAACGACTGCTTCATCAGCAGCCGCTTCCGCTTGCTCCAGGGGACACGCTTCCGCTTCCGCGGTCGCGGCCGGGCACGTCTCCGCGCCCGCTGTATCGCAGGTCGCCTCGGCGACGGTCAAGGGACACGCTTCCGTACCCTTCGCGTCGCACGCGGCGGCTGCTTCACACGCGTCTTCAACGGGGCAATTGGCCAGATCGCCGCCGCAAGGCGCTTCACACGACGCGGCCGTCTCGCAGGTCGCCTCGGCCGCCATCGGGCACTCGGCTTCCTTCGATTCGACCTGAGCGACCTGCATGTCGCTCTGGGGCTCGACCACCTGGTCATCAGCCGCTGCAACCTCTACATGCTCCGCCTTCGCCAAGTAGATCAGTTGGGTGTTCTGCGCGTCCTGCGCAGGGCTGGGCGCCAGGATCGCATCAGCCGCCCAGGCTGATACGACCTCCGAAGCGGATGCTCCGGTCGCAGTGGCCGCGACTACGAGTAGCGCGGCGAGCAGCTTCCTTCTCATCGGTCTGCCTCTCCTGTGGTTCGCCGACGATGCTCGTCAGTGGCCTTCCGCTCCGAGCTCGCCGAGCTGGGTTACTTGGGTCGTCCGTCCCCGGCCGCCTGCGCATGGCCGACAAGGGGCGGGGGAGACCCTCTCCTTAGTCGCATTGACTCTAGCGCAGCCGGGGCCCGAAAGACAAGCACAAGTTTTTCGAGACATCCATATACGGTGTTGCTCAATGCCGGAGTACCCAACATATGCTGTAGTCCGGCGCGGGGAGGCGTTCTGTCGCACGTAACCTCTGTTTTACGTCGGGCCCGCCCCGTCCTGCTCCGCCGCCGCGTGATCCGCCGTTCGCCGGATGCCGGGCGCGACGTCGCCCCCCCAAGATCTGCTATGATCCGAACCATGCACTCCCTGCGCATCAAGCATGCTCCCGGTGCGCCCGGCCGCGCCGCCGGGCGCCGATCGCCCGCATCAGTCGTGGCCCTCGCGCTGGCCGGCGCGGCGATGACTGCGGGCGTGGGTTACGCCATCTGGATGGCGATGGGTCCGACCGTCTTCCCCGGGTTGTCGACCTGCGCCGCCCGCTATGGGTTCGATGCGCAGCTCCAGGCCCTGCAGGATGCGGGACCGGCGCCCGAGGCCTTCCGTTTCGTGGCGCTGGGCGACAGCCGCGGCGATCTGCCGGTCGCGCTCGAGGTCTATCGTCGAGCGAAGGCCGAGGATCCGGCGTTCATCGTGAGCACCGGAGACGTCGGGCGAGAAGGGTCGGCGGACGATTACCTGGAAGCCTACGCGCCTGTTCTGGAGGCCCTGGAAGGTACGCCGGCCTTCCATGTGCCGGGCAACCACGATCGGGGCATCCGCCGCGACTACGCGGCGTTCCGCTATCTGTTTGGAGAGGAGACGTTCTCGTTCACCTATGGCGACTGCCAGTTCATCGGGTTGAACGTCAGCGAGACGGTTCGCTTGTCGCGCGAGGAACTGGAGATGCTGGAGAAGGAGCTGAAGGCGTCCGACGCGCGCTACCGGTTCGTGTTCATGCACATCCCGCCGCGCTACGTGGAAGCCGAGCTTGTGGCCGATGCCCGACGCGGGTTCACCGTGAACAGCGCCGCCCTGCGCGCGCTGCTGCGGCGCTGCCGCGTCACCGAGGTCTTCGTGGGTCACATCCACGGCTACGGCGAGACGGAGATCGACGGGGTGCGGTACACCCTCACCGCCGGCGCGGGCGCGCCGCTCAGCGAGCAACTGCCCGAGCCGTGGCGCGTCTACAACTATGTTGTCGTCCATGTGAGCCCCGAAGGGGTGCGACGAGAAGTCGTGTTGTTCTCGCGGGAAGACGACGACTGGGTCCGGCGCGAGACGCCCTACAGCGCGGCGCCTTGAGCCCGCCGTCGCCGCCGCGTCCATCGGCGCGGTGCGCATATCTCCCGCATCGTTCGTAAGGAGGAGACCACTCGTGAGCCTTGTTCGGCTCGAGAACATCGTCAAACGGTTCGGCGGCGACCCCGTGTTGGAGGGCGTGGACCTGCGCATCGAGCAGGGCGAGAAAGTCGGCCTGATCGGACGTAACGGCGCCGGCAAGTCCACCATCTTCCGCCTGATCATGGGCGAGATGGAGCCCGACAGCGGCGTGATCGAACGCATGCGTCGCGCGCGCTTCGCCTATCTCGCGCAGCTCCCTGACCTGGACGCAGACCGCACGATCCACGAGGTCGTGCTTGACCAGTTCGCCGAGCTGATCGAGATGGAGCGGCGCCTGCTGCGCCTCGCGGATCAGTTGGCCCACGGTGAAGACGCGCTGATGGAGGAGTACAGCGCGTTGCAGGAGACCTTCCACCATCGCGGCGGCTATGAGTTCCACCTGCGCGTCGAGCGTGTACTGACCGGACTCGGCTTCTCCCGCGACGAGTTCGATCTTCCCGTGGGCGCGCTGAGCGGCGGTCAGCGCACCCGACTTCTCCTCGCGATGGTCCTGCTCGAAGACGCCGATCTGCTGCTGCTGGACGAACCGGAGAACCACCTCGATCTCCGCGCCAGGGAGTGGCTCGAAGCCTATCTGCGCGACAGCCCTCGGGCCTTCATGATCATCTCTCACGATCGGCGGATGCTGAACGCGGTCGTCGCGCGTGTGGTCGATCTGGAACGGGGCCGCGTACGATCATATACAGGCAACTATGACGCCTATCTCGAGGCCAAGGAGTTGGCGTCGGAGCAGCAAGCGGAGGCGTTCGCCCGACAGCAGAAGGAGATCGAACGGCAGGAGGCCTGGATCAACCGGTTCCGCTACAAGTCGTCGAAAGCGCGACAGGTGCAGGCGCGCGTGCGCCGCCTTGAGAAGCTCGACCGCGTGGACGCGCCGGACCGCGATGCCGCGAAGGCGTCGCTGCAACTGGGGACCGTCGTCCGCGCCGGCGCCAAGGTCATCGAGGCCGAGGGCTTGTCAATGGCCTACGGTGATCTGCGGCTCTACGAAGACGTCGATCTGTGCATCGAGCGCGGCGAGCGCGTTGGGATCATCGGGCCCAACGGCAGCGGCAAGACGACGCTGCTGCGGCACCTGGCCGGGCGGCTCCCCAACGGCGAAGGCGCCTGTCGGGGCGAAGTGCGGCTGGGTCCGAACGTGCGCCTCGGGTTCTACGAGCAGCAGCACGAGACCCTGAACCGCGCGAACGACATTCTGACGGAGCTGCGTCAGGTGCGCCCGGACTGGACGCCCGAGCGCATCCGAACGTTCATGGGCCGCCTGCTCTTCACCGGCGAGGACATCTTCAAGCCGATCGGCGCATTGAGCGGGGGAGAGCTGAGTCGGGTGTCGTTGGCGAAGCTCGTGCTGAGCGACGCGAACACGCTCCTGCTCGACGAGCCGACCAACCACCTGGACATCGCCACGCGGGAAGTGCTCGAGGGCGCGCTGAGTGAGTACGAGGGAACGCTGGTCATCGTCTCCCACGACCGCGAACTGATCGACCGCCTCGTCGAGCGCCTGATCATCGTCGACCAGGGCCGCGCCGCGTTCCACCTTGGCAACTACACGCACTACCGGCAGGGGCAGAACGACGCGGCGTCGGGCCCCGTGTCGGCGGACGACGCCCAGGACGTGTTGCGCATCCGTTCGAAACGGGCGAAAGCGAAGAACAAAGAAGCCGCCCGCCGGGAGCAGAACCGGGAACGCCGGAACCGGCGACGCCTCTCAGAAGTCGAGAGCGATATAGCCGAGATGGAGGAGCTGGTCAACGCGACCGAAGCGCGATTCGTCGACCTCGACCCGTCCGACTACGTCGCCCTGAGCGAGTTGACCGAGGAGTACGAGAACCTGAAGGCGGACCTCCGCGCGCTATACGAAGCATGGGAGGAGCTGGCCGCCGAGCTCGACGGCGACTAGACCGAGGAGGCCGGCTGCTCGGCCGCGTGGCGGACGGACGCGCGCTCCACCAGCACCGGGACCGTCATGCGGTGCAGGAATCCGTTCGGCGGGGGAGAGTCGAGCGCTTGCAGCAGAATCTCCGCGGCCGCCTGTCCCACCTGGCTCGGCCATGTGGCGACGGTCGTCAGCGGCGGGCCCATGACGGCGGAGAGCTGCGAGTTGTCGAACCCCACGATCGACAGGTCGTCGGGGATACGCACCTTCAGATCGTACGCTGCCTTATAGGCGCCCATCGCGACCAGATCATTGAAGCACAGCAGCGCCGTCGGCCGATCGTCCTCCCTGGACAGCGCTTCCGTCGCGGCCTCGCATCCCTGCGTGAAGGTGGCGCCGGCGCGGAGCACGGACGAATCGCTGAACGGAAGCCCGTGGTCCATCAGGCTCTCCACGAACCCGAGGATGCGGTGGCGCGCGAACGATGACGTCTCCGGGCCGGCCAGGCACACGATCCGCCTGTGTCCGAGCCCAATGAGATAGTCCGTGGTTTCCTTGCTGGCGCGCTGGTCGTCGAAGTCGACCACGTGCGTCTCAAGGTCGGGCACCTTGCCGATGGACACGAGCGGCTTGCCGGAGTCGCGGATCGCGCGCAGGTGATCGTGCGGCTGTCCTTCCTGAACCGGCGCGACGACGTAGCCGCCGAGGTTGTACGTCTCCAGCGCGCGGATCGCCTCGATCTCCCCTTCGTAGCTCTCATCCGTGGTGTGTTGCAGCGTGAAGAAGCCGCGCCGCGACAGCGCCTCCTGCAGTCCGGTGATCAGCTCGCTGTTGAAGGGGTTGCGGATGTTGCCGAGGACCACCCCGATCACCTTGCCGAATCGCTCGGATAGCGTGTGGTCGATCAGGTGCTTCTGGTAGTCCTGCTCCCGCAGAACACGCTGCACTTGCCGCCGCGTCTCGTCGCTCACCCACGGCTTTCCGTGCAACACGGCTGAGACCGTGGCGCGCGAGACGCCGCAGAGACGGGCGATTTCCTTGATCGTCGATCGCGACATGGGGGCGCTTGATGCTCCTTGCAGGCGGCCGGGCGGAGGATCTCGTCGAGCGGATGGTGACACGCGGCGGGATTCTGTGTCAAGTGTATTAGTTCGCAAATGCGAAACCAACACGGCGCGTTCGGTCCGTCCGCGCCCGCCGCCGAATCCGCCACGCTTCTCCCTGTTTGGGGCCGTATTCTCTCAGCCCTCGGATCTTCCGCCCGTTTGCGGCGGCGGAAAAAGGCGGCGGGTCAGCGGAAAGGTCCTCGGATCGCATTTTTCACTTGACAAACTCGGATAGCCATTCGTAGAGTGAACGCGCCTCGAGGACGTCGAATAGGGTGCGGCCGCGGGGCGCTGCGATGACGCGACAAACGCGATAGCGCGATTCGGACACGGAACAGGAGGGGCGGCGATGACCGCACGCGACCGATTCCGGGAAGTCATGCAGTTCAACCGGAGCGCGGAGACGCTTCGCTGGGAGTTCGGCTACTGGGGCGAGACCGTGACGAACTGGTATGCCCAGGGGCTCCCGCGACGCCATCCTCCCCTGCCCTCTCCCCGACGTACGACGCCCACCGCTTCGCTCTACGCCCCCGCCTGGACCTGTGAGGGCTGCGGCGAGATTCCCAACGGGATCGGCGTGATGGCGGGCGGGCTCTACTGGCCCACCCAAGGCTTCCCGCTCGACGAGGACGTCCGCGTTGCGCTCGACATGGATCCCGGCCAACGCATGGTCGATGTCAACCTGCTCTTCGACCCGGAGTTCGAGGTCGAGGTGCATGAGGAGAGCGCCGAGCGCTTCCTCTACACGGACGTGGACGGTGTGCGGCGGCTGTTCCTGAAGAAGGAAGCGACCATCCCGACGTCCATGGTGTGGCCGATCGCTTCCCGCGCGGACTGGGAGCGGATCAAGGCGGAACGCCTGAGAACCGACGACATCTCCACGCGGTTCCCCAGAAACTGGCCGCAGCTTGTGGAGGAGTATCGCAACCGCGACTATCCCCTGGCGATCGGCGGCTACCCCCACGGCATGTTCGGCACGCTCGCCCACCTGTTGGGCTATGAGCGGCTGTTCCTGTGGTACTGCATGGACCCGCCGCTCATCCACGATATGCTCGACACCTTCACCAACCTGTGGATCGCGGTCTACGAGCAGGTCCTGTCGGAGGTCGAGATCGACCACATCCACTTCTGGGAGGACGTCTCCGCCGGAACCGGACCGATGATCTCGCCCGCGCTGGTCGAGACGTTCATGCTGCCCTACTACAAGCGCATGATCGACTTTCTCAAGGCCCGGGGCGTCGACATCATCTTGGTCGACACCGACGGCGACTGCAACGTCCTGATCCCGCTGTTCATGTCGGTCGGGGTGACAGGCATGTACCCCTTCGAGGTGCACTGCGGGATGGACATCGTCAAGGTGCGCAAGGAGTATCCCACGTTGCAGATCTCGGGCGGGGTTCCGAAGTCCGAGATCGCCAAAGGCAAGCAGCGCATCGATCAGATCCTCGAACCGGTCGAGGAAGTGCTGAAGACCGGAGGCTACATCCCATTTGGAGACCACTTCATCCCGCCGGACGTCCCGTGGGAGGAGTTCAAGTACTACCGCACGCGGCTGAACGCGTTGATCGAGAAGCACGCCCGCTCCTGAGCGGGCCGGAGAAGGGGGAGGAACAGATGAGACGGAGCGCGCGCTATCCGGGGGCGGTCGTGCGTCTGACGATCGCCGTCCTGGCGGGGGCGCTGCTGGCCGGCGCGTTGGCCGGCTGCGAGCAGGCGGGGTCCGACCGGGCCGAAGGCGCCGCCATGCGGTTCACGATGATCATCTATGACAGCCCGGGCAACCCGTTCTGGACGAAGGTCGTGAACGGCACCCGCGAGATGTCGGATCTCCTCGGGAGCAGCGTCGACATCCAGTACGCCGACGGCGATGCGTCGAAGCAGCGCCACATCCTCTCCTCGGCCATCGCGAACCAGGTGGACGGGATCGGCGTCGCCCTCAACTATACAGACGCCTATGACGACTTGGTGGAACAGGCCATCGATGCCGGCATCCCCGTCATCGCGTTCAACATCGACGACGAGCTCGGCCCGGACGGCAACGCGCGCATGGCCTACATCGGCCAGGACATGGTCACGGCCGGGTATCTCATCGCCAAGCGGCTCATCGCGGACGGCGGCCTCGAGGCGGGGGACTTCGTCGCCTGTCCTGTCGAGAGCCCGGAGGCGGTGTACGCGGTGCAGCGGTACGCGGGCGTGCGCAAGGCCTTCGAGGAGGCGGGGATCGGCTCCGAGAAGATCGCCACCGGCACGATCTCGCTCTCGGACACGACTACGAAACTCACGCAGTATCTGCTGGGGCACACGGAGACCGACGCAGTGTGCGGCATGGGCCAGATGCCCATGGAGGCGGCTCCGCGGGCCTGCGAAGCGGCGGGCCTCGACATCCCGATCGTGGGGTTCGATCTGACGCGCCGGATCGCCGAGAGCATCGCCGCCGGCGAGTCCATCGCCACCGTGGACCAGCAGCCCTTCTACCAGGGCGCCTTCACGGTCATGCAGCTCTACTTCTACCGCAAGTACGGACTGCTCCCGTGCGACGTCAATACGGGCGGCGCGATCGTCGACGCCTCGAACGTAGACCTTGTTATGGACCTGGCCGACTCGATTCGGTAACGGAACCCAGCGCCTGACGGAGGCCCGAGGACGGTATGCAGCTACTGTCGACACTTCGGAGAAGCCCGGCGGGCAACATCATCATCGTGTTCGTCGTGGCGCAGATCGCCTGCGTCGTCTTCGGCCTGCTGTTCCCGCAGACCTTTCCGTATCTGCAGGCGCGCAGCATCGGGGCGCTGCTGGTCGCCGTCTCGCCGCTCACGATCATGGCGGCGGGGGTCGGCGTCCTGATGATCAGCGGCGAGTTCGACCTCTCGGTCGGTTCCACGTTCGCCCTCGCGCCCTACGTGATGGCGCTGCTCGTCAACAACTGGGGGATCCCCGCCCCGGCGGCCATCGCCGCGGCCCTCGCCGTGGGCGCGGGGATCGGCGCGATCAACGGCGTGATCACGCTCAACGCCCGCATCCCTTCGTTCATCGCCACGCTCGGCGCGATGATGTTCTGGCGCGGCATCCTGCTCGCCCTGTCCCAGGGCGCGTCGCAGTCGTTCCGGCCCGGCGGCTGGATCCAGGCGCTGTTCACGGGCGCCATCGGGCCGTTGCAGGCCCAGTTCGGCTGGGCGCTGGTGGTCGTGGCCGGCGTGTATGTGCTCGTGCATTACCACCGGCTCGGCAACCACATCTTCGCGGTGGGCGGCAACCTGCAGTCGGCCGTCGCCATCGGCGTGAAGCCATACCGCGTCAAGCTGTTCTGCTTTGTCCTGGTCGGCCTGCTGGCCGCGTTCGCGGGCGTGGTCGACGCCGTCGAGTCCAGCTCGATCTCGCCCAAACAAGGCCAGACTATGGAACTGCTCGCCATCGCCGCCTGCGTGGTGGGCGGCATCAGCCTGACCGGCGGCGTCGGCAGCATTATCGGCGTGCTCTTCGGCACGGGCCTGCTCTTCACCATCCAGACCGTGCTCTTTCTGCTGCGGGCGCCCGGCGAGTACCTGGACGCCTTCGTGGGACTGCTGATCGTGGTCGCCGTCGTGTTCAACCGGGTCACCCGAAAGGAGTAGCGCCTTGGCCGTCGAACGCAGCGAACAGCCCGAGGCCGCGCCGGTTCCCCTCATCGAACTGCGCCAGGTCACGAAGGACTACGGCCCCATCCGGGCCCTGTGCAAGGTCGACTTCCAGATCCGGGAAGGCGAAGTGCTCGCGCTGCTCGGCGACAACGGCGCGGGCAAGTCCACCCTGATCAAGATCCTCAGCGGCATCGTGCCGATCACGACCGGCGAGATCCGCTATCGCGGCGAGCCGGTGCAGCTTCGGAGTCGCCAGGACTCGACCAACCTGGGCATCGAGACGATCTATCAGGACATCGCGCTGGTCGACGACATGGACGTCATGCGCAACATCTTCCTTGGCCGCGAGGAGACCGGGCGCTTCGGCCTGATGCGCATCGGCAGCATGCGGCGCAAGGCGATGGAAGTGCTCGAGCATACCGTCGGCATCTCCGGGATCAAGTCGCCGGAACAGATGGTGCGCGGGCTGTCCGGCGGGCAGAAGCAGGCGGTGGCTCTCGCGCGGGCCGTGTATTTCAAGAACAAGATCCTGCTGTTCGACGAGCCCACCAGCGCCCTGTCCGTCCGCGAGACGAACAAGACCCTCGAGTACATCCTGGAGCTGAAGCACGAAGGGGTATCGAGCGTCCTCGTCACCCACAACATCTACCACGCTTACAAGACGGCGGATCGTTTCGTCGTGCTGAGTCACGGTCGGGTCCTCCTCGAGGCGGACAAGGCCGACACGGACATAGAGGGGCTGACGCGGGTCGTCGTGAACACGTGATCGCGACGCCGGCGGCGGCGAGGGTAAGAGAGGAGGTCGCGGCAGAGGACACGTTGTACACCCCGGCATTCCGGAGCGGGGCGCCGGTTGCGTCCGACCGTGTGAGCGGCGAGGCCGACCGGACGGGCCAAGACGGTGATCGGCGCAAGCAAGTGAACGCCCGCTTCGAGAGGAATGTGATGCTGACTTATTTGCGGATGCAACCGCCCGGGCGCGCCGGCGGCTCCCTGATGGGGCGCGGCGTTCGGCGGGTCCGGGTCATGGAGACCATGTCATGCGCAACAGAAGTCGAGGTTTTACACTCATCGAACTGCTGGTGGTGATTGCGATCATCGCCATCCTCGCCGCGATCCTGCTGCCCGCCCTGGCGCGGGCCCGGGAAGCGGCCCGTCGGGCGAGCTGTCAGAACAATCTCAAGCAGTTCGGCCTGATCTTCAAGATGTACTCGGGGGAGAACAAGACCGGGCACTACCCGCCGATGATCAAGTACCGGCCCTATGGTTTCACTTCGTGGAACGCTTTCGACTCGTCGGCAATCTACCCGGACTACTGGAACGATCCGGCGATCCTGCGGTGCCCGTCTGACGCAGGCGGCGACGAGCATGGCCAGTTCTACCGGATCGAGCAGGATTTCGTAGCCCAGATCGAAGAGATTCTTGCAGCGGGGCCGGGCGCGACTCCGTGTCTCCACTGCAAGCTGTCGATGCCGATCTCCTATGCCTATCAGCCGTATGTTGTCACCTCCGCCGCGCAGTACATAAACCTGTGGACGAACCTGGGCTTTGGCATGCAGAAGGACATGCGCGTGTCTGGGCCGAGCGACCCCGACTGGATCGAGACGTGGCCTGAGACCACTCACATCGATTGCCCCTGGGGCATGGGATGGCACAGGTGGAACGGCATCGCTCTGGGCGTGGACGACCTCACGCGGCTGGTATGGGCGGGTGACGCCGCCGGCGGGAAGGACGACGACGGGTCAACCTTGCCCACGAGCTATCGCCGGGTGAGAGAGGGCGTCGAGCGCTTCTTCATCACGGATATCAACAACCCTGCGGCCGGATCCACCGCGCAGTCCACGATTCCCGTGATGTGGGATGCTTGGGGGGCCAGCACGCGCTCAGGAGACGTTACAGGTGCGTGGTGGACAGGCGGAGACATCCTGCGCTTCAACCATGTGCCTGGCGGGAGCAATGCCTTGTACATGGACGGGCACAGCGAGTTCGTCCGTGTGGACCAGAAGTTCCCGGTTCTCATCAACCCGCCTGCGGGGAGCCTGGCGGCGAATCCGGGCGGAGGAGGGCTCAACGTACTGTGTCTCTACGTGGGTTCGTTTGCGGGCATGGGATAGTGCTGACTCTGGCCCCGTCGCGGCTTCGTTGGCGTCCGACGGACGGATCGACGCCTTCGGCTGATCCGCGCGGGGAGCGGCCCTGTGCCACGCTGTGTGCAGGGAGGGGCGCCCCCTTCCTGCAACCACCCAGAGGGACAAGGCCGACACGGACATAGAGGGGCTGACGCGGGTCGTCGTGAACACATGATCGCGACGTCGGCGGCGGCGAGGGCAAGAGAGGAGGTCGAGGCAGAGGACACGTTGTACACCCCGGCATTCCGGAGCGGGGCGCCGGCTGCGTCGGGGCCGTCTGATCAGCGTCGCTGACACGACGGGCCGCGGCGGTCGGAGCAAGCGGGTGCGGAGCTGCTTCGGACCAGACGTGATGCTGACTTATTTGCGGATGCAACCGCCCGGGCGCGCCGGCGGCTCCCTCATGGGGCGCGGCGTTCGGCGGGTCCGGGTCATGGAGACCATGTCATGCGCGACAGAAGTCGAGGTTTTACACTCATCGAACTGCTGGTGGTGATTGCGATCATCGCCATCCTCGCCGCGATCCTGCTGCCCGCCCTGGCGCGGGCCCGGGAAGCGGCCCGTCGGGCGAGCTGTCAGAACAATCTCAAGCAGTTCGGCCTGATCTTCAAGATGTACTCGGGGGAGAACAAGACCGGGCATTACCCGCCGATGTATCGCTACAGGGCCTGGGGCTGGTCCACGTTCAACGCCTTCGACTCCTCCGCGATCTACCCGGACTACTGGAACGATCCGGCCATCATGATCTGCCCATCGGACGCCGGTTCCGACCAGGAGGACATCCTCACGCAGGTCAAGGAGATCGTCGAGGAAGGGCAACGCGAAGGGAAGGATGTGGGGCCGTGTCTGCACAGCCGCCTGTCCGAGCCGTACTCCTATCTCTACGTCGCCTACGCGCTGCCGACGGCGAGTCAATGGCTGAACTGTTACTCGAACATGCATGCCATGCGCCCGGCAGGGTTCCCGACGGGCCAGTATCCGTGGATCGATTCGTACACCGAGCCGCAGATGCGCGCGATGAACGACAAGTGGTGCTTCTACCCCGTCGGCTACTACCAGACGGATTCCGGGATGAAACCCGGGTTAGACGACATGACCGGTTTCCCGTGGAGTTCGGCTATCGACCCAAGCCATCTCGATGACGACGGCGTCACCCCTCTCCCGACTACCTACCACCGCCTCAAGGAAGGCATCGAGCGCTTCTACATCACCGACATCAACAATCCCGCGGCGGGGGCGATTGCCCAGTCGTCGTTGCCTGTGATGTGGGATGCATGGTCGGTCGACTTCAGTTGGGGCGTGAGCGGGAACACGGCGATGTTCAACCACATCCCCGGCGGGTCAAACGCCTTGTTCATGGACGGTCACGTCGAATACATCCGCTACAACCAGAAGCACCCGGTCAACCTGACCAACATGGATGCCAACGCCTTAGCCAACTGGGGCTGGCAGAGCGGCGGCTGGGGCGACTGCGTGAACAATCTGGCGATGTGGCTGCACACGTTCGGCGGACGGTTCGGCTGAGCCGTCTGTGCGGATGCTATGGACCGTGGATGCGCGGCGCGGGGAGAGACCGCTCTTCCCGCGCCCAACCCGGAGGCGTTTCCCGCGGCGAGCGGGTGCGCCGCGGGCCGTAACCAGCGAGGCGGGAGCGGAGCGATGTTTGGAGTGAGGGCAATCTGGACGGCGGTCGCGGCGGTTCTTGCTGCGTCTGCCGCGGGCGGAGCGGAGGTTGCGCGCGTGCTGGACCATCGTATGGCGGCGTGGCACAAGACGATGACGTGCGTGAGCGAGCGCGCGCCCAACGCCAACGTCAGTTCGTACCTGCGCGACGGCAAGACCTACGGGCAGACCAACATCCTCGTCAAGTTCGCGCCCAGGATCCGCCGCGGGGACGACCTGATCGGCGCGAGCCAAGCGACGGACGTTCAGGTCGAGGACTTCCCCGGCGGGGTGGAGGCCGTGTTCCGGCTCGGCGCCGTGCGCGTACGCACGGAGATCGTCCCGTTGTTCGTGGGGCGCGACGGCGCGGAGTGGGAGGGGGCCGCCTATTACGCCGTGTCGACCGATCCGCCCACGGAGATCCTCGTGGGCATCGGCGGCCAGGGCGAGCAGGAGTTCGGGCCCTCGCCGGATCTGCAGCGCGACGAGCTCCCCCCGCTGCGCGACCTCGTCGTCGACGGACGTTCGGCGACCTACACCTGCGGGCGCGAGGACTTCGCGGTCTGCATCGCGGGCGATGGCGAGATCGTCCCGGCGGAGGCGGACGAGCTGGATGCGAGCGGGCGGCCGGGGTCCGCGTCGCCGGGCGCGATCGCGTTCCGGTTTGCCGAAGGAAGCGGCCGGATTTGGCTGACTTACGCCGAGACCCGCGCCCGGGCCGCTGCGTTGGCGGAGATGGATGTCGCGGCGAAGCGGGACGAGGTGGACCGTTACTACGAGGCGCTGCTCCGGAACCGCATCAGCACGCCCGAGCCGAACCTCGACGCGGCGTTCCGGTCCGCCTTGTACAACCTCGAGTATAACTGGATCGCGCCGTACGGCTGGAACGAGTGCATCCACCATTGGCTGGCGCTCTGGCACAACCAGCACACCGCGGGCGCGGAGTGGATCGGACAGGAGGACCGCTCGCGCCTGTGTACGCTGACCCACGCCGAGCGGCTCCTGCCGGACGGCGCCGTGCCGCAGTTCCTGCCCAACGGCGACGGAACGCGCCGGGACTTCGGCGGCTCGAACCAGTTCTGGACCTGGCAGGCGCGGCATTACTGGAAGTTCACGGGGGACAAGGCGTTCGCGGCGGCGGTCGCGCCCGCCCTCGATCGCGTGCTGCGGCAGACGCTGGAGGAGCACGACCCGGACGGGAATCTCCTCATCGGATGGGGCTTGCAGATCGGCAACCAGGAGGACTTCATCCAGTTCGATCACGACGGGGCCACGCCGTCCATCGAGTTCGTGAACATGATGCGGACCCGCGTGGAGCTGGCCGAGGCCCTCGGCGACGCGGAGACCGCGGCGTTCTGGTCGGCGCGGATCCGCCAGACGCTCGCCGGACTGCGCGAGAAGCTGTGGCTCCGCGACCTTGGCCGGTTCGCCCACTACGTCGACGAGCACGGCAAGCCGCGGCTCGACGCGCAGTACCACACCTTTCTCTACACCTACCTGTGGGACGCCATGGATGAACGCGACGGCTATGCTTCGCTGCGCCATCTGCGCGATCGGTTGACCGGCGCGGACGGCGAGGTGTACTGCTCGAACAACTTCCCGAACCATACCCCTGGCACCTGGGGGATGCAGGCGGGCGCCGCGCAGCAACCGTGGGCCGCCTGGACCTTCTCGAAGGCCGGACGCCGCAACGACACGTGGCGTCCGCTGAAGGCCGTGTCCGACTGGGTGATGGACGTCAACCACCGGGGTGCGTGGCCGGAGATCTCCGTTGAGCCCACGCCGTCGTACTTCACGCCGCCGGCCGGACTGTTCGTCGCGGCGGTGTGCGAGGCGCTGTTCGGTCTCCATGTGGACGCGCCGTCCGGCGTGCTGACGGTCTCCCCGTCGTTCCCCGACCATTGGCCCAGCGCCTCCCTGAACGTGGCGAAATACCGCGCCGACTACAGCCGCAGCGGCGAGCAGCTCGAGTACGTCGTGCGGAGCGAGGCGCCGATGGTCCGGCGGGTGCGTTGGTCGTTGCCGCTCGCACGCCTGACGCGCGTCGAGGTGAACGGTGAGACGACGCCCTACGCCATCGAGACGGGGGTGGAGCGCATGACGGTCGTCTTCGACACCGACGCGGAGACGGAGACCCGAATTGCGATCGCCTACGAGCCGATCGCCTACGAGCTGGACTATCCGCGATCCGTTGCCGAGGGCGAGGAGATTACGATCCGCGCCAACGGACTGCACATCGCGGCAGTCGACGATCGCTATGGCGTGCTCTCCGCCGTGCGCTCTGTCGACGCGTCGACGGTCGCGGGTCATGTGCGGACGGGCCTGCTCGCCCCGTACCTGCCTTACGGACGCCTCGGCCTGCTCAACTTCGCCCGGCGCACGCTCTTTCTCGAGTGCGCCGCGCCGGACGGCCGCCCGATCACCCTCCCGGTCGACATCACCGTGTTGCCGCGCGTCGAGGCGGCGCCCGAGGGCGATCTCGTTGCGCGCGGCGACGGCATGGACCTGTCGCTCCGCGTGCGCAACAACACGGGGTCGCCTGTCGCCGGGACCGCCGTGCTGCGCGTTGCGCGGCACGACATCCCCTTCGACCTTGCCATCGGTCCGCGGGCGGAAGAAGTTGTGGACGTCCGCCTGCCCGGCGCCGTATGCGGGTTGCTGTCCGTGGGCGAGAACCGGGCCTGGTTGTTGGCGCCGGACGGATCGACCGTGGACGTGCGGGTCGTGCTGTCCGAGGCCGTGCGCGAGGTCGATCCGTTGCAGGCATTCCATGCGGCCCGTCTGAAGGTCGTTCCCTTGCCCGAGGAGGACCTCAGCGATCACACGGAATGGGTCGCGCTCCGGGCCACTTCCCACGCCGGTCCCTGCCCGTGGCCCGGTTGGCAACACCCGATGGGCCGGATGGAGGGGCAGTCCGAGCTGACCGTCGAGGCGCTGCCCGGCGTTCCGTTCACGTTCGAACCGCAGCAGATGGTGTTCGTCGGCAGCCGTATCGGCAGGCCGGGCTATCGCGTCGACCTCGAGTCGATGATCTGCAAGAAGGTCTACCTGCTCGTTGCGTCGTTCGTCGACAACCACGACATGTTCACGCCGCTGGGACACGTCACCGTGCGCGACGCGAAAGGCGTTGTCCTGGCGAGAACGCTGCACATGCCGGGAGACGTGGACTGGTGGGAGCCCCAAGGCATGGGCAACACGATGGGCACCGCGCGCTTCGATCGACCCAACCGGTTCGGCCTGTTGCCCTTGCTTCCCGCGGGCGCCGCGGACTGGGCGGAAGGCGCGCCGCCGGCGTTCCCGCAGCCGGCGTTCTGGGCCTCGAGCCTGCCCGTTCGGACCCCGGACTGCACGTTCAACGTCATCGAGATGGACCTCGGTGCGCCCCGATCCGTCAGGGCGGTCGATATCGAGACCGTCGGCATCGACCCCGGGTTCGGGCTGCTCGCGGTCGCCGTCGAGACGACCGGCGGGATGGAGCGGCTGGCCGGTACGCCCTGGATGCCGGATCCGCAGTTCCGCGAGCCGCGTCTCTTGTTCCGGCTCACCGACGATGAGGACCTCGATGGGTGGGAGTTCGAGGGCGACGCTTTCTCGCTCGCGTCCGGCGGCGCCTTGTTCTCGTTCCGCTCGCTCCACTCGCGGGCCCGCGGCGAGCAGGCCGTCGGAACGGCGACCTCGCCGGTCTTCCATCTGCGTCCCGAGGACAAGGCGCTGGAGTTCACCATGCAGGGCGGGCGCAACCGGGTTGTGGACGGCGAGGACATCCTCTGCATCCAGCTCATCGACGCCGACACGGGCGAGGTCCTGGGCGTGACGGAACCGCCCGGGACCCATATCGTGTCGACGCGACGCATGCCCGTGGCGGGTCTGACCGATCGCGCGCTGCAACTGCGGCTCGTCGATCGGAACGCCGACAGCTCATACGCGTGGATTGGCCTCAGCGAGGTGCGGACGCTGCCGATGGAGTAATCGGGCGGGGCGTTCGGCGGAGCAAAAGGAGGGTCGCGAAGAAACGAGAGGCGCAACCCAACAGGGTTCGCGGCGGGGCGGCGGGGGTCGCCTCCTGCCCGCGAACGCATTCCGGCGGGACCGGAGCGTGGGATGCCCGCGTATGAGGGGCGTCGACATGAGCCATTACATCTTTCTAACAGGATGAGAGAGGAGCTGGGCACATGACGGATATGCACACATACCAGAGGGGAAGACGGCGCAGGCACGCACACATGGCGGTGCTTATTGGCGCGATCGTGATCTGTGCGGCGTCGGCATCGGGCCAGATGGCCAACCCGGATTTCGAGACCGGAGACTATGCCGACTGGACGACCACGGGCACGGCTTGGGGCGACGGACCGAAGGATTCGCATCCCCACGCCTCCGGGTGGCACGGAACCTGGTTCGCCGAGACCTTCACGGCGGGCGAATCCGCAACCGGCACGCTGCGGTCGAGTCCCTTCGTGATCGACAACGAGCAACTCAACTTCCTGATCGGCGGTTGGCGCGAATGGCCCGGCGAAGGCCAGAACTGGAACTGGGTGGTCCTGCGCGATGCGGCCACGGACGCCGAGGTCACCGATCGGATCTACCCGCTGCAGGCGAACGCCATGACGGAGCTGAATGTGGACGTCCGCTCGCTTGTCGGGCAGGAGGTCTACGTCGAAGTCGTGGACAACGCCGACGGCGGCGGCTATGCCTGGATCTGCGTCGACAACTTCACGTTGTCCGAGCGCAGCGTCGGCACGCCCGGCGGCATCAACGGGAATGGCAATTTCGAGCTGACCGACTTCACCGGCTGGACGACCTCCGGCGCGGCCTGGGGATCGGGCCCCGTCAAGACCAACGGCGTCACGGCGGGCAAGGAGCAGTTCCACTTCGCCGACACGTACCACTCGGGGGAGACGGAGATGGGTACGCTCACCTCGGATCCCTTCACCATCGGCGCGACGGACACGGTGCTCGGGTTCCGCATCGCCGGCTGGACGGCATGGGAAGGCACGCTGCCGTCCAAGAGCTTCGTGTACCTGCGTTCCGCGGCGGATGACGCGATTCTCGAGGAGGTCGTGCCGCCGAACGGAAACAACTTCGTGCGTCGGTTCGTCGATGTGAGCGCGTATCAGGGCCAACAGGTGTACATCGAGTGCGTTGACGGCAACGACGAGTCGGGCTACGCCTGGTTGTCGGTCGACGATTTCCGCCTCTACGAGGCTATGCCGTATATCGGGTCCGACAAGGTGGACGTGGCGCCGCTGCCAGGTCCGCCCGTCATCGACGGGAACCCAGACGATGCGGTCTGGGCGCTCGCGCGGGAGTATCGCGCCGGCGATCTCATCGGATCGGTCGAGCCGGCCGATGACGCCGACCTGAGTGCGGTGTTCCGGATGGCCTACCGTGGCGACGCATTGTACCTGTTGGCGATCGTCACGGATGATCAGGACGACCTCAGCGGGCCGAGCGCGTGGGAGCGCGACAGCATCGAAGTGTACCTGGACCTGTCCCGTGTCGGCGGGCCGTTGCCGGACGATGCGGGCCATCCGACCGCGTGGGAGACCCAGGGCGGTCCGGTGCAGATGCGTTTTCGCTACGACGGACAGGACGCGCAGTTCTCCAGCGCCGGCGTCCTCACCTCGAACCACGCCGTCTACGCCGTCAACAACCAGACGCCCGGACAGACCGTCTACGAGATCCAGTTCCTCCCGCCGCAGTCGCTTGACCTCCCCTCGCTCGACAGCTTCGGCTTCGGGCTGGCGGTGAACGACGCGGACGACGGCGAGCTCGGCGCCGTGATCGGCTGGTGGGGCGGACCGGAGCGCGGGACCGGCTACAACCCCGCGCCCTCGGGCATCGCTCCGATGTGGCAGGACGCCTGGTCGTTCGCCGAGGCGGGCGTCACGGCCCCGATCGACTCGGATGGAGACGGTCTTCCGGATGACCATGAGGTGTCCACCGGCACGGATCCGTTCGACCCCGATATGGACGGCGATGGGTTGAGCGACGGCGAGGAGCTCGTGCTGGGAACGGATCCGCTCGCGTCGGACACCGACGGCGACGTCTACTCCGATGGTGACGAGGTCGCCGCGGGCACGGATCCACTCGACCCGCGGTTCTACCCGGGCGTGCTTCTTCCCGCGGCCGCCGGCTGGGCGCTCTGGGCGCTCGCCATCGCGCTGGTCGGCGCCGCAGGCGCAGGCATCCGTCGGCGCAGGACGACCGTCCGGTAACCCGCGACCGATATTTGTTCGCGTTCGCGTGGACGTCCTCGGGACCGACATACGTCGATCCCGGGGGCGTTTCTGTGCCGTCGGCCGGTCGGAGGATGGGGCGCAGTCGCCTTGACGATAGTATTGGAATATCTCCCTGCTTTGTACGCATGCGTGAGGGGTGTATGCGGTTTTCCAGCAACTGCATCAATGTCTGGATGACCGACACCCGTCTCGGTCCGTCTCAGAGGCGCTGGCCTGTGAAGTTTCCGCTTGACGAATCGACGCAGAGTGGGTATGCTGGAGTCAACGTGAGAACCTGCGGGTTCGCCGTCCTCCGCGGCTGGCGTGCGGGCGGCGCATGTGCTTGGGGAAGGAGGGTAGCCACGCACGGATACGCACTCGGGAAATCCACCCTTGCGCACCCATGGGATGCCCGCCATGGGCATCACGGCGTTGGTCGTCGTGTGTGGGGCGAATCCCGGCGACTCCGGGAGGGAGGGCTCAGTCGATGGGTCGTCCTGTGGTCATGTGGAAACAGCTGGAGAGGAGCTGACGATAGCATGAGAAATCAAGAGATGAATGCTGGTCGCGCGAGGCGCGGGACGCTGGGAGCGGTCGCTCTGTTGTGTGCGGCTGCCTTTGTCGCGATGCCCGTCTGGGCGCAGCCTCCGGACTATGTGGGCCCGGAGAAGGTCGAGATCATCCCGGCGCCGTGGGCGCCGACGATCGATGGCGTCGGCAATGAAGCCATCTGGACCTTGGCCAAGTGGTACCGGTGCAGCGAGCTGTTCACCGCGGCGACGCCGGCGAGTGATGACGACTCCTCGGCCCGGTTCCGGATCGTCTATAACGGCAACAACATCTATGTGTTGTTGGACGTGACCGACGATGTGGATGACCTCGGCGCCGCGATGACGTACGACCGGGACAGCGTCGAGTTGTACGTCGATCTGCAGCGCATCGCGGGTCCCCTGGGGGACCAGGCCGAGCAGGCGGCGAACTGGCTGTCGCAGGGCGGACCCGCGCAGATGCGTTTCCGCTACGACGGGGCGGATGCTCAGTTCGGCGTCGACGAGCCGCTGACGGCCGCGCATGCGGAGTGGGCGACCAACAACGACACGGCTGGCAAGACCTACTATGAGATCCGGCTGCCGGCTCCGGCGGGCGTGGATGTGTCGACGCTGACAAGTTTCGGCTTCGCCATTCAGGTGAACGACGCCGAAGACGGCGTCTTCAAGACGGCCATCGGTTGGTGGGGCGGCCCCGAGCTCGGCTCGGGCTACAACCCGAAGCCGGATGTCCCTGCCATGTGGCAGACCGCCGACTCCTTCTCGGAGGCGGGTGTTGTGACGATCGTCGACGCGGATGGCGACGGGATTCCGGATGACGTCGAGGCGGGCCTCGGTACGGACCCGAACGACCCCGACTCCGACGACGACGGCATCGACGACGCGTTTGAGTTCTTCTACGGGACCGGTGCGCTGGATCCCGACTCGGATGACGACGGCTACAGCGATGGCGAAGAAGTGGATGGGGGTACCGATCCGTTGGATCAGCTTTCCTTCCCCGGCTCCGACATTGACACGGATGGCGATGGGCTGTCCGACGGGCTGGAAGGCACGCTCGGCACGGACCCGAACAACGCTGACAGCGATGGCGACGGGCTCGCGGACGGCGAGGAGCACCTCGATCACGGCACCAACCCGCTGAATCCTGACTCGGATGCCGACGGCTACACGGACGGCGAGGAAGTCGCGGCGGGAAGCAATCCGCTGGATGCGCGCTTCTATCCCGGCGTCCAGGTCCCGGCGGCCTCGATCGCGGCGCTGTTCGCGTTGCTGCTGGCTATTGCGGCGGCAGGAGCGTTCGTCCTGCGTCGGGTTCCGGTGCGCAACTAGCGCGCCGCACATACTAGCAATCTAGTCTCGATAGCGCAGGGGAGACGTTCTCCACACACGGGTTCACCCGTCGGAGGGCGTCTCCCCTGTCTGTACGAGTACGAAACGCTCGCAGGGGTGGAAGTTCGGCGCCCGTCTGTGCCATAATTCGCGCCGAGTCGCGGCCATTGGGGCATTCCGGCGGGGTTGCGGCGTTCGGCGCGATCGGCGCTCGCCGCGGAATCTGCGGGGTGTCGCGGGTAGCCTGACGCCTGCGTCCGCTTCCCCGCGCACCAAGGCGGGCGTCTCGAAGGCGGGCCCCAGCATCTGTTCTAGGACAACCCTGACCAACCACAAGCGAGGGAACTACCGTGCAGGTCTTCACAGCTAAGGAGCACCCGAACGCTCTGCAACAGCTCGGGCTGGACAAGCTGGGTTTCACTCAGTTCACCGAGATCTACCGCAACCCGACTTACGACCGGCTGTACGAGCATGAGCTGGATGAGAGCCTGGAGGGGTACGAGAAGGGGCGTCTGACGGAATTCGGCGCGGTCGCTGTGGACACGGGCAAGTTCACCGGGCGTTCCCCCAAGGATAAGTACATCGTCGAGGAGGACGAGTCCGGCGAGCACATCTGGCGGGGCGGGCGTCTGGGCGCGTCTGACAACAGGCCGCTGTCTCAGGAGGCTTGGGAGCATCTCAAGGACATCGCCGTCCAGCGGTTGAACGGCAAGCGGCTGTACGTTGTCGATTGCTACTGCGGCGCCAACGAAGACACGCGCTTGCCCCTCCGCGTGGTGTGCGAGGTCGCGTGGCAGGCCCACTTCTGCGCGAACATGTTCATCCTGCCCAAGACGCGGGAAGAGCTGGACAGCTTCAGGCCGGGATGGGTGATGCTGAACGCCGCCAAGGCCTGCTGCAAGGACTTCGCGAAGTACGACATGCGCAGCGAGGTGTTCGCCGCCTTCAACATCAAGGAGCGCATGAGTTGCATCGGCGGGACTTGGTACGGCGGTGAGATGAAGAAGGGCATCTTCACTATCATGAACTACTTGCTGCCGCTCAAGGGCATCGGGTCGTTCCACTGCTCGGCGAACATGGGCGACAACGGGGAGACCGCGCTCTTCTTCGGCCTGTCCGGCACAGGAAAGACCACGTTGTCCGCCGACTCCAAACGCCTGCTGATCGGCGACGATGAGCATGGATGGGACGATGACGGCGTCTTCAACCTCGAAGGCGGCTGCTACGCGAAGACCATCGATCTCACGGAAGAGAAAGAGCCCGACATCTACCACGCGATCCGTCGCGACGCCCTGCTCGAGAACGTCACGGTCGACGAGGATGGCCGGGTCGACTTCCACGACACCTCGAAGACGGAGAACGCCCGCGTCTCCTATCCGATCGATCACATTGAGCGGATCGTGAAGCCGGTGTCGAAGGGCGGCCATCCGCGCCACATCATCTTCCTCGCGTGCGATGCGTTCGGCGTGCTGCCCCCCGTTGCCAAGCTCAACCGCGAGCAGGCGATGTACCAGTACCTGAGCGGTTACACGGCCAAAGTGGCGGGAACGGAGCTCGGCATCACGGAGCCCAAGGCCACGTTTTCCGCCTGCTACGGGGCCGCGTTTCTCGCCCTCCATCCGACGGTCTACGCCGAAGTGCTCGGCAAGAGGATGGATGAGCACGGATCGAAGGCGTACCTGGTGAACACGGGCTGGACCGGCGGTCCCTACGGAGTCGGCCACCGCATGGCGCTCGAACCCACCCGTCGCATCATCGACGCGATCCTGGATGGCTCGATCGAGGACAGCGAGGTGCGGGTGATGCCTGTATTCGGTTTCGAGGTCCCGACGTCCGTTGAGGGCGTGGATCCGGAACTGCTTGATCCGCGCAACACGTGGGCGGACAAAGCCGCTTACGACGCCGCGCTCGAGAAGATCGCGCAGATGTTTGTTGACAACTTCAAGCGCTTCACGGACACCCCGATCGGGAAGGCCGTAGCGGCCGCGGGCCCTCGGATATAGGTTGACGTTTCCCGGGGAAGTCCACGGCGCGAAACGGGTTGCAAAAGCGCTCCGCAAGGAGTAGAGTACGGCTAGCCCGCCGCTGGCGGGGACGCGCTCCTGTAACGCACCTGGCTGCCGGCGTGTAGTGTGGGCGAGGCGGAGCAGGCGAACGGGTCATGCCCGATTCACCGAAGCGTCGCCGCCGAGAAGGAGGGGTATGCGCCACGTTCGCAAAGTGTCGCGCCGGCCCGCATACGCCGTGCAGGCGGAGGGGCCGCTCGACGTCGCTATCGAGGGCGTGCTGGGCTTGATCCTCTGGTCCGAGCGCGTCAAGACCGGCAAGGCGTCCACGGTGGGGCCGATCGAGTAGAGGGTTCGCGGGGCGCTCGCGGAGTCGCCGCGTTCAACGGTGGAAGGAGAGGTTGATGAAGATGAGGCACTGCACACGGATCACGCGCCGGCGGCCGGCCATGGCGCAGACCAGTAGTCTCGGGCTGAAAGTCGAGTTCATCAATAACGCAGTGATCTTTGTGGCGGAGACGGTGGCCGCGCTTTTTGGCAACGCGACGCTCTGAGAGCCGCGAACTCGAAGAAGGTAGCAGCATGGGCAACAGACAGCAACATTGCCGACCGATCAGCAAGTCCGCTCCTGTCGCGGCGCAGACGTCGAGTCTCAACCTGAAGCTGAACATGATGACCAGTTTCATGGATCAGGCGATCTCGATGCAGCGATCCAAGCCGTGGGGAATCATCTTCCCGATCATCGGAACCATCGGCGGTTACGACGAGGTCGGAACCGGCGGAACCGGCGGGACGGATGCCACGGGCGACACCGGCGGCACGACCGGAACCGTGTTCTAGCGTTCCCCGTCCTGTAGAAAAGAACTCTGCACAAGCGGCCCCTTTCCCCTCCGCGTATGCGGCCGGGAAGGGGCTGTTCTGTTCCCCCGAGTGGGGCGACGAAGCCGCGGGTCGCGGCGGGGGAGGTCTCTGGAGCGCACCCGACAAGCGCAGGACCTCGTCCGGCGAGCGCCGGGGCCTCGGTTCCGGCTAGATCCGGCTCCGTCCGATGTCGGCCAAGCGGATCCGCAACTGGTCGCAGGACTCCCAGCGCCGCGCAGGGTCCTTCTCGATCGCGCGCATGATGGCGTCGCCCAAGTTGCGCGGACACCGGCGGTTGATCACGCTCGGATGCTCCGGCACGACCCGGAGATGGCAGTAATACAGCTTCTGCAAGCTGTCCGCCTGAAACGGCAGTTGTCCCGTGAACATGTAGTACATGGTGATGCCGAGCGAGTAGATGTCGCTGCGCGGCGTGGGGCGCTCCTTGCGGATGATCTCCGGCGCCACATACATCGGCGTCACCTGGTCCGTTCCGCCGCGGCCGGTGAGCATACTGAGCAGCCCCTGACGCGAAAGCGAGTAGTCGACCAGCTTCGCCTGCCCTTTGCGCGTGAACAACACGTTGGCCGGCTTCACGTCGTGGTGGGTGAACCCCTGGTCGTGAATGTACTGAAGCCCGTTCAGCGCCTGCGTGATGATCACGAGCCGCTCTTGCATATCGTAGGGGCGGTTCTCGAGATACCACCGCATGTCGGGCCCGTCAATGTACTCCTCGAGCAGGCAGTGCCCCTCGTCTCCGGACAGGAACCCATAGATGCGGACGACGTTGGGATGCTCGAAGGTCTGGAATGTTTTGACTGACCGCGCCAAGTCGCGCACATGGCCCGCGTTCGAGAAGAAGTTCTCATGGAACAGCTTCATCGCCACGGGCTGGCCCGTCTCGGGATGGAAGCCCCGGTAGACCACGCCGCTGCCTCCCCGGCCCAGGATGCGGTCCACCTTGAAGCCGAAGAGACTGAACCGGTCAGTGGGTTCCTCATGCATGCCAACCAGACTCCATTCGCACGTGTGTTTAGTCCAGATCGAGCTCTATACGCGGCGCATCGCCCCACAGGCCGTCGAGATCATAGAATGCCCGCGCCTCTCTGCGAAACACATGGCAGACCACGTCGCCGTAGTCCAGCAGAAGCCATCCGCCGGTGATTTCGCCCTCGGCGTGCAGCGGTCGAATCCCGAGCTCGCGCATGCGCGTGCGTACGCCGTTCATGATCGCGCGCATCTGGGGCTCGCTGTCGGCGCTGCACAGGACGAACGTATCCGCGATGACGGTCAGCCCGCGCAGGTCATAGGCGCGTATGTCGATCCCTTTGTACTCGGCCGCCGCTTCCGCGATGCCCAGAGTGATGGGGATCGGGTCTCGTCCACGCGGGGCGTCCGCCTTCTTCTTCAGGGTCAGCTTCGCCACGCGCTACGCTCCGTCCCAACGGAACCCGCCATAGGGAACGCTGTCGTCTCTCATTCGCTCGTAAGCTCCTCTTGCAGCAACTCGTTGATGACCTTCGGGTTGGCCTTTCCCTTGCTCGCCTTCATGACCTGTCCTACCAGGAACCCGACGGCCTTCGTCTTGCCGTTCCGTACGTCCTGAGCCGGACCGGGGTTGTCCGCCACGGCCTTGCGCACCAGCTCGCGCAGCGCCCCTGCGTCGGAAATCTGCGCGAGGCCCTTCTCCTCCACGAGCGCTTCCGGCGGTCGCTTCGTGTCGACGAGTTCCGGAAGCAGGTCTTTGGCGATCTTGCCGCTGATCTTGCCCGTCTCGATCAAGGTGATCATGGCCGCGAGGTGCGCCGCGGGCAGCGCCGCGTCGGACGGCTCCAAGTCGCGCTCGCTCAGCACCGCCTGCAGATCGCCCATGATCCAGTTCGCCGCCGGTTTGGCCGGCGCGCCCGCCGCGACCACCGCTTCGAAGTAGTCCGCGATCGCCCGCGTCGCCGTCAGCACGGTTGCGTCGTAACTCGACAAGCCGAGCGCCGTTGCGAAGCGCTCACGACGCGCCTTGGGCAGTTCGGGAAGCCCGGACCGGATCTCCGTCTCCCACGCCGCGTCGACGACGATGGGCACGAGATCGGGCTCGGGGAAATAGCGGTAGTCGTGGGCCGACTCCTTCGTGCGCTGCGCGACGGTCACGCCGCGGTCCGCATCCCAGCCCCGCGTCTCCTGCACCACCGTCCCGCCGTCAAGCAGCACCTGGCGCTGCCGAGCGATCTCGTATTCAATGGCCCGGTAGGCGCCGGTGAAGCTCGCGACGTTCTTGACCTCCGTCTTCACGCCCAGCTCCGTCGCGCCCGGCCGACGCAGGCTGATGTTCGCCTCCGCGCGCAGCGAACCCTCTTCCATATTGCAGTCGCTAATGCCCAGATACAGGAGGAGTTGCCGCAGGCTGATCAGATAGGAGTAGGCTTCGTCGGCGTTCTGAATGTCCGGTTCCGTCACAATCTCGAGCAACGGCACCCCGCTCCGGTTGAAGTCCACCCCGCTGCATCCGCCGGGCAACGCATGGGTGTTGCGCGCCGTGTCTTCCTCGAGATGGGCCCGACGGATACGGATGCGCTTGCTCGCGCTGGGCGTCTGCGACCCGGGCGACACGACGTCGACCTCGAGCACGCCGTCGTGGCTCAGCGGCAGGTCATACTGGCTGATCTGGTAGTTCTTCGCCAGGTCCGGGTAGAAGTAGTTCTTGCGGTCCATCTTGGACCAGCGTGAGATCGTGCAGCCCAGCGCGATGCCCGCGGCCACGGAGCGCTCGACGGCACGTCGATTCAGCACAGGCAGTACGCCCGGCATGCCCAGACACACGGGGCATACGTTGGTGTTGGGAGGGGCGTGGAAGTTCGTGCTGCACCCGCAGAACACCTTCGAGCGGGTGTTGAGCTCAACGTGCACCTCCATGCCGATAACCGCCTCGAACTCGGTCGACACCGTGTTTCCGTCTCCTTGCATCGGGTCCGCCGCGCCCGTCATCCGGCCAGGGCGGGGCGCCCGAGCGCGATCCCCGCGTGCAACTCGTAGGCGTGCGCCGCCCGCAGAATCGTCGCCTCGTCGAACGCCTTCCCGACTAGCTGCATGCCGATGGGGAGTCCCGCGGAAGACTTGCCGCACGGAACGCTGATGGCGGGCAGCCCGGCCAAGTTCACCCCGATGGTGTAGATATCCGCCAAGTACATCTGCAACGGGTCGTCGAGCATCTCGCCCAACCGGTACGCCGGCGACGGCGTGACCGGCATGAGGATGGCGTCGCATGACGCGAACGCGCGCGCGTAGTCATCGCGGATTAGCCTGCGAACACGCTGCGCCTTCAGGTAGTACGCATCGTAGTAGCCGCTCGACAGCACGTAGGTTCCCAGCACGATCCGGCGCTGCACTTCAGGTCCGAATCCGCGCGACTTGCTCAGAACGTACATGTCCTGCACGTTCTTCGCGTCGGGGTCGCGGTACCCGTAGCGCACGCCGTCGAACCGGGCCAGATTCGCGCTGGCCTCCGCCGTGCAGATGATGTAGTACGTGGCCACCGCATAGCGAAGCAGGGGCAGATCCACATCCACGAGCGTCGCCCCGCGGTCCTCCAGCGTCCGAGCGGCCTGTATGACAGGCCCGCGCACGACATCGCTCAGGTCTTCCGTGAAGCACTCGCGGGGGAGGCCGATCCGCAAATCGCCCACGTCGCCCGTCAGCGCCTCCGTGAAATCAGGAACAGGTACGTCCGCTGAGGTGCTGTCATGCGGGTCGCGGCCGCAGATCACATTGAGCGTGGTCGCGCAGTCCCGCACGTCCTTCGCCAGCGGACCGATCTGGTCCAGCGACGACGCGAATGCCACGAGGCCGTAGCGCGACACGCGCCCGTAGGTGGGCTTCATGCCGACGCAGCCGCAGAACGCCGCCGGTTGGCGGATCGAGCCGCCGGTGTCGCTCCCGATCGAGATCGCCGTCTCGTCCGCGGCGACTGACGCCGCGGAGCCGCCGCTCGATCCCCCGGGGACGCGTTCGAGGTCCCAAGGGTTCCGCGTGACCTGTCGCGCCGAGTTCTCGGTCGTGGACCCCATGGCGAACTCGTCCATGTTGACCTTGCCCAGGAACACGGCGCCCGCCTCCTGAAGGCGACGCACGACCGTGGCGTCGAACGGGCTTCGATAGCCCTCGAGTATGCGTGAACAACACGTCGTCGCGCCCGTCTGCGTGCAGAGCACGTCCTTCAGCGAGACCGGGACGCCCGTCAGGGGTCCGGCCGTCCCCGCCTGAATGCGCGCATCGGCGGCGTCCGCCTGCCGCAACGCCTCGTCTCGCCAGACCTCGACATACGCCTGCACGCGGCCGTCCACGGCGTCGATCCGGTCCAGGCAACTCTGCGCGACTTCGCGCGCGGTGACGGCGCCGGAGCGCAAGGCGTCTGAGATCTCGTGGGCGGTGCACCCGAACCAGTCGCGCGACATCAAGCTACTCCTGGTCCAGGATGCGCGGCACAAGGAAGTACGCGCCATCCGTGCGCGGGGCGTTCTGCAGGGCCGCCTCACGCGGAAGCGAAGGCGCCGTCACGTCGTCACGGTAGACGTTCGTCACCTCCAGCGCATGCATCATCGGCTCGACCCCCTCGGTATCCAGCTCGTTCAGGAGGTCCATGTAGGCGAGGATCTCGCCAAGCTCGCCGACCAAACGATCCGCGGCGGCGTCGTCCAGCTTCAACTGCGCTAATGCGGCGACGTACTCGACGTCGGATCGGGCAATCTCTTTCATTCGGTTCCCTCTGACGGACATCAACACAGACAACGGTCGCGATATGATATCACGGCCCGACGAAATGTTTCCAAAGCCGAAGCGGCTTCGGGCGCGTCTCAGACGCTCTCAGGGCGCGGCGCCGCCGGTCGACGGAGCGGCTCGCCTTGCACCGAGGGGCCGGAACCCATCATCATGTCCTGATGCAACACTCATTGCGCGGGTATACACAGATACAAGAGAACGGCCGCACCGCCATGGTGCGGGTGCGCTACCAGGCCGCCGTGGCCGCCGCCCTGCTCAGGGAAGAGGGATGCCGTCCTTTCGCGACGTCGGGCGGGCGCGGCATCGTGATGCGGTTTGCCGTCGAGGACGGCTCGGCCATACTCCGGACCTATCGCCGCGGCGGGGCCGTCCGCCGTGTGCTCCCCGAAGGCTGGTGTTGGGGCTTGCGTCCCCTGCAGGAGCTGATGGTGCTGGACCACCTCCATCGCAGCGGGCTCTCCGTGCCTGAGCCGCTCGGCGCGGCGTGGTGGCGCAAGGGGCTGTTGCTCCATGGTCGCATCGCCATGCGCTGCATCGAGGCCGTCGACCTCCTGGAGTACCTGAGCTCCCGGCCCGAGGCGGCGGACTACTGGCTTGAACAGACCGGCCGCACGATCCGGGCGATGCACGATCTGGGCGTGTACCACGCCGACCTGCAGGTGCGAAACGTCCTGATCGCAGAGGACAAGCCCTATCTCATCGACTTCGACCGCGCCCGGCTTGGCGAGATGTCGGACGAGGCCCGCGCGCGCAACTTGCTGCGCCTGCGTCGCTCGTTCCAGAAGCACGGACTCGAGTCGGCCTGGTTCGCTGCCGTCTGCCGGGGCTATGGCATCAAGGCGTTGCCGGGCTGGCTGTCGTCGGCCTACAGCGTGAAGGCGCAGCTCACGGATCTGCTTTCGGGCCGCGGCGCGCGCTGACGGAGCCGTACGCCGATGCGCATGGTGACCGAACGAGAAGGCGACTTTCGTATCCGTCGCGACGCCGCCGTTCCGACAGCGCTCGTCCTGGATCTTGCCGAGGGGCGCGACGCCGGGCGGCTCATCAAGCGGTCTCCCCATTTCGAGACGCGCGTCGTCGGCGACCACGTCGTGAAGCGCAGCGTCCGGGGCGGGCTGTATGACCGGCTCAAGCGCTCCCTGCTTCCCAGCCGCGCGCGGCGCCCATGGGACGCGGCCGTGCATCTCGCCGAACACGGAGCGCCGGTCCCCGCCCCGGTCGCTTTCGTCGAGCGCATCGCGCGCGACGTTGTCACGGAGACGGTGTACATCAGCCGCTGCGTCGACGGCGCACGCACGGTCGAGGAGCATGCGCGTGCGCTCGTCGCGGCGAATGGCGACGAGGCGAGCATACGGGCGTTTCTCGGGTGCATCGATGAGGCGGTCGCGCGGCTGACCGCGGCCGGCGCGTACCACGCGGATCTGTCGGGGAAGAACTTGATCAGCAGCGACGGCTCCGCGGTGTGGATCGTGGACCTCGATGCGGTCCGGATCGGCGTTCGTTACACGCGGTCGCGTCGCATGCGGAACCACGTCCAGCTCTACGATTCCTTCTGCGACTTGTGGCCCCCGTCGATTCTGGACGACCTGATTACGCCGCTGACGCCCGTCGGCGTCGACCCCGTCCGCTGGACCGCCGAGGTGCGGCGTCGACAGGCGCTCCGGCGGGCGAAGCACCGCGCGCGGATCGAGCGCGACGGATGACGCTGCCCGCGGCCTCGCGTACTGGCCTGGTTCAACAGAAGCGCGACTGAGGAGGAGTTGAGACGACTATGGATGAAGCGACCCTGAAGCGCGTCGTGCGCGAAGCGATCGCGGAGGAGTTGGGGCCGCGCCGTCTGCCGCCGATGGCGCCGAAATGGCGGGACGGGACGCTCGTGCTGCGGCCCGGAGCCGATCGCGCGAAAGGCAAGGAGATCCCGATTGAGGTGCTGCTCAAGAAGGTCACGAGCGTCCGCGACCGGCTGCGCGTGCTGGAGCAGAAGCTCAACGCGGACAAGGAGCTCTCTCCCGAGAACCGCGCGGACTACCAGTTGCTGATTACCCGCGCCTACGGCTCGCTGACGTCGTTCAACCTGCTCTTCCTTGATGACGATGATCGCTTCGTGGGCGTCGGAGGGTTGGAGTAGGCTGGATCCAAGCGGCTATTGCACGTCAAACGCGATCCTCCTAGAATCATGTGTGATGAGAAGGGAGGGGCGCTATGGAACGGATGGACGCATTGCTGCGACGCGTTCAGCGGCGCATGCTCGTGCACCGAACACTGAGCGCATTCAGCCGCGCGCTCTTCTGGGGCGGTCTGGCCGGCGCCGGCTGGGTGCTCCTCACCCGCCTGTTGCCGCAGGCGGGCGACCCCGCGCCGGTTCTGGCCGTGCTACTGATCGCGGCGGCCTGCTGGGCCGCGGCGCGCGCGTACGTGAACCGCCCGTCCCTCGCCGAGGCCGCGGGCGAGACGGACGCCCGTTTTGAGTTGCGCGAGCGCCTGCTGAGTTCTTGGCGTCTGCGCGATGTCGCGCATCCGATGGTGGACGCACTGCATCGCGATGCCCTCGACCACTTGCCCGTGTCCGTCAAGGAGCAATTCCCGACGATCCCATTGCGCGACCTGCGCCGCGCCGGACCCGCCGTCGCGCTCCTTGCCATCGCCCTCGTGATTCCCGAGATCGATGTGCTGGGCTACCGCGACCGCGTGGAAGCGGCCGCGAAGCTCCAGGAGGCGCGCCGGCTGCGGGCCGAGGCCGTGCGCGAGTCAGCGACGCCGTTGCGTCGGCTCGCGGAAGTGAACCCCGACTCCGACATGGAGTCGCTCATCCAGGAGATCGAACGCATCGCCGAGCGCGTCGAGTCGGGCGACATCTCCGAGAAGCAGGCCGCGGCGCAGATGACGCAGATCGCCCGGACCCTGGCCGGCGATACCCCGCAGACGAGCCTCGAACAGCCGCGACCGCGATCCGCGAGCGAGGCCGCGCCGCAGGATGCAATGAAGGCCTTGGCCCGTGCGCTCGAGCAGGGCGACCTGAGCAAGGCCGCTGAGGAGCTCCGCGCGCTCCAGGAACAGCTTCGAGAGGAAGCGGAGAAAGCCGAAGGAGGCGAGGGCGTCGACCAGGAGCGCCTGCAGGAGATCGCCGAACGGTTGCAGGAGATGTCGCAGGCGTTGGGCGGCGATGCGACCGAGCTGGGCGCGCGGCTGGCCGAGATGGCCTCGCAGTTGAGTGTGGCGGACATGGCGCAGGTCGCCGAAGCCCTGTCGCAGTGCGAAGGCGGTCTGTGCGACCTGGCCGCTGTCCTCGACCAGATGAACCTTACCTCCGAGTCTCTCGGCGCCATGCAGGACGCCTTGGACGGGCTCCTCGGTGAACGCGGACAGTGGGGCGACCTGGTGCAGGGAGAGTTGCGTGCGCTGGAGCTCGAGCGGCTGCGGCAGTTGGCCCAGTGTGAGGGGTGCAGGGGCGTGGCCCCGGGCGCAGGCGAGGGTATGGGGCCGGGCATGGGAGGCGCCGGCCGAGGGACAGGCGGTCGCATCGGCGAGCTGCCGGATGTCGCCTCCGGGCTCGACCCTACCATGCTGCCCGGCGAGATGACGGCGGGCAAGATCTTGGCGGGCATCATGCAGCGCAGCGCGCCCGACGATCGGGAAGAGACGCCTACCGTCGAGATGACGGGCGAGATCCTGGTGCGGATGCGGCAGGAGGCGGAGCGGGCGATGACCCGCGAGGAGATCCCGCCGGGGGCCCGCGAACTCGTGCGGGGATACTTCGGTTCGCTCGAATCCGCCGCCGACGCCCCCGCGTCGCAGACGCCGTGAACCGTCTGTCGCGAAGGGGTTTCCTGAAGCTGACCGCGCTCGCCGCGGCGTGCTGCGGCTGCGCGGACGTGACCGGGGAGACGCGCGCGCTCGCGTGGGGAGGACCGGGACGGCGACCGGGCGAATTCATCCGGCCGCGCGCCATCGGCGTCCACAAGGGGGAGGTCTACGTGGTCGACACGACCGGCCGGTTGCAGGTCTTCACGCCGGAAGGCGACTTCCTGCGGATGTGGTCCCTGCCGGACTGGGAAAACGGAACTCCGACGGCCGTATCGTTCGCGTCCGACGATCGCGTGCTTCTGGCGGATACCCACTACAGCCGTATCCTCGAGTACAGCGTCGACGGCGATCTGCTCGTTTCCTGGGGCGGCTACGGCGAGGGCCCCGACCGGTTCGTGTATCCCACCGACGTCGAGATCGGCCCGGCGGGCGAATACGTGGTCTCCGAGTACGGCATGGGCGCGGAACGCGTCCACGTGTTCGCGGCGGACCGAACGTTCCTGCGCGAATGGGGCGGGCACGGAGACGCCCCCGGCGAGTTCAACCGCGCCATGGCCCTCGCGCTGACGCCTGACAGTCGTGCGCTGGTCTGCGACACCGGCAACCATCGCGTGCAGATCTTCAGTCTCGAGGGCGAGCACATCGGCATGCTGGGAGATCCTAACGCCGAGCCGGGGGGCCTGCGGTTCCCCTACGACGTGTCCGCCTCGATCGAGGGCGACATTGTCGTCTGCGAATACGGCGCCAACCGCCTTTCCCTGTTCAACCAGGACGGCGCGTTTGTCCGGCATCTCGGCGGACCGGGCCGGGGGCCGGGTCAGTTCAGCGGACCGCGGGGCGCGACGGTTGACGTCTCCGGAACGCTCTATGTGGCCGATACGGGAAACGACCGTATCCAGGTCATCCGTTCGGAGGCGGCTGCATGATGGCCGCGCCGCGCTTCGTATTCGCCGAGGCCTTGCTGCTGCTCCTGCTGATCCCCTGGACGGTGTACGTCGGCCTGGGCATTCGCAGTCTCTCCAAAGCCAGGAAGTTCGTCGCGTTGACCCTGCGCGTCCTCATCCTCACGTGCTTGATCTGCGCCTTGGCGGGGATGGAGCATGTCCGGCGCAGCGACCGGCTTGCCGTGTTCTTTCTGCTCGACCAGTCGAACAGCGTGCCCACGGCCCTTCAGGCGGCCGCGCTGCAGTCCATCCGCGAGACCTGCGATCTCTATCTTGGTCCCAAGGACGATGCCGGGCTCATCGTGTTCGGCCGTGACCCGAGCATCGAACTCGCTGTCGGTCCGGTCTTCGGCATCGACCGCACCCAGTCCTTCGTCAGCGGCGAACAGACCGACCTGGCCGCGGCGATCCGGCTCGCGCTCGCGGCATTTCCCCAGGGACGCATGCGCCGCATCGTGATCTACTCAGACGGCAACGAGACGATGGGATCCGCCGTAGAGGAGGTGAAGCTCGCGGCGGCCGCCGGCGTCGCGGTGGACGTCGTACCGATCCAGATCGGCGGCGCGGCCGAGGCGCTGGTGCGCGAGGTGCATGCACCGGGCCAGGCGAGCGCGGAGGAGCCCTTCCAGCTCCGCGTGGTCGTGCAGTCCACGGGCGACGCCGAAGGGATCCTGCGCGTGTACCAGCGCGTGCGTGAGGGGCGGCGTCTGCTGCAGTCGGCCGAGGTCACGCTGCGCGCCGGCGACAACGTCTTTCTCCTGAACCAGCAGTTGACCGACCCCGGCTTCTACGAGTACGAGGCGACGATCGAGACGGATGCCGACACGGTAGCGGCGAACAACGAGGGCCGCGCCTACACGGTCGTTCAGGGCGAGCCGATCGTGCTGGTCGTCGCGTCGGATCCACAGGAAGCGCAACCCCTCATCAGCGTGCTCGAAGAGGCGGGCGTGCGCGTGGACGCGGCCCTTCCGTCGGAGTTGCCCGCCACGCTGGCCCTCGTGCAGGACTACAGCAGCGTGGTCCTGGTGAACGTGCCGAGCATCGATCTCACTGTTGAGCAGCTCGACTACATGGAGGCGATGGTTCGTGACTTCGGCGTCGGTCTCGTCATGGTCGGCGGGCCGGACGCCTTCGGCGCGGGGGGGTACCACGACACGGGCGTCGAGCGCGCGTTGCCGGTCAGCATGGATATCCGCCAGCACAAGGTGATGCCGCGCGGGGCGCTGGTGCTGAGCATGCACACCTGCGAGTTCCCCGAGGGCAACGCCTGGGCGCGCCGCATCAGCCTGGCCGCGCTGGATGTGCTCTCGCCGCAGGACATGATGGGCTGCGTCGCCTACGACTGGCGGCTGGGCGACACTTGGCTTTTCCCTCTGCAGGCGGTCGGTGACAAGCACCTCATGCGGATGGCCCTGAACACGGACCAGATCGGCGACATGCCCAGCGCACAGCCCGGCCTGCGCATGGCGTACGAAGCCCTGCGGGCGTCGGACGCGGCCGTCAAGCGCGTGCTGATGATCTCCGACGGCGACCCCGCCGCGCCGACCATCGGCCTCCTCAACAGCATGCGACAGGCGGGCATCTCCGTGAGCACGGTCTGCATCAACCCCCATACCCCGACAGACCAGCAGATGCTGCGCTGGGTGGCCGAGAACACCGGCGGCGAGTACTACTTCGTCGACAACCCCAACCGGCTCCCGCAGATCTTCATCAAGGAAGCCGCGAGCGTGAAGCGCGGGCTCCTGATCGAGAAGCCGTTCACCCCGCGGGCGATGCATGCCTCCGAGGTCGTCGCCGGCGCGATCGCGTCGGGAATGCCGGCGCTGCAGGGTTACGTCGCCGCCACCGCCAAGGACACAGCCACCGTGCCGCTCGTGGCGGAGGAAGAGGACGACCCGGTGCTCGCGCACTGGCGCTACGGGCTGGGCAAGGCCGTCGCGTTCACCAGTGACGCGACGAGCCGGTGGGCGCGCGACTGGCTGGCCTGGCCGGGGTTCAGCCCGTTCTGGGCGCAGACGATCCGCTGGTCGATGCGCGAGACGTCCCCCTCCAACTTCCGCGTCGAGACGCGCCAGCGCGACGGCCGCGGCTATGTGCGCATCGACGCCGTCGACGAGGAGGGCCGGTTCGTCAACTTCCTGCGTCCCGAGGCCGTCGTCGTGGGGCCCGGTCCCGATTTCGCGCGCACCCCGGTCCAGCTCACCCAGTCCGGACCGGGCATCTACGAAGGCGCGTTCCCGACGACGGACAGCGGGGTCTATATGGTCAACGTGTCGTATTCGACCGAGGACGGCGCCCGGGCGATGGTTCCGGTCGGGTTGGCGCTGGGCTACTCGCGCGAATACACCTACACCACCACGAACCAGGCGTTGCTGGAGGAACTGACCGCGCTCGGCGGCGGACGCATCCGCGCCCCCGGTGAGGACCCGTTCCAGCACGACCTTCCCCGACAGGCCGTGGTCACGCCGCTGTGGCCCACGCTGGTTGCGCTCGCGATCTGCTTGCTGCCGCTCGACATCTTCGTGCGGCGCGTCGTTTTCGACTTCGGCGCGGCGTGGGCGTTCGCCCTCGCATCCGCGCGGCGTGTCCCCGGTCTGCGACGGATCCTTCCCGCCCCGAAGCCCCGTCGCGCACGGGCGACGGGTCGGCTCGCCGTGAGCGCTGGTCCCGAGGCGACGGGCAGAGTCTACGCGCCGGACCTCGAGCGCGGGGCCGAACCCGTCTCCGGCGCGGCGCGCACGGGCGATGCGGCGCCGTCGGCGCAGGGGGCGACGCCATCCGAGGAGACGCCGGAAGCTCCGCCTCCGGACGTCGGCCGGACCGACTACACGAAGCAACTGCTGGAAGCCAAGGAGCGCGCGATCTCGCGTCGCCGACGCCCCCGAGCGGATGATACGGACAACGACAGGGGAGATCAGCCATGAGTGTGGAGGAGAGGGCCGAGCAGTTCCGAGGCGTGCTGGCGGCCTTGAGCGCGGAGATCGGCAAGGTCATCGTCGGCTCGGAGGAAGTGGTCGAGGGCGTGCTCACGACGCTGTTCGCCGGGGGCCACTGCCTGCTCGAAGGCGTGCCGGGTCTCGGCAAGACCTTGCTCGTGCGCACGCTGAGCGAGGCGCTGTCGCTGCGGTTCAGCCGGATCCAGTTCACCCCGGACCTCATGCCGGCGGACATCATCGGCACGAACGTGCTTGTGGAGAACGAAGGCGGGGGGCGCGAGTTCGCGTTCAGGCCGGGGCCCCTCTTCGCGAACATCGTGCTCGCGGACGAGATCAACCGCGCGACGCCCAAGACGCAGTCGGCCCTGCTCGAGGCGATGCAGGAGCACACGGTCTCCGTCGCGCGCACGATCCACCAGCTCGAGGCCCCGTTCTTCGTGATGGCCACGCAGAACCCGATCGAGATGGAGGGCACCTATCCGTTGCCGGAGGCCCAAATGGACCGCTTCCTGCTTAAGATCCTCGTGAATTACCCCGACGAGGACGCCTTGGCCGCGATCCTCGATCGGACCACGCAACGCGACACGCCCCGCGGCGAACCGGTCATGGCAGGGGCGGAGATCCTCGAATGGCAGGGGTTCGTGCGTGACGTGCCCCTGGCGGCCGACGTGCGCGACTGGGTCGTGCGGCTCGTCGCGGCGACGCGCCCGGGCAGCGCGACCGCGCCCGAGTCGGTGAACCGGTACGTGCGGTTCGGTTCGAGCCCCCGAGGCGCGCAGGCCCTCGTCCTGTCCGCCAAGGTGCACGCGCTGCGGGCGTCGCGGTTCAACGTCGCGTTCGACGACGTCCGCCGCGCCGCCCATGCCGCGCTTCGGCATCGCGTCCTGCTCAACTTCGAGGCGGAAGCCGACGATGTGACCTCGGATGCGGTGATCGACGACGTGCTCGAGGCCGTGCCGGAGCGAGTCAGCGGAAAATGAGCACGCCGATCCCCGAGATGCGCGGCCCCCTGCTCGACGCGGCGTTCCTGCGCCGCCTCGAGCGCCTCGCTATCGCCGTGCGTCGCGCCCAGGCGGGGCGCGCCAAGGGCGAACGCCAGAGCCGACGAAAGGGCGGCAGCGTCGAGTTCGCCGACTACCGCGACTACGTGCAGGGCGACGACCTCCGCCACCTGGACTGGAGCCTCTATGCGCGGCTCGACGAGACCTACATCAAGCTGTTCCATGAGCAGGAGGAACTGACGATCCACCTCATCGTCGACACGAGCCGCTCCATGGCGTTCGGGAATCCGCCGAAGCTGCTCACCGCAGCGCAGATCGCCGCGGCGCTGGGCTACATCGCGTTGTGCAGCTACGACCGTGTCGCCATTGAGGGCGTCGGCGGGGTGACCCAACGCCTTGCCCCGTGTCGCGGCAAGGCCTCCGCCCGGCGGTTGCTCGCGTTCATGAACGATCTCGAGGCCGACGGCGAGACCCACCTCGAGGCGGCCTTGCGTTCCTACGTCCTCCGTACGCGGGCGCGCGGCGTCGCTGTCCTTGTGTCCGACCTCTTCGATGAGGCCGGGTTCGAGGCCGCCGTCAAGCGCATGCAGGCCCCCGGCATGCAGGGCTGCGTCGTGCACGTGCTGGCGCGCGAGGAGCTCGAACCGGACGTCTCCGGCGATCTGCGGCTGCTCGACAGCGAGACCGGCGCGCACACGGACATCTCGGCGAGTCCGGCGCTGCTCGCCCGCTACCGGCGCAACGTCCAGGCGTTCCGCGACAACGCGCGCGCAACGTGCGTGGCGCGGGGCGTGCCGTATGTGTTCGCGACGAACGACGCCCCGGTAGATCGGGTCGTGCTCGACGCCATGCGCCGGGCGGGGATCGTCCGATGAGCACCTTGCTTGCAGGATTGTCCGCGTATTTCATCGCGCCGGCGGCGCTCGCCTTCGCCGCGTTGATGCCGCTGATCATTCTGCTCTACTTCCTCAAGCTGCGGCGGACGCCGGTCGTGGTGTCGAGCACGCTGCTCTGGATCAAGAGCATGCAGGACCTCACCGCGAACGCGCCGTTCCAGCGTCTTCGCCGCAACCTGTTGCTGCTCCTTCAGCTCCTGGCGATCGCACTGCTCATCCTCGGCCTGGCCCGTCCGTTCGCGCGGGCACAGGGCAGCGCCGGACGCAACGTGTGCCTGCTTGTCGACCGTTCCGCCAGCATGCAGGCCATCGAGGGCACGGGAACGCGGCTGGATCAGGCGAAGGCCCGCGCCCTCGAGATCGTCGACGGCATGCAGCGCGGCGACAAGGTCATGCTGGTCGCCTTCGCGGATCAGGCCGAGGTCCTGGCTGAGCTTACGGATGACACGGCCCGGCTCCGCACGTTGATTCGCGGGCTCGAACCGACCGACACGCGCACCCGCATCCGCGACGCGCTCTTCCTGGCGCATTCGCTCCAGAGCAGCGTGCCCGACTTGCACGTGGTGTTGCTGAGCGACGGCCGCGTGGGCGATCTGGATCAGCTTGGCACGCGGGAGTACAAGCTGACGTACGTCGCCGTCGGCTCGAGTCGCGACAACGCCGGCATCGTGGCGTTCAGCGTGCGCGACCCGCTCGAGGGGACCGGGCCGCGCCAGGCTTTCGTCCAGGTCCACAACGAGTCGGAGGCGGATCTCGAGACGACGCTCACCGTGACGCTGGACGATGCCCCGCTCGCGATCGAGCCGCTGGTCTGTCCCGGAGGGGCGCAGACGGAGATCGCCTTCGACCTGCCGCCGATCGAACGCGGCGTGCTGCGGGCCGAGCTCGATGTCGACGACGCCTTGGCGGTGGACGATGTCGCATGGGCCGTGGTTCGCCCCGGCGCCGAGATCCGCACGCTCCTCGTGTCGGAACCCACGTCCGCGACCGCGTTCTACCTGCAGCGCGTGCTGACCCATGACGCCCGCGTGTCGCTCAGCGTGACCGCGCCGGGCGACTACGCGGGCGGCGACGACTTCGACCTCGTGATCCTCGACGGCCTGGCCCCGCGAGCCGACGCGATGCCCTCCGGGGCGTTGGTTATCTTGAACGCCGTTCCCGAAGCGCTCGGCGTTACGGAGACCGGCGTCCTCGACCGCCCGCCGATCCTCGCCTACGACCGGGAGCACCCGCTGATGCGGTTCCTCAACCCGGAGAACGTGGGCATCGCGCGGACGCGCCTGCTCGCGTTGCCCGAGTCCGCGCGCGTGCTCATGTCGACCACGGGCGGGCCGCTCATCGCGGATCTGTCTCGCGGGGGGCAGCCGATCGCGTTGGTCGCATTCGACCTGAGCGACAGCGACTGGCCGCTCAAGCTGTCGTTCCCGCTGTTCTTCCAGAATCTGTTGAGCTGGGTACCGCGTAGCCGCGACGCAGGCGACGCGACCGTGCTCGCCGGGCGGCCCCTGACCCTGCCGCCGTCCACGGATCACCCAACCGCCGAGGTGGCGCGGCCTGACGGCCAGACGGAGTCGGTTCGACTTGACCCGCTCCGATCGGTGTACTATGCGAATACGTCCCAAACGGGGGTGTATACCGTACGGATCGGTTCAGATGCGGAGCAGTACGCCGTGAACCTCACCGATGCGACGGAATCCCGGATCGCGCCCGCCTCCGAGGTCCAGGCGGGTCCGGTTTCCGCGGCGGCGCAGGTCGGCGGCGTGCGCGAGCTCCGCGAGTACTGGCGCCATCTCGTGCTGCTGGCGTTGGCGACGCTTGCGTTCGAGTGGTGGATCTACAGTCGGAGGGCGTGGCTATGAGGCCAGGCAAGGCGACGATGCGACGGCGCGCGATGCGCTGCGTCGCGGCGTGGTGCATCGCGGCGTTGTGGGTGAGCTGCCTCGTCGCGGGCGCCCAGACGAGCGGTCTCCCCGAGGACGACGATATCATCGTCAACATCGAGCCGCGGTATATCACCGCCTATCGCGACGGCTCCTGGGTCCCCGTGGATGTCGTGATCCGCAACGACAAGCACGACGTCAACGGGTGGGTCGAGCTGCGCTGCAAGGTCGGCGACGACGTGCAGAGCCCCATCTACCGCGTTCCCGCCGATGTGCCGAAGGGGTCGACCAAACGGTTCCGGCTGCACTGTCGGTTCTCCGGAACCACGCGCATTGAGGTCATGCTGTACGGCGCGCGCCGGGCCGAGCTGAGCCTCCCGATGCGCGTGGACCTCCGGCCCATCTCGCAGCGCGACGCGCTCTGCCTCATCCTGAACGACGAGCCCGGCGAGTTCGGTTTTCTCGTGCGCGTCGCGCAAGAGGCGACCGGCGGCGGCTTCTATCACGACACCCTCGACTCCTCCATGCTCCCGCTCATGCCCGATCGCGTCGAGTGTTACGACGGATACAACGCCGTGATCATGGGCGAGATCGACCCGGAGCGCATCCCGCCGGAGGCGCGCGAAGCGCTGACGAGTTACGTGATGCGCGGCGGCGCGCTGATCATCGCGACGGGCGCGAACGCACCGCGCTATCGCGGCAGTCGGATCGAAGACCTCGCCGATGTGCGGATGGGCGAGCCGCAGGCTTGGAACGAGCAGGATCTCGCCGCGGCCGTCTTTCCGCCGGACCTGCAGGCGGGCGCGTCCCCGGTCCGGCAGGGTCTGGCGGCGTCCCTGGCCCCCGGCGACGCCTGTACGCAGGTCGTCGGCCGCGAGCCCCTGCTCGCGACCCATCGCCCCCTCGGCGCGGGCGGCGTGACGACGATCGCCGTCGGACCCAAGGACGAAGCGTTGCAGCAGTGCGCGGGACTGCGGGAGCTGTGGCGCGATCTGCTGACCATGCACCGGCCCGGCTCCGACCTGCGGATCGCCGAGGCCGCGAGGGTCGTCGCGAACGAACTGCCCAGCGTCGCGGGCGTGCGCATCGTGCCGCGCAGCATCGTCGTGGCGTACCTGGCCCTGTATCTGCTCGTCGGCGTTGCGCTCAACTGGACCATCTGGACCGTGCTCCGACGTCGCGAGATGGCGTGGGTCACCCTGGTTATCCTCTCGCTCGGGTTCACGACCTTCGCCGTGATCTACGGTTCCGCGGGACGTCTAAGCGCCGCGGAGATCTACGAGTACCGAGTGGTCGAAGCGCCCGCCCATGGCGCCCCGGCGCGGCTGCACGCGCTGACCGGGATCCTTGCCGGGCGATCCGCCTCCTACGATTTCGATGTCGCCCTCGACCGCGGGTTGGTACAGGAAGCGACCGGCGTGGGGGGAGGCATGATGATCGTCTCGCCCCGCAGTCTGTTCTCGACGGCCCGAAGCCGCCCGTTCCAATGGATTCAGAGCGATCCGCAAGTGCTGCGCGGCGTGGGGCTCGGGGCAAGCGAGGCCCGCGTCATCGTCGTGCAAGGCGAGGCGGAACCGTTGGGACGCGCCAGCGCGGACCTCGGCCTCTCGTCCGAGGACACGCCGCCCGAGCGGTTCGTCGTCAACTGGACCGGCCCGCCGCTCGAGCAACCGACGCTGTGCGTCGCCGGGGTGGAGTACCAGCTCAAGCGCGAGGAGGACGCATACGTCGTCGTGACGGGCGACGAGTTCCGGATGCCGTCGTACGGCTATGGAGCTTGGGGCGTCGGCGGCGACGGCTACCTGCTGCGGAGCATCCAGCGCGCCGCCTCGGGCTCCTCGTCGCGGGAGTTCGGCATTGGCTTTACGTCCGTCCCCATTTCCGTCGAGCCGTCGAGGAAAGCCTATCTCACCGGATGGATCTCGCGTGACGAGGCGCCCTCTGCGTTGATCGCGTCGTCCATCGAGAACCGCACCCGGCGCAGTCTGCTCATCGCCGAAGTCGAGGATACGACGCCCTCGGATCGTGAGCTGATCTGGCTGGACGTGCGCGGGATGGACGCGTTCATGGGGATGTTCTCTGTTCCCGACCAGACGTATCCCTACCCTTGGCTCCCCGGGGGGCAGGGCATGACGGGGCTGCCCGGGATGCCTCCGATGCCCGTGCCGACGGCTGAGAACCTGACGCGCGGCCCTGGAGCCCTGGGGTTTGGCGGACGCGCGTTCCTGTACCATCTCGGCGTGGCCCCCTTGCAGGACGCCCAGGCGCGGATTCTCGTTCCGCAGGAGTATGTCCTGGATCCGAGCGCCGAACTGAGCCTTTGGCTCGAGCCCACGTACTCGACGGACGATGTGGAGGTGGATGTCGCCTTGATCGGGGCTCAGCTCCCGGACTTCCCGCTCGTCGGCGTGCGCGGCGTCGAATCGCCGGAGTCGCCGTTCAGGTGGGGGGATCTGGACGAGCGGCTCTACCGCCCGACGCGCTGGCGCGATTACTACGACCCGATGACGGGGGAGATCCTGGTGCGCGTGAAGAGACCGCCCGATGCGGCGCTCGACGACCAGATGGTCACCGTGCGGCTTGCGGCGAGCGTGTCGCGTTCGACCACGAAACTGCGATCGGCGGCCTGGCGCGACCGAAGCATCGAGGCGTCCGCAACAGCGGAGGAGGAGACGAGTCGTGACGGAAGCGATGAATGACGGTGCGCCGGCGGCCGCGGCCCCAGACCCGAAAGCCGAACCGGCGCCGCCCCCCGTGCCCGCGGTCCGAACGATCGCGCTGACGAAGCGCTACGGAGCGTTCACGGCCCTCAAGTCGCTCGATCTGACCATCGAGAAGGGCGACATCTTCGGGTTCATTGGCCCCAACGGGGCGGGGAAGACGACGACCATTCGCATCCTCGCCACCCTGCTCGCCCCGACGTCGGGTCAGGCGTTCATCAACGGCATCGACGTGCGGCGCGCGCCCTACGAAGCCAAACGCCGGCTCGGGTTCATGCCGGACAGCTTCGGCGTCTATGACGGCATGCGCCTGCGGGAGTACCTGGATTTCTTCGGCGCGGCGTACAAGATCCCGCGCAAGAAGCGCCAGGGCATCATCGACGATGTCCTTCAGCTCACGGACCTGACGAGCAAGGCGGACGACTACGTGAGCGCGTTCTCGCGCGGCATGAAGCAGCGGTGCTGCCTCGCGAAGACGCTCCTGCACGACCCGGATGTGCTGTTGCTGGACGAGCCGGCCAGCGGACTGGACCCCCGCGCCCGCATCGAAATGCGCGAGCTGCTCAAGACCTTGCGCCGGATGGGCAAGACCATCCTGATCTCGTCGCACATCCTCTCGGAACTGGGCGACATGTGCAACAAGATCGGCATCATCGAACACGGCGAGCTGCTGCACGCCGGACCGTTCCGCGACATCCTCGAGAGCCTGCGCCACGAACGAGAGATCCATCTGCGCGTGCTCGACGGCGCCGACGCCGCCCTCCGCATCCTTGAGGCGACGGAGGGCGTCCACAATGTCGAGCGGTCCGGCAGCGAGTTCCAGTTCGAGACGTCGCTGAGCCTCGAGGCGATCTCGGATCTGCACATGCGTCTCTCGGCGGACGGGGTCCGCATTCTGTTCTTCGAGGAGGAGAAGGGAACGCTCGAGGACGTGTTTCTCCATCTCACGAAGGGAGGGCTCTAGCGCTGTTCGTTCGGTTCCCGTTCCTTGCGCTCGTGGGACGCGACCTTCGCCGCACGCTGCGGGGATGGCGCGGGTTCCTGTGCCTCGTGGCGGTCCTCGCGGCGTGCGCGGCCCTGCTCGCGCTGGCGTGGCCCGGCGAGCGCATGGGCGCGGGGCACGGTCCGCGCGTCGCCCAGGGGCTGCTTATGTTGTTCGGCCGCGTGCTGCTGGTCGCGTCGCTCGTGATCGTCCCCGGCTATGCGGCGATGAGCATCGTCTCCGAGCGGGAACAGGAGACCTTCGAGCAGTTGCGCCTCACGCTCATCCGTCCCTACGGCATCGTCCTGGGCAAGCTCGCCAATGTCGTGGGGCTGTTCCTGTTCGTAGTCGTCGCGACCATGCCGATGCTCGCCTGCATCCTGTTCATCCCCGGTCTCGACTGGCCGCAGATCGCGATGGTATTCGTCCTGGTCTTCGCGACCACCCTGAGCGCCGGCGCCGTCGGCGTCTTCTGCTCCACCTTGTTCCGACGCGCGTTCCTGTCGCTCGTGGCCAGCTACATTGGCCTGGCGCTGATCGCCGGCGGTCCGGTCTACCTGTTCGCCGTCGCGCAGTTGGCCCTGCGTCGGAGCCTGGGCATCTGGGCGGTGCGCGAGAGCATGGCGAATCTGTCCGCCGTCATCTCGCCGTTTGCCACCATCGGCGTCATGGCGGCGGGCTCGAGCATGGGGCGGTCGCCGCTCTCGGCGCAACTGATGGTCGCCGGCGCCATCGGCATCCAGCTCCTGTGGGCGCTGGTCTTCGTGCAGCTCGCCGCGATGCTGCTGCGGCGTTCCGAGCCCGTGGTGCGCGTGAGCACGGACAAGCCGATCGACGACCCCGCCGTGCTGGCCGAACGCCGACGGCGCTACCCCTACTATCTGCTCGACCCGCTGCGGCGCAAGCCCATGATCGAGGACGGCCGCAACCCCATGCTCCAACGCGAACTGCGATGGGGCCTGTTCAACCGCGCGACGACCCTGGTTCGTGTGTTCTACGTGACGCTGGCGGTCAGCTTCCTGGGCTCGATGTCCGCGTTGATTGATATGCAGTCCGAACGGCTGGTCGCGTTCTGGCTGGCCACGCAGACGTTCTGCCTCGTGCTCGTCATCCCCGCGCTGGCATCGAATACGTTCACGAAGGAGTTCGAGCTGGGCAACATCGACATGATCCGCGCGACGCTCTTGTCGCCCCTCCAGATCGTCTCGGGGAAGGCGCTTGGGGGGATGATCACCGTCGCGCCGCTCATCGTCGCGGCGCTCATCGGCTCGATACCGATGGCCTTCCTCGACTCCGAGTCGTGGCGGATCCTCGCCATGGGCGGCGCGGCCATGGCCGTCTCGTGCTTCGTCGCGGCGTCGGCGTCCATCTGCGCCTCGTTCCTGTCGCGGCGCACCTTCCGGGCGCTCGTGCTGAGCTACGCCCTTGTCGGCATCTCGCTCCTCGCCGCGATTCCCTACACGCCCTGGCTCTTTGACGGGTCGGGCGATCTCGGCGCGGCCATGCTGGTCGGATCGCCGGTGGTGTCGTTCCTGGCGGTGCTGGATCCCCCAGTGACGGCGGGGGCGCTCCTGATGTGGGCGGGCAACCTGGCGGTCTACGCAACGTTCGGCGCGGCGCTGTTGGGCATCGCCTGTCTGTGGTACTTCATGATGCGGACGTCGGACTAGGGGAGCGGCCATGTGGGCCATCGTGCAACGCGATCTCGTGCGGGCCTTACGACGAGTCATACCCTATGCCGTGGTGTTCGCCGTCGTCACCCTGCTTGCGCTGGTGGCGGTCGGCGTGTGGCCCGACGGGGCGCGCCCGTCCATGGTCGAGGCCGCGCTCTCCTCCGTCGCGCTGGTGTTCGGCACGACGTTCGCCCTGCTCTTCTGCATCATGTTCATCGTGCCCGGCTACGCTTCGAGCGCGATCCTCGCCGAGCGTGAGCAACAGACCTACGAGCTGTTGGCCGTCACGCCGATCCGCCCGTTCGGCCTCGTGCTGGGCAAGTACCTCAACGTCATGGCCGTGGTCGGGCTGGCGCTCCTGGCCGCCGCGCCGGTTCTCGCCGTCAGCTTCTTCCTGGTCGGGCTCGACTGGGCCCAGATCGCCTTCTGCGGCGCGCTCATCCTGCTGACCGCCAGCGCGTGCGCCGCCATCGGCGTCATGGTGTCTGCGTTGCACGCGCGAAGCCTCCATGCCTTGGTCGTGTCGTACGCCGCGCTGTTCATCCTCTTCGGCGGACCGATCTTCATGGTCGCCGCGCTGCTCGCCGCGATCAATAGCCCCTGGACGGACTTGGCATTCCAGCTCGGCGCACTGGCGTGCCCGCTGGGCGCCCTGCTCCTGACCATGGAAGGGGTGACAGGACTCGGCGCGCTCGGCGTGGTCCTGTCGCTGGTCTACCAGGCCGTCTTGACCGTCTGCGCGCTGCTGATCGCCTACATCCGGCTGCTCTTTCCGTACGGCGCCTCGTCGGCGCCCGTTGGCGGCCGCAAGCGCGGGCGCGCCTTGCTGCGCGCGGTGCTCTGGGGATCCCCATGGTCCGGTCGCTATTGCCCGATCCCTGACAGGACGAACCCGATGTTCGCCGTCGAGTGGCGCTGGGGCGCGCTGACCGGAAAGTCCGCGCGTATTCGCCTGGGCATCGGCTTCGCGGTGTTCAGCCTCATCTGCGGCGGCATCTTCCTTGCCCTTATGGCCTATCCGGACATGCGGGACACGTCCGTCTTCGGTATGGCGATGATGCAGTTCGCCGCCGTGTGCATCGTGGCCCCGGCCCTCGCGGCGAACAGCCTCACGAAGGAGCTGGAGTACGGCAACCTCGACCTGTTGCGCACGAGCCTGCTGACGCCGCGACGCGTGGTCTATGGAAAGTGGCTCGCGGGCGCGTTCTCGATCTGGCCGCTGCTCGCCGGGTTCCTCCTTGGCCACCTCGCCCTGTTCCCCTACTACGCGGTCCAACCGAGGCTCGTGGGCGTCACGATCATCGCCGCCGGTTCCGCGTTCGTAACGGCCTGGGTCGGAACCGCGATCGGAATCCTCGTGTCCGCCGTCACGCGGCGCACCGTGGTGGCCGTCATCATCAGCTACTTCGGCCTGGCCATGGTGGTGTTCGGGCTGTTTGTGGGATTGGCTCTGATGATGGAGTTCCTCGGAGTCCTCGGAATCCGCCTGGCCAGATTCAACAACGGAGAGCCGCTCTTTGAGACCGTGGTATTCCTGTCCCCGCCGATGGCGTTCATCCGGGACGCCACGCGCGGATCCATACCGCCGATCCACAGGGCGTTCAGCCTGTACTGGATCGCGAACATCGCGTTCCATCTCGCGCTTGGCGCCGCCCTTGCCGAGGCGGCGACGTGGTGGACGGGACGCCGACAGACGAGAGGAGGCGAGAAGCAATGAGGAGGAGATACGCGGCATATGCGGTGTTGGCGCTTCTACTGGCGACCATCACATTCGGATGCTCCGGCGGCGCGGGGGACGGCGAGGCGGCGCAGCGCGTCGTGGTCTACACCGCGCTGGACGAGATGTTCTCGCGGCCGATTCTCGAACGCTTCGAGGCGGACACGGGCATCCGCGTACAGGCCGTGTATGACACGGAGGCCGCCAAGACCACGGGGCTGGTCACCCGGCTCATCGCGGAGGCGTCGCGACCGCGCGCGGACGTGTTCTGGAACAACGAGGTCGCGCAGACGATCCTGCTCAAGAACGAGGGGGTGCTCGATCCGTACGTCTCGCCGAGCGCCGCGGCGATCCCGGATGCTTTCAAGGATCCCGAGGGCTACTGGTGCGGCCTGGCGGCGCGCGGGCGCGTGATCATCTACAACACCAACCTGGTGACCGACCCGCCCACCTCGATCCGCGACCTGCTGGACGCGCGGTGGCGCGGCAAGGCGGCGATCGCCCGCCCGCTCTTCGGCACCACGGCGACGCATGCGAGCGTGTTGTTCACCCTGTGGGGCGAGGAACCCGCCAAGGAGTACTTCCGGGGGCTGCTGGCGAACGACGTGGCCGTGCTGGCCGGCAACGCCACCGTGCGCGACCTCGTGGCGATGGGCGAGTACGAGGTGGGGTTGACCGATACCGACGACGCCCACGGCGCCGTCGTGGATGGGCGGCCCGCGAAATGGCTCTTTCCGGACCAGGACAACGAGCTCGGCGCGTTGATCATCCCGAACAGCGTCGCGTTGATCCGCGGCGCGCCGAACCCCGAGGCGGGCAAGCGCTTGATCGACTACCTGCTCAGTCCCGAGGTCGAGCGCGCGCTCGCCGAGTCGCGTTCCATCCAGATCCCGCTGAATCCGGAGGTGGAAGCGCCGGATCACGTGCCGGATCTCACCGAGATCCGCGTGACGGAGGTCGATTTCGCCGCGGCTGCGGAGCAGATGGAGGCCGTGGCCCGGTTCGTGCAGGACGAGATGTCGCAGTGAGGCTCTACGCCTTCCGGATGCCGTCGGGCCGCGCGCTCGTCGGCCTCGCCACTGCGGCGGCATTGGCCGTGCTCGTCGGAGGACCCGTGCTCGCAGCAGTTACCGCGCTGTTCGCCCAAGGTTCCGACGGTCGCATCGGCCTGGCCGTGATCCCGGCGCTCTACGCGGGGCCGCGTCCGTGGCGTCTGCTTGGCACGACACTCCTGACGGCGGGCGGCTCCGCGGCCGTCGCGTGCGTGCTGGGCGTTCCCGTGGGCTACGCCATCGCGCGCGGCGCGCCTTGGGGCCGACGTCTGCTGCCGTACGCCATCGCGCCGGCGTTCCTCGCGCCGCCGTACGTCATGGCCATGGCGTGGATCACCGTGCTCGGACGCAGCGGGCTCGCCCGAGATGCCTCGCGTTTCGTGTTCAGCTACGAAGCCCCCGTGCCGCCCGTGTTCGGTCGAATCGGCGTGATCTGGGTGCAGGGCGCGGCGCTGTACCCCATCGTGGCGCTGCTGCTCACCGCGGCGCTCCGGCGTCTCGACCGCCGACCCTACGAAGCGGCCGTGCTGGCCTGCGGACGGCTCCGCGCGACCTTGCGCGTGGCCGTGCCGATGCTTTGGCCCGCCGTGCTTTCCGGGATGCTCGTCTCGGCGTTGCTCGCCATGCAGTCGTACGCCGTCGCCTCGCTCCTGCAGGTCAACACCTATGCCGTCGAGGTCTACGCCCGGTTCAGCGCGTTCCACGACATCCCCGGGGCCGTCGCGCTGTCCTTGCCGTTGGCGGCGTTGGGGCTGGCCGCCGCGCTGGGCGCGTCCGGGGCCAGTCGGCGCAGCACGGCGTGGCTGAGCGGCGCGTCGAAGCCGTTTCCCGCGCCGCTGTCGCCGTGGACCGTGCGTCTCGCGTGGACCTGCGTTGCGTGGGGCGTCGTCGGGATTACCGTCCTGCTCCCGTTGGCCGTCGTGTTCGCGGGAAGCCTACCCCCGGCCACCTATGCGACCACGTGGGCGACCGCGCGGGAGGAATGGGCGCTCGGCGCGGGGCTGGCCGTTCTGGCCGCGTCCATCGCGACGCCGGTCGCGTTCGCCTGCGTCGTACTGCGGCGCGGATCGCGAGGGTGGCGCCTGGCGAGCGAGGCGTCCGGCGCGGCGTTCCTGCTTAGCGGGCCTGTCGTGGGGATCGGGCTGATCTACCTGCTCAACCGTCCCAACCCGATCGCTGACATCGTCTACAACTCCGCCGCGGTGCTGGTGTGGGCGTGCGCCGCGCAGCTTATCTGGCTCGCGTTGCACGCGCTCGCGCCGGTTCACGACGAGGTCGCGACGAGCCTGGACGAGGCGGCGGCCGTGGCCGGCGTGCCATGGGCCCGTCGCATGCTGCGCATCACAACGCCCGTATGCGCGCCGGCGGTGGCGCTGGTCTGGTGCGGCGCGTTCGCATTGGCGTTTCGCGAGGTCGATGCGTCCGTACTGGTCGCGCCGCCGGGGATCACGCCCGCCTCCGTGCGCCTGTACACGCTCATGCACTACGGCCCCGACCGGATGGTGTCGGCGCTGGCGGTGCTCCTCACGCTGACCGTGCTCGCGGTCGCGGCCGTCGCGGCGCTGGTCGCCGCGGGTCTCCGGAGGCGCGTCCATGCCGGGGGTTGAGGTCGAAGGCGTCCGCAAGCGCTTCGGGCCGCGCGTTGTCCTGGACGACGTGACCTTTGCGGTCGAGGCGGGGGAGGGGATCTGCCTGTTCGGACCCTCGGGATGCGGCAAAACGACGCTCCTCCGCGTGATCGCCGGGCTCGATCGACCCGATGCCGGGCGGGTCACGCTGAACGGAGAACGCGTGGCCGGCGAGGGCGTATGGATGCCGCCGGAGCGCCGCGGCATCGGCTTCGTCTTCCAGGACTTCGCGCTGTGGCCCCACATGAGCGTCGAGCAGCACCTGGAGTTCGTGTTGCGTCGCCGTATCCCGGTGCGCGGCGAGCGTCGCGCCCGGGTCGACGCCATGCTGGACCTCGTGCAGCTCGCTGGGGTGCGCGCGGCGCGGCCCGCCAGACTCTCCGGCGGCGAGCAGCAGCGCCTCGCGATCGCCCGCGCGCTGGCCGTGGAACCGTCCGTGCTGCTGCTCGATGAGCCTTTCGCGAATCTTGACACCGCAAATGCGCAACGGGTAAAGAGTAGCATCATGGCGGCGATGCAAGGGTGTAACGTGACAGTCGTGCTTGCCACACACCGCCGCGAGGATGCCGCGGGCCTCGCGGCGCGAATCTTTCCCATGGGCGAATCCGTCTCAGAATAAGGGCGAACCTCGAGCGACCCGAGAAAGGCCCAGGGAAGCAGACCGACGGCTCTTGGAAGGATACCGTAATGTCGACGCGATTGGACGATGGACAAGGGCGTCCAGCGAGAAGTGCAGGCGCCCGTGCGCTGATGCTGGTCTGCGCAGCGGCGCTGTCCGTCGCCTGGGCGCGCGCCGCAGACGCAGCGATCATCGTGGGCGGCGGGGCGTCGGACGGAGGCGGGGGAGCGCCGTACGTGCTCGAGGAAGGCGAGGTGGTGCACGAAGACCTCGTCGTGTTCGCGGGGCGCGTCGATATCCGCGGCCGTGTGGCGGGAGACCTCATCGCGGTCGCCGGCGAGGTGCACGTGGACGGCATCGTGGACGGCGACCTGCTGGCTATCGCGGGTCGGGTGAGTGTCAACGGCGCCGTCGGCGACGATGCGCGCATCGCCGCGGGCGAGGTCGGCGTCTCAGGATCGGTGGCGGACGACATGTTCGTCGGAGGCGGCGACTTGGCGGTCGAGGAATCCGGCGTCGTTGGCCAAGACCTCTTCGTGGCGGCCGGCAGTGTCCGCGTCGCGGGGCGGGTTCGGCGCGATCTGCGCGTCGGCGGGGGCAACGTCGATCTGTCCGGTCAGGTCGGGCGGAACGCCGACTTGGGCTGCGGCGACCTGACGGTTCGCGAGGATGCCCACATCGCGGGTACGCTCAGCTACTCCTGCACGGACGTATTGGAACTGCCTCCGGGCGTGGCCTCCAGCGTGGACCATACGCCGCGGCCGGACCGTCCCCACCCGAACAGCTTCGCCTTGTCGACCGTGCTCTGGGTCGCATGGACCCTGCTTGTCGCGGCCGGGTTCGTGATCATGGCCTCGCTCGTCCACATGCTCGCGCCCAGCCTGATCTACGGTCCCGCGGAGTGCATCGCCGAAACGCCGGGCCGGGCCGGTCTGACCGGGCTTCTGGTCGCTCTCATCTTCACCGTGATCCCGCTGGCATCCTGCCTGCTCCTGGCCGTCGCCCTGTTGTTCGGCTTGCACACCCCCGTGTTTCTCGCCTTCTTCCTCGCCGGGGTGCTTGTGCTGCTGTTCACCTGGAGCCCCCTCATCACGGGAATGTGGGTCGGACGCCGCCTGTTGCGTCTGGGTCCCGCCGAGCCGGCCACGCTCAAGGCGCTCCTCCTCGGCGTTATCGTGATCGCGCTGCTCGGACGGATCCCTGTCGTCGGCTGGATCGCCTACTTCGTGAGCTTCCTCTTCGCTCTTGGCGGCATCGTCCTCGCGCTGCGGCGTCGGCTCGCTCCCCGTCCGTATGCCGTCGGCGACGCCGGACCCGGGCCGGCCCTCTGATCGCGCGCCTCCGCTGGGCGCTGTCGCGAAGTCGCGAAGTCGCGAAGTCGGGCGAATTCACTTCCCGCGCCGCTTTGGGTATGATACATAGTCCGTTCGGACACCCGTCCCCGTATTGCGCATTGGGAGAGAGCCTATGGCCAGAATTCGGCGCGCGATCATGAGCTGCCACGATAAGGCCGGTCTAGTGGAGCTGGCGAAGCTGCTTGCGTCTTTCGACGTCGAGATCATCAGCACGGCCGGCACGCTCCGCGAGTTGCGCGAAGCGGGCATTGACGCCGTCAGTCTCGCGGATTTCACTGGGATGCAAGAGATGATGGACGGCCGCGTCAAGTCGCTGCATCCGAAGGTCCACGCGGGACTGCTCGGCCTGCGCGACAACAAGCTCCACTTCGAACAGTTGCAGGCCAACAAGTGCGTGTGGATCGACTTGGCGGTCGTCAACCTGCATCCGGTCCAGTCGCTCATCGCGAAGCCCGGGATCACGCTCGAGGAAGTCATCGACCAGATCGATATCGGCGGCGCGACGATGATCCGGTCCGCGGCGAAGAACTTCCGCTATGTGACGGTCGTGGTGGATCCGCGCGACTACACGACGATCATGCATGAGGTCCGCGCGCACGACGGGGAGATCACCTATCCCACCCGGTATCGACTCGCCTGCACCGCGTTCGCCCACACGGCGGACTACGATGCGGCGATCGCGCAGTACCTGTCGAGCGCGCAGGCGCGGTGCGAGTAGCAGGGGCGGCCCGCGTCGGGAACGCTACAGGAGGCATCCGTTGAAAGCACTCGTCATCGGCGGCGGCGGACGCGAGCATGTGTTGGCGTGGAAGATCGCCCAGAGCCCGTTGGTCGAGAAGGTCTACTGTGCGCCCGGCAACCCAGGCATCGCGACCGTCGCTGAGTGCGTGGACATCCCCGTCGGCGATCTGGACGGCTTGGTCCGGTTCGCGCGTGACAACGACATCGCCCTGACCGTCGTGGGGCCGGAGGACCCGCTTTCCAACGGGATCGTCGATCGGTTCGCGGAAGAGGGTCTGTCCGCCTTCGGCCCGTCGCGTGAAGCCGCCCGACTCGAAGCCTGCAAGTCGTTCGCGAAAGAGGTCATGCGCGCCGCCGCCATCCCCACCGCGGCGTATGAGCTGTTCAGCGACCCGGACCGCGCCATCGCGTATGTGCGCAAGCTGGGCGCGCCGGTGGTCGTCAAGGCGGACGGTCTGGCCGCCGGTAAAGGCGTGACCGTGGCGCACACGCTCGCCGACGCGGAGCGCGCTATCCGCGAATGCTTGCTCGATCGCGTGTTCGGCGACGCCGGCACGCAGGTGCTGATCGAGGAGCGTCTCGTCGGCGAAGAGGCGTCGATCCTCGCGTTCTGTGACGGCCGCACCGTGCTCCCCATGGTGACAAGCCAGGACCACAAGCCCGTCTGTGACGACGACCGGGGTCCGAACACGGGCGGCATGGGGGCGTATTCGCCCGCGCCCGTCGTGTCGGCGGCGCTCGAACGCGAGATCCGTGACACGATCCTGCAGCCCTGCGTCGACGAGATGGCCCGTCGCGGCGCGCCCTATCGGGGCGTGCTCTACGCCGGGCTGATGATCACCGACGAGGGTCCGCGCGTGATCGAGTTCAACTGCCGGTTCGGCGATCCCGAGGCCCAAGTCGTGCTGCCGCGAATGACGGGCGATCTCGTGCCGGTGCTGCGGGCCTGCTGCGAGGGGAGCCTGGACGACGTGCAGCTCGCGTGGGATCCACGCCCCTGCGTCACCGTTGTACTGGCCTCCGGCGGATACCCCGGGCCTTACGAGAAGGCCAAGGCCATCTCCGGACTGGCCGACGCTGAAGCCGAAGGCGCGACCGTTTTCCATGCCGGCACGCGGCGCGTCGGCGATGCCATTGTGACGAGCGGCGGCCGCGTCCTGAGCGTAACCGCGCTCGGCGACGATATCCCCCAAGCGATCGACAACGCCTACCGCGCCGTCGGCAAGATCCGCTTCGAAGGCGCCCATTTCCGCACGGACATCGGCCGCAAGGCGCTGCGCCGTCTGACGTAGACGCTCCATCGGCGGCCGCGTTTTCGTTTTCCTGAAGTCAACCTCAATTATGTTGACTTCTCGCCCGCGCTTGCATATAATTGAAGCATGGTTCAGGAAAATGAAAGCCACGTCCCGTCCGGACCGCCCTTGCCGCGCTGGATCGCCGCGCTGAATCCCGAGGATCTCGCCTTCATCAAGCGCTTCGTCCTCGCCTCCGGCTCGCTCAAGGCCGTCGCAGAGGAGTACGGCGTCTCGTACCCCACCATCCGCGCGCGCATAGATCGGCTGATCCACAAGGTGCGCATCGCCGACGAGGATGCTGGCCAGGATGCATTCGAACGCGAGCTGCGGTTGCTCGTGGCGGACGACGCCATCTCCAGCGGGGCGGCGCGACGCATCCTCGAAGCGCACCGTGCGGCAATGACGAGCCAACGAGACAGGAGGGGGAGGTAGTGCGGGGCGAGCTGCAATTGCGCCTTTTCGACCTGCTCTTCGTGGTCGCCTGGTTGATCCTGGGCGCGGCGGTGGGGGTGCTCTCGATCTCCTGGTGCTACCAGGATGCGCCTCTCCCCGACGAGCGCATGGTCGTGGTTACGCTCCGACCGCCGGCTACAGGGATGCCCACGGTGATCGACTTCCCGCTTGCCGAGCTCGAGGGGCCGCTGACCGCCGTTCCTGACGGCGTCGGCGACCTTGTGCTGCCGGGTGCGCCGGATGTGTCGGTCGAGCGGGCGGGATCTGTGATCCGGGTGAGCTACGGCGGAGAGAGCCCGGCATCTGTGCTGCTGTATGAGGTCTCAGGCATCGATGTACCCCCGGGATGGGTGCATTGCACTGCGGAGATGCGCGCTCTGGAGTTGGTCGGCGCGGCATGCCTCGAGCTATGGAGCATCCGGGGCGACGAAGCGACCTCGTCACGCAGTCAGGAATGCGTCGTGCGCGCGGGGTCCGAGTGGGAGTCGGTAGGTGCACACATGAGCCAGGGCGCGCAGTCCGAGGCGTTCTTCGTGGGCCTCCGTCTCGACGGTCCAGCTACCCTCGAACTCAGAGAGATCCAGCTCGTAGGCGACTGCTTCCTTTTCACGATGGTCTCGCAGTATGGCTACTCGGGTGGTACGCAACTGCGCGGATGGGCGCCCACCGCAACGATTGGCGCTCTGTGCGCGTTGTGGGGACTCCTATGCATTCCGGTAACCTCGCGACGAGGCGGCCGGATCGGGAGGGCGGCGTACACAGCGGCGGGACTGCTGGTCATCGGATGCGCGGCCGGGATGCTTCTGGTGGGCTTGATCGACCTTCTGGCCGGGGCGACGTACAGCCGATGGAGTCCTTGGGTACTGCCTGCGGCGCTCGCGTTGATTCTCGCGGTCCCCAGCGTGCTGACCGTTCACGCAGGCATCACCTCGGATGAACTCAAACGCATGGCTGCCCGGGAACGTTCAGAGTCGTTGCACTGATGCGAGCGTTCGACCCTCTCGCCGTTATCTGCCCTGTTCCGCCTCGGCGGTCATCTGCCGCGCGACGATGCGCTGCCCGCAACAGCTCTTCGCCTGGAGCAGGCCCCGCATGGCCTCGCCCAGTACGGTCTCCGCGCCGACGGCCGCGCCGTTTCGGCACGCGGCGATGCCGATGCTCAGCCGCGCCTTCGTGGGCAGGTTGGGGTCGGAGAACGTCGTCGAGTCCACCTCCGCAAGGATCTTCTTGGCGTAGGCGTATGCGCTCTGGATCGGGCAGTGGGGGAGGATGGCGGCCAGCACGGTGCCGTCGTACCGTGCGACGAGGTCTGATGTGCGGGAGTAGCTGCGAATGGTCATCGCCAGTTCGACGAGCAGGTCGTCCATCGACACGATGCCCAGTTCCTCGTCGACCGGGCGCAGGTCGTCGACATCGAACACCACGCAGGACACGGGAGGCCCGTACCGATGCGCCTTGTCAACCTCCTCAGCCAGCCGCTTGAGCAGAAAAGTCCGATTCCCGAGTCCCGTCAGCTCATCGGTATACGTGTGGTCCGCCAACGCGTCCGATGCGTCGAGGTCTTTCCGATTGCGCAGCACGGACTCGACCCGGACCATGACCATGGGGAGGTTGAACGGTTTGGTGATGTAGTCCGCCGCACCGACTTCGTACCCGCGCGAGATGTCGGCCTGCGTACCCTTGACCGTTACGAAAACGACCTCGATATCGCGTGTCGCGGGATCCGCTTTCAGGCGCCGACATACCTCGTACCCATCGATGTCAGGCAGGCAGACGTCGAGCAGCACCAGCGCCACGCGATCTTTCTTACAGATCGCGAGCGCCTCTTCGGCCGTACCGGCGGACACCGCATCGATCTGATTTTGACGAAGCCCTTCGCATAAGACATCGGCCGCGTCTCGATCGTCATCGACTACACAAACTGTTGCGCGTCGCACAGTTACCCCCCTCACGCAGTAGGGAGACTCGTTCGGTTGAATCACTACACCTTCCGGAGTGAGTATACCGCAGGACCTGCGGATCTGGCAAATGCAGCAAGCGCCTCAGGGCCTTGAACACGCGAGATGGCGGCGTTCCGCGGTTGTCTCCGCCGACTGTCTTGCAGCGGGCGTGCGGCGGGGGTAGAATCCGATCCGCGGCTGATGCCCGCAGACCGGGAGGGTTCAGTGAGCGGCGCCTTCAACGCCAAACGATCTCGAAGACGACCGACGATCAACATCACCTCGTTGATCGACGTCATGTTTCTGCTCTTGATCTTTTTCATGGTTTCTTCCACCTTCCGCGAGCAGTTCGGCATCGACGTCGCACTCCCCGAGGCGCAGACGGCCGAGCGCCGCGAGGCCGAACCCCATGAGCTCGTGGTCACCCGGGATGGATCGTTCTACTTCGGCCAGCAGGCTGTCGATGCGGAACAGCTGCGGACCGCGTTGATGCACCTGCTCAGCACCGACCCCGATGTCGCGATCGTGCTGCGCGCGGATGAGGGGGCTGACTTCGGCAGCGTCGTGACCGCCATCGACATCGCGCGCGCCGCCGGAGGGCGGCGACTGGTTCTGCCAACGCGCATCGAACAGGAGGCCAATGCCGCCGCCGAGGCGCCGTAGCCTCCGTCTGGGTCGGTATCAGTCCGGAAGCAGCGCCGCGTCGGAGTCCGGCCCTTCTCCTCGAAGCCGATCCAGTCGCTGCCGAACCACGTCGATGCGCTCCGCGTTGGGATGCCGCGCGACATAGTACGCCAGCACGCGCTGCGCCGACTCGGGCCGCTGGAGGCGGTTCGTGTAGATCTCCACCAGCCGCAAGGTCACCCGGAGACTCTGTTCCGGCTGCGTTAGAAGGCGGTTCGCCCGCTCGAACTCGGCTGCGGCTTCCTCGTAACGTCCGAGTTTCGCCAGGTTGTCGCCCGCCCGCAACGGCGGTCGCGCCTCCTTTGGATACGCCGCCTCGATGGCCTGATACGCCCGCGCCGCGCCGGCGAAATCCCCCGTCCGCTCCAACGACTCCGCCTCGCCGTAACGAGGTTCTGCCGCGTCGTGTCGCCCGGACGGCAGCATCATCTCGACGAACAGATGGGTGACCAGCGACACGGCCAGATGGCCATAGAGCGCCACGGCGGACACCGCCAACGCGATGATCGACAGGACGAGCTGGACCGGGGTGTGCTGCATCCACACCTGCAGCATGTGGATCTGGAAGCCGAGGAACACCGCGACCGCCGCCAGCGTGAGCGCCTCGACCAGCGGACGCGTGTCGGACCGCTCGTCCAGTCGCTGTCGAAGCAGGTACACGCCCCACACCAAGTAGGGAATGAACAGCAGACCCATAACGACCCACGGCGGGTCGAAACCGACGATGATCCGCGTTTGCGGTGGTTCCATGGGGCGCAACCGCCTCTCGTTCCCTGGCTTCCCTGCGGCATGACCAGCCATGCCCTGCGAGGCGATGGTACTTGGTTCGCCGTGCTCAGGTCTACTGACCCCCCCGCGCCGCGGCGACTTCTTTGACAACGTCGCCGCCTGCACGTATCATTTCGCCGTGTCGTCTTGGACCCGCCGGCGTCGCGGATCCATGTCTCCGCCCGATAGCCGTCGCGCGCGATCGCTCCGGGCATTTCTTCCTGCGGCGAGGACAAGCACCTGATGAGAATCGCCATCATCGGCGGTGGTAGCTCCTATTCGCCGGAACTGGTGGATGGGCTGCTCCAGTTCTCGGACAGGTTCCCCCGTATCGATCTCGCCATGATGGACGTGGACGCCGACCGCCTGCGCATCACGGCTGAGTTCGCCCGCCGCATGTTGGACCGCCGCCAAGCCTCCGTCCGCATCACGGCCTCGGAGGATCTTGACGACGCCGTGGCCGATGCCGACTACGTCGTCGCGCAGATCCGCGTCGGCGGCATCGCCGCCCGCGTTGAGGACGAACGTTTGGGTCGACGACACGGCCTGATCGGTCAGGAGACCACAGGCGTGGGCGGGTTCGCCTGCGCGCTTCGCACGATCCCCGCGATGCTTCGCGTCGCCGACGCCATGCGACGTCGCGCCCCGAACGCCGTGCTGATCAACTTCACCAATCCCGCCGGCCTTGTGACGGAAGCCCTCGTGCGTCACGGCGGCGTCCCCTGCGTCGGGCTCTGCAACATCCCCATCGGCCTCGAACACGAGCTGGCAGAGCTGCTCGGCTGCGCAGCCGAAGCCCTCTGCGTGTCTTCCGTCGGTCTCAATCATCTCTCGTGGATGACCGGCGTCGCGGTAGACGGTGCGGACCGTACGGCCGAGGCCCTCGAGGCGCTGTGGGCGAACGCCCAGGAGGGATGGGAAGACCCCGCGACGTGCGCCGCCATGCTCGACGTCATGCGGCGCTTGGGCGTGTACTGCAACAGCTATCTGAAGTATTTCTACGCTACGGAAAGCATGCTGAAGCGCCAGTCGACCCAGCCCAAGACCCGCGGCGAGGAAGTGCTTGAGATCGAGGCGCGCCTGTTCGAAGCCTACCGCGAGCCGTCCCGATCGGAGAAGCCGGCCGCGTTGTCCGAACGGGGCGGCGCGCACTACAGCACCGCGGCGCTGCGCCTCATCGACGCGATGGAGCGCGACGACGGCGCGGTGCAGACGGTCAGTTGCCGCAACGGCGGGGCGATTCCGACCTTCGACGACGACGCCGTGGTCGAGGCGCCGGCGCGCATCCGGCGCCGCGGCGCGGAGACGTTGCCGCAGGCAGCGCCGCCCCCGGCCATCCGGGGGCTCATGCAGGCCGTCAAGGCGTATGAGACGCTCACCGTCCAGGCGGGCGTCTCTGGTGACCGCGACGCCGCGTACGAAGCCATGCTCATTCATCCGCTGATGCCCGGCGCGGAACGCTGCGGCGCCCTGCTGGACGATGTGTTGGCGACCAATCGGGCATATTTGACGGAGACCTTCCACTGAGAAGCGGGGCGTTTCGCCCCCCGAAACACGGAACGAGGAGGCCGCAGATGGCGGGGAGTGCATTGCTGGAGACCCGTGTGCCCGGGCTGGAGCCCATGTCCCGAGGCAAGGTGCGGGATATCTACGACCTCGACGATCGGTTGGTCATCGTCGCCACCGACCGGATTTCCGCGTTCGACTGGGTCAATCCGGTGGGCATCCCCGACAAGGGGCGGCTTCTTACCGCGATGTCCCTGTTCTGGTTTGAACAGCTCAAGGACATCGTGCCCAACCACCTGATCTCGACCGATCTGGCTGATTTTCCGGAGGTGTTCCGAGCGCATCCCGACCAGTTCGAAGGGCGCTCGATGTTGGTCCGCAAGTGCGAGATGTTCGCGGTCGAATTCGTGGTGCGCGGCTATCTGGCCGGCAGCGGCTGGAAGGAATACCGGAAGAGCGGCACGGTGTGCGGCATCAAGCTGCCCGAGGGGCTGGTTGAGTCGGACCGCCTGGAGCGGGCGATCTTCACCCCGGCCACCAAGGCGACCGACGGCCACGACATCAACATCAGCCCGGAGGAGGCGGCGGAGATCATCGGCGCGCAGTGGGCGGAGGCCGCATCGGACGTCGCGCTCCGCATCTACGAGTTCGCCCGCGAATACGCCGCCGCCCGTGGGATCATCCTCTGCGACACGAAGTTCGAGTTCGGGCTGGCCGATGGCCGGCTCACGCTCGCGGATGAAGCGCTCACGCCGGACTCGTCGCGCTTCTGGCCGGCGGACAGCTACGCGCCGGGACGGCCGCAACCCAGCTATGACAAGCAGTTTGTTCGGGACTGGCTCGAGGCGACGGATTGGGACAAGAACTCGCCGCCGCCTCCGCTGCCCGACGAAGTGGTCGCGCGGACGCGCGAGAAGTACGTGGACGCATACCGGAAGCTCACCGGGGCGACGGATCTCTAACGATGCGCGCTTGCCACGTCAATGATGAAGATAGACTGAGAGAGGAGTGCGGCGTGTTCGGTGTATACGGGGCTCCCGAAGCCGCCACCCTGACGTATCTCGGACTGTATGCGTTGCAGCACCGCGGGCAAGAGGGTGCGGGCATCGTCAGTGCGGAGGACGGCAATCTGAGCCGGTTTGTCGGCGTCGGGCTGGTGTCAGACGTGTTTCCGAAGAAGAAGATCCACCGTCTGGCGGATCTCAAAGGCAACATGGCGATCGGCCATGTGCGCTACTCCACCTACGGGAGCAGCTCGCTGCGGAATGTGCAGCCGCTCTCGGTGGACTACGCCCGGGGCGCCATGGCCATCGCCCATAACGGCAACATCGTGAACGGCGCACGGTTGCGCCAGGAGCTCGAGGAGCAGGGCGCGATCTTCCAGTCGACCTCCGATTCGGAGGTGGTCATTCACCTCGTCGCGCGCTCCAGCGGGGAGCGATTCTGCGACTGCGTCGCCGAAGCGCTCGAGCGCATGGTCGGGGCGTACTCGCTGCTGGCGACAAACGGCGAGGAGGTCGTCGCTGCGCGTGACCCGCGCGGCTTCCGGCCCCTGTGGATTGGGCGTCTCGGCGACGCGCACATCTTCGCCAGCGAGACCTGCGCCCTCGACATCATCGACGCCGAGTGGGTGCGCGAGATCGAGCCGGGCGAGATCGTCGTCGCCTCGTCGAACGGCCTCGAGTCGTTCAAACCCTTGACGCCCGCGCGTCCGTCGCCCTGCATCTTCGAATACGTGTATGTGGCCCGGCCCGACAGCGTCATCTTCGGCGAAAGCGTCGACGAGGTGCGCAAGCGCTTGGGCGCGAATCTGGCGAAGCAGGCCCCGGTCGAGGCGGATCTGGTCATGGCCGTGCCGGACAGCTCGAACCAGGTGGCCCTGGGCTACGCCCATGCCGCGAACATCCCCTTCGAGATGGGCTTCATCCGCAACCACTACGTCGGCCGCACCTTCATCGAGCCCGACCAGAGCATTCGCGACTTCGGCGTGAAGATCAAGCTGAACGTCTCGCGCAGCACCGTCGCCGGCAAGCGTATCGTGTTGGTCGACGACAGCATCGTACGCGGCACGACCTCGAAGAAGATCATCAAGATGCTTCGGCGCGCCGGCGCCAGGGAGATCCACTTCCGGATCAGTTGTCCGCCCATCATCGACTCGTGCTATTACGGCATCGACACGCCGCGACGCGAGCGCCTGATCGCGTCGCAGATGAGCACGGAGGAGATCCGCGACTACTTGGGGGTCGACTCGCTGGTCTACCAGACGATCGACGGCATGGTTGAGGCCACGGGGCGACCGAAGGAAGGGTTCTGCCTCGCCTGCTTCAACAGCGAGTATCCCACGCCCAGACCGCATGATTTCGAGTGCAGTCCGCGACGTCGCCGGAACAACGACATCAGCAACGAGCCCGAGTAGTCTGTTCCTGCGCCCCGGCGCGGGCGCTCATCAGTTCGCGGGCGCTCAGTTCACGCGGTCGGGATGTGCGGCTTGCGCAGCCAGGGCCCGCGTCGCCTCGGCGATGTGCGGGGCGGTCAGGCCGATCATCTCAAGCTGCTGGTCCCGCGTGGCATGCTCGATGAACGCATCCGGAAACCCCAGGCTTTCCAGGCGAAGCCCGTGGAGCTTGCCTTCGCGCCGGTAGTGTTCGAGCACAGCGGACCCCAGTCCGCCCAGCACCGTGTTCTCCTCCGCGGTGACGATGGGCGCGCCTTCGATTCGGCGCAGCATGACCTCGTCCAGCGGCTTCACGATCCGCGCGTCGATGACCGCAACCGACAGCCCTTCGGCTTCGAGCTGCTCCGCGGCCTTCAGGCACTCCGAGAGCACCGGCCCGACGCCCACGATCGCCGCGTCGCCGCCTTCGCGCAGGAACTCCGCGCGCGTCACGTCGCGCAGACCCTCCGCCTCGTCTCCGGGCGCCCCTATCGTCGTCGCCGCCGATCGCGCATAGCGGATCGCCACGGGTCCGTCCTGTTTCAGCGCCCAGTGAAGCATCGCCTTGAGGTCGAGGGCGTCGCGCGGCGCGAGCACCGTCACGCCGGGGATGATCCGCAGGAACGAGAGGTCGAACGCCCCCTGCTGCGTCGGACTGTCCTCGCCGACGGCCCCGGCGCGATCGATGGCGAACACCACCGGCAGTCCTTGCAGGCAGACGTCGTGGATGAACTGGTCGTAACCGCGTTGCAGGAACGTCGAGTAGATCGCGCAGACCGGGCGTAGCCCGCGTGCGGCAAGACCCGCCGCGAAGGTCACGGCGTGCTGCTCGCAGATCCCGACGTCGTACATGCGGTCGGGAAACTCCATCTCAAACGCGCTCAGGCCCGTGCCCGTGGGCATCGCCGCGGTGATCCCGACCACGCGCGCGTCGCGGCGCGCGGCGTCGATCATCGCTTCCGCGAACGCATCGGTGAAGCTGGGTTCCGGCGTCGCGGGCGTGGGGGAGCTCACGAACCTGCCCGTCGGGATGTCGAACGCCCGCACGCCGTGGTATTTCAGCGGGTCGCTCTCGGCGTACTCGTATCCCTTGCCCTTTTTGGTGACGCAGTGGAATAACACGGGTCCGCGGATGTTCCGCACGTTCTTGAAGCATTCGATGAGCGTCGGCAGGTCGTGGCCGTCCACCGGACCGACGTACTTGAACCCCAGATCCTCGAACAGCGTCCCGCCGGTCAGGAATCCCTTCACGGAGTGCTCGACATGCGAGGCCGCCTTCGAGAGTTGCGGTCCCAGCACCTGCTTGACGAACGTAGAGATGTCCTCCCGTGCGCGCGCGTAATGCTTCCCCGTGATTAACCGGCTGAAGTACGCCGACAGCGCGCCGACATTCGGGGATATCGACATCATATTGTCGTTCAGAATCACCAGCAGGTCGCTGCCCAAATGCCCCGCATGCGCCAGCGCCTCGAAGGCCATCCCCGCGGTCATCGCGCCGTCCCCGATCACCGCCAGGACGCGATGGTCCTGGCCCAGCCGATCGCGCGCCACCGCCATCCCCAGTCCGGCCGAGATCGACGTCGAGCTGTGGCCCACCCCGAAAGCGTCATACGGACTCTCGCTCATCTTCGGATAGCCGCTCAGCCCGCCGCGCGTGCGTACGGACGCGATCCGGTCCGCACGGCCCGTCAGCAGCTTGTGGGCATAGCTCTGGTGGCCCACGTCCCAGATCAGGGCGTCACGCTCCGTGTCAAACACGTAGTGCAGCGCAATCGCCAGTTCCACGACGCCCAGATGGGGCGCGAGATGCCCGCCGTTGCGCGCCGCCGTAGCTATGATCGTTTCGCGGATCTCCTTGGCGAGATCGTCCAGCGCTTCCACTGGGAACGACTTCACGTCCGCCGGGCGCTTGATGCGGTCCAGCATGGGCGTGGCGAACGGGGCTCCAGAGATCGACTCGTTCGGTTTGGTCATCCGGGCGATATCCTCAGAAAACGCTTGCCCAACGTGCAGCCGTCTGTCGTATCTATCCCCGCTGCGCCGCCAGGGTTCATTTCGCCGTGCATGTCCTGTCGCACAGCATCCGCCATTATACCGCCCGTGCCGACGGCATCCCAAACCGGATCGCGGCCAAAGCTGCGGCCGTGCGGAGGCATATGGCATAATGGGCCGATGAGTCCGACGGTCTCCGTCGCATGGGCGCGCGGCTGACGCCGGGCATCCTGCGATCCAGCCCCGCCTCTTGCCGGCGCCGCCGTGTGCATGCGCGACCGGAGGAAAGGGGGTGTTGCGTGCATATTCCGGAGGTGGTTTCTGCAATGTCGAGCAATGCATATGATCACGTCGCTATCGAGCGAAAGTGGCAGCAGTACTGGGCCGATCACAGGACGTTCAAGTCCGAGGCGGACGCCGCCCGCCCGAAGTACTACGTGCTCGACATGTTCCCTTATCC
>DIWA01000059.1:63877-68451 GCA_002422525.1 Candidatus Hydrogenedentes bacterium UBA6118
CATCCCATGGGCTGGGACGCCTTTGGGCTGCCGGCGGAGCGCCACGCCGTGCGCACCGGCGAACACCCCGCGGGCATCACCAATCGAAACTGCCAGACGTTCAAGCGGCAGGTCCAGGCGCTCGGTCTTTCCTACGACTGGGACCGTGAGATCAACACCACTGATCCGTCCTACTACAAGTGGACGCAGTGGATCTTCGAGGTCCTCTTCGAGCGCGGCCTGGCCTATCAGACTGAAGCGCCCGTGAACTGGTGCCCCGCGCTCGGCACCGTGCTCGCCAACGAAGAGGTCAAGGACGGCCGCTACGTCGAGACGGGCGACCCCGTCGAGAAGCGCATGATGAAGCAGTGGATGTTGCGCATCACGGCCTATGCCGAGCGTCTGCTCGAGGACCTCGAGGGCCTGGACTGGCCAGAAGGCATCAAGGCGATGCAGCGCGAATGGATCGGGCGCAGCGAGGGCGCGGACGTCGTGTTCGGCGTCGCCGACTCGGACAAGTCCTTCACCGTCTTCACCACGCGTCCCGACACCCTGTTCGGCGCGACCTATTGCGTGCTGGCGCCGGAGCATCCCCTCACGCGTGAGATTGCGACGCCGGACCGGTCCGAAGAAGTCGCGGCGTACGTTGAGGCCGCCTCGCGCAAGAGCGCGCAGGACCGCATGAAGGACGACCGCAAGAAGACCGGCGTGTTCACCGGCGCCTACGCAGTGAACCCCGTCAACAACGCCCGCATCCCCATCTGGACGGCCGACTACGTGCTCGCCGAGTACGGCTACGGTGCGATCATGGCCGTGCCGGCGCATGACCAACGCGACTATGAGTTCGCGAAGACGTACGATCTGCCGATCGTCGAGGTGATCCAGGGCGGCGACATTAGCCGGGAGGCCTACGTCGGCGACGGCGTATTGGTGAACTCGCCGCTGATCGACGGCTTGTCCGTGCCGGAGGCCAAGCGCAAGATCACCGCGTGGCTGGAGGAGAAGGGCATCGGCAAAGGGACCGTGAACTACCGCCTGCGCGATTGGCTCTTCTCTCGTCAGCGTTATTGGGGCGAGCCGTTTCCGCTCATCGAACTCGAAGACGGCACGGTCCGCGCCGTGCCGCTGCAGGACCTGCCGGTCGAGCTCCCCGTGCTGGACGAGTACACGCCCACCGAGGACGGCCAGCCGCCGCTGGCCCGCGCCGTCGACTGGGTCAACACCGTGGACCCGGAGACGGGCCGTCCCGCCCGACGCGAGACGAACACCATGCCGCAGTGGGCCGGGTCCTGCTGGTACTACCTGCGGTTCTGCGACCCGCGCAACGACGACGCCGCGTGGTCCAAGGAGGCCGAGTCCTACTGGATGCCCGTCGACCTCTACGTCGGCGGCGCCGAGCACGCCGTGCTCCACCTGCTCTACGCCCGGTTCTGGCACAAGGTGCTGTACGACGCAGGGTATGTGTCCACGAAAGAGCCGTTCCAGAAGCTGTTCAACCAGGGGATGATCCTCGCCTACTCGTACCAGGATGAGGCGGGCAAGTACTACTACCCGAACCAGGTCGAGCAGCGCGGCGACGAGTGGGTCGTGGCCGAGACCGGGAAGCCCGTACGCACGCAGATCGAGAAGATGAGCAAATCGCGCTACAACGTCGTCAATCCGGACGATGTCGTGCGCGAGTTGGGCGCGGATTCGATGCGGCTGTACGAGATGTTCATGGGCCCCCTCGATCGCGACAAGCCCTGGACCGACGAGGGCATCCAGGGCGTCCATCGCTTCCTGCGTCGCGTCTGGGCGCTGTACGTCGGCGAGGACGGCGGCCTTGCGCCGGGCATCGCGTCAGAGGGCGGCGACCCCGAGCTGACGCGCGCCGTGCATCAGACCATCAAGAGCGTCACGCACGACCTGGACCACATGCTGTTCAACACGGCGATCTCGCGGTTGATGGAGTTCATCAACGCGGCCTACAAGGCGCCCGTCCGCGACCGCGGCGACATGGAGACGTTCGTCCTGCTGCTGGCCCCCTTCGCGCCGCACATGGCCGAGGAGCTGTGGCAACGTCTGGGACACGCGGAGACCCTGGCCTACGAGCCGTGGCCCAAGCACGACGAGGCGATGCTGGCGGAGACGACCATCAAGCTGCCCGTGCAGGTGAACGGCAAACTGCGGGCCACGATCGAGGTCGCCCCGGATGCATCGAAAGACGCCATCCTCGCCGCGGCGAAGGCCGACCCGAACGTCGTTCGCCACACGGAAGGCAAGACCATCGTCAAGGAGATCGTCGTGCCGGGCCGTATGGTGAATCTGGTCGTCAAGTAGCCGGCGTCCGAACACCGAACCGAGTTGGGCCCCGCGACCGGCTTGACGAGCGGCCTGGCCGCTGTGTATCCCTCCGCCATGGCGATCGAACGCATCAAAGTGCAGCGCTACGCCATCGCCGTGCGCGGTCTGCCCCGCGAGCTTGACGGCTTGCGCATCCTCCACGTGTCCGACACGCATTACGGTCCGTTCATCGGCCGGGCCCACGTCGCACACGCCGCGCGTGTCGCCGAAGCCGAAGCGGTCGACTTGGTCTGCTTCACGGGAGACTATGTTCACCGCACCTCTCGCGCCATAGAGGGCGGCGTCGCGCTGCTCGCGCGGTTCCATGGGCGCCTCGGCGCCGTGGCCGTGCTCGGAAACCACGACCACTGGGAGGGCGTTGCGCGATGTCGCGAGGCGTTCGCCCGCATCGGCGTGCCGCTGATCGACAACGATCGCCGTTTCCTGACGCCGGACGGGCTCGCGCGGCACACGCCTGTCGGTCCGGCGATCTGCCTGGGCGGCGTGGGGGACTTGGCCGAGGACGAAACGCGCTTCGACTTCGCGACCGCCGACGCGCCTCCCCATATGCCGCGCATCATCCTGGCGCACAACCCCGACAGCGCCGAACGCGCGCCCCCGGATCTGCGGATCGACTTGATGTTGAGTGGGCATACCCACGGCGGCCAGGTGGCGTTTCCCGGCATCGGCGCACCGCTCGTGCCCAGCCGATATGGACGGCGCTACGCAGGCGGCCTCTGCCAGGGTCCCCATTTCCCCGTCATCGTGTCCCGCGGCGTCGGTCTGGCCCTGCTGCCCTTCCGGTTCCGCGTGCCGCCGGAGATCGGCGTCATCACCCTGCGCCGCATCGAAGACGACGCGCCGACGGGAGGGGGCGCCTGAATGTATTCCCGAGCGTGACGGCGGTCCCTCCAAGGCTGGAGAGCCTCAGTCCCGTCCAGGCAGCGCGCGCAAGTCTGCGGCCGCGGACCAACGCGTCCCGGATCGAGAACGGCCCTTGGCGCTGCTTTCACAACGACAAGGGCCGTAAGGCTTTATGAATGGCGGGAGCGACGAGACTCGAACTCGCGACCTCCGGCGTGACAGGCCGGCGTTCTAACCAACTGAACTACGCCCCCGCATGTGGGCTCTGGGATGCAGTCATCGAGCGCGCCGCGCCCACTGCGGGCGTATGTTTACCATAGCTCCGGCGCCTTTGTCAAACGCCGATCAGCTTCCGGGCCTGCGTCACAGAAGTGGGAACGATGCGGGGCCTTGGTCCCAGTAGTCGACGAATCGGCCGGAGTGCGCGGCGGTGCGCGGGGCGATGATGTCGTTGGCGCCGCGCAGGGTCAATTCCATACGGGACTGTTTGATGCGTCTGCCTATCACGTGTAGGAGATATAACCGGAAGTTGTGTATGGAGAAGAAGAGCGTATCCTGTTGGTGACCAAACCAAACGGCTCCATAGGGGAGTCAGGAGGATACGCTCGTGGATCAGGATAGCGCAGTTCGTCGGGAAGATCGAGTTGAGGAGGATTCGCGGTTTGCGCTGGAGGCGCTTTGCCGTGAAGGAGCGCGCAGGATGTTGCAGGCGGCTCTGGAGAACGAGGTGGCGGAGCGCCTCGCGGAGCACGCGCATCAGCGGGACGAGGCGGGGCGCCAGGCGGTGGTGCGCAACGGCTGCCTGCCCGAGCGGGACCTCGTGACGGGCGTGGGCCCGGTGACGGTGAAGCAGCCGCGGGTGCGGGACCGGCGCGAAGGGCATCGTTTCACAAGCCGGATCCTGCCTGCGTTCATGCGGCGCGTGCCGAGCATCGATGCGCTCATCCCGGCGCTCTACCTCAAAGGCGTCTCCACGGGCGATTTCTCCGAGGCTTTGACGTCCATCCTGGGCGAGAAGGCGGCGGGGCTCTCGGCCACGAACATCGTGCGGCTCAAGCAGGGCTGGGAACGCGACTACGAGGCCTGGTCGGCACGCAGCCTCGAGGGGAAGCGCTACGCCTACTGGTGGGCGGACGGCATCTACTTCAATGTGCGTCTGGAGCCCGATCGGCCGTGCATGCTGGTGATCATGGGCGCGCTGGAAAACGGCGTGAAGGAGCTCGTGGCCGTGTGGGACGGGCATCGGGAAAGCAAGCAGAGCTGGCAGGAGGCGCTGCGCGACCTCAAGGCGCGAGGCCTGAAGGAAGCCCCGAAAGCGGCCGTGGGCGATGGGGCCTTGGGGTTCTGGGCGGCCTTGGAAGAGGAGTTCAGGCAGACGCGCACGCAGCGCTGCTGGGTGCACAAGACGG
>DIWA01000044.1 GCA_002422525.1 Candidatus Hydrogenedentes bacterium UBA6118
GCACGCGGCCAGCTCAATAAGTTGGAAAATACATGAGTCAGTACACTAGCGTGGTCTCCTCGGAAGCGGGACAGCAGTCGGTTGAGTCTGCGTGGCGGGTCTCCCACGCCGCGCATCTTCCAGGGCTCGGGCAAAGGCGGTCAGTGCGGCGATAGCCCCAAGTCTCGTGGTGTGGTTTTGTCCCGCTAGATGCGCCTGCCAGACTCTGCTGCAGAATGCCGAATCTAGGAGTTGGCTGGCCTCTGGCACGCCATGGGCGATGAGATCGGTCATCCAGCTGCGTAGAGGTCCACGTAAAGCGGATGCCATGTCCACCGGAGCCTGCCGGGAGGCGATGTCTGGGAAGCCAAACAGCTTATGCGATCCGCGGGCCAGCCTGAGCGCCGACTTGGCGCACAGGGCAGCCCACACGGGTGCCCCAGCTGGTAACAGGGTTCTCTGCCACTGCAGTTGTAGCGTGCGTGGGTCGAGTGCAGCGAGCATGTGCCGGTAGACCCGATGCTCTGCTCTAAGAGGCGCTCGCACCTTGAGGACCATGTCGACAAAGTCGTAGTCAAAGAAGCAGGCAGCCGATTCTATTCTCGATCTCAGCAGAACGGTGCCGATGGACGTAGTGCGACGGACTCGGTTCTCCAACATGAACTGGTCGACACAATCGGGAGTTGTCTCGGAGGAAGTCGATCGCAGCAGGTTGCGATAGACGGTTGACGGCAAGTGCGAGATGGCCAGGCGGTCGGGACCGTCAGCGATGGCGTTTGGCAGCTCTGTCTCCGAGACTCCCACATTGCGCCACGCGAAGAGGAGGTCTGCAAGTGCGTCGATCGTCAGTGCACCCATCCAGCTTGACCTGAGATAGGACCCCCCTAGCAGGAGGTCGCCAGCATACCCATTGAGCACGATCTGCATGTTGCGGTCGATGCAGGGCAAGTGGGTTGCCATGTGGCAGTCGAAATAGTTGTTCATCCCCTCTGCCAGAATGCCTGACTGGTCCAGGCACTCCGTGATTCGGCCCACCTGGTAGTCATGGCCATGGTGGGGGTATCCGAAGGTCTGGGACACGCGCCGCGCGATCTGCCGATCGAGGCAATGGGGGGCACCCCATGTGTAGGTGTCGATTGCTATGTCGGATCGTCGGGCTGCGGCAACGATCGCGCGGGAGTCCAGTCCTCCACTCAGGGTGACGGCCACGTTGTTTGTGCTGCGCGTCTGGCGGTAGACGCTGCGAACGAACTGGTCTGCGAGTACCATGCCGATCTCGGCAGGGCTTCCGTCAGCATCCCCCGTGTACTGGTAGCGCCAGTACCGTCTCCAGATGAGCCGGTCGCCAGTCTTGCGCAGTACCGTAGCTTGAGGGAAGGCTGCAACGTCTTCGACCATCGTCGTTTCGCCAAGCATGTCGTCAAGCACGAGTAGCATAGCGGCGCCGGACAGGTCCCAATCACCCGGAACCACGTCTGCCAGTACTGAACAGAGGACTCGGCTGGCTAGACAGAAGCGCCCATTGCGGTGCGACCAGTACATCGGGTAGAGACCGAAGCGGTCGTTCGCTGCTACGAGAGTTTGGGCGTCGTGATCCCAGAAGGCGAAGAAGAACGCTCCGTTCAGCTCGGGGAGGCACTCGTCAAGCAAGTGGTCTCGGTAGAGGCGGGCAAAGATGGCGAGTTGGTCAGCGTCAGGGTAACGAGCCCGAAGGCACTCCAGACGTGCGCTGTAGTGCAACTCGCCGATGAGGAAGCCCAAGAGGCGTTCTTCCTCGAGGTAGCGAGGCATCACCCTCTGGTGAAAATGGTCGTGTGAGACCACTCCCATGAGCAGATCGTCGGAGGACGCGAAGTGGTTTACAGTCTCGTCCCCAGAGCTCAGTTGACCAGCTAGAACAGGCGCTATGCGGTTTGGGTCACCCCCTCCCTGGACGATATAAGCATTGCTCATCGTGCATTCCTTCCCATAACGTCATAGCCGCTTGGGCCTGTCCCCCGTCTTCGAATAGGGGACCGCGATCCTAACGTGGAACCTGCCGCCGTTAGGGCTGTATCGTCAAAGTCCACCAACGACGTACCGATGATCGCAGATTCCAGGTGCAGGTGCAACGGCATGTCCCGGATACGAGTACCGGCCGGCCGCGGTGACGTGCCCCCGTCTTGTGTACCAACCGTAATGTACCCGGAGTCCTACGCGGACGGACACGAGCAGCACAGAGGGCTTGATGCATGGTTCAACTACTACAACTATGAAAGGAGACACAGCGCGCTGGACAAGAGAACCCCTGCTGAGGTATTTCATCAAGGAGCGGTGTGGAAATGAGACCGCATGATGCCGTCGCTGCGCTCCGCCCTCGGCCCTGCGGGCCGCCCCTTCGGGGACGGGCTCCACTCCGCGATGGCATCATCGACACGCGGCTCGCGGACTTCGATGACACGGCGCACAGGGCGGCAGGTTCCACCTTAGAATCGCCGATCCGTGGTCGAAGATTGGGGGTAGGCGCAAGGTTCATCGATGAACAAGTCGCGTTACACCGCGGAGCAGATAGTACGGATTCTGCAGGGGCGGAGCGGGGCGAGAGCACGATCGGGGAGGTGTGCCGTCCCCATGACGTCTCGAAGGCGACGTTCTACCGTTGGCGTCGGGTCTACGGGGACATGAAAGCGCCGGAGGTCAAGCGCCTGCGCAGTCTCGAACAGGAGGATGCCCGCCTCAAGCGTATCGTGGCGGAGCGGGACCTGGAGATCGACGCGATGAAGCAGGTGCTGTCAGAAAAGCCGGTGACGACGCAGCAGCGTCGGGAGACGGCGGTCACGCTGCATGGTTGCGGCGTCTCGATGCGACGCAGCTGCGTCTTGGCGCACATCAGCAGGAACGCCGTAAGGTGCGTTCGGCGTCGCCCGTCGGACGCTGCGTTGCTGGAGCGAATAAGCCAGGTGCGCAAGAAGCATCCGTGCTACGGTCGAAAGTCGGGATTGGGCACAGCCCATTGGCACGTGGGAGGGCTTTCATGCCGCTTCGTCTAGCCTATGTTGCGCCGGAACTCGGGTCGCTGACGTCGACGTTCGTCTACCGGGAGATCGCGTCGCTGCGCGCGCGCGGCCACACGGTCGTGGCGGTTTCTACGCGACGGCCCGATGCCGATGCCGTCTCAGAAGAAGCGCGGGCGTTGACCGAGGAGACTATCTATCTGTATGACTGCGGACTGCTTTGTGTTGCGTCCGCCGTTCTCGCGAGTTTTGCCTCCGCCCCCGCATCATTCGCATTCGCGGTAGCCACGGCGCTTCGTGACGCGGCCGTGGCGAGGGTGCCTAAGCCGACTGATCGGATGAAGCTGCTCTGGCATTTCGCGCTCGGCTGCCTGGCGGCGCACAGACTGCGCGGAAGCGGCATAGAGCACATCCATGCCCACTTCGCCCATGTGCCTGCTTCGATCGCTATGTACGCGGCGCGCCTGCTGGGCGTCTCCTTCAGTTTCACGGCGCACGCCAACGACATTTTCGAACGCCCGACGGCGCTGGCGGAGAAGATGCGGCGGGCCGCTTTCGTCGCATCCATCTCGGAGTACAATCGCCGTTGTCTCGAGCAGATGGGGTGTGATGTGAGTCGGGTGCGGATCGTGCGGTGCGGGATCGACGTCGAGGAGTTTGTCCTGCGGTCGGGCTTGCCGCAGAGCAGCGGGGATGCGCCTCCGCTTGTATTGTCTGTCGGCAGACTGGTAGAGAAGAAAGGGATGCGCTACCTGCTGGAGGCCATCGCTGCGCTCACGCGCCGGGGAACGGCCGTGCGCTGCAGCATCGTCGGCGGCGGGACATTGTACCATGATCTGCAGAGCCAGATCGAGACGCTAGGAATGTCTCACCGAGTTGCGCTGTTGGGGCCTTTGCCGCAGGAACGCGTCCGCGAACTCATGGAGCAGGCCAGCGTCTTTGTTCTGTCGTGTGTCGTATCGGAGACGGGCGACCAGGACGGCATCCCCGTTGTGCTGATGGAGGCCATGGCCTTGGGGACGCCGGTGGTGTCGACGCAGGTCTCCGGCATTCCTGAGCTGGTTGAGTCAGGACGCAACGGACTGCTGATGCCTCCGGGCGACCCGGACGCGCTCGCGGGGGCGATCGGACAGGCCCTGTCGGACCCGGAGGCTGCCGCCGGCTGGGCGCTCGAGGCGCGACGGACCGTCGAACGGGAGTTCTCCTCATCGGTGAACACCCTCCGTCTGGAGCAGGCGTTCCTGGATGCCGTCGCATCTGCTGGCGCCTCGGACGACAATTGAGCTGAAGGAGGTCGGAGGCTTGGGCTCCGTCGACAGCAAGTATGTAGTCATCATGCCTTCGCGAGACGAGGCGCGGTTCATCGCCGGAGCGCTCCAATCATTGGTCAACCAGACGATTCCGCCCATCCTGTGCGTTGTGGTGGATGATGGATCCACCGATCAAACTGCTGACATCGCGGAGGAGTTCTCACGTCGCCACGCCTGGATTCGCGTGGTTCGGCGCCCTGATCGCGGCGGTCGCGCCGTGGGAGGCGGCGTGGTCGAAGCGTTCTACGCGGGCTATGGGCGCCTGGAGATTGACGACTACCAGTTCATCTGCAAGATGGACGCTGACGTCACCCTCGGTCCGCGCTACTTCGAGACCGCCATGCGGCGGATGGCCGAGGACGAGCGTCTCGGCGGCGTCAGCGGCAAAGTATTCAACCCGGTGGGTAACGGCGAGAAAGAAGAACGCATCATAGACGAGATGGTGTCCGGAGCGCTGAACTTCTGGCGTCGGGCCTGCTGGGAGCAGGTCGGCGGCTACGTTCGCGAAGTGATGTGGGACGGCATCATCGTCCATCGCGCCCGCATGTTCGGTTGGAAGACCCGCAGCTATCGCGACGAGGATCTTCGTATCGTGCACCATCGGCTCATGGGTTCGTCTCACAAGAGCGTACTGCATGGTCGACTGCGGTGGGGCAGAGGACAGTGGTTCATGGGGACCCATCCAGTCTACATCCTCGCCAGCGGTGTGTTCCGCTTTCGTGAGCGTCCCTACGTCATCGGCGGGCTCTTGATCATCGCAGGCTACTACGCGGCTGCGCTCACAGGTGCGAAGCGCTACGACGACTTGGCGTTCCGGTCCCACCTGAGGTCGTGGCAGCTCAAACGCTTAGGACTCGGCTTTCTTGCCCCGACCCCGCCCGAAGCGACGAGCGTGTAGAGGGGCTGGCGCCGCGCTGCGACGCAAACGCCGCCGGAACCAGGCGGCGCGGGAATAACTCACGCCGCGGATGCGTCTTTGTGCGGGGAACCCGATGCGCCCGCACGACCCTGCCGGCGCGTTGCGCGCGGTTCGTGCGTTTGCGTTGGTTGCACGAAATGCGTAGAATCCCCGCGCGGGTTGTCCCAATCTGACCGAGCCGATGCCGCGCGCCCTGGCGCCCCGGCGAGCGGACCGAGACCATGCCTTGTCGCGAATCGAGATCAGCAAGAAACTGGTGCTCATCAACTCTGCGAGCTCATTGGCGACGCGGATGCTCAGCCTGTCCGTGCTCGTCTGGCTGCAGCAGTACCTGCTCAAGCGGATCTCGCCCGAGGAATACAGCCTCCTCCCGCTGCTCTACTCCGTCATGGCGTTCGCACCGCTCATCACCACCGTGCTCACCGGCGGGCTCGGACGTTTTATCACCGTGGCGTACGCACGCGACGACGACGAGGAAGTCACCCGCATCGTTTCGACGATGTTCCCGATCCTCTGCGTGGCGGGCGTGCTTTTTCTTGCTGGCGGCTGGACGTTCGCATGGTACATCGACCGCGTGCTCACCATCGCGCCCGAACGCGTGTGGGACGCCCGCATCATGATGGCGATCCTCATGTTCTCCGCGGCCGTCCGGCTGCCGCTCGCGCCCTTTGGCGCCGGGTTCTTCGTGCGCCAGAAGTTCGTGCTCGAGAACCTGATCCAGGTCGGAACCGAGCTCTTCCGTCTGACCTTGCTCTTCACGCTGCTCTTCGGCGTCAGCACCCGCGTGCTTTGGATCATCACCGCCTCCACCGTGGCGGAACTCGTGAACCTGACCATCACGCGCAGCATCTCCATGCGTCTCGTCCCCGCGCTGCGGTTCCGGATCAAGGCTATCCATTGGCCGATTGCGAAGGAGATCACCAGCTTCGGCGGGTGGAGCTTCGTGGCCCAGGCTGCCGACACGGTACGCAGCAGCGCGGACGCGATCATCCTCAACAAGTTCGCAACGCCGATTGATCTGGGGGCGTTCCATATTGGATCGCTCCCTGCGCGTCATGCTCAAGGGGCCTCGATGGCAATCCGAGGGCCGATGGCGCCTGCCCTGACCTCATTCTACTCCACCGGGCGTACCGATCGCTTGGCGCATGCATACATTCGGATAGGTAGGCTCAACCTCCTGTTCTACCTCGGCATCGCTGTTCCGCTGTCAGTGTTCTCCCCCGAGATCATCAAGCTGTACGCCGGGGACCGCTACGCTATGGCGGCGGTTGTGATGCCGCTACTCCTTACTTCTCTGGTGTTTCCCTATATGTGCACGCTCTTGCCAGTTGTTGCGTCTGCGATGAATTCGATGAAGATGTGGGGGCTGGTTCTGGTGACTGTGAACGGACTGAACCTCGCGACCACGCTCTTCTTCGTCTGGGGCCTAGGTCTTGGGGCGGTCGGATCAGCACTTGGCACCCTCGTTGCCGGAGCCGTTGGGTACCCCATCGCGTGGGCGATGGCCCTGAGGCTGCTCAGGATGCCGGCATCCAAGTGGTTCCGGGAATGCGTTCTACCAGGTGTTCTGCCCGGTCTCGTGGCCGGTCTCGTCTGCTTTGCCGCGCGGTCAGCAATGACACTGCCGACTACCTGGATCGCGCTGGGCGTGGCACTCCTCATCTGCTGTGCAATATATGCTACTGTTGCGATAGTATGCTGTCACTACGAGGACAGGGCCGTCGTTCAGTCTGCGGTGCGAAGACTCGTCCATGTGTCGCGGCGCCCCCGTGTTGGTACCGTTCCGTGAACGGGGTAACTGAGGCAGCCTGTCATGGCGCGGCAGCGGAGACAGACCGCCTTGGCGGGCATGCTCTGTCTCGCGGTTGGGGGTTCGGATGAAGAGATCCATGTTCCATTGGCATGACAAAGGCAAGCTAGTGGTGCTGGCCCTGCTGGTGGGTACTGCAGCGTTGTGTCTTGTCGTCTCCGCTGTCGCTGACGCCTCGTATGGTACCATCGTTGTCCAGCTGGGCTCACTCGGCTGTTTGTCCGTTCTGGTTGTGCTGCGGACAAGAGCGCTGATGGTCCTGCAGGAGAAGCACAGCCGGGCCGTGCGTCGTGATGTCGCAGACCTCTACACGCAGATCGAGGCATTACACGGGCTTCATCTGACGCTCGGACTGACGACACCACTTCCTCCCATGCGCGGTTGGGCAGTGTCTCCGGACTTCGGGGTGCTGCTTGTCTCGACAATCAGGGAACTGCGGCCACGGACGATCGTGGAGGCCAGCAGTGGCGTATCGTCTGTCATCAGTGGGATCTGTCTCAAGGAGCTCGGGGGAGCTGGCTGTGTTGTGTCGCTTGAGCACGACGAGGAGTATGTCCAGCGGTCGCGAGATGCGCTTCAGTTCCATGGCTTGGGAGGCATCGTGAGTGTCGAGCATGCTCCATTGGTGGAGCATGTTCTGGGAGGGCAAGCGTACATCTGGTATGACACGACGGCGGTTGACCGGCTGGAGTCGATCGACCTGTTGGTGATCGATGGTCCCCCCGGCCCGCTAGGGCCCTTGATCCGGTATCCCGCGTTGCCCCTTCTGGTCGGGCGTCTGTCCCCCAACGCTGTAGTGCTGCTAGACGATGCGGCACGGGCGGCCGAGCGGGAGATTGTTGACCGATGGGTCGCGGAGTACCCCGATTTCCGCGTGCGGTACGTGGATACGGAGAAGGGGGCGGTAGTGCTTTCCCGGATCTCTGCTCCGACGTCGCCCGCGGAGACATCTCGTCGGTGATCGATGTCTAGTGCCACCGGCCGCAGGTTATGCGTCTGCGGTCCGACATGCGGAAGTGTTCTGCCGGCGGCTGCTCGAACGGGGCTATGCCGTGCTGTTTTTCCCGCACGAGGTCTCGCTCGCGGACACGGGCAGCAAGGATGATCGCCTGCTCTGTGCGCTGCTCGAGGCTGCTGTCGGGGACGCTCGCGCGAAGGCTCTTCTGGAGCGCGTATCGGCGGCGGAAATGAAGGCGGTGATTGGGAAGACGGCTTGCGTCGTCGGGTCGCGCTACCATGCGTTGGTCGCGGCGTTGTCCCAAGGGACTCCTTGCATGGCCTTTTCCTGGTCGCACAAGTACCGGGAGCTGCTGAAGCCCTTCGGGCTAGGGAAGTATGCCGTGGAGAGCGCTGACGGGGCTGGCGGCGATCAGGCCAATGCGCTGTTCGACGAGTTCGTCGAGAACGTACCCGCGCTCAAGGCGGGGCTCGACGCCGCGTTGCCGGAGGTCCGGCGACAGGTCACGGAGACGTTTGACGGCGTGGCGGAGGTTTTGCAGCGGTGAAAGACGATGCCCTGTGAGTGGGAGTGTGGGCGGTTCTATGCCAGACCCGGTTGATCTACTGCTAATCACCTGGAATCGGCGGCATTACGCAGAGAAGACGATAGCGAATCTGCTGGCGGATCCGGCGGATTTCCGGTTGTACTGCTGGGACAACGCGTCGGAGGACGGGACGGCGGACCTCATCGCCTCGCTCGATGACCCGCGCATCGTGGTGAAGCACTTCTCGAGGAAGAACCTGAAACAGAAGGTTCCGTGTCTGTGGTTTTTCGAGATGGCCGAGAGCGACGTGATCGGCAAGGTGGATGATGATATCCTGCTGCCGCATGGCTGGATCGAGCGGATCGCGCCGATGGTCCGCGCCGAACCGAGGTTCGGGATGGTCGGCTGCTGGGTGTTCATGGAGGACGACTGGGACGAAGAGCTGGCGCAGCAGCGGAGCATGTCGATCGGGGGGTTCTCCATCCAGCCGAGCATAGGCTTCGCGGGCTGCGCGTTCCTCTGCCGAACCGCGCACGCGCGTCGCTATGCCGTTCTGACGGACAGCGGCATCCCGCTGAATCGAACCCGCATGACGTTGGACGGCTTGGTGCATGGGTGCGCGTTGCCTGTGCTCTTCGCCCACCACATGGATGATCCTCGGTCGCCCCATTACGTGGGCGGGGGGCTGGACCGACCTGATGCGTCGCTTACTGCCAGGAACCATGGGTTTCGGGATGAGGCCGCCTATGCGGCATGGATCGCGCGCGATGCGCGGAGGGCTTGCGCCGCAGACTATGCGTCGGATCTGCGCGACCTGCGGATCGTCAACCGCTGGGGTCGCGTTGGGCGCAGGGTGGTGGTGCTGCGCAAGCGAGTGCTGGGTTCTAGTAGTCGAGGAGGACGGAGGTGACTGGGATAAGGAACAGGCTGGATCAGGCGTTTTTCAGAAGGCCGCAGTCGATGTTGCGGACTGCTGTGTTTGGCGGGCTTGGGCCGAGAGCACGGTACAGGTTAGTGCGGTTCCTCTTTCCTCGCGTATGCAGTTCGTGGTCAGACTGGCGGATGTAAGGAGGGCAACTATAGCCTGCGTCCGTTCGACGAGACACGTAGCATCTTTGTCCATATCCCCAAGGCCGCAGGCATGGCAGTGAGCGATGCCCTCTACGGCAGGCAAACGGGACGTCATACGCCAGCATGGATGTACTCGTTGATCTGGACACCACAGGAGTTTGAGGAGTACACGGTGTTCACTTTTGTGAGAAACCCTTGGGACAGGTTGCACTCAGCCTATCGGTTTCTGCGTAAAGGGGGGGTGAATGAATGGGACAGGCGCTTCTTCGATGCCAATCTGGCGCAGTTTTCGGATTTCAATGATTTCGTTCACAAGTGGGTAAACCCGAGGAACGTGTGGGGCTTTGTGCATTTCTATCCGCAGTGGTACTTCGTCTATGAGCCGTGTGGGCGGAAACTGGTTGACTACGTGGGGCGCTATGAGTCCATTGATTCCGATTTCCGCCACGTCGCTGAGTCTATCGGCCGCCCTTCCGCCCGGCTTACCCCTCGCAATGTGACAGGCCCCAGGATGTCCTACCAGGAGACTTACGATCATGAGTCACGTCGGATTGTTGAGCAAGTGTATCGTAGAGACATCGAGATCTTTGGTTACGCCTTCTGAGCGTACTGCTTCGCGGAGCGACTACCTGAGGATCGCGGGGATTTCCCGCTGATGCCGCCCCTGTCCCAGCAGGGGGTGTGCCCTGCCTACAGCGCTCCTGCTTGGCCGCCGGGGGAGGCGCCGAACGGGATCGTGTCGTACACGCAGGCTATCGTCGAAGGCATGCAGGCGTTGGGGGTGGAGCCTGTCGTGCTGACGGGGGGGGCCGCGCGAGGGGGCGCGGAGGACGAGGATTACGTGGTCCGCGTCCCTGCCGCGAGGCGGTCTGTGTGGGGGCGCGTGATGGGACGGTGCGCCCCGAGCAGGTACCGCCAACAGGCGCACGCGAAGCGGTTACTGCCGGTCTTGCGTGCGCTGGCAGCGTCAGGGCGCATCTCGTTGTACGAGAGGGAGGAGACCTTCGGGACTGCCTATAGTCTGGCAAGGCGAGCGCCTATCCCTGTTGTGGTTCGGATGCATGGGCCGTGGTTTCTCGTGGGCGAGGCACTCGGCTGCGTCAAGGATCGAGCGTTCCGGCGCCGTGTGCAGGCCGAGGGGCGTCTGATCGCGACGGCGGCCGGCGTTTCGGCGCCTTCGTCGGCCACGCTCGAGGCGGTGCGCGCACAGTACGGCTTGGCGCTTCGCGATGCCGCTGTGGTGCCCAATCCCGCCCCGGCCTGCGCGACGGAGTCCCTGTGGTGCGCGTCGGACGCAGATCCACATGCTATCGTCTTCGTAGGGCGGTTTGACAGAGTGAAAGGCGGGGACCTGATGATTGACGCGTTCGGGTCGCTTGCCCAGGGGATCCCACACGCCAGGTTGACCTTCGCCGGTCCTGATCGGGGGCTCTTGATGCCCGGTGGCGCCAACGTGGGGATGGAGGCGTATGCCCGGGACCGGCTCGGGCCGTTGTACGGGTCGGGGCGGTTCGCGTGGCTGGGCCCTGTACCGCATGGCGATTTGCCTGTGCTGCGGAAGGGCGCCGGCATCATCGTCGTTGCATCGCGCTACGAGACGTTTGGCAACGTGGTCGTGGAAGCGATGGCGCAGGGGTGTCCGGTGGTGGCCGCCTCGGTGGGCGGGATCCCTGAGATTGTCCGGGACGGGCACGATGGGCTGTTGTTCCGAGGCGGTGACGCAGCGGATCTGGCGGCGAAGATCGAGTTGGTGTTGCGAGACCGCGAGCTGGCCGCGCGACTGGGCGCGAACGCGTACCGGACGTGGTATGATCGCTACAGGCCGGAGGTGGTGGCGCGGCAGATGATGGACTTCTACGAGCAAGTCACGGAACGTTGGCGCGAGGGACGAGGGCGGCGCTTCAGCGCGCATGGGCGCAGGGAGTAGTCCGTGTTTGGTGCTCCCGGTAATCAGCTCGTCCCACTGACTTTGCTCGGATGGCCGTTCCTGTGTCTGGTCCTCTTTGGAGGGCTCCCGCCGCGGAGAGCCGTCCTCGTAGCGCTCATCGCCGGGTTCCTGTTCCTCCCAAGAGGCACGTTGGTCATCCAGGGACTGCCGAACTACGACAAGCACTTAGCCGTGTGCCTTGGCGCCTTGCTTGGGGTGCTGCTGTTCGACCCGGGACGTCTGCTGACGGTCCGCATGCACTGGTTGGACCTGCCTGTTCTCGTTCTGTCGTTCGTTCCCGCGGCTTCGTCGCTCTCGAACAACCTGGGGAGCTACGACGCCGTGTCAGCGGCCGTCAACGCGTCGATCGGATGGCTGTTGCCCTATATGCTCGGGCGCATGTACTTCACGACGCCGCGAGCGTTCCGCGAACTTGCCGTCGCGATCTTCCTTGGGGGGTTGGTCTACGTCCCGCTCTGTCTCTGGGAGATCAGAATGTCTCCCCAGTTGGCGTTGAGTCTCTACGGCATTCGGCCCAACTGGATCCAGAACCTCCGCGGCACGGGCTTCCGCCCGATTGTCTTCTTCGGACATGGGTTGCCGCTCAGTCTCTTCATGGCCGACGCCGCCGTCATGGGGTTCTGGCTGTGGCGTTCGCGAAGCCTCGACCGCGTGTTCTCCGCTCCGATGCGCATCCTGAGCCCGATGGTCATCGTGACGACGTATCTGTGCCGGAGCGCCTTGTCCATGAGCCTGCTCACGGTTGGGATGGTGCTCTTCCCGGTCATGTACCGAGCACGGACGCTGGCGCCCATCCTTCTCATGGCCTTGGTTCCGCTGCTGTTCGTGACTGTCCGCGCCACCGGGATGTGGGATGCGCAGGAACTCATCGATTGGTCGGAGACGATCTTCGGGCCGGACCGAGCAGGTTCTTTCGCCTTCCGTGTGCACCACGACACCGTCCTGGCGGAGAAGGCGCTGGAGCGGCCGCTCCTCGGCTGGGGAGGCTGGGGGCGTAACCGGATCTTCGATGAACAGGGACGCGATATCAGTACAACAGACAGTCTGTGGGTGATCCGGTTTGGCACCAACGGCCTCGTGGGTCTGGTTGCCCTGCTGGCATTTGTTCTGCTGCCGCCGATCATGTTCGTGCGGCGGATGCCCAGTTGGGCCATCCGAGACCCGGAGTACAGTCCTGCGGTGGCAGGGGCGATGCTCATGTGCTTCTGGATGATCGACTTGACCCAGAACGCAACCGTGTTCCCGACACGCATACTCATGGCTGGCGCCCTGACGGGCATGGTGGCGGCTGCGAAGCATCGGCCCTGGAGGCGGCGCGCAGAGCGTGCTGCTGTGGGGAACGGGGAGGCCGCAACCGCTTCTCGCGCGACAGACTCGCGGTCGACGGTATCGGTGCTGCGGTAGCGGCTCGGGCGGGCGGTCGCCCGCCCCCCTCACCGCACGGTTCGGGCTTTCATGTGGGTGAGGGCGTTGCGGAGGGTGATGAGGGTGAGGCCGAGGGCGGCGAGTATGGTGATGCCGAGGCCGAGGCGCAGGGACAGGGGGGCGTAGCGCAGGATGACTTCGTGGGTCCCGGCGTCGACGGTGACGCCGCGGGCGATGCCGTCCACGGGGAAGACTTGGGCGCGTTGGCCGTCGACGGTCGCTCTCCATCCGGGATACCACGCATCGGCCACGACGAGGGTCGCGGGCTTCTCGGTCTCGACGTGCAACACGAGGCGCGCGTTGCGTTCTTCGGTGATCTCGGCGGTTCCGGCCAGGGCGTTGGGCGCGTCGGGCGCGGGCACGACGCCCTCAACGATGGGCGGCGCGTCGGGGTCGAGCAGCGCGGGGTCGAACCGGTCGGCTTCGCGGGTCTCGTAGGCCAGCCACGCCCGGGGCCGCGCACCGAGGTCGTCGAACAGGATGGCCCCCGTGGTGAACACGTGTTTGACGGCCAGCATCGGGCGCACGCGCGCGAAGGACCCCTGGATGTCGTCCCGCGTGAGCAGGAGCGCCTGGGAGCCCATCCGCCGCAGCAGGAGCGGCTCTTCGTGCACGCGCTCGAGGAACGCGTCGTGCCGCCGGAGGCGCACGCCGGAGGCGCTGTAGGCCTGGGGGATCAGGTTCGCGGCGAGCGGCCACTGCCGCAGGGATTCCGTGCCGGCGACGCGCGCGTCGATTGTCCGTAGCGATTCGAGGAACGCGGTGTCGGGGTAGAGGCGCTCGGGCGGGGCGAAGCGTATGGCGGGCTGGCAGACGAGGCCGAGGTCGAGGCAAGCCACGAGGCACAGGCCGTAGCCGAGCAGGCGCGTGGACGGGCGGACCAGGGTGATGCCGAGCAGGACGAGGATGGCCAGCAGCAGTCCGCCCTGGATCAGCAGTTGCCGGCCGAGCGGCGCGAACAGCTCTGAACGCCCGAGGAACAGCACGCCCGCGGCGACGGCGATGATCGCGAAGACGGGCAGGGCGATGGCGAAGCGCTTCAGGGTCGCCTGACATCCCTTCGCATCCAGCACGACCCATTCGTCGGCGGCTTCGGCGGCCATGAACGCGAGCACGAGCGCGTTGGCGGCGAGGAAGTGGGCCGGTTGCAGCAGGCGCAGGCCGGGAATCGCCGCGAGCAGAGGTTGGGCCGCGAGACCCAGCGCGGACATGACAACGGCCGTGGCCAGCAGCGCTTCCACGCGGTTCCGACGCAGCGCCGCGGGACAGGCGCGGAGCGAGAACCAGAGCGGAAGCAAGCCCATCGACACGATGCCGACGTAGAGCAGCGCCGTGGGATGATGCCGCGACGGCGTGGTCAGGGCGTCCCAGCCTTCAGCGGTGCGGGGGAAGAAGAGGGCGGCCAGGTCGGTCAGTCGGAGGCTCGGCGCATCGCCGGCCAGTCCGCGCGCGGACGCCTGCACGACGAACTCGAGGAACGGCAAGAGCTGGAACGCGACGAGGGCGAGGGCGAACGCGCCGACGATGGCGGTTGACACGACGGCGTTGAGCGCCTCCGCGCGGAGGGCGCCGCGCATCGCGAGCCGGATCGCGGCGAACGCTCCGCAGAACAGCAGGCTCGCGACCACCATAGCGGGGTCGCCGCCGAGCAGCATCAGGGCGAGCGCGAGCACGGCGGCGGGCCAGGCGCTGTAGATGCCCAAGCTGAGCCGGTCGGCGTAGAGCAGCAGCAGGGGCAGCCACGGCAGCGCATCCGACAGCGGCGTGCCCAGGTGGGTCAGCAACAGGCCGCTGAGCTGGAACAGCACGCCGGTAAGCAGCGCCATGGACAGCGGCAGGCTGAACCGCCTGGCCATGAGGAACGCGCACACGCCCGCGACCAGCAACTTCAGCCACGCCGAGATCGGCAGCGCGAGCGGGAGCTCGGCGAAGCGGAACGGGAGCGAGAAGGGCGAGTAGCAGCGCGTCTGCCACATGGCCGCGAACGGCAGTCCGCCGTTCTCGTAAGGGCTCCACTGCACGGAATCGCCGCGAGCGGCCGCGTCGCGCAGGATGATGGTCCACGGCAGGTGCCGCAGGCCCTCGGCGGAGGGCGCGACCGGCCCGGTCAGGTCGTCCGGACGCGCCTCTTCCCACGGCGCCAGCGCGAACACCTCGTCGGCGGAGGCGGGGATGCGCCCCATGAAGGCGGGGTGGAGCACGGCCGTCGCGACCGCCGCCAGGCACACCACACAGATCGCGTATTCGGCGAACTGACGCATCGAGGGTCGCACAGTTCAGGGTTCCCTTGTCGCAGGGCCCGCATGCGACGCCGCCATCGTGGCCGACGGCCGCATGCGCGTCTCCGCTCTCACCGCCTCACGCGCGTTTCGGCGTGTGGATCGACTTGCCGAAATAGTCCTCCGCGGCCTCCATCAGCGTCTCGGCCAGCGTGGGGTGGGTGTGGATCGTATGCGCGATCTCGCTCACCGTGGCCTCCATCTTCATGGCCACCGCCGCCTCCGCGATCAGCTCGCCGGCTTCGGCGCCCATGATATGCACGCCGATGAGCTCATCCGTCCTGGCGTCGCCGACGATCTTCACAAGGCCTTCGGTCTCGCCCATGGCGGCGGCCCGGCCGCTGGCCATGAAGCTGAACCGGCCGATGCGCACGTCGATGCCGGCCTCGCGCGCCTCGCGCTCCGTCATGCCCACGCTCGCCACCTCCGGCGAGGTGAACGTGCAGGCAGGCACGACGCGGTAGTCCATGCGCTCGTCGCCGCCGACGGCGTTGGCCGCCGCGACCAGCCCCTCGGCGGATGCGCCATGGGCCAGCATGGTCTTTCCGGTCACGTCGCCGATCGCGAAGATCCCGGGAACGCTCGTCTCCATGCGCTCGTCGACGATGATGTCGCCGCGGCGTCCCAGCTTCACGCCCAGTCCCGGCGACTCGCTCACAACCTCTGAATGCAGCTTGCGGCCGATGCCGACGAGCACGTAGTCCGCCTCCACGGGATCCGGCTTCTTGCCTTCGAACGTCACCGTGACGCCCTGCTTGCCGCGTTCGATGCCCGCGACCTTCGTCTCCGTGCGGACGTCGATGCCCTTCTTCTTCAGGCTCTTCTCGAGCAGGTCGGCGATCTCCTCGTCCTCGAGGGGCACGACGTGCGGCATCATCTCGACCAGCGTGACCTTGGCGCCGAACGCGTTCCAGATGCAGGCGAACTCCGCGCCGATCGCGCCCGCGCCGATCACGACGACGCGCTTGGGCACTTCGGTCAGGTCGAGCGCGTCCGTGCTCGACAGCACACGCTCGCCATCCGTCTCGAGGCCGGGGATCTGCGCCGGGCTGCTGCCCGTGGCCACGACGATCGCCTTCGCTTGGACCTCCTCCGCGCCGACTTGGATGCGGCCCTTCGCGGTGACTCGGGCGTCTCCGCGCACGAGCTGGATGCCGTAGCTCCGGAACAGCGCGTCAATGCCGCCCTTGTTCCGGCGGACGACGCCGTTCTTGCGCTTGATCAGGGCCTCCATGTCGACTTCGAGTCCATCGACCTTGAGGCCCAGGTCCTTGGCGTGCTGGAGCTTCCGGTAGATCTCCGCCGTGTAGATGAGGGTCTTCGTCGGGATGCAGCCCCAGTTGAGGCACACGCCGCCAAGTTCCTCGCGTTCGACCACGACGACCTTCGCGCCGAGCTGGGCGGCGCGCACCGCGCAGACGTAGCCGCCGGGCCCCGCGCCGATCACCGCAACGTCACAACTAGTCATGTAATGCTCCTAACTGTATTCGCGCCGAGCCTCGAGGATCTCGAATGCCGGCCTAGAACTCGCCCTTCTCGATGATCTTGCGGAGATCCGCCATGAACTGCGCCGCCGCGGCGCCGTCGATGACGCGGTGGTCGCTCGACAAGGTCATGTTCATCATCGGACGGATGTGGATGCCGCCGTCGATGACGACTGGCTTTTCCTTGATCCGGCCGATCGCCAGGATCGCGCTGTTCGGTTGGTTGATGATCGCGGTGAACTGGTCCACGCCGAACGCGCCGAGATTCGAAATCGTGAAGGTGCTGCCCGTGTAGTCGTCCGGAACGAGTTTGCCGTTGCGCGCCTTTGCAATGAGCGCCGTCGCGGTGTTGTGCACGCCCTCTAGGCTCAGGTTCTGCGCGTCGCGGATCACGGGAACGATGAGGCCCGTCGGCAACGAGACGGCAAAGCCAAGATGGATGCGGTCGAGCTCGTCGATCGCGTCGTCGGCCCAGCGCGCGTTCACCTGTGGATGCGCCCGCAGCGCCTTGGCGACGGCGTACAAGATGATCTCGTTGAAGGAGGCCTTGAAGCCTTGGGTCGCCTTGCGGGCCGCGGAGGCCGCGGTCATATCGACCTCGAGGGTGATGTAGTAGTGCGGCGCGGTGAACTTGCTTTGGGCCATGCGCTCCGCGATGATGCGGCGCATGGGCGTGAGCGGCACGCGTCGGCCCTCGCCCTCATCCGGGGCCGGTCCGGCAGCGGCTGCGGGGGCGACCTGCGGCGTCGGGGTGGAGGCGGCCCGTGTCACGTCGGCCTTCATGATCTTGCCCCCGGGGCCGGTGCCCTGCACGGTCGCGAGGTCCACGCCCTCGAGCTCCGCCACGCGCTGCGCGGTGGGGGTGACGCGCGCAGCCTGCGGCGCCGACGCGGCCTGTGCGATGACGTCCTCCTCGATCACGCGTCCGCGCGGACCGGAACCCGCGATCGCGGATGGGTCGACGCCCAGCTCTTGGGCTTTCTTACGGGCGCGGGGCGAGGCCGCGGTCGCGCCGCCGGCGGCCGCGGGGGCCGCGGCGGGCACAGTAGCCTGCGCGGGCTGAGGGGCGGACGCGGGTTCGGCTTGGGCCGTGGCGGACGTCGATGCCGCCGCGTCGCCGCCATATTGCGACAGCTCGGGCAGCGGTTCGTCCGCATCGCCCACGAGCGCGACCACGGTCAACACCGGCACCTCGACATCCGGCTGCACGAGTATCTTGCGCAGCACGCCGGATGCGGTGGACTCGCATTCAATCTCCGCCTTATCCGTCTGTACGGAGAAGAGCACATCGCCCTGGCTGACTGCGTCGCCTTCCTGCTTCATCCACTGTACGATGGATGCTTCTTCTACGGATTGACCCAACTGTGGGAGTTTGATCTCGTGCATGGCTATCCTTATCTCTGGGCGCTTGCTATAACGGCAGCACGCCGTCGCTCCAGTATCCCCATGATACGACACGGCTTGCGGCGTTTCGTCGTCGAACCCGCGGAATGCAGGCCCGTTCATCGCGGAAAGGCGTGCGCACCCGTGCTATGTTATCCAATGGGCGCGGTGGTCTGCAAGCGATCGTCGTCGCGAGGGCCGGTCGGGCGTGGCCGATCAGTCCGGCCACTCGCCGCGCTGCAGGCGGCCGAGTTGCTCGAGAATGAGCCGCGCCAGCTCATGGTCGGGGTCGAGATGGCAGAAGGTTCGCAGGGCCTCCTCGGGTCCGTGCTCCGTGCGAACGCGCTGCACTTCGATCGCGGCGGGGTCGTCCGGATGGTCGTAGAGCAACGCCGCCGCCGCCCCGAGCGCGACGTGCCGCGGCTCGACGCCCTGGTCGAGGCACATGAGGCCGGTCCCGATGAGGCGGTCGTTGGGGCCGAGCTTGCGGATGGGATCCTTGGCGATGCGCGCGACCTGGTCGCCCAGGGCGCGGTTGGCGTAGCGGTCGAGCAGGTCCTCGGCGTGGGCGTGAAGATCGACTGGATCAAGCCCGTGCTTCCGGACCAAGCCGCGACAGGCCTCGAAGAGCGCGCCTTCGACCTCCTTGCGGATGGCCGAGTCGCCGACGGTCTGCCAGATGTACTCGTGGCCGCGCAGATGACCGAGGTAGGCCGCGGTGGCGTGGCTCATGTTGTGCACGAACAGCTTCCGCTCCACGTAGCCCTGGAAGTTGTCGAGCGCCTTCATGTGGGCGATCTCCGGGATCTCGCCCCGGAACCCCGCGCGGTCCACCGGCAGCTCGCAGTAGGGCTCGACACAGACCAGGAGGGGATCGATGCTGCGTTCGCGTTCCGTCATGACGGGCACCATGCGGCCGATGCTGGCCTCCACGAACCCGACCTTCTCGTCGAGCGCCGCGTGGTGCGCCGGATCGAGCGCGGCGCGGACCTGTTCGCGAAGGAACGATCCGGCGCCGATCATGTTCTCGCAGATGATGATGTTGAGCGGCGGCGCGGCCGGGTCGGAGAAGCGCAGCGCAATGCCGCCTGCGAGGGCGGGAGCGATGCGCGGGAGGACGGACACGCCCACGGCCGTAGCGCCGATGTCGGACTCCGCCACGACGCGGGCCACGGCATCCATGTCTCCGGCGTGAACCGCGGTGACATTGCGCACCTCGATCTTCGTGGTCTCGTCGCTTACAAGGTGGATCGGGTAGGACTCGCGCTTCCGCAGACCCTCGACTACTGCGTCGACGACGTCGATGAATGTGGTGCGGTAGCCCGACTCGAAGAAGAGCTGCCCGAGGAAGCCGCGGCCGATGTTGCCTGCACCGAACTGAAATGCCTTCATCTGCGCATACCTTTCCTGGCGCTGGAGTGCTGTGACGCCCCAGTAAGGGGAGTGTGACGGAACGCGCCGCGCAAACACGGCGGGGAAGAACGATGCGTCGGCACAGGCGCCGGCGCGAGTCACGGCGTCCCCGCGACTGCGGCCCGCGAGGCGTTCCCGGACAAAGCCGGGGGCCATGTCCCGGTGACATGGCCCCCGACGGGTGAACAGGTGTATCTGCTTGACCGACGTCAGGCTACAGCGAGTCGTAGAGCCGCTGACCTTCGGACTTGTGGTCGACGATGGTCTGCTTCTCGACGAGCGCGGCGATCTTCTGCTGATAGTCGGGCGTCCGCATGGCGGCGATCGTCTCCTCGACCTTGGCCCGCAGTTCCTTCACCGTATGGTCGCGGAACTCGTAGCGCGGCGTGCCGGACGAGGCGACGTTCTCATACACGCCGATGTGGGCGCCGTCGATCGTGCGGTAGTACACGCTCCAGTTGCCGTTCATCACGCATTCGGCCCACATCGTGCCGCGAACGCCGAACCGATCGACAACGGGCACCTTCGCGAAGAAGTACTCGCGCGACTGGGCGATGGCGAGTTCGGCCATGTAGATCGACGTGTACTCGTTCAGCAGCTCGGGGTCGACCCAGTTCGCGGACTCGACCTTGGCGCGCAGGCGCTCGACGGCTTCGATCCGTGCGTCGCGGGCGTACTTCGCCGGGGTCAGGGGCATGCCCTCGCGGACTTCGACAACGAGCAGGTCAACCGCGTGCTCAAGCGCCTTCTTCGTCTGCATCCGGCGCGCGTCGGCTTCCTCGAGCATCCCGACCTGGGTCTCGAGGCGGTCTGTCTCGGAAAGCAGGCCGTCCCGGCGGGCGCGCTCGATAGCCGTCAGGTTGAGCAGGTTCTCGTAGTCCTGCTCGGCCACGGCGTACTCCTCATTCTTCAGCTCGACCTCGCGGGTCAGGCGATCCAGTTCCGCCTGCTCCTGTCCGACGTCGGCGCGGAGGGTCTCAAGCTGCGCGGAGAGCTGCCGAACCTGCTGCTCCATCTCGGCGATCGCCTGCGGGTTGACGGGGCTGCCGACGTCGACCGTCAGCTCCTGAAGGCGTACGATCTGGTCGTTCAGCTCCTGGTTCGTTTGCCTCAAGGACGCGATCTCTCGCTGCGCGTTCTCCAGCTCGGTCGCCCACGGGTTGAGGGGCAGATTGACGACGTTCTTGGTGAAGTAGCCGCCGCTGAACACGCCGACGGCCAAGCCGACGATGAGCATGATGATGCCCACCAGGATGGCCATGCCGCCGCCGCCTCCGCGCCGAGCGGGGGCCGGGCGCACGCCCGCCGGGGGCGGGGTCATCTGGGTCGGTCCGGCGGTGTCGGGGGAGAAGTCCGGCGCGGGCGTACCCTGGTCGAAGCCTTGGCCGCCGGAGCCGAACGCATCGTCGTCGAACCCCATCCCAGAAGCTCCTTGACCGCCGGCGGCCGGTTGGCCGGATTCACCGAACATCGGAGTTTGCATCGCCTGCGTCGGCGCGGACGTCTGCTGCGACGGGGTGTCGAGGCTGCTGTCGCCGGCGCCGAACGCGCTGTCGAACATGGGCGTCTCGATGTCGGAGTCCGGACCAGGCCCGATCTCCGGCGTCTCCGGGGTGAAGTCGCTGTCCGCGGCGAGATCATGGAAGCCGGTGCCGGGCTCGCTGCTGGGCGTCTCAAAGCCGCTATCGCCTTCGGAGGGCGTTTGCGCGCCTTCCTCGCGGCGGCGACGCTCGTATCCGGGGGGAGCCGGTCGCACGTTTCCGCCGGTGGGAACAGGGGTCTCGACGGGGATGTCACTGATGGGCGGAAGACCGCCGAGATCCGAGTCGAGGTCGGCGTCCGGCTCGTCTTTCGCGGGCTGGCCGCTGTCGGAACCTCCTTCCGACGATTCGAAATCGCTGAGCGGCGGCAGACTGCCGAGATCGCCCTCTTGCGACTCCTTTTCCTCTGGCGATTCCTCGCCGTTGCGGCGTTTCTCGTCGGCCATGGACCGAAACCTCCCTTGCTTGGGATAAACCACGCTGCAATCGAGGCTTACCCCCATTCTACGAGCGCCATTCTAGCATGCCCCCCGGGGGTTGTCAACAGATCCCCGTCGGGCGCGCACGCTCAGTCACCCCGCAACGTCGTCTTGCGACGCCGCTTACCCGATGTCATGCATATTGAACCTGCGGGCGCGTCGAGTTCAACTCCCGGCTCCGGCGAGCTCGCCATCGCCCGCGCGCGACTCAAAGCTACCTTGGCATCACGACGCCGATGGTCAACAGGATATTCGCAAAGATGCGCTGCTCTCCGGTGATGATCTGGAGGCAGACGTCCGGTTCGCTCGCCGCCTCGTAGAACTCGTAGCGTCCCAGCTCCTCGAGTTCAATGTCCCGGGGCAGCAGTGCGCGAAACTCGGAAAAGACCGGCGGCTCCGGCCCCGACGGCGGCGTCATCACGGCGGCGGACTCGACGGGAATGGCGGTCAGGATGACCTCGAGCGTCTCCGTCACGGTCGGGCGGCCGGGGGCGAGGTTGAGATACACCTGCTCGGCGTTGTCGCCGAGGGTCGTCGACGCCGGATAGTTCGCGTCGGTGAGGAGCACCTTGGATCCGTGGCCCGCGGCGGCCAACGCCTCCAGGATCTGCGGATGGGTGAGTCGCTGGGTCAACATCGTTTCTGCTTCCTTCCGTTCAGCGGCGTCGGTCAGCCGGTCTGCGTCGCTGCGCTGTCTGCGGCCGCGCCGGGTCCCGAACCGCGCAGGCTCGGGTCCCACTCGACCGCTTGTTCGAAGAGCCGGTTCGCCTGCTCGGTGTCGCCGACGGCGAACAGGCAGCGCCCCATCCCCACCGCCGCGCGGGCCAGCACGGGTTTCGTCCGTTCGGTCGGGGCGATGCTCAACAACGTCTGGAAATGTCGCGCGGCCCGGTCGATCTGCTGACTGTCGAGGTAGATGCGGCCCAGCGACAGGTGCGCCTCCATCTCCTGATCCCAGAACTGGGATGGGTCGCCTTCGCGCTCCTTCTGCGCCTCGTACAGCTCGATCACCCGGCTGAAATGGCGGCGCGCGCCGGCGGGGTTCTGCTTGAGCACTTCGTACGTGACGGCCAGATTATAGTGGACGCGCGTCGAGTCCGGGTTGTGGGCGAGGGTCGCGCGGAACAGGGTCTCGTTGTCGCGCCAGTCCAGGTTGCGGTCCACGGTGAGGGCGGTTAGCGCGATCACAACGACATAGACGACAGGCGGGGCCATGCGGCGCAGGACGGGCGGCCGCGTCGCCTCGGCGAACAGCTCGACGAACACGAGCAGCATGCCGGCGAGCGGCACGTAGAGCCAGTGCTCCGCCATCGGCGCGTTCAGGGGAAAGAGGCCGGAGATGGGCAGCCACGTCACGAGGAACCACAGGCCGCCGAGGGCGATGCGCTTCCGACGGGTCCGGAGCGCCGCGACGATGAGCAGGATCCACGCCGCCAGAATCGCCAGCCCCACGTACGCCGTCCAGACGGGGACGCCGTCGAGCGTGCGTTCCATGTGCAAGCCCGTGGGAACGAAGACGATGCGGAAGTAGAGCGCCAGGGCGGCGAGCGCGTCCCACAGGCGGCCGAAGAAGGTCGTCTGCAGCGGCTGCGATTCGGTGGCGAACTGAAGCACGGTCGTTCGGACCAGCCCGTAGCCGATGACGAGCGCCAGGGCGACGCCGAAGGGGAGCAGGCGTCCGCGCCAGGTCTCTCGGAGGGGGCGGTCGCCGCCTTGCGTTGGGGCCAGCAGCAGCACGACCGCCAGCAACACGGGGTAGATGGCCGCGGACTCCTTGCTGAGGACGGCCATCGTGAAGAACACGCCGCTTAGCACGGCGCCGACGATGCGCGCGCGGAGCGAGCCTTCGAGCAGGGCGCAGCGCAGGGCGGCGAACATCAACGCGGCCGCCATCGGGTCGCCGCGACCGCTGATATACGCCACCGCCTCCGTGTGCACGGGGTGGACGACGTAGATCACCGCCACGCTCGCGGCGACGAAGAGCGGGGCGCGCAGCCGGTGCAGCAGGCTGAACAGCAGCAGCGCGGCGGCGATGTGCCACGCCATGTTGCCGATGTGGAAGATGGTCGGGCTGACTTCCATGCCGGGCTGGGGTCGCGCAAGGGCGTATTCAACCATGAAGCTCAAGGCGAGCAGCGGACGGTAGAAGTTGCCCTGGCCGCGTCCGAAGGCGTGGAAATCCTCCCGGAACAGTTGAAGCGCCTTCGTGGGGTCCTGCACGTGTTCGTGGAGGACGATGGAGGAGACGTCGTCCCACACGAATTCGCCCGGCAATGTGTTCGCATAGGCGATCACGCCCGCGAGCGCGATTGCGGCGTAGAGGAGGGCCCGACCGGGGTCGTGCGCAGGGGCTTCCGTTTTCGTCACTTCGTCACTCACGCATCACCTGAAACCGGTCTCCGGTGGGAAGGTATCGCAGTTCCATGCCCCGCATGTCCCCGATGATGGAGATGAACCGCACGCCGAAGAACTCTTCCCCTTCGCGGACGCGCAGCGAGTGGGTTTCTCCCGTCTCAGGCAGATACACATCGATGAACGCGAGAGTGACCTGCTCCGGGGGCAGCGGCACCAGCCGCTCCTCGTTGTCGGGGGGCTCGATGGTCTCCTGGTACCAGCCCTTCAGGGTGATCACCGGGCGGTTGTTGTGCACGATCGCCCAGTCGCGGTAGCGTTGGATGCGGGGGTTATCCGGCTCCAAGACCTCGATCAGGTCGCACAGCATCAGGATCAGCGGACCGTTCTGGCTATGTCGCGCGGGCTGGAGGCGTTCGATCAGGTCATTCGTCAACTTGCGCACGGCCGCCTCGCCGTTCTCCGTGGCGAGCGTCTGCGTCTTCCACTGCTGCACGAATCCCACCACCTCCTGCCGTCCTCGCTCGGTGAGGAAGAGCTGCAGCGGGTAGTCCTTTGGGATGATGTCGAGGATCCGCAGACTGTCCATCGCGGCCGCGGCGAGCGCATCGGCGGACGGCGCGGGGGGCGAGGGCGGCTGTTCCGGCGGCTCGGTCGAGGATTGGTCCGTATCGCGCTCGCATCCCGCGGTTGACGCGACCAAGGCAAGCACAAGGAGGGCTGATATCAGGAAAGGCGGCCGGAACATGGGTTCCGGCCACCTTCTGTCATTCGTGGTGCGTTGTGTCATGCCGTGGTCCATACGGCCCAGTGTATCTCAGATCACTTGATGACTTCGAACGTCTCGCCCGTGGGCATGTACTCGACGACGATGCCCCGGTTGGCGCCGATGATCTGCACGAACTTCAGGCCGTGGAACTCCTCGCCTTCCCGCACCGTCATGCGATGCGTCTCGCCGGTCTCCGGAAGCGTCACGTCGACGAGCACGTTCATGATGCGGCCCTGGTCCTCTCCGTGGAATGCACGGATGTTGACCCGCGGCTTGTTCCGTTCGAGCGCGGCCCGTTCCCGGTACCGTTCCAGACGCGGATCGCTTGGGTCCAGCACTTCGAGCGCGTCGCATAGCGTCATGACCGCGTCCCACGCACCGTTGTCCCGGGCGGCCCGGAGCGCGTCGCGCACGTCATTGGTGATCATCTTCAGCGCGCGTTCGCCGTTCACCTCCGAACGCAGCTTGTTCTTGGTGTTGTTGATGCGCGCCTCGACCTCCTCTCTGCTGATCCGCCCTCGGGGCGCCAGTAGATCGGCCAGCGCGGCTTTCTCCTGGTTGGCGAGCGTCTCGGCCGAAGGAGGCGGAGGCGGGGGCGGCGGAGGCGGGGGCGGCGGCTCCGGTTCTTCGCAGGCAGGCAGAAAGACTAGCAGGGCCAGCAAGGCCAGCGGCAGAAGTCGATGCATTGTGCTCCCCTCATTGGTCCCCCCGTCCGACGGCCACGCGCCCAGGACGGAGTTGGCGGGCGCCGATGCGACTCAGGCGCGTTTGCGGCGCGTCACCCCTGGATACTCTCGGGATCGATTGTAGCATGGGGAAGGACCCCGGGCAACCAACCGAACACCCGCCGGCGCGGTGAATCCCATCTGCCGACCATCAGCATCATCCGCGGATCCTATGGTCTCGGCAGCGGACCCGGATGTGCGCCTGAACGGCTGCTCGGAGGAACTTGACTTTCGCCGCGCGTTCTGCTATTAAGCGCCCGGGTGTGCGCCGAAGGCGCAATTCCGCCCGATGATTCCCAGAAGGAGGTGACGGAACCGCCATGCATTGCTGCGCTCTGTGCAACGAGGCGATTGATGATACCGAGATCGAGTTCGGTGACGCCAAGATCGTTGACGATGAGTACTGGCATCTCGAGTGCTACGCCGAATACCACGACGAAGTCCTCGAAGAGGCCTGAGCAAACCCCATCCATGTGCGACCGATCTCGTGCGGTCCCCGCCGCGGCCTGCGTCCGTGAGTCGCGAGGTGCAGCGCGGACCCAGGTCGGCGGCGTGGTGCAGATTCCCTGACCCGCATCCCACGGGACGCCCGCGGCGGCAGCGATCCGCCGCGGGTCTTTTTTCGAAGAGCGAGTCTGGCTCGTTTCTAGATGAAAATTGTACGCAATATGCGATTTCATCCTACTTGAGTCTTGATATCTCGGGACCCCTTGCACTACACTCGGTGTTTTCCCTGGTTTCTGCGCCACGTGCAGGAACCAGGCGATTCCACGGATGCAACTTCGACGCCCCCTCCGGGATATAGTATCCAGGTTCTCCGCAGGGTGGGGGCGACTACGACCTCTGCGTGAGGGAGAAGCGACATTGGCTGAGCCGAAGAAGCGACGAGCCGGCGCCGACCAGGCGTTGCCCTTTGAGAAGACCCTCGTAGAGATCGAGGAGCGACTGTCCAAGGCCCAGACGGACGAAGAGCGCAGCGCGATAGCGGCCGAGCTCGATAAGGAGCGGCGCAAGGTCTTCGAAAGCCTGACGCCGTGGCAGCGGGTGCAGCTCGCCCGTCACCCGCAGCGTCCCCGAATGCTGGACTTCACGACGCGCATCCTGGAGGATTTTGTCGAGCTGCACGGCGACCGCGCGTTGGCAGACGATCCCGCGATGGTCACGGGCATCGGCCGGTTCCAGGGGCAGACCGTCTGCGTGGTGGGTCAACAGAAGGGCACGACGACCGACGAGAAGCTGCAACGGAACTTCGGCATGGCTGGACCGGAGGGGTACCGCAAGGCCCTGCGGATCTTCGATATGGCCGAGCGCTTCGGCTTGCCCTTGCTGACGTTCGTGGACACGCCGGCGGCGCACCCCGGGGTTGAGGCGGAACAGCACGGGCAAGGCCCGGCGATCGCGCGGAACTTGTGGGCGCTCACCCGCCTCAGGACCCCCGTGTTCTGCGCCATCCTCAGCGAGGGCGGCAGCGGCGGCGCGCTGGGCATCGCCGTGGGCGATTGGATTGCGATGCTCGAGCACGCCATCTACGTGATCTGCCCGCCGGAACGGTGTGCGGAGATCCTGTGGCGCGACGCCGAACGTAAAGAGATCGCGGCATCGGCCATGAAGGTGACGGCCTACGACCTGAAGGCGTTGGGGGTCATCGACAGCGTGGTCGGCGAACCGCCGGGCGGGGCCCACAAAGACCACGCCGGCGCGGCCAGCATCCTAGGGGAGGAAGTGGAGAGGTTCCTCGCCGGATGCCGCGAGGGACGCTGGAAGCCCGAGCTGCGCCGCGAGAAATACCGCAAGATGGGCGCATGGATCGAAGACGACGCCGAGACGGCGCGGCAGGCGCAGGCCTGATACGCGCGCCATGGCGCCGCACGATCCAACGGAACCGATAGCGCGGATCGAAGGCGGAGTGCGAATCCGGGTTCGGGTCCAGCCGCGCGCGTCTCGAACCGCGGTGCAGGTGACGCCCGATGGGCGCATCCGCGTATCGTTGACCGCGCCGCCGGTCGAAGGCGAGGCCAACGCCGCCTTGTGCGAGGCGATGGCGCGGGCGCTGGGCGTCGCCAAGTCCTCCGTGACCATTGCAAGCGGTCTGCGCGGCCGGGAGAAGTCGGTGCAAGCCATCGGCGTCTCGGTGCGCGAGGCGCGTGACCGGTTGGGGGTCGGGGCCCCGATGAAGAACAAGTGCGACTAGTAGAAGGGGACGAATCAGTGTCAGAGCTGAAACAGATGATTGATGAGGCCGCCGCCCATGTGCGCGCGGCATGTGACGAGCAGCCCGGGATCGCCATCATCCTGGGCACCGGGTTGAGCGGGCTCGGCGAGAAGATCGACGTGCACGCCCGCCTGAACTACAACGATATCCCGCACTTCCCGTCCGCGACGGTCCAGACCCACGCCGGCGAGCTTCTCATCGGCCGACTCGCAGGTCACACCGTCCTGGCGCTGTCCGGTCGGTTCCATATGTACGAGGGCTACTCGCTTCAGCAGGTCACGTTCCCCATCCGGGTCGCCCGGGCGCTGGGCGTGCACACGCTCATCGTGTCGAACGCGGCCGGCGGGCTGAACCCGCAGTTCCAGCTTGGGGACCTCATGGTCATCACGGACCACATCAACCTCATGGGGGACAACCCGCTCATCGGTCCGAATGACGACAGTCTCGGTCCGCGGTTTCCCGACATGATCGAGCCGTACTCGGCGAAGCTGGTCGAGCTGGCCGAGGACGTCGCCCTGGAACGCGGCGTGCGCCTGCGCCGCGGCGTCTACATCGGCGTGCCCGGGCCTTGCCTCGAGACGCGCGCGGAGTACCGGTTCATGCGTATGATCGGCGCGGACGCCGTGGGCATGAGCACCGTTCCCGAGGTGATCGTCGCGGTCCACGCAGGCCTCAAGACGCTCGGATTCAGCGCCGTGACGGACATGTGTCTGCCCGATGCGCTCGAACCGGCCGACATCGACCGGATTATCGCGACGGCCAACGCCGCCGAGGCGAAGCTGTCATCCATCGTGCTCGGGGTGCTGGAGCGCCTCGGTACGGACGGAGTATAGGCATCATCATCTGGATCCGGAGCGGGCGGACGGAAGCGGACGCGCGGCTCCGGGGAGTCGGCCCGCGAGCCTCGTAACTCGTCGGGTGTGCTTGCGTTTTCACCCATTCATTTCGTTGGGAGCCGTCACATGACCGTCAGAATTATCCGGGGCCTGTTCATCTTCGCCAGTTTCGTCATGGGAGGCGTGTGGGCCTTCTACTTGGTGCCGCGCGTACGCGGCGAGGGCGTCGCCGACGTATCGGAGATCCTGCCGTGGGCCCTGCTCGGCGGCGTTGTGGGCATCGCCGTCGCGGCCGGCATCCTGTACCTCCTCCGGTTCGTAACGCAGGAGGTGTTCGAGCGCTTGTCGCCCGCGCTCATCGCGGTGATCCTCGGCCTTGTGACCGGGTTCGTCGTGGCGCAGTCCATCTTCGAGCTCTACCTTCCCGAGTCCGACCCCATCTTCAAGACGTTCCTGGTCTGCTCGTTGATGCTGTTCTTCGGGTTCATTGGCGTGTTCCTCGGGTTGACCCGGGCCTCGAACTGGGAATCGCTGATACAGGCGGTCCACCGGCGCAACATCGACGAGGTCTCGCTGAAGGTCGTGGATACCAGCGTGATCATCGATGGGCGCATCTCGGATATCTGTGCGACCGGCTTCGTTGAGGGCACGCTGCTCGTGCCGCGGTTTGTGCTCAAGGAGCTGCAGAACATCGCCGACTCGAGCGATGTGCTGCGCCGGGCCCGCGGTCGCCGCGGCCTCGACATCCTCAAGTCGTTGCAGGACCCGGACAGCCGCGTGAAGCTGCGGGTGATCGAGGACGATCCCGTCGATGTTCCTGAAGTCGACGGGAAGCTGGTGCGGGTGGCGCAGGAATACGGCGCGAAGATCCTCACCAACGACCTCAACCTGAACAAGGTCGCGCAGATCGAGGGCGTCGAGGTGCTGAACATCAACGACCTCGCCAATGCGCTCAAGCCCGCCGTGCTTCCCGATGAGTTCATGCAGGTGAAGATCGTCAAGCAGGGCAAGGAAGCTCAGCAGGGCGTGGGGTATCTGGACGACGGCACGATGGTCGTGGTCGACGGCGCCCGCGACTATGTGGGCAAGGACGTCTCCGTGATTGTCACCAGCGTCCTGCAGACCTCGGCCGGTCGCATGATCTTCACAAAGCTCCAGAGCGTGTTGGGGTAGGTTTGACCGGTTCGGTTCGACTTCTCATCGCCGCCGCGGGCCAGGGCGCGCGCCTGGGCGCGCAGACCCCGAAGGCCCTGGCGCCGCTGGCCGGCGAGCCGCTGCTCGTGCGCACCCTGCGTCGGTTGGCGCCGACGGGCCTTGTGAATGACGCCGTGATCGTGACGCCGGCATCGCACGGGGACGAGCTCGAGCGCGTCGTTGTTGACGCCTTCCCCGATGCGCGGATGACCTTCGTCTCCGGCGGCGCGGAACGGCAGCACTCCGTGATGCGGGGGCTGGACGCCCTCGACGAATCCGTCGAGATCGTCGCCATCCACGACGCCGCTCGTCCGTTCGTCGCGCCGGAGACCGTGTTGCGCGCCGTCGAGGCGGCGCGGGAATGCGGCGCCGCAACCGTGGCGATCCCCAGCACCGACACGATTCTGGTTGGCGATGCTGACGGCTTTCTGATCGACACGCCGGACCGTTCCATGCTCTGGGCGTGCCAGACGCCGCAGGTGTTCCGCGTCGAGATCATTCGCGAGGCGCACGCCCGCGCGACGCGCGAGAGCTGGGCCGTTACGGACGATGCGACGCTGGTGCGTCGGCTGGGCGCGCGGGTCCGTCTCGTCACGGGGTCGCCGCTTAACCTCAAGGTGACGACGCCGGAAGACTATGCGCTGGCGGAGGCCATTCTGGCCGGAGGTCTGCGATGATGCGCGTCGGACTGGGCTATGATCTGCACCGACTGGCGCCGGATCGTCCGCTCATCCTCGGGGGCGTGCAGATCCCCTTTGAGAAGGGGCTGGCGGGCCACAGCGATGCCGACGTGCTCGCCCATGCCATCACGGATGCCCTGCTGGGCGCCGCCGCGCTCGGCAACATCGGCATGCATTTCCCCGACACCGACCCGCGCTACAAAGATGCCGACAGCTTGTTTTTATTGGGGGAGGTTCTGGCCATGGTGCGCCGGGCCGGGTATTCGATCGCGAACATCGACGCGAACGTCGTGGCGCAGCGACCCAAGCTCAACCCGCACATCCAGGCCATCCGCGAGCGCCTCGCCGGGGTCCTCGACCTCCCCGTCGACCGCGTGTCCGTGAAGGCGAAGACGAACGAGCAGGTCGGTCCCGAGGGGCGCGAGGAAGCCATCAGCGCACAGGCCGTCGTGCTCATCGAGGACTGACCGCCCGCGCCGCGATGGAGGAGAGGAGAGGGAGCGTGTCTCCGGAGGCCAAGGAACGGCTCGACCTGCTGGTCCAGCGGCTGGCCGGCGTGAGCCGCTCGAAGGCGCAGGGGCTCATCCGGACCGGCGCCGTCTCCGACGCCGACGGCAACAAGCTCGACAAGCCCGGCCTGCGGCTGCCTGTCGACACGCGCTTGCTGATCGCCGAGGGGCCGCGCTACGTCAGCCGCGGCGGCGAGAAGCTCGAGGCCGCCTTGACCGCGTTCTCTCCGCCGATCGCCGGACGCGACGTCCTGGACGTCGGCGCGTCGACCGGCGGCTTCACCGACTGCCTCTTGCAGCACGGCGCCGCCCGCGTGTTCGCCGTCGACGTCGGCTATGGTCAGCTCGCCTGGCGGCTCCGGCAGGACCCGCGGGTGGTCGTGTTCGAGCGGACCAATATCCGCGCGCTCCGGCTCGAAGCCTTGCCCGGCCCGGCCGGGTTCTTCGTTGCGGACTGCTCCTTCATCTCCCTCCGGCTGGTGCTGCCTGCCGTGGCGCCGCTTCTGCAACCGGACGTGGGGGGGATCGCGCTTATCAAGCCGCAGTTCGAGGCGGGCCCCGATCAGGTGTCTCGCGGGGGCGTCGTGCGCGACCCCGCCGTGCGCGACCGCGTGGTGGATGAGGTGCTCGAGGCCGCGCGGACGCATGGATTCACCCCGAACGGTGTGATACCCTCACCTCTGCTGGGGCCTGCAGGAAACGTCGAATTCTTAGCGTATCTCGTCCGCGACGACGCGCGGAGGCCATAGGCCCCGCGGCGCCGGAACCCACGCATGCTCGAAACGCTCCGTATCCAGAACTACGCGTTGATCGACGAGGTCGAACTGGAACTGCGGCCGGGCCTCGTGGCGCTCTCCGGCGAAACGGGCGCCGGCAAGAGCATCATCCTCGGCGCGCTGAACATGGTGCTGGGCGCGCGCGCGTCCAATGAACTCGTCCGTGAGGGCGCCAAGTCCGCCCGGATCGATGCGGTCTTTCGGTTCCCCGACGGGCTGCCCGAACGACTCGCCCGGATCCTTCACGAGCACGAGATCGAGCTGGACCAAGACGAGTTCCTCGTGTCGCGCACCATCACCGCCGAGGGACGCAGCCGCGCCTACATCGAAGGCCGACTCGTTCCGGTGTCCGTGTTGTCCGAGGTGGGCGACGAACTGGTCGATCTGCACGGCCAGCACGAGCATCAGTCGCTGTTGCGGGTGGACCGACAGCTCGACCTGCTCGATGCCTTTGCCGACGCCCAGGCCGACGCCGCGCGCGTTGCGGAGCTGACGGCGGAGTTGCGCGGGCTGGATCGCCGTATCGAAGAGCTGGAATCCGTCGACCGCGAACGCGAACGTCGGCTCGAGTTCCTGCGGTTCGAGGTGTCGGAGATCGACCAGGCCGGCCTCGAGATCGGGGAGGAGGAGGAGCTGCGGTCCCGCCGAAACCTGATCGCCAACGCTGAGGCGGTGGTCCGGTTGTCCGGACAGGCCTACGGCGCGCTCTATGAGGCCGACGGGCAGGCCGCTGTCGACGCGATCGGCATCGCGAGCGCCGCCGCGGACGAACTGGCCGCGCTGGACGAGCGGTTCGCGGCGTTCGTCCAGCAGTTGGATCAGATACGGAACGAGATCGACAGCATCGCCACGGAGCTTCGCGCGTTCATCCAGGAGGTCGACTACGACCCGGCCGAACTGGACCAGATCAACCAGCGGCTCATGCAGATCGCCAACCTGCGGCGCAAGTACGGCGACAGCATCGAAGAGATTCTGGCCTACCGCGCGCAGGCCGCGGAGGAGATCGCCGGCTACGACCAGCGCGACGCGCGGCTCGCCGAACTGCGCAAGCGCCGCGCGGACGCGTTGGCGGAGGCCCAGGCCGCAGCCGAAGCGTTGTCGAACAAGCGGCGCGATGCAGCCGCCAAGCTCGGCGCCCAGGTGACCGAGATCTTGCGGCCGCTCGGCATGAAAGCGGGCGCTTTCGCCGTCCGCATCGACCGCGTGGACCTGTGCGCCGATGGCATCGATCGGATCGAGTACATGCTCGCGGCGAACGCCGGCGAACGGCCCAAGCCGCTGCGTCAGGTGGCCTCGGGCGGCGAGATCTCGCGTGTCATGCTGGCCCTCAAGACCGTGTTCGCCCGGGCCGACGGCATCCCGACGCTGGTCTTCGACGAGATCGACGCGGGCGTGGGCGGTGTGGTTGCGAACCGCGTCGCGGATACCCTGCGCCAGCTCGCCGAGACCCACCAGACCATCTGCATCACCCATCTGGCCCAGATCGCCGCGGTCGCGGACACGCATTTCCGCGTCGAGAAAGTCGAGGAAGACGGCCGCAGCCGGTCGACGGTTCGCCCCCTTCGCGACAAGGAACGCGTGGAGGAAGTCGCGCGCTTGCTCGACGGGTCCGTGTCCGACGTGAGCGTCAAGCACGCACGCAGCCTGCTGAAGCCGCGCGGATAGCGCACGCGCTCCGGAGTCAGAAGTCCGAGTTGTGCGACGGCAGGCCGTTTCCGCCCGAGAACCACACCGTGTCCGCCCCGAGCAGCTCCTCGATCCGCTCCCGCAGCTCGGGAGACGCCTCGACCCGGCAGGCGCTCGTCGCGTGGACCGTCACTTCCTCTTGCGTCTCGGCCTGGCAGTGGATGTACACGTCGCACATGCCGGCGCGCGCGCCCAGCAGCTCGGCCAGCCGTTCCACGGCGGGGTCGTCGGCGGCGACGCGGGGCAACTGCACGTGCACCGCGCGGGCCAGGCGCAACTCCGCCTCTTCCATCGCGAGCACGTCCGTCGCGATCAGGCCCGGTTGGTCGTTCCGGATATTGACGCGCGCCGGCACCATCACCGGCGTGTCCGGCGTGAGCAGGGCGGCCCGCTGCTCGTAGACGTCCGAAAAGACCGTGATCTCGCACGCGCCTTCGAGCGTATCCAGCGTCACGAACGCCATTTTCGCGCCGCGCGCCGTCGTATGCTCCTTCACTTGTCCGACCAGCCCGCCCGTCACGACCTCGCGACCGTCGCGCATCTCGGCCAGGTCGAGCAGCCGGAATGTGGTGAAGCGCTCGATGATGGACGCGTACTTCGCGAGGGGGTGGCTGGTCACGTAGAGGCCGAGCATCTCCTTCTCGTAGGCCAACAGCTCAGCCTCCGGCCATTCCGGCAGGTTCGGGCGCTGATGGATCGCAGGAGCGCCCGCGTCGCCTTCCATCAGCTCGAACAGCGACGTCTGGCCGCTCTCGCGCTCGCGCAGACTGATCTGCCCCTCCCGGATCGCCGCCTCCAGCGACTCCTCAACCTCGCGACGCGTCCAGCCGGTGCTGGTGAAGGCGCCCGCCCGACACAGACTCTCGAGTAGGCGGTGGTTCGTCACCTTCGGATCCACGCGGCGGCAGTAGTCGAAGATGTCCTGATACGGACCGTTCTCCTCGCGCTCCCGCACGATGGAATCAACCGCGTTGTCGCCCACGTTCTTCACGGCGCCCATCCCGAAGCGGATGCGGTCGCCCTCCACGGTGAACCCGGTGAAGCTGTGGTTCACATCCGGCGGCAGCACCTCGATGCCCATCCGCCGGCACTCCTCGACGTACTGCCCGATCTTGTCCAAGTTGCCCGACTCGCTCGTCAGCAGCGCCGCCATGAACTCCGCCGGGTGGTTCGCCTTGAGGTAGGCCGTCTGGTAGGCCACGTAGGCGTAGGCCATGCTGTGCGACTTGTTGAAGCCGTAGCCCGCGAACGTCTCGATTTTCTGGAACAACGTGTCGGCGAGGTCGCGCGCAATCCCGTTTTTCTCGCAGCCCTCGATGAACCGCTCCCGCTGCTCCGCCATCAGGTCGGCCTTCTTCTTGCCCATCGCGCGGCGCAGGATGTCCGCCTGCCCGAGCGTGAACCCCGCGACGGCCTGCACGATCTGCATCACCTGCTCCTGATAGAGCGCGATGCCGTAGGTCTCCTTCAGGATGGGTTCGAGCAACGGGTGCTCATAGCGCACCTTGTCTGGGCGATGCTTGTTCTCGATGTAGTCGTCTTTGAGCGCCATCGGGCCGGGACGGTACAGGGCGACCAGCGCGCAGATCTCCTCGAGGCTTTCGAGGCCGATCCGTCTGGCCAATTCGCGCATGCCGGAGCTTTCGAGCTGGAACACGCCGGTGGTCATGCCGGAGCGAAGCAGGGCGTAGGTCTTCGGATCCGTCGGTTCGATGCTGTCGATGTCTATATCGATGCCGCGGTTCTCGCGCACCAGCCGCACCGCCTCGTGCACCACCGTCAGGGTCCGGAGGCCGAGGAAGTCCATCTTGAGCAGTCCGACCTCTTCGGCGTAGCGCATCTCGAACTGCGTCGCCACCACGTCGCTGCCCGCGGCCTTGAACAGCGGCACGTGGTCAGTCAGCGGCTGGTCACAGATGATCACGCCCGCCGCGTGGGTGCCGCAGGTGCCGATGGTCCCTTCGAGCCGCACGGCGAGATCCCACAGCCGCGCGATCTTATCGTCGGACTTCACTAGTTCCGCCAGTCGGGGCTCGCGCTCGATCGCGTCCTTCAGCGTCACTTTCAGCTCATCGGGCACCAGTTTCGCGATGCGATCGACCTCGCCGTACGGCATGCCGAGCACGCGTCCCACATTGCGGATCGCCTGCTTCGCGAGCATCCGGCCGAACGTGATGATCTGGCAGACGTTGTCGGAGCCGTACTTGGCCCGGACGTACTCAATCACCTCGGCGCGACGGTTGTAGCAGAAGTCGAGGTCGAAATCGGGCATCGACACGCGTTCGGGATTGAGGAAGCGCTCGAACAGCAAGCTGTAGCGGATTGGATCGATGTTCGTGATCTTCAGCGCGTACGCCACCAGGCTTCCCGCGCCCGAACCGCGACCCGGTCCCACGGGGATGCCCTGGCTGCGCGCGAAGTTGATCAGGTCCCACACGACCAGGAAGTAGTCGACGAACCCCATCTCCTTGATCACGCTCAGTTCGTAGTCGGCGCGGTCGAGGTGTTCCTGCGTCAAGCCGTCGTGGTAGCGGTCCTTGAGGCCGTCTTGCACGAGCTTCCGGAGGTAGTCTTCCTTGCTGTAACCGTCCGGCGGCACGTATTCCGGAATCAGGTGCTGGTTGAGCGGAAGCTCGACGTTGCAGCGTTCCGCCACCTTCACCGTGTTGCTCACGGCCTGCGGCCACTGCTTGAACTTCTCCCGCATCTCATCAGGGCTCGTGAAGTAGTACCGCGGACCCCCGGGGAACCGGAAGCGGCTCTCCTGGTCGATGGTCGCGTTGGTCTGGATGGCCAGCAGCGCGTCGTGCGCCTGGGCGTCCTCTTTGCACGTGTAGTGGCAGTCGTTCGTCGCCACGAGCATCAGGCCGTTGTCTTCCGCCAGTTCCGCGAGCATCGGGTTGACCTTCTGGTCCTCCGGCAGCCCGTGGTCCATGATCTCGATCAGGAAGTTATCCTTCCCGAAGATGTCGACGTACTTCTTGACGGCTTCCCGCGCCGCGTCCACATCGTCGTGCAGCAGGTACTGCGGGATCTCCCCGGCCAGGCAGGAGCTGGTGGCGATCAGCCCTTCGCTGTAGCGCTGCAACAGCTCGAGATCCACCCGCGGGCGGTAGTGAAACCCCTCCAGATAGCCGCGGGAACTGAGCTTGCAGAGGTTGCGGTATCCAGTCAGATTCTCGCACAGCACGAGGAAGTGGTTGTGCGACGCCGAGGTCGAGCGCGCGCTGCGATCGGTCCGTGAGTTCTTCGCGACATACAGCTCCGCGCCGATGATCGGCTTGACCCCCGCCTTCTTGGCAGTTAGGTAGAAGTCGCACGCCCCGAACAGGTTGCCGTGGTCGGTGATGGCGCAGGCCTCCATCCCGAACCCCTGGCACCGCGCGATGAGATCTTTCACCTTGCTGGCGCCGTCCAGCACGCTGTACTCGGTGTGGACATGCAGATGGACGAATCCCGCGCTCATTCAATACTCCCTAATAGCATAGTCAACGCGCGCTCGGCGGTCTGGCGCTTGACGTCCAGCCGCGAACCCGCGAACACGTTCCTCGTGACGGTCGTGCCGGTTGGGACGGCGACCGCGATGTACACAAGCCCCACTGGTTTCTCCGCCGTGCCCCCGGTCGGACCCGCGATGCCGGTCACGCCGATGCCGCAGTCGGCCCCGAGGATGCGTCGCGCGCCCTCGGCCATCGCCTGGGCGACCGGCTCGCTCACCGCGCCGTGCGTCTCAAGAGCCGCCGGGTCGACGCCGAGCAGCGACGTTTTCACGGCGTTGCTGTACGCCACGACGCCGCCGAGAAACCAGCGTGACGCGCCATCGACGTTCGTCAGCACGTGCGCGATCAGGCCGCCGGAACAAGACTCGGCCGTGCCGAGCGTCAGCCCGCGATCAGCGAGCGATCGGCCTGCGCGTGCGGAGGTCTCTTCGAGCATGGGAGCATCCTTTTGCGGCCGACCGCGGTCGGCTCGGAGGGCATGCGAGCTAAGGTACCATCTCGGTCTCACGGGGGCAAGGTCGGTCGCGCCGGGAATTCACTCGGGGATTGTTGTTGTCAACGAGCGACTCCGTTCCGTATACTACCGAATCGATGGACACTGCTCTGCACCCGATAGCGCCGGTCAGGCGCCGGCGGCCGTTGACGGCGCGTTGCGTCCTCACGTGGCTGTTGGCAGCCGCGATCGCCGCGCCCGCGTCCTTCGCCCAGCCGGCCATCACCACCCGCGAGGCCTTCGAGAAGAAGCGGGAGGAGATGCGCCGCGACATGGAGCGGCGGTACGAGTCTTCGCGTCCGTCGGTTCAGACCCGTAGGGGCTGGGGCCGATCAGATGACGGCGTGCTCGCCTACCGCACGCGAAGCGGCGGCATCGTCCTGACCAATCGGCCGCAGCGCTACCGGAATCGCGCCAACTACTCGGACACCCGCACCCGTTCGCAGTTGCAGCGCGAGTACCGTCCGCTCCCCGGCAACCAGCAGCAGCGCATGTCGCAGATCGCGGAGACTGTCACGCAGCACGCCCGACTCCACGCATTGGACGAGGCCTTGGTGTACGCGGTCATCCGGGTCGAGAGCAACTTCAACCCCACGGCGGTGTCCACGGCCGGCGCCCGCGGGCTGATGCAGCTCATGCCCGGGACTGCCTCCGACCTGGGCGTCTCCAATCCCTTTGACCCGAAGCAGAACATCAGCGGCGGCACGAAGTATCTCGCGATGATGCTTCGGGAGTTCGGCGGCGACATCGACCTGGCGCTGGCCGGCTACAACGCCGGTCCGGAGGCCGTCAGGAAGTACAACGGGATCCCGCCGTACCCGGAGACACAGAACCATGTGCGGCTCGTGAAGCGTTGGTGGAACCACTATCGCGTGCACGGCGTCACGAACGCGCATCTGGCGAAGATGGACGAGTCCGCCGTTCCGTCGACCGTCCCGACGCTGCTCGAGGCCAAGGAGCGAGGCGGGTATCTCGTGCATTTCGTGAGCGGTCTGTCGCAGCCCGCCGACGCGGTGGTGGACGACGATCCCTACTACTACATCACCTTCCAGGGGCAGACGCGCCGCATCCGAAAGGACCGCGTGAAAGAGGTCGCCGAGGCGGCGGCCTGACGTTGAAAACGCCCGCGCCCTGTGCTAATCTCCAGTCCCGTTAGGAACGGGACTCGCCTGCGTCCTTCCTGATCTCCTTCTTGTCCATTTTGGCTGTGCTGCGTTCAGTAGGGGTGTTCCGTGACGTCTTCCGCCAGTGATCCGAAGATCCTCGCCGTTGTGCCTGCGCGCTACGCCAGCACGCGGTTCCCCGGGAAGGTCATCGCCCCGCTGGCCGGCAAACCCCTCGTCTACCACGCCTATGCACAGGCCCGCAAGGCCGCGCTCGTGTCCCGGGTTGTCGTCGCGACCGACGACGCGCGCGTCGTCGAGGCGCTGGCGCCGCTCGGCGTGGAACTGGTCATGACCCGCGACGACCACCCCTCCGGCACGGACCGCATCGCGGAAGTCGCCGCCCAGAGCGATGCAGACATCATCGTGAATGTGCAGGGCGACGAACCGCTCATCGATCCGAACGCCATCGACGCCGCGATTCGCCCGTTGATCGACGATGACGAGGTACCGATGTCCACCGCGCGGCGGCGGCTCACAGACCCCGAGCGCATCGCCGATCCGAACGTCGTCAAGGTCGTGTGCGGGCTGGATGGGCGCGCGCTGTACTTCAGTCGACATCCGGTCCCCTTCATCCGCGGTGCGGGCGAAGACGTAGCCGACGCCGGGATGCACTGGCAGCACATCGGGTTGTACGTGTACCGGCGGGCCTTCTTGCTCACCTACGCCGGGTGGGCGCCCACGCCGCTCGAGCGCAGTGAGCGTCTTGAGCAACTGCGGGCCCTCGAGCACGGCGTCCCGATCGCGGTGGTCGACACTGAATATGAGAGCATTGGGGTTGACACCCCGGAAGATCTGGCGCGTGTCAACGAGCGATTCACAAGGAACTCCATTCATGGCTAGCGCGCCCAGATACGTGTTCGTGACAGGGGGGGTGGTCTCATCGGTCGGCAAAGGCATCGTCGCCGCCGGCTTGGGCATGCTGTTGGAGTCGCGCGGCTTCCGCGTGGCGATGATGAAGCTCGACCCCTACATCAACGTCGACCCCGGCACCATGAACCCCTACGAGCACGGGGAGGTGTTCGTGACCGACGACGGCGCGGAGACGGACCTCGACCTTGGCCACTACCAGCGGTTCACGAACTCCCATCTCAGCCAGAAGAGCAACGCCACCACGGGCGGCATCTACAACGCGGTGATCCAGAAGGAGCGCCGGGGCGAGTACTTGGGCAAGACCGTCCAGGTGATCCCGCACATCACC
>DIWA01000069.1:0-8028 GCA_002422525.1 Candidatus Hydrogenedentes bacterium UBA6118
GCCGGAGACGATCAACTACCGCACGTTCAAGCCGGAGAAGGACGGTCTTTTCTGCGAACGGATTTTCGGTCCGGTGAAGGACTGGGAGTGCGGGTGCGGCAAGTACAAGAAGGTGAAGCACCGGGGGATCACGTGCGATCGGTGCGGAGTTGAGATCACGGAGTCGAAGGTGCGACGCGAGCGGATGGGATGCATCAAGCTCGCGGTGCCGGTGACGCATATCTGGTTTTTCAAGACGACGCCGAGCTGCATCGGGAACTTGCTTGATCTGTCGATCCGGGTGCTGGAGCGGATCATCTATTTCGAGAACTACATCGTGATTGATCCGGGCGACACGGGCCTGGACAAGATGCAGACGCTGACGGAGGATGAGTATCAGGACGCCCGCGAGGAGTGGGGCGAGCGTTTCGTGGCGAAGATGGGCGCGGAGGCGATCAAGCTGCTGCTCGACGAGATCGACGTGGATCAGTTGAGCGAGGAGCTGCACGGGGCGGTGGCGACGACGACGTCGCAGCAGGCGCGTGCGAAGGCGATCAAGCGGCTGAAGGTGGTGGAGGCGCTGCGGAAGTCCGGGAACCATCCGACGTGGATGGTGCTGGATGTGGTGCCGGTGATCCCGCCGGATCTGCGGCCGCTGGTGCCGCTGGAGGGCGGACGGTATGCGACGAGCGACCTGAACGACTTGTATCGCCGGGTGATCAACCGGAACAACCGGCTGAAGCGGCTGATCGAGCTGCGGGCGCCGGAGGTGATCCTGCGGAACGAGAAGCGGATGCTGCAGGAGGCGGTGGACGCGCTGTTCGACAACGGACGGCATGGCCGTACGGTGCTGGGGGCGGGTCAGCGGCCGCTGAAGTCGTTGAGCGACATGCTGAAGGGCAAGCAGGGGCGGTTCCGGCAGAATCTGCTGGGCAAGCGCGTGGACTATTCGGGTCGTTCCGTGATTGTGGTCGGTCCGGAGCTGGCGCTGCATCAGTGCGGTCTGCCGAAGAAGATGGCGCTGGAGCTGTTTGAGCCGTTCATCATTCGGGAGCTGAAGGATCGCGGGATCGCGTCGACGATCAAGGCGGCGAAGCGCTGCATCGCGCAGGGCCGCGAAGAGGTGTGGGACATCCTGGAAGAGGTGATTCGGGATCACCCGGTGATGTTGAACCGGGCGCCGACGCTGCACCGATTGGGGATCCAGGCGTTTGAGCCGGTGCTGATCGAGGGGAAGGCGATCCGGATCCACCCGCTGGTGTGCGCGGCGTTCAACGCCGACTTCGACGGGGACCAGATGGCGGTGCACGTGCCGCTGATGCCGGCGGCGCAGTTGGAGGCGCAGCTTTTGATGCTGTCGTCGACGAACATTTTCTCGCCGTCGAACGGGCGACCGATCGTGACGCCGAGCCACGACATCGTGCTGGGCATCTCGTACATGACGAAGGTGCGGCCCGGGGCGAAGGGCGAGTGGAAGGCGGAGTGGACGGGCAAGGACGGCGAAGTGCTGGCGCCGGGCCGGGTGTATCCGGACACGGCGGCGGTGGTGTTGGCGCATGAGCTGGGCAAAGTGGACATGCACGCCCGGATCATGGTGTACAGCGACGGCGAGATCGTGGACACGACGGTGGGGCGCGTGCTGTTCAAGGAGGCGTTGCCGCCGGAGATCACGCTGCAGGATGTGAACCGCGAGCAGGACAAGAATTCGATCGGGGACGTGATCGCGCGGGCGTATGCGCAGCATGGGCACGCGAAGACCGTCGAGCTGTTGGATATGCTGAAGCGGGTCGGGTTCAAGCACGCGACGCTGGCGGGCATTTCGATCGCGGTGTGCGACATGGTGGTGCCGGAGGAGAAGCCGGCGCTGATCGAGGCGGCGCTGCAGGAAGTGGCGCGCATCGACGACATGTACCAGAACGGATTGATCAGCCAGGGCGAACGCAAGAACAAGGTGATCGACCAGTGGACGTCGACGAGCGACGCGGTGCAGGCGGCGATGCTGAAGCGGATGGCGGAGAACGAGCAGGGCTTCACGGGCATTTACCTGATGCTGACGTCGGGCGCGCGCGGAACGAAGCAGCAGATCCGTCAGTTGGCGGCGATGCGCGGGCTGATGGCGAAGCCGTCGGGGGAGATTATCGATTCGCCGATCACGTCGAACTTCCGCGAAGGGCTTACCGTGTTGGAGTACTTCATCTCGTCGCACGGGGCGCGCAAGGGGCTGTCGGACACGGCGCTGAAGACGGCGGACGCGGGATACCTTACGCGGCGTCTGGTGGATGTGGCGCAGGACGTGGTGATCGAGGAAGTGGACTGCGGGACGCTGAACGGCATCTACGTGGAAGCATTGATGAACGGCACGGAAGTGGTGTCGCCGCTTGAGGAGCGGATCGTCGGGCGGCACGCGCTGGACGACATCATGGTGCCGGGCGAGCTGGAGCCGCTGGTGCGCGCGGGCGAGGAGATCACCGAGGAGCGGGCGCAGCTCATCGTGGACAAGGGGCTGCCGACCGTGAAGATTCGTTCGGTGCTGACGTGCCAGTCGAAGCGGGGCGTGTGCCAGTTGTGCTACGGGCGGAACCTGGCGACCGGGAAGCTGGTGGAGCTGGGCGAAGCGGTGGGGATCGTCGCGGCGCAGTCGATCGGCGAGCCGGGCACGCAGTTGACGATGCGGACGTTCCACATCGGCGGCGCGGCGAGCCGGCAGATCGAGGCGAGCGAGGTCCGGATGAGCGAGACCGGCACGATCGAGTACAACAACGTACGCACGGCGACGAACCGCAGCGGTCAGCGCGTGGTGGTGAACCGGGGCGGCGAGCTGGTGGTGCGCAACGCGGAGGGCGCGGAAGTGCAGCGCTACGCGGCGCATCCGGGCGGCGTGCTGCATGCGGAGAACGGGGAGAAGATGCGCAAGGGCGCGGTCGTGCTCGAGTGGGATCCGTACAACGTTTCGATTGTGGCCGAGGCGGACGGGCGCGTGCATCTCGAGGGCATGGTGGAAGGCGTGACCATGCGCCGGGACATCAACAAGGACACGGGCCTGGAAGAGCGCATCATCACGGAGCACAAGCAGGACCTGCACCCGCAGATCACGATTCTGGCGGAGTCGGGCGAGGTGTTGGCGTTCGCGACGGTGCCGGCGCAGACCCATGTGATGGTGAATCACGGGGACATGGTGCAGGCGGGCGATCTGTTGGCGAAGACGCCGCGTCAGTTCGGCAAGACGACGGACATCACGGGCGGTCTGCCGCGTGTGGCGGAGCTGTTCGAGGCGCGCACGCCGAAGGATCCGGCGGTGATCAGCCATATCGACGGGATCGTGGAGCTGAGCGGCGCCGCGAAGGGCGTGCGGAAAGTGAAGGTGATCCCGCCGGTGGGCAAGGAGCGGGAGTACAGCATCCCGCCGGGCAAGCATCTGAACGTGCACGCGGGGGACCGGGTGTACGCTGGGCAGCGGATCACGGACGGGCCGGTGATTCCGCAGGATATCCTGGATGTGCAGGGCGAGGACAAGCTGCGCGAGCACTTGTTGAATGAGATTCAGCAGGTGTATCGGCTGCAGGGCGTGCGCACGAACGATAAGCACATCGAGGTGATTATCCGGCAGATGCTGCGGAAGGTCCGGGTGAAGGATGATCCGGGCGACACGCCGTTCCTGGCGCACGAGGAGGTGGACAAGATCCGCTTCCAGGAGACGAACGAGCAGACGTTGGCGAAGGGCGGCCGGCCGGCGGAGGCGGAGCCGATTCTGCAGGGGATTACGAAGGCGGCGCTGAGCACGGAGAGTTTCGTGGCGGCGGCGTCTTTCCAGCAGACGACGCGCGTGCTTACGGATGCGGCGCTTTCCGGCAAGCGGGACCAGTTGCGGGGTCTGAAAGAGAACGTGATCATCGGGCACCTGATTCCTGCAGGCACAGGCAGCCCGCACTATCAGAGCACGGTGATCAATGTGCTGGATGACGCGGCGATGGACTACGATGAGCACCTCGAGGTGGGCCCGGCGCTGGACGCGTCGGACGACGAAGATGCAGAAGACGCGATAGCGTAAGGAGTTGCGGCGGCGCGTCGCGCGATTTGGTGTGGCGCGCCGCCGGTTTGGGAAGGTGGGCGGAGAGGCCCTGCCGGGGCTTGACAGGGGCGGGCTTTTCTGTTATAGTTGAAGGCCGCGTTTCCGGGGAAAGGGCTAAGACTGCCTTTACGCCGGTGCGCGGCGAGGCCGTGCATGTGGGACGACATGCAGGGCAAACAGTCAGGAGATTGTGCATTGCCGACGGTCAACCAACTGGTTCGCAATTGCCGGAAGAAGCAAGTCACGAAGACGAAGTCGCCGGCACTGAAGGCCTGCCCGCAAGCATCGGGCACGTGCACCCGCGTGTACACCGTGACGCCGAAGAAGCCGAACTCGGCTCTGCGCAAGGTGGCGCGTGTTCGGCTGAAGAACGGTATGGAGGTCACGGCGTATATTCCCGGGATCGGGCATAACCTGCAGGAACACTCGCAGGTGATGATCCGCGGGGGGCGCGTGAAGGACCTTCCGGGCGTTCGGTATCACCTTGTTCGGGGCGTGTTGGACGCGAACGGGGATCTGGGCGGCCAGGCGAGCGAGCGGGAAGACGGCGGGAAGAAGATCCACGACGGTCGTTGGGTGAGCCGGTCCAAGTACGGCGTGAAGCGGCCGAAGCGGGCCAAGTAGCGGGGGAATCAGGAAACCATGCCGAGACGTCGCGAAGTTCCGAAGCGCATCCTGCTGCCGGACCCGAAATACAAGAACGTTGTGTTGGCCAAGTTCATCAACGCCGTGATGCGAGACGGTAAGAAGAGCGTGGCGGAGGCGATCGTGTACGGAGCGCTTGAGACCGTTCAAGAGCGTCTGCCGCAGGACGAGGCCATCCAGGTGTTTGAGCAGGCGGTGGAGAACGCGAAGCCGATCTTGCAGGTGAAGTCGCGCCGAGTAGGCGGTGCGACGTATCAGGTGCCGGTTGAGATTGCGCCGGCCACGCGACAGGCGCTGGCATTCCGCTGGATCATCGAGTTCTCGCGTAATCGCGGGGAGAAGGCGATGGCGCAGCGGTTGGCGGCGGAGCTGATCGACTGCTTCAACAAGCAGGGGAATACCATCAAGCGCCGGGAAGACACGCACCGTATGGCCGAGGCGAACAAGGCCTTCGCGCACCTGCGGTACTAGTCCCGGGAACATAGTAGATTCTAGTCCAACTGGCCGTGCCCATGCGGAGTAGGGGTGTAGTCTGCGTCCGCGCAGGCCCCGTTCGAGGGATGCGGCCTTTGTGTGCCACGCGGCCTCCGGGCCATATCGAAGTTGAATCGAGCCGAGAGCAGTGTTCCGGGCGGATTGCCTGGGCGGGTGCACGGTTCGAGAGAAAGCCAAGACACCAGAGAAGCTGACCACAGATGCCAACCGTGAGTACGAGAGCCGGGGGAACCGGCGTCGCGATGGGCTCGGGCCGAGAGGTCCGGGGCGTCGCAGTGTGCTTTGTTGCGTCCGGCCTCTCCCAGGGGCGAGTGCGGTAGGCAACGGGAAAGGTCAGGTTGGTTCTCATGGGTAGACGGCATCCTCTCGACAAGACGCGCAACATCGGCATCATGGCCCATATTGATGCGGGCAAGACGACGGTGACGGAGCGCATTCTGTTCTACACGGGGCGCATTCACCGGGTGGGCGAAGTGCACGACGGCACGGCGACCACGGACTACATGGCGCAGGAGCGGGAGCGCGGCATCACGATCATGTCGGCGGCGATCGCGGCGGAGTGGAAGGGGCACCGGATCAACATCATCGACACGCCGGGGCACGTGGACTTCACTGCGGAAGTCGAGCGTTCTCTGCGGGTTTTGGATGGCGCTGTCGCGGTGTTCTGTGCGGTGGCGGGCGTTCAGCCGCAGTCCGAGACGGTGTGGCGGCAGGCGGAGAAGTATCGCGTGCCGCGGATCGCGCTGATCAATAAGATGGACCGGGTGGGAGCGGATTTCTTCCGGGCGGTGCAGACGATGCGGGACCGGCTGGGCGCGAATGCGGTTCCTGTGCAGATGCCGCTGGGGCACGAAGACGGGTTCGACGGGGTGATCGACCTCGTGACGATGCGTTCGGTGCGCTGGGTCGGCGAGGGCGCGGCGATCGAGCAGGTGGTCGGGGATGTGCCGGAGGAGCTGCAAGCGCGGGCCGAGGCGTTGCGACACGACCTGGTGGAAGCGGCGGCGGAGTTCGACGAGGGCGTGATGGAGAAATACGTCCACGAAGAGCCTGTCGGCGATGACGAGCTTCGGGCGGCGTTGCGCACGGGGACGTTGGCGAACGCTTTTTGCCCGGTGTTCTGCGGGACTGCGCTGAAGAACAAGGGCACGCGGCTGTTGCTGGACGGGGTGGTGGATTATCTGCCGTCGCCGATAGACGTGGGCCCGGTGGAAGGCACGGACCCGGCGGACGGAGAGAAGAAGCTGCGCCGGGCGCCTTCGGACGATGAACCGTTCACGGCGCTGGCGTTCAAGATTCTGACGGATCCGCATGTAGGGCGGCTGACGTTCGTGCGCGTGTACTCGGGCGTGATCAAGGCGGGCCAGGCGGTGTTGAACACGCGGTCGAACAAGCGGGAGCGGCTGGGGCGTCTGCTGGAGATGAAGGCGGACGACCGGATCGACCTGGAAGAGCTGCGTGCGGGTGATATCGGCGCGGTGATCGGGCCGAAGTCCACGACGACAGGCGACACGCTGTGCGACATGAAGCATCCGATCGCGCTGATGCCGGTGACGTTCCCGGAGCCGGTGGTGCATGTGGCGATCGAGCCGAAGACGAAGGCCGACCAGGACAAGCTGTCGGACGCGCTGAACAAGCTGTCGGACGAGGATCCGACGTTCCGGGTGCGCTCGGACGAGGAGACGGGGCAGACGGTGATCGCGGGGATGGGCGAGCTTCATCTGGAGATCATCGTGGACCGGATGCTGCGGGAGTTCCGGGTGTCGGCGAACGTGGGCCGGCCGATGGTGGCGTATCGGGAGACGATTCGGGAGCGCTGCGAGGCGGAGGTGAAGTTCGTTCGCCAGACGGGCGGTCGCGGGCAGTACGCGCACGTGGTGATGGCTTTTGAGCCGGGCGAACCGGGGTGCGACTTCGTGTTCGAGAACCAGAGCGTGGGCGGCGTGGTGCCGAAGGAATACATTCCGGCGGTGGAGAAGGGGGCTCGGCAGGCGCTGGAGAGCGGCGTGGTGTCGGGGTACCCGATGGTGAATGTGAAGGCGATTCTCCTGGATGGGTCGTACCACGAGGTGGACTCTTCGGAGATGGCGTTTATGACGGCGGCGTCGATGGCGGTGCGGCAGGCGGCCCCGAAGGGCAAGCCGGTGCTGCTTGAGCCGATTATGAAGATCGAGGTGGTGTGCCCGGACGAGTACACCGGGGACGTGATCAGCGACCTGACGGGTCGGCGGGGTCGGCTGGAGAGCATGGAGCTGGAAGGCACGACGCGGAAGGTGTACGGGGTGGCGCCGCTGGCGGACATGTTCGGGTATGCGAATGACATCCGTTCGCGGACGCAGGGCCGGGCGTCGCACAGCATGGAGTTCCACGGATACGAGCCGATGCCGGCGAACGTGGCGAATGAGATCATGGAACGAAGCGGCGGGAGCTTCCGTTTCGCATAGGGATAGACGCCTTAGCGGGTGAATTGGGGCGGCGGACGCCGGGCGCGGAGAGCGCCAGCGAGAGGGCGGACGCGAGAAGCCGAGAGAACCGTTCCGGAAGGAGAATCAGGGCATGGCGAAGGAGAAGTTTCAGCGGACGAAGCCGCACGTGAACATCGGTACGATTGGGCACGTGGACCATGGCAAGACGACGCTGACGGCTGCTATTACACGTGTGTTGTCGGAAACGGGCGGGGCCAAGAGCGTCGCTTTCGATCAGATCGACAAGGCGCCCGAGGAGAAGGAGCGCGGGATCACGATTTCGATCGCGCACGTGGAGTATGAGACGGCGACGCGTCACTATGCGCACGTGGACTGCCCGGGCCATGCGGACTACATCAAGAACATGATCACGGG
>DIWA01000069.1:8097-130104 GCA_002422525.1 Candidatus Hydrogenedentes bacterium UBA6118
TGGTCGACGATGAAGAGCTGCTGGACCTGGTGGAGCTTGAGCTTCGCGAGCTGCTGTCGAAGTACGACTTCCCGGGGGACGAGATTCCGATCATCCGGGGCAGCGCGTTGGCGGCGCTTGAGGGGACGGACGACAAGCTGGGGCGCGAGGCGGTGCTGAAGTTGATGGAGGCGGTGGACACGTACATTCCGACGCCGCAGCGCGAGCTGGACAAGCCGTTCCTGATGCCGATCNNTCGAGGACGTGTTCACGATCACGGGCCGGGGCACGGTGGTTACGGGGCGCATCGAGCAGGGTCGGGTGCGCACGGGCGACAAGGTGCAGCTCGTGGGCATCAAAGACGAGGTGATGGACACGACCTGCACGGGCGTTGAGATGTTCCGCAAGCTGCTTGACGAGGGTCAGGCGGGCGACAACGTGGGTCTGTTGCTGCGCGGTATCGAGCGCGACCAGGTGCAGCGGGGGATGGTTGTGGCCAAGCCCGGAAGCATCACGCCGCACAAGAAGTTCGAGGGGGAGGTGTACGTGTTGAAGAAGGAGGAAGGCGGACGGCACACGCCGTTCTTCAACGGGTACCGGCCTCAGTTCTACTTTCGCACGACGGACGTGACGGGCTCATTGCAGCTTCCGGAAGGCGTGGAGATGGTGATGCCGGGGGACAACGTGAAGATCACGGGCGAGTTGTTGATGCCGATCGCGATGGACGAAGGGCTTCGCTTCGCGATTCGCGAGGGCGGTCGCACGGTGGGCGCCGGCGTCGTTACGAAGATCATCAGCTAAGTGACCCGTTTTTCAGCTTTCATGCAGGACTGTAGCTCAATCGGCTAGAGCAGCGGCCTCCAAAGCCGAAGGTTGGGGGTTCGAGTCCCTCCAGTCCTGCCATTTTCCCGCAATGATGTCGTATGCACGCGAAGCGCGCGAGGTAGACGCATGGCGAAACAAGCGAATGCGGCCGTCGAACCTCCGAACCTGGTGGCTCGAATCAAGCAGTTCTACCGGGAAGTCCGGACGGAGATGGACAAGGTCTCTTGGCCCAGTTGGGAAGAGGTCAAGGGATCGACGCAGGTTGTGCTGTTTCTGCTGGTGGTGATGGCGGCGCTTGTGTTTGTGTACGATCAGGTATTCGGCAAGGCGATCATCCTGCTGTTGACGCTGCCGTAGCCTGTTTCTGAGTGCGACGCCGACGTGTTCGGCGACGCCGGTGCGTTTCCGCGGCCATGGGGTCGCATTCCGTCACGCTTGAACCAAGGGAGTAGGACGTGTCCAACGAGTGGGAGCCGGGCGAGCCTTCTAACGAAGAGGCGGAGAGCCTCTCCGGCGAAGAAGAAGCAGCCGACAACCACGCCGAGCCGGCGGAGGCCGGGGAAGGCGCGGAGACGCCGAAGCCCGATGACGGCATCAAGCGCAGATGGTACGCGATTCACGCTTATTCCGGTCAAGAAGGCTCGGTGAAGAAGAATCTGTTGGTCCGCGCCGAACAGGCGGGGATCGCGGATCTGATTGGCGAGATCCTGGTGCCGATGGAGGAAGTTGCGGAGATCAAGTCCGGCGAGAAGCGGATTTCGAAGCGCAAGTTCTTCCCGGGGTATGTGCTTGTTCGGTTGCCGGAGCATCCGGAGCGGGACCCGAACCTGTGGCACATGATCAAAGATACGCCGGGGGTGAGCGGTTTCATCGGAAGTCCGGCGCCGGTTCCGCTGGACGATGCGGAGATCAAGGCGATTCTCGATGAGATCCGGGGCGATGCGGAACGGCCGAAGCCGAAGGTGCGGTTTGAGCACGGAGAGCGCGTCAAGATCATCGACGGGCCGTTTGCGAATTTCCTTGGGAACATCGACGAGGTGAACTTGGAGCGAGGCACGCTGAAGGTCATGGTAGAGATCTTCGAGCGGTTAACGAGCGTGGAAGTTGAGTTCTGGCAGGTCGAGAAGATCTGATCTGAGGGCGCAACGGTCAGCAGCGCCTACACGCGATACGGAGCAGCCAATCGATGGCAAAGGGTAGCAAGAAAGTAGCCGCGCAAGTGAAGTTGCAGTGTCCCGCGGGGCAGGCGAATCCGGCGCCGCCGGTGGGGCCCGCGCTGGGTCAGCACGGCGTGCAGATTATGGATTTCTGCAAGCAGTTCAACGAGCGGACGAAGGACCAGCCGGGGCTGATCATCCCGGTCGTGATCACGGTCTACGAGGACCGGAGTTTCACGTTCATCACGAAGAGTCCGCCGGCGGCGGTGCTGGTGAAGCGGGCGGCGAAGCTCGCGAAGGCTTCGGGCGAGCCGAACAAGACGAAGGTCGGTTCGGTGACGAAGGAGCAGGTGCGGGAGATCGCCGAGATCAAGATGGCCGATCTGAATGCGAGCAGCATTGAGACGGCGATGAAGATGGTCGAAGGCACGGCTCGGAGCATGGGGATCATCATCCAGGGCTGATGTACGGTCTTGGATCGGGTTTCGCGTTTGTGTGGGCCGGCGTGTTCCGCGGGGATGCGCCGGTTATGCGTGTGGGAGGACGCTTGGGCGTCCGATGTCACCACAAGAGGAGAGTATGATAATGGCTACAGCAACTAAGCGTCGTAAGGCAATTGATGCGCGTCACCTGGAGCGTCGTTTCATGACGCTTGAAGACGCGGTGAAGGCGGTCAAGGAGTGCGCCACGGCGAAGTTCGACGAGACGGTCGAGCTTGCGTTTCTGCTCGGGGTCGACCCGCGGCATGCGGACCAGATGGTGCGCGGGTCGGTGTCGTTGCCGCACGGAACGGGCAAGCAAGTGCGCGTTGCGGTGTTCTGCAAGCAGGCGGAACAGCAGGAAGCGGCCCGCGAGGCGGGCGCGGAGGCGGTAGGCGCTGAAGATTTGGTTCAGAAGGTGCAAGAGGGTTGGACGGATTTCGATGCTGCCGTGGCGGCGCCCGATATGATGGGCATGGTCGGCAAGCTCGGAAAGATCCTCGGTCCGCGGGGACTGATGCCCAGCCCGAAGGCCGGCACGGTGACGCCGAACGTCGGCCAGGCGGTCGAGGAGATCCGCAAGGGCAAGATCGAGTACCGCGTCGACAAGAACGCGAACATCCACGTTCCGGTCGGCAAGGTATCGTTCAGTGAGGAGCAGTTGGCTGAGAACGCCGCGGCGATCCTCGAGTCGATCATGCGCGCGCGGCCCGCGGCCTGCAAAGGCGCCTATCTGAAGACGTGTGCGATGAGCAGCACGATGGGACCCGGCTTCCGGCTGGATCCGGCCGCGCTGACGTCGCAATTCCGTAGCAAGTAGTCGGCGCGTATGACGCGTTGGCGAACCGCCGGCACGGCGTCCTGGGGGAGGCCGGGCCGAGTCAGGAGAAGCCTAACCAATGAGCCGAACCATGCTATTCACTTCTGAATCCGTGACCGACGGACATCCGGACAAGGTGGCGGACGCCGTATCGGATGCGGTGCTTGATGCCGTGATCGAGCAGGACCCGAACAGTCGCGTGGCCTGCGAGACCCTCGTGAACACGGGACTTTGCGTGATCTCGGGGGAACTGACGACGGCAGCGAATGTGAACATCCCGGACATCGCGCGCGAGGCGATCACGTCGATCGGTTATGTTGGCGGGGACTCCGGGTTTGACGGGAACAGTTGCGCGGTGCTGGTGGCGCTGGACAAGCAGTCGCAGGATATCGCGGTAGGCGTGAACGCGAGCGACTCGCATGAGCAGGGCGCGGGCGACCAGGGCATGATGTTCGGTTACGCGTGCAACGAGACGCCTGAACTGATGCCGTTGCCGATCTCGCTCGCGCACAAGGTGGGCCTGCAACTGAAAAAGCTGCGCGGTCCCGGGAATGAGCTGCCCTTCCTGATGCCGGACGGCAAGACCCAGGTGTCGGTCGAGTATCGCGACGGCCAGCCGCATCGCATCACGGCCGTGGTCGTGTCGAACCAGCACACGGCGGAAGTGAGCCAGGCGGAGATCCGCGAGGCGGTGATCGAGCGCGTGGTCAAGCCGGTGCTGCCGGGCGGCATGCTTTCGGACGATGTGACGTACCACATCAACCCGACAGGGCGGTTCGTGGTCGGCGGTCCGGTGGGCGACGCGGGGCTGACCGGGCGGAAGATCATCGTGGACACGTACGGCGGGATGGGCCGTCACGGCGGCGGCGCGTTCAGCGGCAAGGACCCGTCCAAGGTGGATCGGTCGGCGACGTACATGGCGCGCTACATCGCGAAGAATGTGGTGGCGGCGGGGCTGGCCGAGCGCTGCGAGATTCAGTTGGCGTACGCGATCGGCGTGGCGCAGCCCGTGTCGATCAACGTCGAGACCTTCGGCACCGGGAAGGTGGACGAGGACAAGCTCTCCGGCATTCTGCGCGAGGTGTTCGACTGCCGGCCGGCGGCGATCATCGAGACGCTGGACCTGCGCAAGCCCATCTTCCGGAAGACGGTGGCCTTCGGGCATTTCGGCCGCGAGGACCAGGGGTTCCGCTGGGAGATGACGGACAAAGCCGACGTGCTGCGGGAGAAGGCCGGCTTGTAAGGAACGGCCTGCATCCGGCCGGGCGCGCCCGAGCAGGGCGGCCGGCGCGGCATAGACAGACATAGATATCGCCCCTCTTCTCCGAATCTCGGGGAGGAGGGGCTTTCTTCGTCTAGGGGGGGGCGGGAGTCAGGCCTGTTCGGCGGCGCGGGCGGCCGGAGACGGCTTGAGCATGTACTCGACCGCTTCGATGCTCAGCCTGAGCGCCTTGGACGGCGTGTTGATGATCTTGCTGAAGATGGCGCACTCCCAGGTGCAGGCGCAATCGTGCGTATCGATCCACTCGATGACGCGTCGGGCGTGGTCGCTGGCGAGCAGGGCGCGCAGATCGCAGTCGAACGTTCTGATGTTGCCCAGCCCGGACTCGGCGGGCGCGCCGTCGCCCGGAGGCATGCCGACCACGTCGATCAGCTCGCAGGGGAAAACGCTGCCGTCGTCGTAGATGACGAGGAAGTTCTTGCCGGCCTTGCAGTCGAGGTTTGTAATCTCGCCTTTGACGACGCCCGCGATGGTGTCCTTCATCTGCTGTTGGATGGCTTCCTGCACGACGGTGTACGGGTTGCGGCGGCTCTTGGACGTCTTGCGGCTGAGCTCGTAGTCGTAGATGTCTTCATAGGCCTCGATGGGGAAGTCGCGGGCATCGCGTTCGCGGGTGATGCCGCGGGCGTAGTGCAAGCCGAGGGGCATGCCGGGGAACTCGGCGTGGCTGAGGTCGACGATCTTCTTGGCGTGTTCGTGGTTGAACTTGCTGATCACGCAGACCAAGGCGCCCGAGATGTTCGTGTAGCGCTGCTTGGCATCTTCGATGATCTCATAGGTCTTCTTGAATTTGCGGAAGTTCCCCGGAACGCCCATCTGGTTGTCGTAGGTTTCCTCGTCGCCATGGAAGGGCAGGCAGAGGTTGAAGAAGCCCTTGGGACACACGTCCTGAAACTGCTCGATGAGCTCCTCGACGCGGTTGGGCAACAGGGCGTTGGTGGGGATGGTGAAGAAGCGGGTCTCAGCATGCTCGTAGAACGCGCGGAGGATGTCGATGGTGTCTTTGCGCAGCGTGGGTTCGCCGCCGGACAGGGTGAGCTGGGGCAGCGTGCCGACGCTTTTCGCGAGACGCTGGATCTCACCGAGCGTGAGCGTGTTCGCGTCTCTGCGTTCGTCCATGCCGTCGGCGTTGAAGCAGAAGCGGCACTTGGCGTTGCAGATCGGGGTGACGTGCAGGATGAGGTACTTGACGTTGCCGAGCAGCGTGGCCTTTCCCAGGCTCTTGGCTGCGGCGAGATAGCGAAAACTCATGATAGAGATCCCTCGAGGGGGCGCACGCGCGGGGCGCACGCCCGGGGGTTCAGCCGGCGGACCGTTGAGCGGACGGGCGCGATCCCGTGAGGTAGGCCGCGAGGCCCCGGCATCCGCCCGCCAGAATGACTAACGTGCTCAGGTAATGTACCAGAAAGCAGGCGCAGACGAAACGCAACGACCGACCCGATGATCGGTACGCGGCGGCGAGGAAACGCCGGATCCCCCATGCGTAGCCTGCAAACAGCGCCGCGGCCGCGAGCAGCCAGAGGGCCTTGCCCGGCGCCGGCGTCGCTGCGAGGACTAGGGGGCCCAGCGTCGCCGCGCCCATTAACCGGATCGCGAGCTCCGAGCGGGATGTCTGGGTCCGATCGAAAGGCGGCCGATTGCGCAGGAAATAGGGCACGAAGAGCGCCGTCCGGACGTAGTAGTTGCGCAGGAGTCGCGGGAGGCTGCGCGGGAAATTGTGGTAGAGGACGGGAGTGCGCGCCAGGACGATGCGACGGCCCGCGGCGAGGCGTTTGCCGAAGTCGTAGTCTTCGCCGCCGTTCGTGGTGAAGGAGGCGTCGAAGCCGCCGATTGCGTCGAAGGCGTCGCGACGAACCACGCCGTTCCGGGTCGTGAAGCCGGAGACCTCCGCGCGTTCGTCGTCGCCGTGGAACAGGTCCTCGAACCAGAACCGTTCGATGGTGGCGCCGAAGTTCGCCACAATGCCGTCGTTCGGGTGGTAGGCCTGGTTCATGAAGGAGATCGCGGCGGGGCCGCCTTCCGGTTCGAGCGCGGCGATGGCTGTCTCGAGCATGCCTTCGGCGTACTCGACGTCGGCGTCGAAGAAGGCCAGAAACCGTCCCTTGGCCGCCGCGGCGCCTCGGTTGCGCGCCGCCGCGGGGCCGCGGCTCTGGAGTTCGCGGAGACACCGTGCGCCGTAGCGTTCGCACAGCGGCGTAGGATCGGCCTGGGAGCCGTCGTCGATGACCAGCGTTTCGAGCGTGCACCCGCCGACGGCGTCGCGCGGCAGACCGGCGAGCAACGCCTCGAGGCGGTCCGCGTGGTCGCGCACGGGAATGATGACGGATATGTCGGGTCGCATCGGGTCCACGGCGGCCGGTCCTCAGTCTGTTCGAGGGAACACGCGGCGGCGGGATCGCATCGCCCGCCGGCTGGATTATATTCCCGGCGCGGATGCGGTGCAACCGCGTCGCCCGAGGCCGGGCGCCTCGGGGAGGAGACGGCCTGGGGAAAATGTCGCCAACGTGTTGCCATAGGGGATGTTGCGTGGTATAGTATGAGGCCAAGGTCCGCGTGTCTCTTTGCGACATCTGCTGTCCGTTGCACGCCGCGCAGTCCTCCCTCTCCGCCGCGGCGGTCGGCCGCTGGCGGGTATCCCAGGCTTCTGGGTGGAGCCGTGTCCGCAGGCGACGTGCGCGGAGGGGTGTGCGGTGCGGGTTGCAGCGGGCGGGAGGACCGTTCCGCAGGCTCGGCAATTGGGCGCGAGCCGGAGTAACAGAAGGATAAGCAGTCGTTACATGAAGAAAGAGGAAGCGATAGTGGTGGAAGGCACGGTGGTTGAGACGCTGCCGAACGCGATGTTCCGGGTGAAGCTGCAGAACGACCACATGGTGCTTTCCCACATATCGGGTAAGATGCGCAAGTACTTCATCCGCATCCTGCCCGGCGACAAGGTGCGTCTTGAGATGTCGCCCTACGACCTGACCAAGGGACGCATCACGTACCGGTACAAGTGATCGCGCGAGTTCGATCAGCTTGTCCGGCATCCTGCGCTTGGCGTCAGGTTGGCAAGGGAGGGGGCGTTTCCGCGTCAACCGGGCGGGCGTTTCGTTGCGTTCAGGCAGATGCCAAGGGCGCAGTCAGTTCACGGTTCGGGCGGGATTAGGTGGAGGCAGCCATGGAAGAGTTTGATTGGAATGTGTTCTCAGCGGATCTGATGGGGTTCCTTGTGGGGTTGGCGCAGTTTTACATCGTGCTGGTCGACGCATTGCAGACCTTCCTGGACTTCCTGCTCGAGCAGAACCCCTCTTCGCCTTACGGGTGATCGCGGCCGGCCGCGCCCCGCGGTCTTGCCGCTCCAGCATAGTCCGGCCAAGAGACGAGCGCCCTTGGCCGCGTTTCCGTGTCCGCCGGATCCCCGCGGGCTTCTCCCTCCACTGACTTCCCTTCTTTCCCTGGTCGCGTTGTTTGTTCCTCCGCGACCGCACTCGCTATGCTGACCCTGCGCGCGAGATGGTCGCGCGGAGGGGAGACTGAGCATGATCTCGTGCATGGCGGTGCTGGTCGCGTGTCTGTCGCATCCCGCGACGGATGGGGATTCGGAGAGGGCTTTGGAGATGGAATGCGTTCCGGGGGCGATGTGGCGGTTCGAGGGGGAGGTCGGTCGGCGCGTCGACGCCAACGTCGATCAGTGGCTGTTGCGCGCGCCGGACGCGAACCCCGGCATGCTCGATATGTTCCGTCGTCGCGATCGGGAGTGGCCCTACGCGCAGATCGTGCCTTGGGCGGGGGAGTTTGCGGGGAAGTACCTCATCAGCGGCGTGCAGGCGTTGTCCATGACGGACGACCCGCGCCTGCGCACGCACCTCGAGAGCTTCGTTGCGGCGTTGTGCGATACGCAGGCCGAAGACGGCTACCTCGGGCCATTCCGCAAGGACGAGCGTCTGTTGGGGCACTGGGATCTGTGGGGTCACTACCATGTGATGCAGGGGCTGCTGCTGTGGCATGACGCGGTCGGCGATGAACGGGCGCTGGACACGGCGCTGCGCGCGGCGGGGCTGATTGCCCAGACGTACGGAGCGTCCGGTCGTCGGCCGATCGAGGCGGGGGCGCCGGAGTGCAATCTGGCGATCTACCATGTGATGGCGGATCTGTATCGCCGTACGGGCGACGCGGCGTTCGCCGAGCTGATCGCGCGGATCGAGGCGGACATGGCCGAGGCCGGCGATTGGCTGAACGCCGGCGCGGAGGGGGTTCCCTACTACAAGCTGCCGCGGAACGGCACGCGGTGGGAGAGCCTGCACATCGTGCAGGGGTTCATCGAGCGCTTCCGGCAGACAGGTGAGGCGCGGTATCGGGACGCAGCGGTCAACCTGTGGAAGAGCATTCGGGATTTCGACCGGCACCCGTCCGGCGCCTTCACGACGAACGAGGCGGCGTCGGGCACGATCTACGCCGCCGGGGCCATCGAGACGTGCTGCTCGGTCGCGTGGATGGCGCTGTCCATCGACGTCTTGCGGCTCACCGGCGATCCGCGGGTCGCGGACGAGCTGGAGCTGACCTTCTATAACCAGGTCCTCGCCGCGCAGCATCCCTCGGGGAGCTGGTGCACCTACGACACGCCGATCAACGGGGTCCGGGGCCCGTCGTACCATCAGATCAACTTCCAGTGGCGTCCCGGCGCGCCGGAGCTGAACTGCTGTTCGGTGAACGGGCCTCGGGGCCTGGGTTTCCTGCGCGACTGGGCGGTGATGCGGAAAGACGGCGGCGTCGCGGTCAATTTCTACGGCCCGAGCCGCTGCGCCGTGACGCTGGCCGACGGAAGCGCGCTGAGGCTGCGGCAGGAGACCGGCTATCCCGTGGCGCCGGAGGTGGCGATCCAGGTCGAGGCCGGCCCGGAGCAGGCCTTCCCTATCCATCTGCGCATTCCAGCGTGGTCCGCGGAGACGCGCGTCGCGGTGAACGGCGAGCCCGTGGACGGCGTTGCGGCGGGAAGCTATCTTGTCATCGAGCGTTCGTGGCGTGCGGGTGACCGCATCACGCTCGCGTTCGACTTCGCGCCCCGCTCCTGGGCGGGACAGCTTCCGGAGCGCTACGGGACCGTCGCTCTGTTCCGCGGGCCGTTGCTGCTGGCGTTCGACGCGGGCCTGAACGAGATCGAGCCGTCGGAGCTGGGCCGGATCGACCCGGATCGCATCGCGCTGCGTCCCGTCGCGGATCGCCCGGGCGTTCCGCATCCGCCGATGGGCCTGTGGGAGATCGAGACGGACAAGGGCGCGGTGCGGCTGTGCGATTTCGCGAGCGCGGGGGCCCGCGGCACGGAGTACGCGGCGTGGCTGCCGGCGGCGAACCCGATGCCGCCGTCCGTGGAACTGACGGCGCCGGAGCGCGGGGAGCGCGGTCGGCCCGGACCCGTCGCCCTGGCGTGGACCGCGCCGGCGGGAGATTTGGGCCTGCGGTTCGATGTGGAGGTTGCGCGGGATGAGGCGTTCACGGATCTGGCGTTCGAACTGCGGGACCTGGCCGACGCATCGGGGGCTTTGATCCCCGACGGCACGTTGGAGGAGGGGACATACTACTGGCGCGTGATCGCCCGGAACGACGCACACGCGGCGGAGAACGCAGGCGGACCGGGGTCGTTCGTGTTCGATGCCGAGGCGCAGCCCTTCCTGACCGTGGGACCTGACGGCGAGCTCGCCGCATCGGAGCTGGACGGGGACCCGACGCCGACCGCGGGGCGCGTGGCGGACGCGGCGGGGCTGACGCCGTGCGCGGACCGACACGGCGTCGAGAACGGGGCGCTGGCGTTCGATGGCGAGACCTCGTCGTTGAGCTACGACATCGCGCTGTTCCCCGCCCGCGACTACGCGTTCCAGGCGTGGATCCGGCCGGAGGAGCTGCCCGCGGGGAGCGTCCGACAGGTCTGTTCTGCGTGGTGCGCCGGGATGGACGATCCACTGCGCGTGACCATGGAGGGGGACGCGATCTCAGCGCGGATAGAGACCGCGGGACGGTTCTATGCGACGCCCGGAGCGCGGATTCGCGCGGGCGAATGGGTGCATGTGGCGGCGGTCAAAGCGGGCGAGCGGCTGACGCTCTATGTGGGCGGGGCGCCTGTCGCCGCGGCCACCGTGCCGGAACAGGTCTCGACGCGGAGCCGGCGCGTGGGCATCGGATTCAACCCGTTGTGGAGCGGGGGAGAACGGTTTGCGGGGGCCATCGACGCGTTCAGTCTCGTGGGGCGCGCCTATACCGCCGAGGAGATTGCGGCTTTCGCGAAGTAGCGCGGGGCGCGCCGTCCGAATGGACCAAGGGAGGCTGTACAGATGCCAAGGCCGAATATTCTGCTCATCACCAGCGACCAGCAGCACTGGAACACGCTGGGCGTGACGAACCCGGAGATCTCGACGCCGAACCTGGACCGGCTCGCGGCGCAGGGGGCGCGGTTCTCGCGAGCGTATTGCCCCAACCCCACCTGCACGCCGACGCGCGCGTCGATCATCACGGGCAGATACCCGAGCCAGCACGGCGCGTGGTCGCTGGGGACGAAGCTGCCGGATGACGCGCCGGTTGTCGGGGACGTGTTCCAGGCGCAGGGTTACCGGACGGCGCTGGTGGGCAAGGCGCATTTCCAGCCGCTCGCTTCGACGGAGGAGTTCCCTTCGCTGGAAGCGTATCCCGTGCTGCAGGACCTGCCGTTCTGGGACGTGTTCCGCGGGCCGTTCTACGGGTTCGACACGATCGAGCTGGCGCGGAACCATACGAACGAGGCGCATGTCGGGCAGCACTACGCGCTGTGGATGGAGGAGCGGGGGCTGAAGAACTGGAGGGACTACTTCCTGCCGCCCACGGGCGTGATGGATCGCGCCGCGCGCCGGCACTGGGAGATCCCTGAGGCGTTCCACTACGATGCGTGGATCGCGGACCGGACGAACCATCTGCTGGGCGGTTTTGCCGACAAGGAGGAGCCGTTCTTCCTGTGGTCCAGTTTCTTCGATCCGCATCCGGCCTATTTCGCGCCCGATCCGTGGGACCGGATGTATGACCCGGCGCAGCTCACCGTGCCGCGGATCACACCGGGCGAACACGATCTGAACCCGCCGCACTTCGGCCTGACGCAGCAGGAGAAGCCCGATTTCTCCGCGTATCAGGAGTCGGGGTTCTGGTGTCACGGGATGCACTGCCATCTGCATGACCGGGAAGAGCTGGCGAAGGACATCGCGGTGTACTACGGCATGGTGAGCCTGATGGACAAGTACATCGGCAAGATCCTGGACCGGCTGGAGGAGCTCGGGCTCGCGGACAACACGCTGGTCGTGTTCACGACAGACCACGGACATTTCCATGGCCACCACGGGCTGATCGCCAAGGGGCCGTTCCATTACGAGGACATGATCCGGCTTCCGTTCCTCGTGCGGTGGCCCGGACGCGTGCCGGAGGGGGTCGAGTCGACGGCGCTGCAGTCGCTCGTGGACCTCGCGCCGACGTTCCTGAGCGCCTGCGGGTTGGAGACGCCGCGCGAGATGACCGGCGTGGACCAGCTCGGCGTGTGGACGGGCGAGCAGGCGCACGCGCGGGACCATGTGATCTGCGAGAACCGGCATGAGCCGACGACGATTCATCTGAAGACGTTCGTGACGGATCGCTACAAGCTGACGGTGTACTACAACCACACCTATGGCGAGTTGTTCGAGCCTGTGTCAAGTAGTTTCTGTAAAAGGCGTCTTGGTGCTATCGAGGTTTGGCAGCTGCCTGTTGGGTTGCGTTGTTGTCCGCGGCCCCTCCTCCGGAGGAGGGGCCGAGCTGTACTAGTACTATAGTTCTTTCGCGGTTCTCACGCCGCTCGCCCGCGCCGCTTCGCCTTCTGGCGGTTGGCGTCGCGCGTCGAGGCGGTCCATGACGAGGTATCGCGTCCGTTCGCACTGCCAGGTCTCGTGACGTTCGAGCAGGTGCGCCCCCACAAGCCGGTCGCAGGATGCTTCGTTGGGAAAGATGCCCACGCTGTGGGTGCGCCGTTTCACCTCGCGCATCAGCCGTTCCATCATGTTGGTGGTGTACATGCGCCGGCGATGCTCCCTGGGCAGGTCGTGGACCGCCAACGTCTGTTCGAATTGATCCCGGATCTGCCTGGCCAGTCGCGGGTAGTCCTTTTCCCAGCGCTCCGCGATGCGTTCGGCCTCGGCCAGGCACGTTCGCACGTCGTCTAGCTTGCGCGCGGCGCCCAGTTCTTTGGCCAGGGCGTCCTTGTGCTTGCGGCCCGCCTTGGCCAGGGCATTGCGCATGAAATGGGTCCAACACCGTTGCCAGCTCACCCCATCGAACTGGGTGCGCACTGCCGCCTGGATGCCCTCGTGCCCGTCGGAAATGAGCCACTGCACCCCGCGCACGCCCCGTTGCCGAAGCTCGCGAAACACCTCGCTCCACGTGTCTTCCGATTCCGCATCCGCCAAGCGCCACGTCAGGATCTCGCGCCGGCCGTCATCGTTGACGCCGGCCACCACCAGCACAGCCTGGCTCACCACGCGGTTTCTCTTGCGCACTTTGACATAGGTGGCATCCACGACAAGATACGGCCACGTGCGGTCGTCCAGACGGCGTTGGCGGAACTCCGTGAGCTTCTCATCCAGCTCCTGGGCAACGCACGACACCGTCGAGGCCGACAGCTCGAATCCGCCCATCTTCTCAAGCACGTGCCGCACCTTGCGCGTCGACACCCCCATGAAATACATCTCCGCGCAAGCGACCAGCAGCGCCCGCTCGCTGCGTTGCCACTTGGCAAAAAGCAGCGGCGAGTACGGCTCAACGCCCCGAGCCTGCGGCACTTGCAGCGCCAACTCGCCCACCCGCGTCTTCAGACGCCGCGGCTTATACCCGTTGCGATGGCCCCTCCGCGACGCGCTGCGTTCGTGGCGTTCCGCGCCCAAATGCCGGGCTATCTCCTCCTCCATCACCCGTTGCACGATCACTTCCACCATCGCCTTCACCACATCGCCGTCCATCCGCCCTTGAACCGCGTCCAAATACCCGTCATCCTTGTGTCTGGCCATCGTTTGGATTCCTTTCCTCTTGGTTGTCCTCGAACCACACCAAGAGTGAAGCAAACGATGGCCATTTTGGCCAGCCCCTATTTACAGAAACTCTTGTACGCTATCGTTGTTCGACCTGGAGGAGGACCCGGGGGAGATCCGGAACCGGTGGGACGACCCCGCGTACGCGGAGATCAAGGCGCGGTTGCTGCTGCAGTTCATGTGGGGCGAGATGGGGAAAGAACCGCTCTGGATGCCGCGGATTCATGGGGCGTGAAGGGGAGGAAGGAGGAGGTAGACAGGATTTACGGGATTGACGGGATGCTGCAGGGGGTGAACGGAGGTCTCGGGGCAGGTCTGGACGGATATTCATGCATTGACCGAACGTGGGAAGCGACCGGCGAGGGCGCCGGTCCCACACAGATGACCGGGAAGGGACCGGCGAGAAGGGGAGGAAGAAGGAGGTAGACAGGATTAACAGGATTGACGGGATTCTGAAGGGGGTGAACGGAGGTCTCGGGGCAGGTCCGGATGGATATTCATGCATTGACCGAACGTGTCATAGGGTGCGCGTATAACATGCACAACGACCTGGGCGCGGGGTTTCTTGAGAAGGTCTATGAGAACGCGATGTGTCTTGAGTTGGATCGGTCGGGCATCTCTGTTCGGCAGCAGGCGCCGATCCCCGTCAAGTACCGTGGGCAGGTCGTTGGGGACTTCGCGGCGGACCTCCTGATCGAAGATCGACTGGTTGTTGAGCTGAAGGCTGTACAGCAGATCATCAAGGAACATGAGGTTCAGCTGGTGAACTACCTTGCTGCCACGGGCATTGACGATGGCCTGCTTATCAACTTTGGATCATCTGTACAGGTCCGCCGCAAGTACCGCACGTACAGAAGGCGGAGGGAACATCCTCCCGGTTTCTGAGATACGCCGCAGACGGAGCTCCTGGGAGAGCAGACACTCCGGTGCACCTGTTCGGCTCCATCCCGCACCCCAATCCCGTCAATCCTGTGAATCCTGTCTAGATTACTCGTCCATCTGCCTATCTGAGTACCGTTCTCCAGGAAGCGACCGGCGAGGGCGCCGGTCCCACACAGATGACCGGGAAGGGACCGGCGAGAAGGGGAGGAAGAAGGAGGTAGACAGGATCTACAGGATTGACGGGATTCTGAAGGGGGTGAACGGAGGTCTCGGGGTAGGTCCGGATGGATATTCATGCATTGACCGAACGTGGGAAGAGACCGGCGAGGGCGCCGGTCCCACACTCTGGTCCGACACTTGGGTCCGACACTTGGGTCCGACACTTGGGTCCGACACTTGGGTCCGACACTTGGGTCCGACACTTTGGTCCGGCACTTGGGTCCCGCGCCGGCCTTCGCTCCCTCCAAATCCGGTCAATCCTGGAAGTTCTGTCTGAAACACTTCCCTATCTAACTACTTGAACATCGCGATCTTGTCTTTGTCGAGTTCTTTGCGTTCTTCGGCGTAGCTTTTGACGCGGAGGATGCGGACGAGGAACCAGTCGAGGTAGCGGTGGAGGAGGCGGGGGAGTTCGATGGTGGCTTTGCGGAGCCAGAGGGTGCGGTATTTCCGTTGTTGCTGGAGGGCGCGTTTGCGTTGGAGCTCCCTATGGAAGGTCTCGACTTCGGCGCGGGGGCGCAGGCGAGCGGCGGGGCGGTTGGGCCCTTCCATGTCGGGGGCGTGTTCGCCGATGGCGCGGAGGTAGTCGAGGTAGGCGTAGGCGAAGTCGCCGAAGACGACGCGGCGTTTCTGGGACTCTTCGATTTCCTGAACGGACACCGTGCTGCAGACGATGCGGCCGCGTGCGGCCAGGCGGTCGACGACGTCGGCGGCGGCGGCCTTGCGGATGATCAGCAGGCTGATGCCGGTCTTGGTGAAGACGGTGGAGGGCAGCCAGGCGTCGCCGACGACGATGTCGGCGAGGTAGTTGCCGTGGTTGACGCAGGTGTGGCAGCGGGGGATGTTGAACGAGCGGTCGAAGGCGACCTGGTAGGCGAAGTCGACGCGCCGGCTGACGGCGACGGATTTGGCGGGCGTCTGGATGCGGAGCTTGCCGACGGGCCCGCCGCCGCGATAGGCGATGTCTTCGATGGCGTCGTAGTCGACGCCCTTGTACCGGCACACGGCGCGCAGGGCGTGGTGGTTGTAAAGCCAGCCGCAGAGGAGGCCGACGGTGGCGTGGACGCGGGGGGCGAGGTGCGGGGCCTGCCGGTGGATGTAGGACAGCATGCCCTCGAGCTGGCACGGGATGCCGACGACCACGAACCGTCCTTCGTTCTCCGCGAGGATCTTCAGGGCTTTGTCGAGCGGGTTGATGTGGTAGATCGACCCGGGCAGCGCGTCGACCTCTTCCGGGGTCCGCAACAGCGCGGGCTGGAACAGCGTCCCCTGGATGTGATCCAGCGCGATGACGCCGTCGACATGCTCCTCCTCGAGGTAGTGTTGGAGGAGTTCCTTGATGAGGCCGCCGCTGCTGGCGCGCAGGTTGCGGTCGCGGTCGACGCTTTGGGCGAGCATGACGCGGTGGACGACGCCGAATTGCGTGACCTCCGCGCCGGGGAAGACGGCTGCGTGGAGGGCGGGGAAGTCGACCTGGATTGCGGGGCACACATCGGCGGCGGCCTCGGAGCCGGGTCCGTCGGGCTGCCAGGTCTGGCGGAGGTCGTCGAACCGGAGCGACAGCGAAGGGTCGGCGGCGACGCAGGCGCCGCAACCGACGCACATGCCGCTGTCGATCACGTCTTGCAGGGTCTTGCGATCATTCATGGGTCAGGCGTTCCGGGTTGTTGGGGCGGGATGTCCGGCGGCCGGGGGACCGAGCCCGGGGTGATGCGCCCCGCGATGAAGACGGCCGCGATGATCACGCATTCGCCGGCGGTGAACCAGAGGCGCGCCGCCAGCGACAGGACGACGGCGACGGACGACGGCGCGACTTGGGCGAGCAGGACGGCCAGGATGCCCTCGCGCACGCCGAGTCCGGAGGGGGCGAGCACCATGAGGATGCCGCCGAGGCTGGCGAGCGAGAAGGCGCCGGCGACGTAGAGTCCGTCCGACGCTGGTACGGGGTAGACGGCGTTGACCAACAGGAAACAGCCGACGCAGGCGACGGCCCAGTTGGCCGTGAAGATCAGGACGAAGCGCAGCATGTCGCCGTAGCCCAGGGGCAGTTCGATGGGCGGCTTGTGGAGGAGGGCCCGGGCGGCGTTGATGGCGCGGCTGAGCAGACGCGGGTGCAGGCACAGCAGGAACAGCGCGAGCAGCGCGAAGAGCATGTAGCTGAACTGGGGGATGCGCTCGAGGCCGTGCCAGAGAAAGGCGAGAAGCGCCGTCAGGACGAGCGCGAGGAGTCCGAACACGGTCTCGAGGAAGAAGCACAGGGTGAACCGGCTCTTGGACTGGCCTTGCTCGACGTAGAAGGCCATGCGGGTCAGGTAGATGAAGACTTTGCCGGGCACGTACTTTCCCGCGAGGCTGTAGCACCAGGCGGGAAAGGCCTTGCGCAGAGGGATGGCGACGCCCATGCGGCGGGTGAGGAGGTCCCAGGCGAACACGCGGCCGACGAAGTAGGCGACGAGCAGGAGGAGCGCGCCGACGAGCTGCGGATAGCGCAGGGTCAGGTCGACTTGTCGAAGCTGGTCGACGTTGCGGACGAGGTGGCGCACAAGGAAGAAGAGGATCGCGAGGGCGACGGCCCACTTCGCCCAGGAGATCGCTCGTCCGCGCAGTCTACTCCGGTCCATCGCACTACTGCCGTCGGCGGCTCACCGCAGCGCCTCGCGCAGGGCGTCGAAGTTGCGGCGGGCGTGGTCGATGACAGCGGGAAGCGCATCGGCGATCTGCGTGCGGACGGCGTCGCGTCGGCCGAAGAGGTCGGCGAACAGCTCGTCGAGGGCGTCGGCTTCGAGGGCGCCGTAGTCCACCGTGCACTCGGGCAGGCCGAACGCGCGGAGCACCTCCTCGTACTTATGGCTCCAACCGATGACCAGCACGGGCGTGGACGTGGCGAGGGCGGAGATCATCGCGTGAAACCGCGAGGTGACCAGCATCTCCGAGCGGGCGATCAGAGCGCGCAACGCGGCGGGAGAGAGGTCATCCTCGACGAGCATGCAGTGGTCCTTGCGCGTCACGGCGGCGTACGCGGCGCGGCACACGGGGAGGTCGTTCATCCGCGTGGGGCGGTCGTCCGGACGCGAGGAGTGGGGCGCGATCAGCACATCGACGCCGTGGGCGTCGATGATGCGGTCGACGAAGGCGGCGGTCGCCTGGGCGTAGTCGATTCCTTGGGCTTGGCAGTAGCGATCGACGACGGAACTGGGCATCACGAGGACCGGCGGGCGGTCGCCGGGTCCGCGTCGCGCGAGGATGTCGGCCGCGCAGGCCTTCGCGGCGTTGGGCGTTTTCATGGTGAAAGCGAGGTCGGCGGCGGAGACGACGTTATTCAGGCGGAGGTCGCGCAGGTGCGTCTCCGTCCGCTCCCCTCGGGCGCAGACGGCCTGCATGCGCGGGAGGATCAGTCTGGCGAGGAGGCGGTTGAGCGGACGGCGGAACGGTCCCAGGGCCTGGGAGCATTTGACGACGCGTTTGCCCATGAGCAGCGGGACGGCGGTCATGAGGAAGTTGTAGCCCAGGATGGGGATGCCGCGGCCGTCGACGAAGCTGATGCCGGCGATGTCGACGACGAGGTCGGCGTCGCGCAGCGCGCGCAGGGCCGGGGTGATGCAGAGCGGACCGTACGGGATGCGGCATGCGCGCAGGACGGCGACCAGCAGCGCGATGGGGAACATGGGGAAGAGGAGCTCGCGCGGCTTGCAGGAGACGATGGCGACGTCGGGGTTCGGGTTGGTCTGGCGGTCTTCGCCCGGGTAGATGCTCAGCGCGTCGATGCGGCACGGGGCGACTTCCGACGAGAAGTTGTCGATTACGGCCTGGAGCATGGACGCGGCGCCCTTGTTGCCGGAGAACGCCGCTCCCAGCGTCACGACGCGGACCGTGCGCGGCTCTGTGCGTGCGGCTTCCGTCATGGTTCGCCGGACTTCTCGAACTGGATCGCGAGCAGGCGCGTGCGGATGTCCTCGAGGAGCATGCGGTTCACGGCGATCAGGTCGGCGACCAGGGCGATCACGGCGAGGAACAACCCCGCGCCGAGGAGCAGGGCCGCCAGAATGACGGATTGGATATGGCCGGAGCCGTTGCCGGTGAGGTAGAGAATCAGGAACCGAAGGCCGAGGAGGAACCCGAGCGCGAACGAGATCCCCGCCGGGATGCCGAAAAAGCGCATCGGGCGGTAGGTCATGAAAATCCGCACGATGGTGAACAGCGAGCGCTGCACGTAGCCGCGGATGCTCTTGACGAGCCGGGACGGACGGAGGTCCTCGTTCGTGCGGACCGGCACGGAGACGATGGCCATGTTCTTCTGTCCGGCCTGGATGATGGTCTCGAGGGTGTAGGTGTACTCGTTGAAGACGTTGAGACGCATGGCGGCGGCGCGGGAGATGGCGCGGAAGCCGCTGGGGGCGTCGGCGACGTCGGTATTGCTGGCGACGCGCACGGCCCAACTGCCGATGTGTTGGAGGGCCTTCTTGAGCGGGCTGAAGTGGGCGGTTTCCGAGATGGGTCGGGCGCCGACCACGATCTCGGCGCGTCCCTCGAGGATGGGGCGGACCAGCTCCGGGATGTCGCCGGCGTTGTACTGGTTGTCCGCGTCGGTGTTCACGATGATGTCGGCGCCGCGCTCGATGCAGGCCGACAGTCCCGCCATGAAGGCCTTGGCCAGGCCCTGATTCCGTCCCATGGAGACCACATGGTCGACCCCGTTCGCTCGGGCGACCTCGACGGTGCGGTCGACGCTGCCGTCGTCGATGATGAGCCACTCGACGGCGTCGACGCCGGGAACCTCACGCGGCAATTCGGCCAGCGCGAGGGCGAGCGTCTGCTCCTCGTTATAGCATGGGATCTGGATGATGAGTTTGGTCATGTCTCCCCCGTGGAACCGCGTATGCGGCGAGGATACGGGGCGCTTAGGAGCCACAGGGTACTCGTGCAGCGAGCGGGATGCAAAAGGCGCTCGGGGCGCGGGAATGCGCTGGCCGGCGGGTCGGTTCGCTGCATTGCACGGGGCGCATTCCGGCGCCTATAATCGCGGCTTCACGCAATCGCTTGCGAACGACGATGCAGACAAGGCGGAGGGCGCGGGGCGCGCGCTCCGTCGCGGCAAGGCTGCATCGCTTACCCCCGGCCGGAGACCCCTTGCTCATCCACGGAGACATGGCATGGTACGTGTAGGAATTGTGGGCGCCACGGGCTATGGCGGCCGCGAGCTGCTGCGGCTGCTGTTCGCGCATCCGGAGACGCGGATCACGGCGCTGGCGTCGACCAGCGTCGCCGGGTCGTCGCTGGACGAGGTCCTGCCTGCGTTCGCGGGGATGTCGGATCTGACGTTCGCGCCGTTCGACGCGGACGGGTTGCGGGCGCAGTGCGATGTTGTGTTCGTGGGCGTGCCGGGGGGCAAGTCGATGGAGCCTGTGGCGGCGTTGCGCGCGGCGGGGATCCGCACGCTGGACATCGGCCCGGATTTCCGGCTGAAGGATGTGGAAGCGTTCCGAACCTACTACAAACGCGAACACACCGCGCCGGAGTTGTTGCCGGACGCGGTCTACGGGCTGCCCGCGTTCTACCGTGAGGCGATCCGCGGGGCGGACCTGGTGGCCGTGCCGGGGTGCTACCCGATCTCGGCGTTGGTTCCGTTGCGTCCGTTGCTGGAACGGATCGAAGCGACATGTCCGGTGGTGATCGACGCGGTGTCCGGCATCTCGGGCGCCGGCCGGACGCCGAGCGAGGCATTCCACTTCCCCGAGATGAATGAGAACCTGAAGGCCTACAAGCTGGCGGTGCATCAGCACACGCCGGAGATTGAGCAGGAGGTCGGACATCGGGCGATGGTGCAGTTCACGCCGCACGTGGCGCCGCTCACCCGCGGCATCCTGTCAACGATCACGGTACGGCCGGCCGGGGCGGTGGACCTGGATGACGTATACGCCTGCTATGCCGATGAGCCGTTCGTGCGCGTGCTGGGCGAAGGGCGGTTGGGCGAGGTGCGGTATGTGCGCGGCTCGAACTACTGCGATTTCGGCTGGGTGCGGGACGATCGGACGGGGAACCTTCTGCTCGTCAGCGCGATCGATAACCTGATGGGCGGCACGGCCGGGATGGCTGTGCAGTGCCTGAACCTGATGTTCGGGATCGAAGAGACCACGGGGCTCCGCTTCGGAGGAATGGCGCCGTGAGGGAGCTCGAGGCGATGGCCGATCAGCGCAGCGGCGTGACGGCGGCGCACGGTTTCGCGGCGTCGGGAGTCGCGGCGGGGATCAAGCCGGGCAGCGAGAAGAAGGACTGCGCGCTGGTGTTCTCCGACCGCCCCGCGTCCGCGGCCGGGGTGTTCACGACCAACGTCGTGCGGGCGCCGGGCGTGGAGTGGTGCGCGCAGGTCTGCAAGCGCGGCCGGGCCCGGGGCGTGTTCATCAACAGCGGCAATGCGAACGCGTGCACGGGCGACGGCGGTCGGGCGGACGTGGTCGCGACGGCCGAGCGGGTCGCGGCGCTGACCGAGACGTCGCCGGAAGAGATCTGCGTGTGCAGCACGGGCGTGATCGGCGTGCGCTTGCCGATGGACAAGGTGCTGGACGGCGCGGCGCGGTGCGTGGAGGCGCTGGCGCCGTCGGGCGGGATCGACGCCGCGACTGCGATCATGACGACCGATGTCGTGCGCAAGGAGTTTGCCGTCGAGCTGCCGCTCGGCGCGGGGACGGTCCGGATCGGGGGCATGTCGAAAGGCGCGGGGATGATCGCGCCGAACATGGCCACGACGATTGCGGTGGTGACGACGGATGCGACGGTCGCGCCGGCGCATCTGGAGGCGGCGTTGCGTCGCGCGGTGGACGTGAGCTTCAACGCCGTGTGCGTCGACAACGATATGAGTACGAGCGACACGCTGCTGGTTCTGGCGAACGGGGCGGCGGGCCTGCCCGCATTGACGCCCGATAGCGAGGATTTCCGGGCGTTCGAGGCCGGGTTGCAGGCGGTGTGCACGCACTTGGCGCAGGCCCTGGTGCGCGACGGCGAGGGCGTGACGAAGTTCGTGGAGATCCAGGTCGAAGGCGCCCCGACGGATGCGGATGCGCGGACGATCGCGCGGGCCGTGGCGAAGTCGGACCTGGTCAAGACGGCGTTCTACGGCGAGGACCCGAATTGGGGCCGGATCGCGTGCGCGGCGGGGTACTCGGGCGTGACGTTCGACCCGAATGACTTGGCGATCTGGCTCGGGCCGGTGAAGGTGCTGGAGCGCGGCGAGCCGACAGACTACGAAGAGGACGACGCGGCGGCCGTGATGAAGCGGCCGGAGTACGTGGTGCGGATCGCGGTGGGGAACGGTCCGGGCCGAACCGTGTTCTGGACGTCCGACCTGACGCTGGAGTACATCCGCATCAACGCGGACTACCGCAGTTAGCATACCGATTGGAGAGAGGGAGTCGCCGTCATGCCCGCATCGATGCGCCAAGCGATGGAGCAGTTCATCCAGAAGGCCGCTGTGCTGATCGAGGCGCTGCCGTATATCCGTGAGTTCGAGGGCAAGACGGTCGTCGTGAAGTACGGCGGCGCGGCGATGCTCGATCCGGTATTGCGGCGGAGCACGGCCGAGGACATCGTGCTGATGAAGTACGTGGGGATGAACCCGGTGCTGGTGCACGGCGGCGGCCCGGAGATCAACCGACGGCTGAAACAGCTCGATGTGCCAAGCCGGTTCGTGAACGGGCTGCGCGTGACGGACGAGGAGACGATCGGCGTTGTCGAGATGGTGTTGGCGGGCACGATCAACAAGGAGATCGTGGCGCTGATCAACCAGGCCGGCGGCAGCGCGGTGGGGATTTCGGGCAAGGACGGGAACCTGATTCACGCCAAGAAGTATGAACCCGCGGACGGGACCGATTTGGGTTTCGTGGGGGAAATCGTGGGCGTGCACTACAAGATCATCAGCGTGCTGTGCGATGCGGGGATGATTCCCGTGATCGCGCCGCTGGCGACGGACGCCAACGGCGGCACGTGGAACGTGAACGCAGACACGGCGGCGGGCGAGATCGCGGCGGCGGTCGCGGCGGAGAAGCTGGTGTTGTTGACCGACACGCCGGGCATTCTGCGCGACCCGAAGGATCCCAAGTCGCTGTTTGCGCAGTTGTGTCACCGTGAGATCGTGGAACTGACGGATGAGGGCGTGATCGCCGGCGGGATGATTCCGAAGGTGGAAGCGTGCTTGAAGGCGTTGGACTACGGCGTGGCGAAGGCGCACATCATCGACGGTCGCGTACCGCACGCGCTTCTGCTGGAGATTTTCACCGACACGGGACTGGGCACGCTCATCACCCACTGAGACAAGCAAGGCTTCCCTGCTCTAGCGCGGTAGGGATGCGGAGGCGCCATGCAAGAGTACATCACGCAGCGATTCGACATTATCTTCGAGGGCGGGCCGCTGATGTGGCCGATCATGCTCACGTCGATCGTGGCTCTCGCGATCACGATCGAGCGGTTCTGGTCGCTGCGGCGGGCGACCATCGACACGCGCGAGTTCATGGACGGCATGCGGACGGTGTTGCGGCAGAACCGGATCCAGGACGCCGTGCAGATCTGCGACGAGACGGACGGGCCGATCGCGCGGATCACGAAGGCGGGTCTGCTGAAGTACCGGCACAGCAAGGCGGACATCCGCGAGGCGATCGAGGATGCGGGGCATCTCGAGATTCCGCGGCTGGAGAAGTACCTGTCGGGCCTGGCGACGTGCGCGAATATCGCGCCGCTGCTGGGGCTGCTGGGCACGGTAGCGGGCATGATCGAGGCGTTCAACCAGATCAAGCATAAGCAAGGGCAGGTGAACCCGTCGGACTTGGCCAACGGCATCTCGAACGCGTTGGTCACGACGGCGGCGGGACTGTCGGTCGCGATTCCGACGCTCGTGGTGTACAACTACTTCGTGGCGCGTGTGGACAACATGATCGTCGAGATGGAGGTCAGCTCGTCGGAGCTCGTGGAGCTGCTCACGCGCAATCGCGGCGAGTACGAGATCTAGGCGGACGCCGCGGCGCGGGTCGCAAACCGAGGTTGCCATGAATTTCCGCAACGTAGACCAGGAGAAGCGCAAGATACGCGCGAACGTCGATCTGACGCCGCTGATTGACGTGGTGTTCCAGTTGCTGATCTTCTTCATGCTGTCGTCGACGTTCGTGGTGCAGACCTCGATCCAGATCGAAATGCCGCGGGCCGAGGGCGCGGAGAAGCTGGAACAGAAGGACCTGAGCATCACGCTGACGGTGGACGAGGGCGGACCCGAGAACGGGGGCGCGATCTTCATCGACAGCGATCCGATCCACACATGGGAGCAGCTCTCCGAGCGGCTGGCCGCGGAAGTGGCCGATCGGGGCGAGGAGGAACCGTTGCTGCTGATCCGGGCGGACGGACGGGTGCCGATGGCGCGCACCGTGCGGGTGTGGGGCATCGCGACCAGTGTGGGAATCCAGCGTTTCGGCGTGGCCGCCCAGCCGCTGGAGGAGGAATGAGTCGCTATGGGCGGAAACCGGGCCTTTGCCATCGCGCTTGGCGTCTCCGCCCTGATCCACCTGTCCATGGTGACGGTGTTCTCGATCGGCGTCTCGTTTCAGGTGAAGACGCTGCACTACTACGACTTCACGATTGTGCGGCAGCCGAGTCGCGCGGCTCCGGCCGCGGAGGTCGCGTCGGCCGCTGACCGCCGCGTGCTTCGGCCCCCTTCGCTCGACGATCTCCCCGACCTGGACGCTCCGCTCGATACGCCGCCCCTGGCCCTGGAAGGCCAGCCGACGCTCCTCGCCGCGCTGCCGGAAGTCGAGCTTCCCACCGTGATGTTCTCCGACCTCGATCGGTTGCGCCTGCGTCAGCAAAGCCTGCGAATCACGGAACGTCGATCGTCGTTGCTGAGCGGCGAACCGCAGGACAGTTGGGCGCGGTTCGGGCGGGGGATAGATCGGCTGACCGACACGCTGTCGCGGTTGCCGTTCCTCGACGATGGAACGCCTGCCCCGCCCGAGCCGGAACTGCAGCGGGTGAGCGTACCGGCCGAGGGGTTCGAGGTCTACATCGAATGGATGGCCGAGCCCCGAGACCGAGAGCTGCTGTTCTCCCCGCCGATCGAGGCGCTGTTCCAGCTCGACCCCGCCTCGCTGGCCAAGCCGATCACGTTCGTGTTCCGCGTCGGGCCGGACGGACGCGTGCGGGAGGTGCTGTCGAGCACGGTGGCGGTGGACCCGGACTTGGCGGTCAGCGTGGCGACGGCGCTCACGAAGTACCGGTTCGCGTCGGTTCCGGCTGCGAACGGCCTTGACCAGCGCGGGACACTGATCATTGCCCCCGCACGGACCGCGCCATGATCGATCTCGAGCTGCGATGGGCGCTTGTGTTGTACAGCGGGGTGCTGGGCGCGATGGCGCTGGGGATCTGGATCTACACCGAACTGACGGTGCGGCGTCCGCAACGGTATCTCGGGCAGCAGTACCTCTGGCGCTGCTCGTTCTGCGGGTTCAGTTACCTGGACGAGGAGGGCGAGCAGATCTCGCAGTGTCCGCGATGCGGCAGCTACAACGACGCCGACGACAAACACGCCCGGTCTGTGCCGACGAAGTCGCGGCGCGTAACCGCCGAGGAGGCGCCGGCGGAGGGGCCGTCGACGGAGCCGTCTCGGAGGAATCCTTCGCGCCGGAAGCGGCCGCATCAGCGCCGGCGGGGGCCGCGGAAGCGGTAGGTTTCCGAGAGCGTCGGTCAGGCCGGCGAGCCCGCGCAGGGAGGGCCGCGGTTCGGGGGATCGGGTTGACTCCGCCCGTGCGCTATGGTCTCATACGTTTCCGTAATCTGCTTCCGTTTCGCCTCAAACACGCGCATATGCAGTCCGGAGTCCTATGGCCGCGAGTGTAGCCGAACAGATAGCGCTCTCAGGCGCGGGCGACGCCGACGACGCGATGTCGCCCCACATCCGCCCGGCGCTGGTCGGCGCGTTCGCGGCGCTGTTTCTGGCGCTGGATATCGTGGCGTATCACTTCCCGGACGGCATCGCGTTCGCGGTGGTGTTGCTGCAGGCGGCGGTCATCGTGTTCGCGGCGATCCTCAACGCCCGCATGGGGCTGCTGTTTCTGACCGTTTCCGTGCTGTTGGCCGAGGACATCTCGCGGTACCGCGAGGCCGCGGAGGCGTACGGCTTCACGACGCTGATGAGCGCGCCGCTGCTGGGCGTTGCGTTGGGTAACTGGGTGGCGCTCGCGGTGATCGTGATCACGCTGTTCTTCGGTCTGCTGCGCTGGCTCGACAAGCAGGAGGCGCTGCGGTTCACGGGGCCGGACTACGCGATGATGGGCGTTCTGCTGGTTTATGTGGTCGCGTCGATTCATGGCTACCGACATCTGCTGCACGATCCCCGCGCGGCGCTGAACGACCTGAATCTGCCGCTGATGGCGGCGGGGCTGTACCTGGCTGTCCGGGTGCACTTCCGCGATCCGGCGGCGCTGATGCGGCTGTTCCAGTGCATTATCGCCGCGATCGCCGCGAAAGCGGTCGTGTGGACCGTCTACTACTTCCTCGATATGGGCCAGCAGATCGGCTTCTCGGTCTGGACGTCGCTGGAGTCGGGCCGGCCGCTGGTCGTGCTGCTTCTGCTCTTCGGGTTGACGTTGCAGCAGCGGCACTTGCCGTTGCGCCCGGGACAACGGGCGTTCGCGCTGGGCATCGTGTTGGTCGCTGCGTTCAACCTCCTCGTCCACATCACGCGGATGGCGTGGCTCGAGGCTGCTTACGGCGGGCTGGTGCTGCTGATTCTGGGCCGGATCGGCGATAAGGCGCGGTGGATCCTGGCGGGCGCGTTGGCCGCCGTCGTGGTGATTGGGATCGTGCTCGTCGCGCGGCCGAACGCACTGTACACGATCGGGTATTTCGCGAGTACGCTGGACGTGACCGATCCGGACAAAGTGTTCGGCTCGCACTCGACGATGGTGCGGATCCATGAGTTCCGCAACATCACGGCGCAGCTCTGGCACAACGGCCGGCTCCTGTTCGGCGAGGGCCCGGGCAGCTCGTTCACGGATTCGTACTATCCCTTCTCGATGGGGCTCGATCCCATGAGCGACTATACGTGGAAGGAGATCCAGTCGCGGCAGTTCGCCAACGCGCATGGTCTGCTCCAGAATCTGTTGCTCAACACGGGTTTCGGGGGGATGGTCGCGTATCTGCTGTGCATGCTGGGCGTGTATGTCGCCTGCTTCCGCGCGTTTTTCCGTCTCTCATCGCCGGGGTTGCAGGCTGTGACGCTGGCGCTGGCGGCTTACCTGCCGAGCATCATCTACGACAGTTGGAGCCCGAAGAACAACATGACGCTCGGCATCCTGCTCGCGATCGTGGCGGGATTGGCGGCGATCGCGCGGGACGAGCGGCGCGCCGCGGCGGAGCGTGCGCCTGGAACCGATGCGTCGGCCTGAGTGCAGCGCGGCGTCCCGGGTCGCGATCGCGCTGGGCGTCTGGGCGGGGTTGACGGTCCTGGCGTCGGGACAAGCGACAGTCGAAGCAGGCGCGCCCTACGCGGTTCTCGATCAGTTCGTGCGATGGGATGCGGAGTCCGTGCGGGCGGTAGGGGCGCCGGACCCGGAGACAGCGGGGTATCGAGCGGTCGTCGTGACCGATAGCGCGGACGTCTGCGAGATCGCGCTGGAGCCGTTGGGGACGCTGCTATCCGCGCTGACGCCCGAGGAGGCGGCGCGACGGGTGCGCGTGTCGGGCGATGCGGACCCCGACGGGCGGTTCGAGCAGCCCTTCCTGAACCGCGCCGAGCATGCGCCGACCCGGCCCGACGGATCGCCGTATCCGCCGTACTGGCGTGCTCCGAGTCCGGCTTGGGTGCAGCTTGATCTGCCTCAGAGGGTCCGCCTGACGCGGATCGAGGTCGTGCCGCCGGCGGATGCGGCGCCGCCGCGGATGGTGCGCGTGGAAGGGGCGTCGGCGACCGGCCCGTTGTTCGCGATTCCGTTTCGGTCGGTGCTCAAGGTCGGCCGGGCGGGGGTGGAGGCGATTCCTGAGCTCGAACCGACCCGTGCGGTGCGGGTGTCGCTGGAGGCGGAAGCGTCGGACGCGGACAGCGTGGCTGTGCAGTCGCTACGGATCTACGGCGTGCGGGCCGACGAGGTCTGCGCGGCGGATGTCGTCGTGCACGGCCTGGCGCGGTTTGCGCTGGAGGCTGGAACGACCTTCGCGGTCGCGCAGGACGGACGGCCCGCGCGATGGTCGGAGGCGGTCGCGGACGGCCGGGCGCTGCGCATTGCGGGCGTGCGCTGGTCCGGCGGAAGCACGCTGCGGATCCGCCGAAGCGACTCGGGGCTGAGTGAGGGTGCGTGCGTGTCAGGCGACGCGGTTCCGCTGGTCAATGCGGGGTTCGAACAGTGGGAGGCGGGCGGTCCCGTGGGCTGGACGGCGCGCGAAGGGCATGGGCGTTTCCTGCGTGCGGACGAGGCGTTGGCGACGGAGGGGGCGCACGCGTTACGCACGGGCGGCGTGTACTACTACCTGTTCGTGCGGCAGACGGCGACGTTGCCGGGGAACGCGGCGGGCAAGCTGGTGGTGTTGTCAGCGAAAGTGCGCGCGTTCGAGCCGGACTCCGTCTACGTGAGCTTGGACCCGCCTGAATACGGCGAGATCTTTTCCGCGCGGCACCCCGGCGACGGGCGGGCGCAGACGCTGCGGGCGTCGTGCCGGATCCCTCCGTTCAGTCGGGACGGCGAAGTCGTCGTGACCTTAGGCCATAGCGGTATCCCCAAGCGGCCGGCATACTTCGACGACGTGCGCCTCACGGTGCGGTGAGGGCGTGCGTATCGGTCGGCGGGGCGTTGAAGACGTATACGCAGAACCACTCGCCGATGCGCTCCTCGCCATCGGCCAGCTCGGGCAGGACGCCCGGGGGATGTCGCCAGATGTCCCAGACCACGTAGCGAATGCCGTGGGCCCTCAGGAAAGCGACCGTCTCCGCGCGCGATGCGGCCGCGGCTTCCGACAGGAAACGGACGGGGCGACGTCCGGGCGGTTGGCAGAGCTGGCCGAGGAGAACCCACTGCGGGGTGGCCATGGGGCCCATGGCGACGGGATCGTCTCCCGCGAGCAGCGCATCGAACACGGTTCCGGCGAGCGAGGGGAAGTTGTACCCGACGGGATCGTGCCACCAGAGGCTCGATGCGGCGCGGAGGGGGCGTGAGGGGAACGCGGGCCATGCGGCGTCGGCCTGCCGCGTGCGGGTGGCCGTCCAGGCGAGGGTGTAGCACGCCTCGAACGCGAGCAACGCGACGCACGCGAGCGCCCATGCGCGACCGGGGATGCGCAGCCTCGGCGAAGGGGCGGTCCATGCGGACTGCGCCGCGCGCGCGAAGACGGGCAGGCCGATCGCGTAGAGCCACACCGTGTACCGCGCGATGTGGTGCGTCGGCGTGGCGACGAACAGCGCGGCGACGAGGATGAACAGGACGAGCATGCGTTCGGCCGGGTCCGGGCTCCCGTCGGCGTCGGCGCGTCGCCGCAATCGGCCCCGCCCCACGAAGCAGATGGCCAGGGCGGCGCCGGCCGGCAGGGATCCCAGCAGCCATAGATATCCCAAGCCGCCCTCCGGCGTGTAGATCCGCACGATGCTGCGGGGCCATGCATCGAGGCCCTGCAGCCAGGCGTTGGCGAGTTGGCGCGCGTCGGACCAGCTCTCCGAACCCGGCTTCACGCCCGGGTTGCCGCCCGCCACGAACTCGTCGGGAGTGTATCCCGTTGTGATGGTCTTGCCGGCGATCGAGAGGCCGATCGGGTACACCGGGTTGTGATGGCGGAGGGTGTTGCGGACTGACCAGAACCCGCCGACCGCGATTGCGCAGCAGAGGACGGCGGCGAGCCACGCGAGCAGACGGAGCGGGCCGAGGCGAGGCCGGGACGATGAGATGGAGCCGGCGATCACGACCCCTGCGAGCAGGGCGAGTTCGAGCGCGACGAGGAGCGGGCCGCTGCCTTTGAGGCCCATGACGAGGCCGAGGACGCAGCCGAAGCCGGGGACGAGGCGCCAGGGGATGCGCCTGTGCGTGAGGGCGTCCCAAGCCAGCACGGTGAACGCGAGCGAGGCGATGTTGGCCGCGGCGGCGGCGGAGTCGACAAAGGTCGTGGGGCCCTGAGCGATATTGACGGGGATGAGATAGAACAGGGCGGCGGCGAGCAACGCCGCGCGGGGACCGGTGCCCGCGGCGCGGCTCAGGAGGTAGAGCGCGGGGGCGGCGAGGGGTGTGAAGACGAGGTTGAGCGCGTTGATGAGGCGGGGGAGACCGGCGGCCTGGGTGAGGACGAATGCCGCCGTCTCGCCTGCCTTGGGAATGCCGTTCCAGATGCCGTCGGCCCAACTGTGCAGGTGGAAGTCGGGCGCGGCGATCCAGTGGACGTAGCCGCGTTCGGCCCAGAAGTGGATGACGGGGATGTGGTAGACGTTGCCGTCGAAGGTGAAATCGGGCTTGAACCAGGCGACCGCCCCGAGGACCAGGTAGGCGACAACGGCAAATGCGACCGCAACGGCCGCGAGCCATCGCGGGAGGTCGGGACGTTCCGGGGATGACTCGGGGGCGGCGCCGCGGATGCGGCCGGCGGCGAGGAGGCCCGCGGCGGCCGAGAGCGTGACGACGCAGAGGGCGACGGGCTGGTCGATGGGGATGCGGGCGAGGCTGCATGCGAACGTCAGGGTCTGGACGAGACCCAGCGCGACGGCGATGCCCGTGAGGAGAGCCGTTGCGCGCGGCGACTCGAGTACGGCGCTATCGGTTCGGCTGGAGTTCGCCATGCAGGTGATCCCAGGCGGCGCGCAGGCGCAGGGCGACTTGTTCCGGAGCGAAGCGGGCGCGTCCGGCGAGGATGGCCGCTTGTTGGGCCTGGTAACGTTCGACGGGCAGGCGTTGCGCCAGCTCGAGGGCGCGCTCTTGGAGGGCGTCCATGTTGTCGCAGAGGTAGCCGATGTCGCCCATCTGCTCGGCGTAGTGCGCGATGTACGGGTTGCGGAGGTAGAGGCCCGGCTTTGCGTATGCGAGGGCATCGAGGAACGAGGCGCTGCATGTGAGGCGGTAGTGGTCGGGTTCGCAGGTCCAGACGGCGTAGGTCACGGACCGTGCGCGTTCGGCGAAGGCTTCCTCGGACAAGGGCTCGGAGGTCGCGTCAGGGAGAACCTCGCGTACGGCGTCGAGCTGATCGGGATTGAGCACGAACCCGACATGGACGAACCCGGCGGGGAGGTCGGCTTCCTTGAAGACGCGGGCGAGGGTCAGAAAGCGGTCGAAGCCCTTGCCGTGGTTGCTGACGCCGAAGTAGCCGAACCGGACCGGCTGCCCCGGGTCCGGGAGGGTCGGCGGTCGGTGGTCGAAGGCGTAGGGCGCGTCGATGGGGGTGAAGACGGACGCGAACCGGGGGCATGCCTTGTTGAGTTCCGACTGGATCCCGTCGCTGAGCGACAAGAAGCGCAGGCATCGGGGATGGGGGAGCGACAGGCCGACGCGCAGATGGACGATGCGCCGCAAGGGGGAGCGGCCGGGTTCGAGCAGGGTGGCCAACACGGCGTGCACCACGGCGAGCACGGGCTTGCGAATGCGCGCGGCCGCGAGCAGCGGCTTGAGGGCGAAGAGGCTGGTGTTGGTGACGGAGCAGACGACCGCGCCGGCGACATCCGGACGGCGCAGGTCGCGCGCGAGTCGGCGCGTCCAGCCGGCTTCCTGCAAGAGGACTCTGGCGGCGCCGGCGGTGCGTGCGGGGACCGCGATGGGTTCCCACGAGACGCGCGCGGCCGTATCGCGATCGACTTGTGCGGAAAGGCTGCGTCGCACCCAGGCGATGTGCTCGGCTTCGCCCTGAAAGTGCAGCGATTCGCCGGGGAACGCGTGGAGCAGGGCGTGGATCAGGGCGGCGTTGAAAGCGGCATGGGCGAACCCGATGCATTGCGGCTCGATGGCGAGGATGCGGCCGGCCACCGGGTCATGGTCCCGCGACGGGCCGACCGGCGGACGGGCGGCTGCGTCGCACGCGCTTCCCGGGGGCGGCGGCTTCGGGCGCGTCGGCCGGCTCGGGCGTCGGCGTCGGATCGGGGGGGCCGATCCGAACGAGCATGGGCTGCAACGGATCAAGAACCATCGGGAACTTGACCGGCGCGTCGGCGATGAGGTCGCGTCCGTGCGCGGCGGCGTGGAGCGCCCGGACCTCGACGGGCTCCGGACGCAGGTTGGCGGCGTACATGAGGTAGTCTCCGTCGGGCAGGACGGCGGTGCGCGTGCTGACGCCCTCGATCGGGTAGCCGTAGCGGTTGACGAGGCGGGGTCGGGGTTCGAGCAGGCCGCGCGCATCAACGGCGTCCATGGCGTGGAGGTAGGCGCGGGCCGCATCCTCGCCGCGAATCAGGAACGTGGCGTCCGAGCGATCGAGCACGGCGCGTCGGGACAGGCCGAGCTCGTTGTAGGGCGCGGGACGCGGGTGGCGCAGCAGAATGCCGCCCCGGGCGACGTAGGCCGTGACGGCGTCGTAGGCCGCATCGGACACGCTCAGAGCGTCCGGGAGAACCAGCACGCGGGTTTTGTCCAGGATGCCCGCCGCGCACTGATCCTCGGTGATGAACCGGACCTGTCGGCCGAAGAACGAGGCGCCCTCGTAGGCGCTGAGGACGGACGGCAGGAACGGCGCGCCGCCGTCGTAGATGCGAGACGAGCGGCTCCAGAGGATGGCGACGTCGGCCTGCTGCAGATGGAACGCCCCGAGGGCATCGGCCAGCCGGTTGAGATCGAGACAGGCCGTGGCGGCGGCGTCGAGCACGTCGGGCATGGCGAAGGGGCTGCCGGGAGCGGTGAGGCTGTCGACATCCGACGGGACCCGGATGCCGAGGGCGGACGCGCCGCGCACGGCGGCTTCCCAAAGGGCGGTGTAGGTGACGTCGTAGAGGTTGGCGGCGTAGGGGTCTTCGTGCAGTTGGAGCGTGAGTTCGTTGACGAACAGCGGCTTGTCCGGCGCGAACGACTGGAGCAGGGTGTAGAACACGTTGGGCTCCGGGTAGCTGACGGCCAGTCGGTCGCCGCTTTCGCGCACCGTGACGGCGCAGCCCACGGCGTCGAAGAGCGGGGCGAGCGCCTCCTCGTCGATGCCGGAGATGGCCTCGCCGAGTTCAAAGGAGACGTCTTCGAAGGTGATCTGAAGCGGCAGGCCGGGGGCGGCTTCGCGCAGATCGGTCAGGCGGCGCGCGGTGAGGCTCGTTCCGAGGCGGAGGTGGTGGGAGATCCAGTCGAACCGGTAGGGGCGATTGTTGATGTAGTTGGGGATAGGGGCGCCGGCGTCGGCCAGGTCCCATGCGAGTTCGATGGCGTCGAAGCCGGTCAGGCGGGCGCGCCAGAGGCGGTTCAGGGTGTAGAGATCGGGGTAGCGCGACGCGACGTCGGCGATGAAGCCCCGGCGCACCGTGTCGCCGCCGAAGCGGAACCGGGGTCCGTGGGCGACGGAGAGGCCGGCCAGCATGGGGCGGTCGGCGAGGGCGCGGGCGAGGTCGGCGGAGGCGATCTGACGCAGTTGGGCGTCAGGTTCGCGCGATGCGGCATCGGCGCCGGATCCGTCGGGCGCGACGTATTGCGCGGTAACGCTGATGTTGCAGCGGGCGGCGGCGTCCAGAATGGGGGTGAGGGCGGCGGGCGACAGCGCGGTCGCGTCGGACGCGGGGGCGTCGTCCCGCACCGGGATCACGGCGTAGTTCAGGCCGTACCGGGCGAGCTGGTCCATGAGCCCGGGGGAGACCGGCCCGCCGGAGGCGCCGATGAGGATCACGGGCCGCCCGTTCGCGGTGAGACCGCCCTTCTCGGCGCGGATCCGGGAGAGGTCAGGAATGTCGACGGGGCGCGTGAGCTGCGAGTCGTGCGGGCTGAACGTCAGGCTTGCTCGGACCGAGTCGACTTCTGCAAGTACATACAGCGCATAGGCTTCTGCGCGCGGCCAGTCGCCGAGGTCGAAGGCGGACTCGGCCAGGGCAGCGAAGTCTTCCGCGATGCGCGTCTTTTGCTCGGCGTAGGCGGGATGGCGGCCTTGCGCGGAAAGCCGGTCGAGGTGAGCGCGCATCGCCGCGGCCTCGGAACGTGCGGCGGCGAGAAGTTGGGCGAGCCGGGCCGAGTTGAGGATGCGCACGCGCAGCTCGGCGGCGGCGAGAACGCCGTCGGGCGCACGGGTCGCGGCGAGCGTGATGCGGTAGACGCCGGGCGCCGCATCGGCGGGGTTCCATGCGGAACGACCGTCGGTGACGCCTTTATCCAGAGAGACTTGCTCCGACATCTCGAAGACCGATTCGTCGTCGGCATCGCGAACGACCGTGTTTACGGCGACGTGCTCGAAGCGGTGTCGGCTGGTCGCCTGCCAGTGCAGGGCGATGGGTTCATCGCCGCTGGCCGGGGAGGTGTGTTCGACTCGAATCTCTGCGTGGCGCCCGGGGGTCTCGCGGATGGTCTCGATCCAGATGCGGTTCTCGCCCGCGGCGACGGGAGCGGGTCGGCCGTCGGCTGGGACCGGATCGGCCGGGGCGGGGAGGCCCAGGGCCGCAGGGCACAAGAGAAGCAGCGCAAACGCGCATGGCAGCAGCATAGTCAATGCACCCCTCTACTGGTGGGAAACTCGCCGGGCCGGCCGCGGCCCTCAGATGGCGAGGGCGCGTCCCATTCTAGGGGGCTTGGTCCGGCCTGTCAAAGGGTGTAACGCGACGGATTCGGCGGGTGTTGACCGGGGCGGACGGTCTGTTGGGAGGCAACTTTCCGGGGAACAGGGGTATAAGAGGGGTAGGCAGAGGAGGGAGGCGTTCGGAGCGTCTCCGGAAGACGGGTCTGAGACTGGATGCGCAACCCGAGTTGCGCTGCTGATCCGGCGGCCGGTGTGAACGCTTGGCCGCAGGGAGAAGGGGCAAAGACCATGTCCAAGCGGGCTTGCAGCGTAGCAGCGATATGGTGCATGCTGGGGGCGGTAATGGCCTCGGCGTATTCCATCCCCGAAGCGCAATTGGACAAGAAGAAGGTGTTCTGGGGATCGCCGCGGCAGTTCGAGAACCCTGCCGAGGTGCAGTACGAAACGGTCGTCAAGGCGACGCCCGAATACCAAGAGATTCAGAAGAAGAAGATCAAGCGAGGCACGGGACGATACTGGCTGCTGCTGAGTCAGGCGAGCGAACGGGTGGTACGGACGATCCGCGAGATGGGTTCGAAGACCGACTACGACCTGATCGCGGCGCAGGGATACCTCGGCGGCCTTGACCCGCCCATCCCCGCCAATGACATCACGGAGGATGTCATCGAAGCGATGGTGGAGGAGTCGAAGGATTGACTCGGAGGCGACCAGGAGCGTCGGTTGCGTCTCTTGCCCGCCGAAGCGAGGATGGACACCCCCGTTGAAGTCGTACTCTAGAGCCCTGACGGCATTTGTCTGCATTTCCGCGGTCGCGGTCGGTTGCGTGGGCCCTCGGTCCACGTCGCCGGCGGTGTCGCAACCGGTACCCCGCAGTCGGACGATCGATTCCCACACGGCGAAGAAAGAGCTGGACGTCGCCAAAGAGATGATCGCGGCGGGCGACACGTCCGTCGTGATCCCGCGACTCATCCACCTGATCTCGAAGTACCCTGAGTCTACGACGGCCGTGGAGGCGAGGTATGTGCTCGGGTTGGCGTACCGGGAGGTGAAGAGCTTCCGGTCGGCGATGGATATGTTCGAGGAGTATCTGCGGCTGGCTCCGGAGGGGGCGAGTGCGGAGAACGCCCGAACGCAGTTGGCGGATCTCGCGAACGAGTACGCGCAGCAGTACACATCGCCGGAGGAGCTGGACCGGCAGATCGCGGCGGTGACGGACCGCCTCACCCAGGCGCCGGGGGATCTGGCGGCGCGTCTGGAGCTGGCGGATCTGTTATGGCAGCGCGGCAATTACACCGAGTCGGCGCAGATCTACCACGAGATTGCGACGGATCACCCCGAGTATGCGCACGACGGGACGTTGGCCAGCCGAGTGGAGCTGCTGCCGGCGGGCGGGTATGTGGTGTTGAGCCCGGCGGAGGTGCAGCGGCGAGAGATCGAAGCGCAGCCGCTGACTATCGAGAACCAGGCATCGTTCCGTGCGGGGCGCGACATCTTCACGCGGGCGCAGGACAACTACGTCGTCACCGGGCAGGCGTTCAACCGAAGCGACAGCGTGTTGTACGGCGTGCAGGTGCATGTAACGCTTTACGGTTTCGGCGGCATGGTGTTTGACACGTCGACGGTGAATATCGGCCGGCTCAGCCCTGGGGAGCGGCGGGCGTTCAGCGTGCGTTTCGCCAACTTCGACAACATTGAGAACATCCAGCGCTTCGAGTGCGTCGGGTCGTTTCAGAAATGAGTGAAGAGAAGCGATGAAGTATGGTTGGTGTCTGATAGCGCTGGCGGCGCTGTTGCTTGCATTCGCGGCGGCAGGGCAGGAGGCACCTCCGGCCGAAGAGGCGCCGCCGCCGCCTCCGCCTCCCCCGGCGCCTCCGGATCCGCCCGACAAGCCGCAGCAGGTGGTGGTGTCGGCGAAGATAGTGGAGTTCCAGGCGACGAAAGGGGTCGAGACGGGGCTGAGCGCGTACTTCGCGCGGCGCGACAAGGTGGATTTCTGGGGCGTGATTCACACGCCGAGCGCCGGGATCATGACGGCGGATGTGACCTTTCCGGCGAGCACGTCGGGCGGCATCACGGTGTTTCTCGATCGGCTTCGGCTGACCGAGGGCGATATCGAGATGGTGCTGCAGGCGCTGGTGGATGAGAACCGGGCGTCGATCTTGTCGCAGCCGAAGGTGATGGTGGTGCGCGGCAACGGGCAGCGGACCAAGATTCAGACGAGTCAGAGGGTGCCGTACGAGAACACGGTCGTGGTGGGCGCGACGACGGTGCAGACGACGGAGTTCCGCGACACGGGCGTGATGCTGGACGTCGAGGTGCCGGAGCTGTATGACGTGGACGGCGACTGGACGACGATGGACGACACGATCATCCAGCTCAACCTGAATGCGGAGGTGTCTGAGGAAGGTCAGCGCATCACGATCGCGCTGGGCGACCAGGTCGCCGCGGGGGGCGGGATCACGGTCAACACGAACGCGATTCGGGTGCCGGAGTTCGTCAAGCGCAGCGTGAGCACGAACCTGTTCGTGCGCAACGGGCAGGTGCTGGTGTTGGGCGGCTTGTATCGCAACTCGAAAACACGCAGTCTGGCATCGCCGCCGTTCTTCAGTCAGGCCGAGGACGTGGCGGTCGGGTTCGCGGAGCAGTTCGTCCCCGGCGACTATCTGGCGTCTCCGATCTCGGGCACGCTGGGCAACCGGCGGGTCTCGGACGAGCGGCGTGAGCTTGTGTTCTTGATCAAGGCGGAGGTGTGGCGTCCGGCCTATACGGTGGCGGATGAATACGGCTTTACGATCACGGACAGCGACGAGGAGGCTCCGGCCAGACAGACCCCGACGGACCTGATCAAGGGCGTGATCGAAGGCGTGACGGAGATTCCGTCGGATATCCGGGAGCGTACGGCCCCCGAGGGCGGCGGCATCGCCGATGAACTTGGAGGAGGTCGGTGATGGGCCGCGCATGGTTGTCGCGGGGCGCGCGAGGGCTCGTGATCGCGGTCGCGTTGTCGATGGGAGCGGTCTCGTTTGCGCAGGAGGCCCCTCCGGCTGAGGCGCCTCCAGCCGAAGCGCCTCCCGCAGAAGCGCCGCCCGCAGCGGCCCCTCCTCCAGCCGAAGCGCCTCCCGCGGAGGCGCCGCCCGCGCCGCCGCCTCCGCCTCCGTTGCCGCCGCTGAGCCAGGTGCAGATCCAGGTGTGGATCAGCGAGACGGGCGAGCAGGGGCTGCGAGATCTGGGCGCGAACCTGAACTACACGCGGTTTGTGGACGGCGACGAGCAGTCGGGTTCGGTGCAGCAGATTAACACGACGGTGCAGGACCTGGTGAATCCCAAGTTCACGGTCACGATGCCGGCGCCCAACCCGACGTTGTTCGGCACGCCGGCGCGTCCGGATCAGTCGGGCACGATAGCAGACGGCGTGCAGACGCAGGAGGGCGCCGGGCTGACGTTCTCGATCATCAAGACCGACTACGGAACGGTGGACGGGGCGTTTCGGGCGGTGGAGCGGAAGTCGGACCTGGACCTGATCTCGAAGCCGGAGCTGCTGGTCATCAACGGCAGCCCGGCGACGATCCATGCGGGCGGCCAGGTGCCGTACCAGTCGATCATCTACAACAATCAGGGTCAGGGACAGCTCCATGTGGTGTGGCAGGACATCGGGGTGAAGCTGGCTCTGGTTCCGACGATCCGCGAGAACGAGATGGTGGAGCTGAACCTGACGGAACTGCTCGTGTCGGATGTGGCGCGGGTCGACAACATCCGCGGGATCGACCTGCCGGTGTTCTCGACGCGCCAGCAGACGGGGACGGTGCTCGTGCCGAACGGGCAGACCCTGGTGGTCGGCGGACTGGCGAGCCGCATCATCCGCAAGACGGAGCGGCGCGTGCCGATCGTGGGCCGGGTTCCTGTGCTGGGCATCCCATTCCGGGGGCGTCGGTCGGAGGCGAGCACGAGCCACCTGCTGATCTTCGTTTCGCCGACGATCGTGGACCTGCTGAAGCTGGACCAGTCCGCGGTGGATGCGCTGGAGTTCTGGCGTCGCGAACGGTGGCTTCACGAGCGGGAGATCGACCAGGAATTCGAGCTGCTGGGCGATGACCTCTAGCCGGTTTCGGCGCCTGACCCGCTACCGCCCGGCGCTCGCGGGCGTGTTGCTGGCGTGCAGCTTTCCATCGCCGGGGTTCCACGCGCTGGGCTGGGTTGCGCTCGCGCCTCTGTTCCTGCACTGTGCGTCGTCGCGTCCGCGGCAGGGGGCCCTGAGCTTCCTCACGGCGGGGTGCGTGTTCCATGGTCTGCTGCTGCAATGGTTGCTGGGGAACCTGCACTGGGCCGGCGGCTGGGCAATCTGGGGCTACGCGCTGGTCTGCCTCGCACTTTCGCTCTACTGGGCCGTGTTCGGCGCGCTGTGGTGCGCGCTGCGTCCTCATCTGCCTCCCTTGCTGCTTGCACCCGCGACCGTCGTGTTGTGGTGCGCGATGGAAGTCCTTCAGAACGTCCTTTCTCTCGGGTTCGGATGGGGCGCCCTTGGCTACGCGCAGGCATCGAACCCCTGGGTGCTGCAGCTCGGGGCGATAGGCGGCGTCACGTTGGTGTCCGCGACGGTGGTCGCCGTGAACGCGCTGGCGGCGCAGGCGCTCGCGGATCGCGGGCGACGCGCCGGGTTGCTGGCCGCGGCGGCGGCCGTGTTGATCGGGGCGCACGGCTTCGGGGCGGTGCTTGTGGAGGAGGCCGACTTCGATTCCGACCCGCTATTGGTCGGGTTGTTGCAGTCGGCGTTCTCCCAGGGGACCAAGTGGGACGATGCGTTCGCCACGGCGATGGTGGAGGAGAGCGTCGATCGGTCGCTGGAGTTGGCGGGGGACGTTCCGCTGGACCTGATGGTGTGGCCTGAGGGGGCGGTGATGGACGATCCGATGGACCCTGAGATCGCGCCGCTGATCACGGGGTTCCTGAGCCGGACGAACGTGCCGCTGCTGGCGGGCGGGGCGCGGCGCGTGGACGGGGGACGGTGGGCGAACACGGCGTTCCTGTTGACGTCCGACGGATCGGATCCGGAACCCTACGACAAGATCCATCTCGCGCCCTTCGGCGAGTACCTTCCGATGCGGCGGTATCTGCCGTGGATTGACCGGCTTGTGCCGGCGATCGGCGACATGGTCGCAGGGACGACGCCGGCAGTGTACGAGGTGCGCAGCCGGGCGTCCGGGCGGACCCGGCGGATCGGTCCGTTGATCTGCTTCGAAGTGCTGTTCCCCGCGATGTCCGAGCGGCTCCGGGAAGAGGGGGCGGATGTGCTCGTGGTGATGACGAACCTGGCCTGGTTCGGCGCGAGCAACATCGTGCCGCAGGAGCTGCAGATCTGTCGGATGCGGGCCGTGGAGACCCGGCTGCCGGTGTTGCATGTGGGGAATACGGGCTATACGGGGGTGGCCGATCCGTGGGGGCGGTTCAGCGCGATCGGTCCGCCGCATCTCCGGCTGGCGGGGGCGGTGCGTGTGCCGGCGGCGGGCAAGCGACCGCTGCCGATCAGTCCGGGCCGCTTCGATGACGCGATGCTGGCTCTGGCGGCGGCGACCGTGGTCTTCGGCGGCGTGCGCGCGGTCCAGACGCGGCGGACTGCCGTGCAAGAGGATGGCGGAGGCCGCGCCGCCTGACCGGATCGTTTCGATTGGCCGTAAGCGGCGCGGTACAATATGCCCTCTCCGCCTGTCCTGAAGCTGAACTGGTTCGACTGGAGTCCGTATGGGCATGACCGCATCCAACCGCCGGCTCTCGCGTTTCGCGGCGGTTTTCGCCGGGGGCACCCTGGCCAGTCGCGTGCTGGGCATGGTGCGCGAGATGGTGTTGATGCGGATGGTTCCGGGCATCGACACGTTTCTTGTGGCGTTCCGGCTGCCGAACATGCTGCGTGAGATGGTGGGCGAGGGGGCGATGAACGCGGCGTTCGTGCCGGTGTTCAGCGACAGCCGGGAGACGGACGATCCGGAGGCGTTCAACCGGCTCGTGGCGTCGGCGATGGGCGCGATGGTTCTCGTGCTGGGCCTGCTTACCGCGGTGGGCGTGTGGCTCGTGCCGTACCTGCTGAACGGGGTGACCTATCTGGAAGCGCTGACGGGCGCGCCGGGGCCCGACGCCGAGGAGCTGGCCGTCGCCCACACGCTCGCGCGATGGACGTTCCCCTATCTGTTCCTGATCGGTATGACCGTCTTCTGCATGGGGCCGCTGTTCACGCTGCAGCGGTACCTGACGCCGTCGTGGGCGCCGGTGCTGCTGAACGTGTCGATGATCGCGACGTGCGTGCTGTTTTCGGAAGTGTGGCCCGACGTTTTCCCGGACCTGACGTACGCGCTTGTGTTCGGGGTGTGGATCGGGGGGATTGCGCAGCTCGCGACCGTGTACGTCGATCTGGGCGTGCACACGGGGATCTGGCTGCCGCGGTTTGGGCTGATGCATCCGGGCGTGCGAGAGATCGGGCTGCTGCTGGTTCCGGTGATCATGGGGCAGGCCGCGGGCGAGGTGAACAGGCTGGTGGACATGCTGTTCGCCTACGCGCTCGAGACCGGCACGGTGAAGCAGTTGTACTGCGCGAACCGGCTGGTTCAGTTGCCGTTGTCGATCTTCGGCGGCGCGATGGCGGTGGCGGTGCTGCCGACGCTCTCGGCTGCGATGGCGCGCGCCGATGTGGAGGCGGCGCGGGACGGTCTGACCCACGGGTTCCGGCAGATGCTCTGTTTCATTTTGCCGTCGTCGCTGGGGCTGGTCGTGTTGGGCCGTCCGGTGGTGCGGATGCTGTTCGAGGGCGGCGCGTTCACGCCGGAGGATACGGACCGGACGACCGTCGCCCTGGCGGTGTCGGCGGTCGGTCTGCTGGCGTTCGGGCTGTTCCGGATCGCGGTGACGGGCTTCTACGCGGTGAAAGACACGCGCACGCCGGTGATCATCAGCGCGATCAGCATGGGCCTGAACGTGCTTCTCAACGTGGCGCTCGTGCCGTTCCTGGGCTATGTCGCGCTTCCGTTGACCACCTCGATCGCGTTTGTGGTGAACGCCGGCGCGCTGATCGCGCTGCTGCGAGACCGGTACGGTCCGTTGTTCGACGCGGCCTTCACGACGGCGGTGATCCGGATGTCGCTCGCGGCGGTTCTGGCCTGCGCGTTGGGGTATGGGGTGTACGTCCGACTGGCGGACGTGCAGCCGGACGCCGTGATCCTGCAGGGGATCGTGCCGACGGCCCTCGCCGCCGCGGCGTACCTTGCATTCTGCCGCGCGCTGCATGTGCGCGAGATCGAGGCGATCACGCGCCTGTTCCGCCGGGGCGGCTGAGGCGACCGGTCAGAAATCGAGCAAAAGCGCCGGCTTCTCGATACGGGCCTTGATGTTCTTGAGGAACGTGACCGCTTCGCGGCCGTCGACGATGCGATGGTCGTAGGTCAGGGCGACGTACATCATGGGGCGGATCACGACCTGTCCGTCGACGGCGACGGGACGATCCTGTATGGCGTGCATGCCGAGGACGCCGCTCTGCGGCGGGTTGATGATCGGCGTGGAAAGCAGGCTGCCGTAGACGCCGCCATTGCTGATGGTGAACGTGCCGCCGGCCAGCTCCTCGAGTTTGATCCTGTTGGCTTGGGCGCGGGCGGCGAAGTCGGCGATGGCGGACTCGATGTCGGCGAAGGACATGCGCTCGACGTTGCGCAGCACGGGGACGACCAGGCCCTTGCCCGACCCGACGGCGATGCCGATGTCGCAGTAGTCGTGGTAGACGATGTCCTCCTCGTCGACGCGTGCGTTGAGCTCGGGGCACTCCCGCAGGGCGTGGACGCAGGCCTTGGCGAAGAAGCTCATGTAGCCGAGCTTGACGCCGTAGCGCTCCTGGAATGTCTCCTGCAGATCGGCGCGCATGGTCTTGACGGCCGACATGTCGATCTCGTTGAAGGTGGTGAGCAAGGCGGCGTTGCGCTGCGCGGCCAGCAGACGCGCGGCGATGGTGCGGCGCATTGGCGACATCCGCACGATGCGTTCGTTGCGGTGCGGGTTGGTCTCGGTCGGCGCTTCTCCACGCAGGCGTTGCTCGATGAAGCGCTGGACGTCTTCCTTCAGGATGCGGCCGCCCGGTCCCGTCGGCTCGATGTCGGCGGGGTCGAGGCCGGTCTCCGCGATGAGCCGGCGGGCCGCGGGCATGATCCGGGCGTCGCCGTCGGGCGCGGGGCGCTGCGGAGCGGGGGTCGGCGCCTTTTTCGGCTCCGAAGCGGGCGCCTGCGCGGCGGGGCGCGATTGGTGGGCGCCATCCGAGGGCTTCGGCGCGGGGGCGGCCTCCCGCGCGGGTTTGGGCTTCGGGGCCTCCGGACCGGAGGTCGCCGACTTGGGCCGCGTTTCGTCAGACGCAGGCTTGGCTGGCGCCGGAGCGGGTTTGGGGGAGGTCGACGGCGGCGCGTCCTCCTTCTCCGGTTTGGCGGCGACCGGGGGCTGGGACGTTGAGGCGTCGGGCGCGTCGTCGGCTTCCGCCTCTTCAATGTAGCCGATGATCTCGCCGACGGCGACGGCCTCGCCGGTCTGTTTGAGGATCTGCGTGAGTTTGCCGGAGGCGGGGGACGGCAACTCGATGGTCGCCTTCTCCGACTCGATCTCGACGACGGGCTCGTCCTGCTTCACGAATGCGCCTTCAGCGACCAACCACGCGCCGATCTCGACTTCCGTGATGGACTCGCCGACTTCGGGCGTCTTGAGTTCTATCGCCATGCTCTATGCTCTCCCTGCGACGGGGCGCATCAGGCGAGATCGGCGATATCGCCGAACGCCTGGTCGATGATCATCCGCTGTTCGATCTGGTGCGATGCCGCCGAGCCGGTGGCCGGGCTGGCGGACTCGGCGCGGGTGACGTTGTGCAGCGGCCACGCGCCCGCGAGGCGCGTGCAGTAGCGCATGCGGAGGTACGGCCAGGCGCCCATGTTGAGCGGCTCCTCCTGCACCCACAGCACCGGCGTCTCGGCCGGGTAGGGGGCCAGCGCGGCCGCGATGGTGTCGTCGTGCAGGGGGTAGAACTGCTCGATTCGGACGATCGCGACGTCGTCGCGCTCGAGCTTCTCGCGCTCTTCCAGCAGTTCGTAGTAGATTTTCCCGCTGCACAACAACACGCGATCGACAGCGCCGCGCTCGGGGTCGTCGTCCGGGATCACGCGCTGGAACGGCCCTTGGGCGAGGTCGTCCAAGGTAGAGGTGACGCGGGGATGCCGCAGGAGGCTTTTCGGCGTCATGACGACGAGCGGCTTGCGCCACGGGCGGCACACCTGACGCCGGAGGGCGTGGAAGAACTGGGCCGGGGTGGAGGGATAGATGACTTGGATGTTGTCTTCGGCGGCCAGCATGAGGAAGCGTTCGAGGCGGGCGCTGGAGTGCTCGGGCCCCATGCCCTCGAACCCGTGGGGCAGGAGCAGCACGATGCCGGAGAGGCTGCGCCATTTGTCCTCAGCGCTGGTGATGTCTTGGTCGATGATGACCTGGGCGCAGTTGGCGAAGTCGCCGAACTGGGCTTCCCAGAGCACCAGTCCGTCGGGATAGGCGCAACTGTATCCGTACTCGTAGCCGAGGACGCCCGCTTCGCAGAGGGGGCTGTTGATGACGTCGACGCGGGCCTGCTCGGGGTGGACGTGCTGCAGCGGCGAGAACGTCTCGCCGGTCTCGTAGTCGTAGAGCACGGCGTGGCGGTGGCTGAACGCGCCGCGGCGGCTGTCCTGCCCAGAGAGGCGGACGGGAGCGCCCTCGACGGCGAGTGACGCATAGGCGAGGGCTTCGGCGGCGGCCCAGTCGAGCGGACGTTCGCCTTCGGCCATCTTGCGCCGTTGATCGAGCAGGCGTTTGATCTTCGGGTGGGGCGTGAAACCCTCGGGCACGGTCGCGAGTTTGCGGAGCAGGTTCGCCAGCGTCGGCGCGTCGACGCCCGTATCGACCTCTTCGACATCGGCGTCGCGACCGCCCTTGTACAGGCGCCAGACCCGGCCGAGGATGCTGGGTCGGCCGACGGGCGGCGCGGCGGGCTCGGCGTCCTGCGCTTGGGTGAGTTCGCGCTCGAGCTGCTCGCGAGTGCGAGCGGCGATCTCATCGCCCTGTTCGCGCGTCACTTCGCCGAGCGCGGCGAGATTGTCGAGATAGCCGTCGCGAACGGACTTGCGCTGCTTGATGGCGCGGTACATCACCGGTTGGGTGAACGCGGGCTCGTCGCCTTCGTTGTGTCCGCGTTTGCGGTAGCAGTACATGTCGACCACGACGTCCTTGCGGAATGTGCGGCGGAACTCCATCGCGAGCGAGACGACCTGCGCCACGGCTTCGGGGTCCTCGCCGTTGACGTGGAAGATGGGCGCCTGCAGCATCTTGGCGACGTCGGTGGCATAGACGCTGGAGCGGCTTTCCTCGGGGCCGGTGGTGAAGCCGATCTGGTTGTTTACGACGATGTGGAGCGTGCCGCCGGTGGAGTAGCCCTCGAGCTCGCTGAGGTTCAGGGTCTCCTGGACGATGCCTTCGCCGGCGAAGGCGGCGTCGCCATGGATGAGCACGGTCATGTAGCGGGACCGATCGGCGTCGCCGAGGCGGTCTTGCTTGGCGCGAGTGCGGCCGAGGGCGACAGGGTTGACGTACTCGAGGTGGCTGGGGTTGAAGCAGAGGGCGAGGTGAACGGTGTGGCCGGAGTTGGTGATCCAGTCGTTGTGGTAGCCCTTATGGTACTTCACGTCGCCGCCGCCCATGTAGGTCTCCGCTTCGGCGTCTCGGAACTCGCGGAAGATGATCTCGGGGCGTTTGCCCATGATGTTGGCGAGCACGTTCAGGCGGCCGCGATGGGCCATGCCGATCACGATCTCCTTGATGCCGGCGCGCCCGGCTTCCTCGATGGCCAGATCGAGCAGGGGGATCAGGCTTTCGGCGCCTTCGAGGGAGAAGCGCTTGGCGCCGACGAACTTCTGCTGGATGAACTCTTCCATGAGGACGGCTTCGGTCAGTTTGGTGAGGATGCGGATCTGTTCGTCCGCATCGAGATGGATGTGGTTGAGGGTGGTCTCCATCCGCGCCTGCAGCCACTCGCGGACCGCCATGTCGTCGATGTGCATGAACTCGACGCCGATGCAGCGACAGTAGGTCTCCTGGAGCCGCTGGATCACCTCGCTGAGGGGGATCATCCGTCCTCCGCCGAGCAGCCCCGCGGAGAACTTGCGGTCCATGTCGCCCTCGGCGAGGCCGTGGTAGGCGGGATCGAGTTCGGGAATGCGCGGGGCGGCGCGGCCGAGCGGATCGAGCATGGCGAGTCGGTGGCCGCGCTCACGATAGCTTCGGATGAGCTTGTCGACGCGCTGCTGCAGGGCGGACATCTGCTCCTGGCGTCCGCAGATGCGGCATCGCGCGGGGTCGTAGCTGAGGGTCTTTTCGACGTCTTTTCCGCCGCAGGCGGGCGATGCCTCGGGCACTGGGGGCGGAGCGATGAAGGCATCGACGTCGCCGTTCCCCGCGGTCTGGAAGAAACGTCGCCAGTCCGCCGGAACGTCGAAGGGGTTCTCGATGTACCTTTGGTACAGCTCCTCGGCGAACGGGAGGTTGAGGCTGGTGATCTCGGAATTCGGTGTGCCCATGTCAGAACAAGCGCCCCTGGGTGGAGAACAACGACCAACTCATTTGTCACGGCGAACCCGTACGGCAGTATACCCGAAGGCAACCGACGACAACATTGGAACGCCGCCATAGGGACGCCCTATGCCCCGGATCCCGATTCGGGGTGTATAGAGGGCGTTTTCGGGGCGCCGGGCCGGTGGTTGGGGGCGGCGAGCGGGCTGGATTTTGTGGCGCGTCCCGCGTGTTCCCTCAGGCGAACGCCCTGGCGCCTCGGGGGGAGTCATGTTGCGCGGCCCGCCCGCGTCCGCCGTCCGTCGGTCGGCCCGGCGTTGGGGTCGCGCGAAGGCGCCCGTCGGTTCGGCCGAGCGGGCAGTGGTCTGTGTGGGAGCGTTTGATGGGGCTCCTCGGCATGCGGGAGAACGGAATGAACGAGCACGATCTGGTAGTCATCGGGGCAGGTCCGGGCGGGTACGTCGCGGCGATCCGCGCGGCCCAACTCGGGATGAACGTCGCGTGTATCGAGAAGGAGGCGGAGTGCGGCGGCACGTGTCTCCGGGTGGGCTGCATCCCGAGCAAGGCGTTGCTGGAATCGAGCGAGCGGTACGCGGAGGCGGTGCATGACCTCGCGGCGCACGGGGTGGCGGTGTCGGACGTGCGGCTGGACCTCGACACGATGATGCGGCGCAAGGACGGCATCGTGTCGGGGTTGGCCAAAGGGATCGACGGCCTGTTTCGTAAGCACGGGATCACGCGATACGTCGGGACGGGGCGGTTCGTCGGACCGGGGCGCGTTCAGGTGGACGGGCCGGAGCCGGTCGAGGTGCGCGGACGTCACATCCTGATCGCCACTGGAAGCGTGCCTGCGTCGCTGCCGGATGCGCCCTTCGACGGCGACCGCATCGGGTCGAGTACGGAAGCGTTGCGTTACCCGGAAGTCCCGAAGCATCTGGTGGTCATCGGCGCAGGGTACATCGGCCTCGAACTCGGTACGGTGTGGGCGCGGCTGGGGGCCCGGGTGACGGTGCTCGAGTATCTGCCCCGCATCCTGCCGGGGATGGATGCCGAGCTGGCGCTGGCGGCGCAGAAGGTCTTCCGGAAACGGGGACTGGATATCCGGGTGGCGAGCCGGGTGCTCGGCGTGGAGGCGAACGGCGATCACTGCACCGTCGAGGTCGAAGGATCGAACCCGATGGAGTGCGATCGGGTCCTCGTGGCCGTGGGACGGAAGCCGTATACCGACGGCCTGGGCCTGGAGGCGGTCGGCGTGGAGCTGAACGAGAAGGGCCGGATCCGGATCGACGAGCATTTCGCGACGATGGCCGACGGGGTGTACGCAATCGGCGATGTGGTGGACGGGCCGATGCTGGCGCACAAGGCCGAGGAGGAAGGCGTGGCGTTCGCGGAGCAGATCGCGACGGGGGCGGGGCACGTGAACTACGGCTTGATACCCGGCGTGTGTTACACGCAGCCGGAGGTCGCGTCCGTGGGGATGACGGAGGAGGCGCTGAAGGAGGCCGACATCGCCTATCGCAAGGGCAGCTTCCCGTTCGTCGCCAATGGGCGCGCGCGGTCGTTGGGTCACACGGAGGGGTTTGTGAAGGTGTTGGCGGACGCGGGGACGGACCGCGTGCTCGGCGTGCACATCCTGGGCGCGGGCGCGGGCGAACTGATCGCCGAAGCGGGCGCCGCGATGGAGTTCGGCGCGACGAGCGAGGACCTGGCCCGGACCTGCCATGCCCATCCGACGTTGTCGGAGGCGCTGCGCGAAGCGTCGCTGGCGGTGGACGAGCGGACGATCCACATCTAGGCCGGCCGTAGCGAGACGCGTAGACCTCGGCAGTAAGATTCAGGCGCCCGCGAGGGGCGCCTGAGCTGCATCTGGACAGGCGACGCGGCGGGCTATACGGCGTCGTCGGCGGGCATCATGATGTTGGAGGGCCTGATGTCTCGGAGGACGATGCCTTTGGCGTGGCCGAGGCCGCGGCATACGCAGGCGATGATGCGCACGACTTCGTCGGTCGGCATCGGGCGCGCCGGCATCTCCTTTGCGTGCGGCCCATTCGGCGAGGGGAGCGAGCGCCCCTGCCGCGTGATGATAGGGGGCGCCGCGGCCGGATCAATGAGCGCAATGGCCTTGGTGGGGCTGCCGAACGATGTGTTACGATAGTTCGTGTTCGATCGGACGCGTTGATCCGGTTTGTTGGGGCGTCCGACGGGGCGATCACGGAAGGGCATGTCGGCGTTCCGAAGGGCGGTGTATGCGTATAGACGGAAGCATGATTCGGCGGGCGACGGCGCTCTGTGCGTTGTGTGCGGCGATGACGACATTCGCGGACACGGCCGCGGCGCAGAATGTGGTGAGCGACCTGCTGGGCGGCAAGCTGGTGAAGCCGCGCGTGGGCCAGTGGGTGTGGTACGACCTGACGGATACGGCGGAGGGGAAACGCTACGCCGTGCGTCAGGCGGTGGTCGGCTCGGAGAAGGTGGACCGGCGCGACGGCTACTGGGTCGAGTTCGAGGTGGTCCCCGAGATTGGGTACTCGCTGTTCTACAAGGCGCTGGTGACGGGGCCGACGAGCGACCCGGCGAATATCCATCGGCTGCTGACGAAGGTGGGACCGGAGGAGGTGCGCGAGGCGGAGCTCGCGCCCGATCCGGACGCGCCGGATCCGCCCGCGCCGAAGCGGCGGAGTCTGGGCGCGGAGGACGTGACCACGGGGTCGGGCGTCATTCGGGCGGAGCGGCTCGAGGTGACGCAAGGCGACCGGACGTTCGACCTGTGGGTGAGCGACGACGTACGTCCGACGGGCGTCGTGCGGTTGGTCACGGATGAGGGGGAGATGGTGCTGCGCAGCTACGGACGGGGGGGCGAGTTCGCAAAGAGCATTGTCGACGGAGAGGCGCGTTCGCCTGATGTCGAGGTGCGGGTACGTGTGGCGCCGCGCGTGAGCGGGTCGGAGTCCGAGTCGTCGGGCGAGGGCGAGGGCGCCGCGGAAGCGCCGGACGAGCCGGAGGCGCCGGAGGCGCCGGACGCTCCGGAGGCGGAGTGATCCGCGCCGGGGAGAGACGGGAGGGAAGGCATGCGATGGAGTAGCGCGGCACGAGCGATGGCGGGCGCGGTATTGGCGCTTGCGCTGGCGGCGGGGTGCCGGAGTCTGCCGGAGTCGGAGGGCGCGGTCGGGCCGTCGGCGGAAGGGGCGGTTGCGTTTGGACCGGCGCGCCATGTGGCGCCGGCTATGTTCGCGTCCGGGGCCCATGACGATCTCTATGCCCCGGAGACGTTCGCCGTCTGGGCGGATGCGCGGCTGGCTGAGGAGAAACGGGAGGCGGATCTGGCCGCGGGGCAGCCGATCGACCCGACGTTGGACGCCGACGCGGCGGCGATTCTGCGCGACTTCATCGTGATCGAGTTGCACTTGGTCTCGGGTTTCGGCGATACGGCATCCGCGGTTGAGAACGTGGATCTGCGCGGCATGCAGGCTTTCCTGGAATGGCCGGACGGGCGTCGGATGGCGCCGATCCAGCGTGTTTTCGCGACGTCGCTGGGCGAGGAGGAGGTCGACGGCGGCCCGCGGTATCGGCGGACGATCTTCCTCGTGTTTCCCGTGCGCGACCTGTGGCTCGGTCAGCCGCTGGTCGATCCGGATGCGGACTCGGCGACCCTGGCGCTGGAGGGGCGCGAATCGCGGTACACCTTCACGTGGCCCCGAGCCGGCGCGGCCGAGTCGGAGGCTGCGGTGACGGACGCGGACGACGACCGGCGGACGCGGGTGGGATACACGGAGCTGTTCCGGGCGGTCCGTCGGGCGGCGCGGCTGTTTGGACGATAGGGCGCGATCCGTGAGGAGTTGTCTGAAGACGCTCGTGATCGGTCTGGGGCTGGTTCTGCTGTTTGTCGGGGCGATCGGCCTGCTGGCCGTGTCGCAGGCCAAATCATGGGCGAAGACGGGGGTTGAGCGAAGCCTGACGGCGACGTTTGGGACGCCGGTCGCGGTGGAGTCGGTGTCGTGGACGTTCGGGGCGCCTGGGATCACGCTTTTCGGAGTGGAAGTGGCGAACCCGGAGGGATTTCCGGAGGGCGCGGCGGTCCGTTGCAGCCAGGTGCGGGCGCGGATCGACCCGGCGACGTGGATGTCCGGAACGCCTGAGATCGCGTTGCTCGAGGTGGAGGGTGCGGACGTCTACGTCGAGTATGACCTGCTGAAGGGGTCGAATGTGGGGACGTTGCTGGAGAACGCGGAGCGGATGTCGGCGCTGATCGATCGCGGGCGCGGCGCGGACGAGCGCCGGTTTGTGATCCGCGAGTTCCGCAACGGCCCGGCGGTGGTCAACGTGCGCTCGGGAATGCTGACGGATCAGGCGATGGAGATCGCGATCGAGCCGTTCACGATGCAAGACGTGGGGGCCGACCGGCCGCTCACGTCGGGAGAAGTGGGTTCGCTGGTGTTGCGCAATGTGTTGCGCGAGTCGGTCGGGTTCAAGGGATTGCTGAAGCCTGTGGCCGACCTGTTGCGCGATGTGGCGGACGGGCTGGGCGCCGGGGAACCGGGGGCGGAGGAGGACGCGGACGGGGCGGCGATGGCGCCGCTGGACCCGCCGGGGCTGGAATAGCGGCGAGGGGTTGCCTTGAGCGATCCGTCGTAACGATTGTATACTTCAACGCCGGCTCGTGAGCCGGACGCCTGCCCGAATGGGGCTTGCGGGCAAGCCCCGACTCCCTCTGATGACGACGATGGCCCTCGGGCGGGCGGCGCAGCGCGTACTCGCAACCGTATTGGAGGAAGTAACCATCATGGCCTCTGTGGATGCCGCAAAAGTCAGAAACGTGGGCGTATTGGGACACGGCGGTACGGGGAAGACGATGCTGATCGAGCATATTCTCCACGCCGCCGGCGTGACGAATCGTCTCGGCTCCATCGAGGAGAAGAACACTGTCTGCGACTACCTCGAGGAAGAGCTGGAGCGGCAGCAGACGATCGCGATGAAGCTGGTGCATCTCGACTGGCAGGGCACGCGGGTTCATCTGGTGGACCATCCCGGGTACGTGGACTTCATCGGCGAGGTGGCGGCATCGGCGCCGATGCTCGACGGGGTGGTCATCCTCGTCGAGGCGACTACGGGAATCCAGGTCGGTACGGACAACGCGATGCGCTACGCGAATGAGCACGGAACTCCCCGCGCCATCTTTGTGAACAAGCTGGATCGGGAGAACACGGATTTCGACGAGGTGGTCGCTCGCCTGCAGGAGGCCTATGGGTCGCAATGCGTGCCGCTGGTGGTCCCGGTGGGCGAGGGCGAGGCGTTGTCGGGCGTGGCGAGCGTGCTGAGCGAGGAAGCGACGGACGCGCGCATCGCGGACCTCAAGGCGAGCCTGGTGGACGCGGTCGCGGAGTCGGACGATGCCTTGCTGGAGAAATACCTCGAAGCCGGGGAGCTGTCGCAAGAGGAGTTCACGCAAGGGCTTCAGCAGGGGATCCAGGCCGGCAAGATCGTGCCGATCCTGGCGGGAAGCGTGATGCGCGACATCGGGGTGGCGGAGCTGATGGACTTGATTGCGAAGTCCTTCCCGACGCCCTTGGCGCGCAAGATCGTGGCGAAGAAGGGCGAGGAGGAAGTCGAGGTCACGCCGGACCCGGACGGCCCGTTTCTGGGCCAGGTGTTCCGCAGCGTGGTGGACCCGTTCGTGGGGCACTTGACCTTCTTCCGCGTTCTGAGCGGTACGCTCCGGTCGGACTCCGAGTTCTACAACGTGACCACGTCGACGAAAGAACGGACGGGCAAGATCTACCTGATGCGCGGCAAGGAGCAGACGCCCGTGGACGCGGTGGGCCCGGGCGACCTGGCGGCGATGACGAAGCTGAAGAACACGCACTTCGGAGATACGATCGCCGCGCCGGGTACGGACATGCTGTTGCCGCCGATCGTGTTGCCGGAGTCGATGGTCAAGTTGGCGATCGTGCCGAAGTCGCGCGCGGACGAGGATAAGCTGGGCGAGGCGTTGAACGGGATCGCGGAAGAGGATCCGACGTTCATGCACTACCGCGACTCCGCGACGGGCGAGCACGTGGTGCGGGGAATGGGCGACCTGCAGCTCGACATCCTGATCGATCGGATGCGGCGCAAGTACCATGTGGAGGCGGAGACGCAGACGCCGAAGGTGGCGTTCAAGGAGACGATCCGGAGCAAGGTCGAGGTGCAAGGCAAGCACAAGAAGCAGTCGGGCGGCCGCGGTCAGTACGGTGACGTGCATCTGCGGCTCATGCCCAACGAGCGCGGGGCGGGGTACGAGTTCATCGACAGCATCGTCGGCGGCGTCGTGCCGAAGCAGTACATCCCGCATGTGGACAAGGGGTGTCAGGATGCGTTGGAGCGCGGGGTGATCGCGGGATATCCGGTGGTCGACGTGAAGGTGGAGCTCTTCTTCGGGTCATACCACGAGGTGGACTCGTCGGAGATGGCGTTCAAGATCGCCGCGTCGCTGGCGATCCAGAAGGGCGTGAAGGAGGCGAACCCCTGTCTGCTCGAACCTGTGATGGAGATCGCGGTGACGGTGCCCGAGGAGTTCATGGGCGACGTGAACGGCGACCTGAACAGCCGGCGGGGCCGTATTCTGGGGATGGAGCCCGTGGGCGGCGGTCGGCAGTGCATCCGCGCGACGGCGCCGGAGGCGGAGATCCTGCGGTACTCGACCGATCTGCGCAGCATGACCGGCGGTCGGGGAAGCTACACGGTGCGGTTCGACCACTACGACGAGGTGCCGGAGCACGTCGCGCAGGGGATCATCGCTGAGTACGAAGCGCAGCGCAAAGAAGAGCATTAGCCTGCTCGCCAGATAGAAGCGTTCGGAGACGGGGTCGGTCGCGGGGCCGGCCCCGTCTCGATCGAGCGAGGCGGCGTCGCGACGCCGCGGGTCCTTTCGATCGCATGCAACCAACGGCAGTCAGCCGGGTATATTGTTCCTCAATGATCCCTGTGGCGTGTTCTCAGTGCGGATTGTGCATCCTTGTGCCGGAGTCGGTGCGAGGGGCGGAGGGGACGTGCCTCGGGTGCGGCGGGCCGATCGTCGTGCCGGGAGAGAGGCCGACCACCGCCGCGGAGAACCTCGAGTTCGCGCCGGGCGACCGAATCGCGTCGCGCTACGAGGTGCTGAGCCGCATCGGAAAAGGCGGGATGGGCGCGGTGTACGGCGCGTATGACCAGCTCGTGGGGGAGCGGGTCGCGCTGAAGCTGATGAACCCGCGCCTGCTGCGGACGCAGCGGGGACAGCAGCTCTTCATCCGTGAAGCCCAGGTGGCGCGGCGGCTGCGTCATGACAACATTGTGACCGTACACGACGTGAGCCGCACGGCGGAGGGCATCCTGTTTCTCTCCATGGAATACGTCGAGGGGCAGAGTCTGCGGGCGATCCTGCGCAGACAACGGACCGACCGCCGGTTGATTGACGTGCGCATGGCGGTCCGCCTCGCGATCCAGGCGCTGTCGGCGCTCGAATATGCGCACCGCTGGGTCGTCCATCGCGACATCAAGCCGGAGAACATCATGCTGCTGCCCGGCGAGCGCGTGAAGGTGCTGGATTTCGGGCTTGCGAAGGCGGTGGATGAGGACGCGGAGTTCGCCGAGCAGGAGCGGGCGGTGCTGCAGAAGGCGCTGGCCGAGGGGCGGACCATCGGCACGGCGGTGTACGCGTCGCCCGAGCAACGGCGCCGTCACGACATCGACCTGCGCGCCGACCTGTACTCGATGGGGCTGGTGTTGTACGAGCTGCTGACGTTGCGTACGCCGCTCGACGAGTACCGTCCGTTGGCCACGCTGCGGAGCGACGTGTCGCCGTCGCTGGCGGCGGCGACGGAGAAGGCGCTGGCCGAGGACCGAGAGGGGCGCTGGCAGACGGCGGGGGCGTTCCGGGATGCGCTGGCGGATGTGCTGCGGCGGTCCTATGAGGAGTTGGCGCCGGTCGTTGATGCGCCCGCGGCGAACGGCGAGGCCTCGACCGAAGGCATGGCGCTGCTGGAAGGCGGCAGTTTCCTGATGGGGAACGACGATGTTCCGGAGGAGCGCCCGGAGTTCGAGGCGTTCGTCGAACCGTTCTACATGGATATCTACCCCGTGACGAACCAGCAGTATGCACGGTTTCTGGAGGCGACGGGCCGCGAGAAGCCGAAGGGTTGGGGCGGACGGGACACGAGCGGCCCGGACCAGCCCGTGGTCGGGGTGAGCTGGCACGACGCGGAGGCTTACGCGCGATGGGCGGGCAAAGAGCTTCCGAACGAGACGGAGTGGGAGTTCGCCGCGCGCGGCAAGGAGAACCGCAAGTACCCGTGGGGTATGTTCGAGCCCGACCCGACGCGCGCCAACTATGGCGACCACCTGAACATGGCGTCGATCGTGGGGATGCACGAGGATGGCGCCACGCCGGACGGCATCCACGATCTCGCCGGCAACGTGTATGAGTGGACCCGGGACCGGTACGCGCCGTACAAGCGACGGGTCGATGCGGCCGACGACCCCGCGCCGCGTCGCGCCGTCCGCGGCGGTTCCTGGCATTCCCCGCCGAGCGCCCTGCGCTGCACGCACCGTATGGGGCTCTTCCCAGAGGCCCGCGAGCTGACCGTCGGCTTCCGCTGCGTACTGCGCGCGCGGACGAGGAAGGGGTGAGGCTGGGGATGCGGCGGTTGATGGGGCGGCCGTTCCGCCCGATCGCAGGCACGGAGAAGAGGAGAAGAGCAAGGAGGACTTGGCATGCTGAACGCTGGAAGCATACGGACGTTGACGTTCGCGGTGTTGGGGGTGTTGGTCGTGAGCGGGGCCGGAGGGGCGGAGGACGCGCCGGGTTGGGCGGAGATCCGGGTCGTGGATGCGGAGTCGGGCCGGGGGATCCCGCTGGTCGAACTGGAGACGCTGAATGGGCTGCGGTTCGTGACGGATAACGCGGGCCGTATTGCGTTCTGCGAACCGGGACTGCTGGGGCGGGAGATCTACTTCTACGCGCAGAGCCACGGGTATGACGCGCCGAAGGATGGGTTCAGTTATGCGGGATTCCGGATCACGCCGCGCGCGGGCGAGGTGGCGGAGGTCGCGATGACGCGACGGATGCCGGCGCAGCGTCTGTGTCGGTTGACGGGCGAGGGGCGGTACCGCGACACGCTCCTGTTGGGCGATGCGCCGCCCTTGCCGGGGCCGGTGAACCCGGGGCTCGTGATGGGGCAGGACTCCGTGCAGGCGACGGTGCATCGCGGCCGCGTCTACTGGTTCTGGGGGGACACGCAACGGTTCGGGTACCCGCTGGGGTTGTTCCGCATGGCGGGCGCGACGACGCCGATCCCCGACCCGACGGATCCGGCGTCGGACCCCGCGCCGGGGATCCCGTTCGACTACTTCGTGGATGACACGGGATTCGCGCGGGCGATGATGCGGTTGCCTGAACGACCGGAGGGGGTGATCTGGGTCGGGGCCGTGTTCACTGTGCCGGACGCGTCGGGGCGCGAGCGGCTTGTCGGCCACTACTCGCGTCGCAAGGGGCTCGCGGAGGAGTACGAGCAGGGCATCGCGGTGTACGATGACGAACGCGACATCTTCGAGTCCGCGGCGCGGTTGCCGTTGGACGAGACATGGCGGCGGCCGTCGGGCCACCCGATTCGCATCGAGGAGGACGGTGAGGCGCGGCTCCTGTTCGGCAGCCCGAACCCGAACGTGCGCGTGCGGGCGACGCTGGAAGCCGTGCTCGATCCGGCGCAGTATGAGGCGTTCACGTGCGCGCGGCAGGACGACCCCGAGCAGCCGCTGCTGGACGCCGACGGCAAGCCGGTGTGGCGTTGGCAACGAGATGCCCCGCCGACGGGCTCGCAGCGGGAGCGCGGCTGGATCGACGCAGGCCTGATCGACCCGGCGGATGCGCGGTTCTGTCCGGGCGATGCGGAGTCGCCGGAGGAGCGCATCACGCTGCACAGCGGCACGGTGCGGTGGAACGCGTATCGCGAGCGCTGGGTGCTCGTGGCGGGCCAGATCGGCGGCGAGCCGTCGCTGCTGGGCGAGGTGTGGTATGCCGAAGCGGACGCGCCGACGGGGCCGTTCGCCAAGGCGGTGCGCGTCGTCACGCACGACCAGCAGACGTTCTACAACGTGTGTCACCACGCGTTTCTGGACCGGGAGGACGGTCGGCTGATCCACTTCGAGGGGACGTATACCAACGATTTCTCCGGGAACCCCCACAAGACGCCTCGGTACAACTACAACCAGGTGCTGTACCGACTGGATCTCGCGCGTCCGGAGCTGGAAGCGGCACGGGGCGAATAGGTTTGGACGAGATGGACCAGCTTCACGGGAGGGAGGCGGACGGCGGCGCCGGTTGTCCATCCGCATCGGCTCCGGCGCGCCGGCGCACGATGTCCGTGAGGTTGCGTTTCCACGCGCCATCGAGGCGTCGCAGGCCGGTGGGGTCGGTCTCACGGTCCATGTAGGACCAGATCCACCAGCCGGCGAAGCCGTACGCGTCGACCTTGTCGAAGTGCCAGCGCAGGACTTCGGCGTCTGACAGATGCGACTTGTCGACGATCTGCCCGTCGAGCGGATGGCCGGGGCCTTTGAAGTCGGTGCTGATGATGCGGCGGGCGGCGTCGGGTCCGAGGATGCGCACGATCTCTCTCAGATAGTGGACGCCGTCTTGCGCCGGGTCGCAGCAGGGGTATGTGCTCATCACCCAGTAATCGGGGGGCATGGCGAGGTCGTCGACGAGCCAGCGCTTCACGTTGCGGAACGCGCTCAGCCGGACCTCGGGGGTCTTCTCGTTCCAGTACGCGTCGTCCGCGAAGATCGGCAAGAGGATGGGCGATCCGACCGGCCGTGCGGCGGCTTCCCGGAACCGGGGCCAGACTTCCTTGACGAACCGCTCCGTATAGGCGGCGATGTCCGGCTTCTCGGGACAGTCCCAGGTGACCGGCTCAGCCCCGCCCCACTGGTGGTTGCCCATCATGACCCAGCACGCGATCGACCGCGGATCACGGACGCTCTTCTCGACGTAGCGGATGATCTGCGTGTACCACACGACGGACTCGGTCCACGGCGTCTCGTCGGCTTCGGGCCACCACTCGCTGCGGCCGATGTGGTTGTCGGCATCGACCCGCGCGGGGATCCACATGTTCGTGGCGAGGTCGACCTCAACGACGAGGTCCCGCTGGGCGCAATCGTCCAGGAAGGCGACGAGGTTGTCCAGCGTGGTCATGTTCGCCCACGCGCGAACGTCCTCGGCGTCGTCAGACGGCGGCGTCGCCTTCTCTTGCAGGGTCGTCGGGATGAGCACCATCAGGTCGAGGAAGTTGACGGCCGTTTCTTCGATCAGTTCATCCAGCTCGCGGTTCACCCGATCCCGGATCAGGTGGTAGTCGGCCAGCCAGTGGCCGGTTCCCGGGGGAGACGGCGAGACGGGATTGAAGTGGACGCCGCGCAGACGACCGGGCGCTTGGGGCGACGGCTCCCGGACGGGTTCCGCCGACGCAGCGACGGCGATGGCCAAAGCCGCGGCGATTGAGACGGCGTGCAGCCTGTGCGACATCGCGAGGCGCCGCGTCACCCGACTCACCGCCCGCTCGTCTTGCGCGCTTCGGTCCTGAGGAGTTGCACCTCCTCGAGGACCAGGCCGTAGCGTGCGCCGGGGGGATTCGCCCGGATGGTCTTGCCGTTCCAGTCGGGGGCGAAGTTGCCCGAGTAGCACAGCCAGAGATGTTCGCCGTCGTCTCCGATGAACTTGGTGGGGAAGTTGAGGAAGTAGGCCTGTTCCCCGAAATCCTTGAGGTAGGTCACCAGTCGCCAGGGTCCGGTGATGCGGTCGGCCTCCAGAATGTAGGAGCTCATCTTGTAGCAGGTGGGCCAGCCGGCGGTGACGCACATGAGGTATTTCCCGAGGGGCGCGTTGTAGCTGACGGTGACGCAGCCCATGTTGTCTTCCCACTCGAGCAGGGGGCGGATCTCGCCGAAGTCGCGGGTCCAGATGGGGGCGCCGTCGGCATCGTACCCGGCGAAGAACTCCCACGCGGCCAGATCGTTGATGGTCTCGGGCGAGGGCGTGACGCGCAGGAGGTAGACTTGGTCGCCCGAGATCCAGCTATTGTGGGCGTAGCGCGCCGGGGGCGAGGTCCGCGTGGCGCCGTGGGCCACGAGATAGGCTTTGCCGTCGGGGGAGTGTTCCATGTCGCGTCCGAAGTCGACGAAGTGGGGCGCGCCGATCTTCACGGGCCCGAGGTGTGCGGACGGTTCGGGGAAGAGCGGGTCGTCGGGGCTATGGGGCGAGGGGATCCAGGTCTTGCCGTAGTCGTGCGAGATCCGGAAGCCGGGCACGGGACCGAGCACGGGCCAGTTGTAGATCATGCCGTCATTGTGTCGGGTCTGGCCGGCCGGGCCCAGGCAGTAGGTCGCGTAGTACCATGCGCCGTTGTGCATGAGGGAGCCGCCGGGATAGCGGCCGCCGTAGGCGCCGGGATGTCCCTTCACCAGGCCAAGGCTGGTGATGGTCAGGTGCAGGGGGTCATCGCCCTCCATCACCGCCTGGCCCGTGCGGGCGTCCGCCTTCGGGCAGTGCTCTGAGCTGCCGTCTGAGATGCTGAGGTCGCTGCCCACGGCGCCATCGGTGTAGGGCGTGTAGAGCTTGCCGTCCGCCGCCCAGGAGGGATAGAACGTGTCGGCCACGCGGTAGTCGCTGGCGCGTCCCAGCAGACGCAGGCCCCGGAAGCTCTCCGACCGGGGGAACGGACAGTCCGGCGGCGTCTCGTCGGGCCAATCGAAGGGCGCATAGCGGATCGGGGCGCCGCCCTGGACGGTCAGCTCAGGGGCAGCCGCGTCTTCGCCGGACGCCGAAGCCGGGACGGCCGTGTGCTCGGAGCGGACGATTCGCGCGGGGTCCGGCGCGGCGGCGGAGCCCCCCAGCGCCAAGTGCGCGGTCGTCGCAATGGTCAGGGCCAGGAGCATGGCTTCGTCTCCTCGTCTGCGCGCGGGGCGGATCGCGACGGGCTATCCGCGGAACTCCGCCAGCGCGTCGAACATCGCCACGACATTCGGGATGGGCGAGCGGGCCTGTACGTTGTGGATCGCGTTGAACACGAACCCGCCGTCGGCGCCGAAGATCTCGCAGCGCTCCAGCGTCTGCAGCCGCACCTCCTCGGGCGTGCCGAAAGGCAGGGTCCGCTGCGTGTCGATGCCGCCGCCCCAGAAGACGAGCTGGTCGCCGTAGCGTTCTTTCAGCGTCTTGGGATCCATGCCCGCGGCGGAGCACTGGACCGGGTTGATGATGTCGAAGCCGGAGGCGATGAAGCGGGACATGAAGCCCTCCACGGCGCCGCAGGAATGCTTCATCGTTTTCCATGTGGTGTTGGCGTGGATCCAGTCGTTCATGGCCTTGTAGTAGGGGAGGTAGAGCGCCTCGTAGGTCTCCGGCGGACAGAACGTGCTGGTCTGCGTGCCGAAATCCGTGCCGCAGAGGAAGACGACGTCGAACGCGTCGCCCACGGCGGCGTGGATTCGCGCGAAGTTGGCCAGCGCATACTCAGTCTGCTTCTCGAACACGGCGTGGACGTATGCCGGCCGGGTCAGGGTGCTCATATACCATTCGGCCACGTCTCGGATGCCTTTGGGGGCCTTCAGGAAGGGCGCGGGTACGAGGGCGATGTCGCCCAGGCCCGTTCCCGGAAGGCTGCCCACGACGCCGCGCCCCGTCGCTTCGGCCGCGGCCGTCTCTGCCTTGTAGTACGCCAGGTCCTCCTCGGAGATGGGGCCGAACTCCTCGAGGTTATCTTCCGGATCGAGGTCTTCCTCGTTGAAGGGAGGCTGCCTGACGATGGTGTCGAAGAAGAAGCCCGCGCTGGGCATGTGGCCGCTGGGCTGTGCGGACGTGTCGCCCTCGGGGAAGATGTAGACGCCATCCTCGCGCTCTTCCACATTGAAATCCGCCGGAACCTCGAGCTCTTGCCCCCAGGGCGCGCGCCAGGGTTTCCAGCCGCCGAGGGGAAAGCCGAAGATCGTCTTGGGCGCGGGGACGCCCGCCGTGGCGATGCCGAGCGCTTGGACGAGGTCGTCCTCGATGAGCCCCAGCATCTGATAGGGGTCCACTACTTTGACGGGGTGCGACGCGAGTCCGTAGTGCTGGCGCAGCCCTTCCACCACGGTGACGTGCATGCAGGTGACCAGCGTGCTGCCGAAATCGACGGGGATGGGACCGGATTTGTGGTTCAGGGCGTTTTGAAGTTGGACGCGGGGCGTCATGATTTCCTCTCCATCCACATGGTTTCGATCTCCTCAAGGGACCGTCCCTTGGTCTCCGGCACGACAAGCGCGACGAAGCCGATCGTGATCAGGCAGAAGAACCCGTAGATCCAAAACGAGAAGCCGTGGTGGAAGCGCTCGACGAGCCAGGGGTTCTCGTCGATCATGGGGAAGGTCTGCGATACCACCAGGTTGGCGCACCACAGGCAGACGGTGGCGAGGCCCATGGCCCGGCCGCGGATCTTCGTGGGGAAGATCTCCGATAACACGACCCACACCACCGGCCCCAAGGAGAGCGCGAAGCTGGCGATATAGGTCAGCACGAAGAGCAGCACCCAGAGCCCCGTGGTCTGCAGGTAGGCGGCGAAGCCCATGGCGAAAAGGGACACGCCCATGCCGGAGGCGCCGACCAGCATGAGGGGCTTGCGGCCCAGGCGGTCCACCGTTCGGATGGCGACCAGCGTGAAGAGCAGATTCGCGGCGCCCACCAGGATGGTCTGCAAGAGGGCTTTGTCATCCTCCACGCCCATGCCCTTGAAGATCTCGGGCGCGTAGTAGAGGAACACGTTGATTCCCGTGATCTGCTGCAGGACGGCGAGCGTCACGCCGATCGTGAGCACCAGCCGCCAGCCCGGGCGCAGCAGCTCGAGCAGCGAGTCCTCTTCCTGGCGGATCGTCGCGCGGATCTCCGCGACCTCACGCCGGGCGGACTCCTGACCGCCGACGCGCGTCAGAATGCCGAGGGCCTGGTCGTCGCGCCCGCGTTTGACGAGCCACCGCGGGCTTTCGGGCACGAAGAACAGCATCAGGAGAAACAGCACGGCGGGGATGGCCTCGGAGCCGAACATGTAGCGCCACCCCGTCTGGACGGCCCATGCCTTGTCGCCCTGGAGCGCGATGACGTAGTTCACGAAGTAGACCACCAGCATGCCGGAGACGATGGCGAGCTGGTTCAGCGAGACCATCCGGCCGCGGATGCGGGCGGGGGAGATCTCGGCGATGTACATGGGCGAGGTCATGGCCGCCGCGCCCACGCCGATGCCGCCGATGATGCGGAAGACGATGAGCTGCGTGAGCGTCCGGGGGAGCGCCGTGCCCACTGCGGAGACGAGAAACAGCACGGCCGTGAGCATGAGGGCCTTGCGGCGTCCGAGGGCATCGCTCAGCGCGCCGGCGACCGCCGCGCCGATGACGCAGCCCAGCAGCGCCGAGGACGCCGTCCACCCCTCCCACGCGGCATCCAGCGAGAACCGTTCGATCAGCGGCCCGATCGCCCCCGAGATGACCGCCGTGTCGTAACCGAAGAGCAGTCCGCCCAGCGTGGCGACCAATGAGACGAAGAGGACATAGGACCGACTGCCCGCTTCCGCGCCGTTCCTGCCGTTGTGCGCTTCCACTCGAAATCCCCCTATGTAGCGTTGTTCACGTCATGCCGACCGTCTGTGCGATGTCGGCGCCTGCCCGGTCGGACGACAAAGCCGCCGGCTATTCCTCGTCTGCCGTGACGAATCTGAACTCGTGCATGGAACAGGCATAGACGTTCTGCCTGGGATTCGCCGGCTCGCCCCAGCAATTGGCCGCGATGACGAGCCAGGCGGTTTTCCCGTCCTTGCTGATCCACTTTGCGGGAATGTTCCCGAAATAGGAGCCCGGGCCCCAGTTGGTCATGTAGTGAATCGTCTTGTAGGGACCTGTGATCTCATCCGACTCCATGAGAATCGTTCGGTGCTCGTCAGCGCACCCGTTGATCCCCGTCTTTGCGTTGTGGTGCACAACAAGAATGTACTTTTCGAGCCCCGGATTCCAGGTGATGGTCGCGCCGCCCAGGTTGTCGGGCCACTCGAGAAAAGGCGCCGCATCCTCAACGGCGGGAGACCAGGCCGCGCCTGTCCAGAACGTGTATTTCGCGGGGTCGGTGACGTTGGGGATGCCTTCATCGACGCGGCACAGATAGAGCGCGTCGCCGTTGGCCCAGTTGTTGGTGCCGGTTCCTCTGGAGTATCCGTGGGAGACGAAGTAGATCCTCCCGTCGGGCGACAGGTCGTTGTCCTGACCGAAGACCACGGCGCGGGGCACACGAAACTTGGCCTTCCCCTTCTCATCGAAGAAGTTGTCGTCTGTCGCCGGTCTGACGTAGAGCGCATTGACTACCCAGCAGGGGTCATTCCCGCCGTCATCACGGAAAAGCAGATCCAACTGGCCGTCTTCGACGGTCACATCGAACTCGAAGGGCAGGACTTCCGTTCCGGGATCTCCCGGCGTGGTCGTGATATCTGTCAGTTGCACAACGCCCTCCGCCGAGACCGACATCCTGTCGCGCGAGACGCCGCCCCTGTCGCCGATGAATACCAGTACCCGGAACTCGCCATTATCCACGTCGAGGGAGAAGGTGCGAGGTGCATCGCAATAGCTGAAGTCCTTGATGGTCTTGACCTCGTGCTCGCGCACGATATCGCCGGTGAGCGCCGCATCCCAGCCGTAGCCGGTCTTGGCGCTGTACAGGGTGTTCGCGTTGACCGCGATGTGCCCCGGCGCCACTTCGCCGTCAACGCCGAAGTCGAAGTAGCGGGACTGCTCGGAGACATCGTACGCGCAGGTCCAGTACGCGTTGGTCCAGGGGTAGTTCTGTTCCTCGGTGAAATGGTTCCAATCGGAGGAGTAGCGCCATCCCGCGAAATAGCCCGTCTCGTTGAAGGCGTCATAGTGGCCGTAGTACCACACGCCATCGGCGATGACGCTGGCGCAGGGGTAGAAGTTGTCGTAGTTGGTGGACATGCTTCCCAGCGCGGTCACCTCCAGCGCCATCGGGTCGTCGCCGACGAGCCGCGCCTGACCGGTGCGGTGGTTCTTGTTCGCAAGGGCGTCCTGCATGTTCGTGTAGTGACCGACGCTCATATAGCCGTCGACCGTACCGTCCGTGAAAGGCGAGTAGCAGGCGCCGTCCGCCGCCCACATCGGGAACCACGTGTCCGCCTGGGTATAGTTGGCGTACCGACCCGTGAAGACCACCCCGGTGATTTCGTCCGACTCCGGAAAAGGGCATTCCTCGGGTTGGTTGTCGGGCCAGACGTATGGTTGGTCATGCGGCCCCGGCGCGGCCTTCGCGGCCTCATAGGCTTCAGGGGAACCCAAGCTCACGGCATCCACGTTGCACGCGAAGCCGCCGTTGCGCGCGAAGTCCTCCGCGTCGATCTGAATCCGCACCGTTCCAGATACGGGGCCATGATAGGAGACCGTCTCAAAAGGCGCGAACCAGCCGTCGGTGGGTTCAAACGTCAGCGTCGCGACGCGTTTGTCCGCGATGTACAGGCCGGCTTGCTGCGCCTTGCCGGAGCCGTTGTTGTAGTGGACGTTGATGCGGTCCGCGGCGGGCATGTCCACGAATTCGATGCACGCGCCGGCCCGGTCGCCGAAGGCGCCCACGGCCTGCCAGCCCAAGGCGTTCGAATCGGAGTAGACGACGCCGTGGCGGATGACGGCCTCTTCCGCGTCGAACACCCGCCCGTCCTCGGCCCCGGCCGGCAGAACCAGCGCCGCGGCAACGAGGACAACAACCCACCGCGGACTCGCCATACCGCTCCTCCCTGGCGCCTACCCGCCGAGCGGAGAGACGCCGCTTGCCTTACCGTTCTTGTCCGCTCCCTCGATTGGGATACATCAGCAGGGCTCCCCTTGTCCAGCGCGGAATGACCGGCGAGGGCGCCGGTCCCACACAAGGGCGGGGCCGGGGGGAGCCGGGTGATGACGGCGGTTCCACGGTATAGCGTAGCCGTGCGTTGGCGCGCGATGACCCACCCGCGGACGCAGTCGTCGCCCACTTCGCGAACGTAGTCTACGGCGACGACCTCGACCTGCACTTCGTCGACGCAAGCGGTCATGCTGTGTCTGCCCGGTCTCCTGCAGGATCGACGAGGTTCTTCATCGCCGTATAGTGGCCGCAGTCCTCCGATTCGATCAGCGCCAGTATCTCTTGCAGGATCGCTCTGGACTCGCCGAGGACCGACGGATCATGCTCTGGTTTCCCCGGACCTGGACCGTGCGAATGGGTCTGTACGAAATTCAGGATGCGGCCCTTCCTTAGCTCGTCGGAAGTGGTGACCTCCTTCAGTGCGTCCCACAAGCCGCCGAAGACCTTGGGATGCCTGAACGCCAAGAAGGTCTCCAGCAGGCGTCGAGCGACGTTCGGCATCCCGTAGCATGCCTCCAGGCCTTCGACGTTCGGTCCATTGGCAAACCGATACACAGAGGCGAACAGAAAGTGGTATTCAGACTCGTACTTGTAGAGCAATGGATCAAGGGGGCGAAGCGCCGATGCCCGGTTCCCATCTTGATCGACACACTCGATCATGTAGAACTGCGCCGGTCTTCTCGCGATGTTCTTTCTCTTCTGGCCAGCTACGCGTCTCAGCCAGTTACGGACTTGGCGGAAGAACGCGAAGTTGTGCGTGAGTACGAAGAGCTGCCCCGCATCTGCAGTACGGTCCCGAATCAGGCTGAACGCTAGGTACATGGCGTTGGCGTCGAGGCTGGATACCGGGTCGTCAAGCACGACGACGCCATTCGCCAAGTCGAAATCTCGCCCTTCAAGTGATTTCAGGAAGTAGAGCAGCGCAATCGCAGTCATCTCGCCTTCACTGAGCATCTGCGCTGGGTCACCGTTGCGTGTGATGGTGTAGCCCGTGTCCTGCACCGCCAACTGCAGCTCGCCGTGCCCAAGGTACTGCCGCAGGTCGTTATTCAAGTCTTCTGCTGGCTTGCGATGCTCGATGATCTCGTCCTCGATCTCCTTGATCCTGACAGCAAGTCCATCGGATTTGTCCTTTGCCGTCTTCGATTCGCCCGAGGCTGTCTGTACCGCATCCTGCAGGCGTTTGAATTCATCGATGTCCGCCGCGATCAAATCCATTGCGAGTCGTTCGCGCGCGGAGCTGACCCGCGTCTCGAAATCTTCCGACGCCTGGTTGTGCTTGCGGATGACCTTGTTCACCGCCTCAACAATGCCCGTGTCGATCTTGGGAACAGTCACGTCCATCGGCAGGGCCTCGAAGGCCTTTGCCCGCTTCTTCTCCAAGGCGTCGCCTAACGATTTCACGAAGCGCCCGGCGGCATCCACGGCCTTCCGCAAAGCATCTTCGGCGGCCTCGTATTCGGCGGCGATGTCGTCGTAGAACTCGGCCCGACTGGGCAGCTTCAGTTCCGATGCCTGAGTCCGGATCCAGTCTAGCTTTGCGATCTGGTCCTCGATCTCTCGCATGAACTGCTCGTACTCAGCGCTGAAATGTGCCTCCAAAGCGGCGAGCCGTCCTTCTGGAAGCGGCTGCTCGCAGAACATGCACTTTTCAGCATTCCGGTCGTTGTGCAAGCCAAGGCCGCGGCGGATCCAGTCCGCAACTTCAGCGTCATCCTTGAGCGACTGAATCGCCGCCGACAGGACTGTCTTCCTCAAGAGAGTAGACGTGGTGTTGGCCAACGCCTGCAGATCAGGAGCTCGGTAGGTGATCTCAATGAGTCTGGGTTTCGGTGTCCCTCTGTGCTGGAGACCGAGGGCTTCGCGTTCGGAGTCGTTGAGGCAGTGCGACGCGGCGTCATCACTGATGACCATCTGCGACGCCCAGTCTTGGAAGGCTGACTTGTTGTAGTTGTTGAACGGGTTTGGCCCCGACGAGCGCAAGGTGTCCTTGATCACTCGCGCTCGGTCCTGGCAGTACCGATCAAGGGCGCGTTCGGCCTCCTGGTTTCGCGCTCGTGCTGAGTTCCACTGGGCGTCGGCCTCAACGCGCTCCTGCTTCAGCCGGTCGACCTCCTTCTGCTTCTCAACGCTCTCCTTGCCCACGATGTAGATCGGCGGCACATCGCCGCCACCGATCGGGAAGATGCTCTCGTTGACCATGTCTCGATTGAACACACGGATTGGCAGCGTCGCTTGGGGGAAGTCGGACCCTGTTACATCATGGTCGTCGATACGGACCGTTGCTTGTCCCAGGGTTGGCTGCTTTCGTAACTCCAAGGCACGGAGCAGTCTGCTCAGCGTGGTCTTTCCCGACCCGTTCCACCCATAGACAAGGTTGTACTGCCCGAAGTCCGGCAGCTCGGTGGACCAGGAGAAATCACGGAAGACTCCGCAATCCCGCAGTCGTGACACTCGTTGCAGCGCCATCATGTACTCCCCTCGACGAGATCCCCGGCTTCGGAACCCTCGATCCCCTCGCTCAGGGACTCAGGTAGCAGTTCGTCGCGGGGTAGGGCTGGGATGCGGGCGTGGTGCAGCGCATCGATCCAGCGACCAGACATGGTCTCCAACATCTCGGCATCTCCTCAACGGCCTGCTATCAGGCATCGCCATGCCTGGGCCTGCTTCGAATGCACGCTGTCAGATGGGATACATCAGCAGGGCTCGCCTTGTCCAGCGCGCAATGACCGGCGAGGGCGCCGGTCCCACACAAGGGGGGGCCACACGGCCGGGTGATGACGGCGGTTGCCGCGTGGACGTGGGGCGGGCGATTCGTGAATCGCCCCTACGGCCGCATTGCCGCCCTCGCCGGCCTGGGCGCCCCACACAAGGGCGGGGCCGGGGGAGCCTTGACGCGGGTGGTTGGACGGTATAGCGTAGCCGTGGGTTGGCGGGGCGTGTGCGGCGGTGTGTGCGGCGTGGTGTGTGAGGTGAGGTGCGGTAGGAGGGGGAGCGGTGATGTCGCGGTCGTCTGAGATGGTGCGGTTTGTTGATGCGGAGCGGTTGCCGGAGGCGGATTTCACGGCGGCGGAGCGGGATGCGCTGGAGACGGTGAATCAGCGGATCGCGGCGGGGGAGTCGCTGGCGTCGATCATCGAGTTTTTGTTCACGTCGACGCAGGCGATTCTACCGTGCGACCGGGTGAGCGTGGCGTTTCTATCGGACGGGGAGAAGCGGGTGGTGTCGCATCTGACGCGGGCGTTGTACGAGCCCGTGCTGCTGGACACGGACTATGCGGAGGATCTGCGGGGCAGTTCGCTGGCGGCGGTGCTGAAGACGGGGCGGCTGCGGATCATCTCGGACCTGGAGGCGTATCTGGCGCGGAAACCGAAGAGCGCGTCGTCGCAACTGCTGGTGGAGGAGGGGGTGCGGTCGAGCCTGACGTGTCCGATCGTGGTGGCGGGGCGGCGCGTGGGGTTTCTGTTCCGCAGCGCGCGGCGCACGGGGGCGTACGGCGATCGGGAGGCGGCGCTGCATCTGGCGGTGGCGGAGCGGCTGAGCCAGGCGATCGAGAAGGCGTATCGGATTGAGCAGCTCGAGGCGGCGAACCGGGCGTATTTCGAGGTGCTGGGCTTCGTGAGCCATGAACTGAAGAGCCCGTTGTCGTCGATCACGATGGATGCGCGGCTGCTTGTGCAGGGGTATGCGGGGGAGCTGAATGAGAAGCAGCGGGAGCGCATCGAGAGCATCATCCGCAAGGCGGAGCACTTGCTGGGGATGGCGGGGGAGTACCTGGATCTGGCGCGGATCGAGTCGGGCAAGCAGAATCTGTCGATGACGGAGCTGGATTTCCGGCGGGACGTGGCGGATCCGTCGCTGGATATCGTGCAGCCGCAGATCGAGGAAAAGGGGATGCGGCTGGAGGTGGAGGCGCCTGAGGGGCCGATCCCGATCACGTGCGATGGACGGTCGATGGGAATCGTGATGGTGAATTTACTTGGAAATGCGGTAAAATACGGGGAAGCGCAGGGACTGATACGTCTCACCCTCGACCCGAGGGATGACGAGCTGCGGGTATCCGTCTGGAATGAAGGACCCGGTTTCCCTCCGGATCAGCGGCATCGGCTGTTCCGCAAGTTCTCCCGCATTGAGACTCCGGAATTGCTGCAACGGAAAGGCTCCGGAGTCGGTCTGTACACGTCCTGGCGGATCGTGCAGTCGCATGGCGGCGGCATAGATGCTCGGTCGGAACCGGGGCGATGGGCGGAGTTCATCGTGACCCTGCCGCGCAATTCCCACGAGAAAGGACCAGCATAATGACTACGGCGTGGAAAACCGCCCCCATCATCGATGAGGAATCCATAGAAACGTCGCTGCATCGCGCCCGGAAGGCGGATGCGTCGAGCGTGCGCGAGATCCTGGACAAGGCGCGCGAGTTGCACGGGCTCGATCCGGAGGACGTCGCGACGCTGACGAGCATCAGCGACCCGGGGCTGCTGTCGGACCTGTTCGACACGGCGAAGTACGTGAAGGAAGAGATCTACGGTCGGCGCCTCGTGCTGTTCGCGCCGTTGTACGTGTCGAACCTGTGCACCAACGAATGCCTGTATTGCGCGTTCCGGAAGAGCAACAAGGAGCTGCGACGGCGCGCGTTGACGCAGGAAGAGGTGGCGAACGAGATCGATCATCTCATCGATCAGGGGCACAAGCGGGTGCTGCTGGTGGCGGGGGAGTCTTACCCGGTGGACGGGTTCTCCTACGTGATCAAGTGCATCGAGACGATCTACAGCGTGCGCAAGCCGCACGGCGAGATCCGGCGGGTGAACGCGAATGTGGCGCCGCTCACGCTGGAGGAGTTCAGGGAGCTGAAGGCGGCGAACATCGGGACGTATCAGATCTTCCAGGAGACGTATCACCGGGCGACCTACGCGCGGATGCACATCGCGGGGAAGAAGACCGACTTCGACTGGCGGATCACGGCGATGGACCGCGCCATGGAGGCGGGAATCGACGACGTGGGCGTGGGGCTGCTGTTCGGGCTGTTCGATTGGCGGTTCGAGGTGTTGGCGCTGATGCAGCACATTCGGCATCTGGAGGACGCGTTCGGCGTGGGGCCGCACACGATCAGCGTGCCGCGGATGGAGCCGGCGGTCGGTTCGGACATCGCCTCGCAGCCGCCGCATCCGGTGTCGGACATTGACTTCCTCAAGCTGGTGGCGATCCTGCGTCTGGCGGTGCCGTACACGGGGATCATCATGACGACGCGGGAGACGCCGAGCATCCGTCGCGAGACATTCGCGCTGGGGGTGTCGCAGATCAGCGCGGGCAGCCGGACCAACCCCGGCGGCTACGCGGATGACGAGCAGATCGACATGAGCCAGTTCTCGCTGGGCGATCACCGGCCGCTGGACGAGGTGATCCGGGATGTGGCGTCGCTGGGTTACGTGCCGTCGTTCTGCACGGCGTGCTATCGACTCGGCCGGACGGGCGCGGACTTCATGGACCTTGCGAAACCGGGCAAGATCAAGGATCATTGCGACGTGAACGCGTTGGCGACCTTCGCCGAGTACCTCGAGGACTTCGGGTCGGAGGAGACGAAGCGCGTTGGGGCCGCGTGCATTCAGCAGGGGCTTGATCGGATGCCCCCCGAGCGGCGGCGCACGGCGGAGTATCTTGTGCAACAGGTTCGTTCGGGCAAGCACGACGTCTATGTGTGAGGCGTCGTCGGCCCGGGGGCCGCAACCTATCAGCGTGGGAGACCAGCACCTATGGTGGGCGAGAAACACATCATCTACGGCATCCATGTGCGGGACCGGATCCAGGATGCGCACCGCATTCAGGAGCTCCTGACCGAATACGGGTGCTACATCAAGACGCGCGTCGGGTTTCACGAGGTGCAGGGCGACTACTGCGCGCCCGGCGGCGTGATCGTGCTCGATATGTACGGCGACGAGGCGCAGTGCGTCGCATTGAAGGGGAAACTGGCCGCCATCGAGGGGCTCGACGTGCAGGAGATGGTGTTCTGCCACTGATGGACCGCCGACCTGGCCGACGATGAAAGAACGCGCCTCGAACGACTCTCGGACGGAGACCGACCAGCTTGGGTCGCTGCCCGTGCCTCGCGAGGCGTTGTATGGAATCCATACCGCACGCGCCATGGAGAACTTCCCGCTCCTGGCGCGTGCGGTGCATCCGGAGCTGGTCGCCGCGTACGGGGCGGTGAAGCAGGCGGCGGCGCAGACGAACCGCGATCTTGGCGTGTGGGCGGACGACCCGGAGAAGGCGGAGGCGATCGGCCGGGCCTGCGCGGAGATGGCGGCGGGCGGACTGCGCGAGCACGTGGTCGTCGATGCGCTGCAAGGCGGCGCGGGCACCAGCCTGAACATGAACGTCAACGAAGTGCTGGCGAACCGGGCGCTGGCGCACTTGGGGCTGCCGCCGGGCGCTTACGGCCGCGTCTCGCCGCTCGACGACATCAACCGGCATCAGTCCACCAACGACACCTACCCGACGGCGTTGCGGATCGCCGCGATCCGGCTGATTCGGCGTCTGGAGCAGGAGCTTGTGGGGGTGCAGGAGGCGTTCCAGGCGAAGGAGCGGCAGTTCGCGCATGTCGTGAAGGTGGGGCGGACGCAGTTGCAGGACGCCGTACTGACGACGGCGGGCCGGGAGTTCGCGGCGTACGCCGAGGCGATGAACCGCGACCGGTGGCGGGTGTACAAGTGCGAGGAGCGGCTGCGGGTGGTGAACCTGGGCGGCACGGCGATCGGCACGGGCGTCGCCGCGCCGCGGCGCTACATCTTCCTCGTGACGGAGCGGCTCCGCGAGTTGACGGGGTTGGGCCTGGCGCGGGCGGAGAACCTGGTGGAAGCGACGCAGAACCAGGACGCGTTCGTGGAAGTGTCGGGCATGCTGTCGGCGTGCGCGTCGAATCTGGTCAAGATCGCCACGGATTTGCGCCTGCTGTCGTCAGGGCCGGATGCGGGACTCGGGGAAATCCGATTGCCCGCGCGGCAGGCGGGGTCGAGCATCATGCCCGGCAAGGTGAACCCGGTGATCCCCGAGGCGGTGACGCAGGCGGGCCTGCTCGCGATGGGGCATCACCAGACCATCGCCGCGGCGTGCGGCATGGGGTCTCTGGAGCTGAACCCGTTCCTGCCGCTGGTCGCGCACTGTCTGCTCGAGTCCGCGGACGTGCTGGCCCGGGCGTGCGACGTGTTCCGACGGCACTGCGTGGAGGGGATCGAGGTGGACGAGGCGCGCTGCCGGGCGCACGTGGCCTCGTCGACGGCCACGCTGACGGCCCTGCTTCCGCGGATCGGCTACGACGCGGCCAGTGAGATCGCGCGAGCGGCGAGGCAGCGCGGGCGGTCGGTGCGGGAGCTGGCCATCGCATCGGGCCGGCTGACGGAGGCCGAGTTCGATGCGCTGACGAGCCCCGAGGCGGTGTGTCGGTTGGGGGAGCCGGAAGCGAGGGCGCCGCGGACGGGTCCTGGAGAGACGACATGACGGATGGGACGCAGGCGGACGCGGAGCCGACCGTGATCCGGCCGGTGTTTGTCGGGGGGTGCGACCGCAGCGGCACGACGATGCTGGGGTCGATGCTTGGGGCGGCGCGCGGGGCGGTGTGCACGCCGGAGTCGCACTTCCCTGCCGAGCTGGCGCGGTGTGTGCTGGGGCCGGGGATCAGTCGGCGCGAACTGGTGGACGGTCTGCTGGCGCATCCGCGGTTCGCGTGGTGGGAGGTGACGGAGCGCCCGCCGGAGGCCTGGCGCGATGACGAACCTGCCTCGCTCGACGATCTGCGGCGCTTGGCGGCCTGGGCGGTGACGGCGTACGCGCGGTGCCAGGAGGGGGCCTTGCCGCCGTCGACCGGCGAGATGGTCTGGGTCGATCATTCGCCCCACAATCTGCGGGACGCGAAGGTGTTGCTCGCGCTGTATCCCGAGGCGAGGTTCATCCATATCGTGCGGGACGGGCGCGCCGTGGCGGCGTCCATCCTGCCGTTGGACTGGGGCCCGAACACGGTTCGCACGGCGGCGTGGTGGTGGATGGGCGAGTTGGCGCATGCGTTCGCCGGGGAAACCTATGCCGGAGCGGAACGGGTGCGCCGGGTGCGGTATGAGGACCTGTTGCGAGATCCGGAGACGGAGCTGGATTCGCTGTGTCGGTTCGCGGGGCTGGAATGCGGCCGCGAGGCGGTCGAGGGCGGGCGGTTCCGGGTTCCGAAGTATGAGACCTGCCATCCGCTGGTGGGGACGCCCCCGGACCCAAGCCGCGCGGAGGCGTGGCGCGAGACGTTGACGCCGCGACAGATAGGGTTGTTCGAAGGCGTCGCCGGAGACCTGCTGGACCTGCTGGGTTATGCGCCGATGTGCGCAGGCGAACGAGTGCGCAGGACGCTGGCCAAGCGCGTCGCGGAGGTGGTCGCACGGGTCGCGGACCCGGCTGTCGGGGAGTTCCGGGCCCGGGTAAACGCGCGGCGAGCGGCGAAGCGGCTGCGCGCGGGATAGGCGGCGCGGCCGGGAGGCCGCGCCGGGTCGTTCAGGTCAGGCTTCGCGGTGGACCCAGTCGACGGCGAACTGGGTGAGCTCGCTGGCGGTGCCGCAGCCGAGCTTGTTGCGCATGTTGCGGCGATGGGTCTCGACGGTGCGCACGCTGAGGGACATGGCCTCGGCGATCTCGCGGGGCGGCATGCCCTTGCCGAGCATGCGCAGGATCTCGAACTCGCGGACGGACAGCGCGGACACCGGGTCGTCCGGATGCGTCGGCGCGCCGCCCTTGACGTGGGCCTGCAGGAGGGCCTGGTTCATGCGCTTGCTGAGGTAGATCTCGCCTCGCATCACCGCGCGGATGGCGTCGAGCAGGAGCATGACGGGCTCCTGTTTCATCAGGTAGCCGCGTGCGCCGGCGGCCATGGCGCGCTCGGCGTAGAGCGTTTCATCGTGCATGGAGAAGACCAGCACGGGGATCTGGCCCGCCTTGGCGTGGATGTCGCCGATCAGGTCGAGCCCGGTGGTGTTCTTGTCTTGCAGCGTGATGTCGACGATGGCCATATCGGGCGTGACCTCGTTGAGCTGTTCGAGAAGCTCCTCCCTGTTGGTGGCTTCGGCGCAGACCTGCAGGTCCGGCTCGCTGTCGATGAGCTGCCGGATGCCGTGGCGCAAGGCCGGGTGGTCATCCAGCAGGAGGATCCTAACGTGGTCCATCGATATCTCCTATTACGTTGGACATGACGACCCTTCGGGGACACCAGCATCTGACTTGAACGCCGCCGACATCCAGCGGGTTCACTTCAAGTGCGCCGCCGATGGCTTCGGCGCGCGATCGCATGATGGATATGCCGAACCCTGCGATAGCGCCTGAACCCTGGGGGAACCCGTCTCCGTTGTCGGTGACTGTGAGGCAGACGCCCGCAGCCTCCTGTTTCCACTCAAGATCGATTCGTGTGGCCTGGCCGTGGCGTATGGCGTTGGCCATGGCCTCCTGGGCGATGCGGTAGAGGTGGTTCGCCGCGGTCTCATCCACGGGATCGAGTCCCGGGTCGCAGTCGACCTCGACGATGACGTCTTCGCGCGTCTCGACGAGCCGACCCAGGGCGGCCAGGGCTTTGCCGAACGTGTCGGCGTCGAGTCCCGCGGGCAGCATGCCCATGACCAGGCCGTACGCGGAACCGAGCGCCTCGTTCAGCCGCGCCCCGATGGCCTCGGCCCGCTCGGCTTCGGGGCCGCCGTAGGCGCGCAAGCGCTGGGCGAGGAGCGCGACCTCGATCTCGAGGCCTTTGAGTTCCTGGCACAGGCCGTCGTGCAGTTCCTGGCCGATGCTCTTGCGTTCGGCCTCGATGGACTGGATCAGGTGCTGCTGCAGGTCTCTTTGTTCGGAGATGTCGCGCACGATGACCTGGTAGACGGGGGTATCGAGCCCGACGCGGCAGAACGAGATCTCGACCGGGAACACTTTGCCTTCCCGCGTGATGAACTCGGTCTCGAACCGCGCGAACTCGCTGGGGCCGGTCATTTCCTGGGCATGCCTGGACACGGTCCGGGCCATGGCGGGGTGCAGGTCGTTGGCGCTGAGGCGCACAAGTTCCTCACGCGGGTAGCCGGTCAGATCCGCGGCGCGCCGGTTGGCGTCTTGTATGCGCCAGTGTTCGTCGCAGATGAGGATGGCGTCGCTGGAGGACTCGAACAACGATCGATGGCGGGTCTCGCTCTGCGCCAGGGCCTCGGCCTGTTGGTTGCGGACCACGAGCGAAGCGAAGAGGTCGGCGGTGGCCCGGAGGGCGGCAAGTTCGGGCGCCTCCCAGTCGCGGGGAGCGCGCGAATCGTAGCAGAGGAGTCCCCACCGTTCATTCTCGACCCAGATCGGGAAGGCGGCGAGCGCCCCGACGCCATAGGCCATGAAGACGGCCCGGTCGCGGTCCCGCAGCGCGGCGGCGTCGCGGATGATCAAAGGTTCGCCTTGTTCCCACGCCGCGCTCAAGCTCTGTAGGCCGGCGGCGGTGAACGATACATTGGTCCAGTACCTGTTCTCGATCCGTCCGATCGTGCCGGCGGAGGCCCATTCGTGACGCACGGAGAGCCACCATTCGCCGCTGGGGGCCTGTCGGGTTCGGCATACGTAGACCCGCGAGGCGCCGACGGCCTGGCCGAGGTGTTCCAGGGCCACACGGACGCCGTGCCATCCCGGCATGACCAGCAGCGCTTGCGCGCTGTCGGACAGGGCTTGCATGGTATCCCGGGCGCGGCGCACCGCCTCGTCGCCGCGGTTTTGATCCGACGCGTCCCGGATGGCGGCATGTATGAACGCCTCTCCCGCGATGTCGACGCGGCGCATGCTGAGTTCGGTCAAGAGGGGTGCGCCGTCTTTCCGGATCAGGTCTCCTTCCCAGAGCGCCTCGTCGCCGCGCACTACGCGCCGGAGATAGGCCGCGATCGTGTCACGGTCGGACGGCCGGTGAAGGTCCAGGACGTTCATCCCGGTCAGCTCGTCGTGGGAGTAGCCGGTGAGGCGGGTGGCGGCCTCGTTGACCATGCGGGGGACGTGGTCGGGGGAGACGAGCATGGCCGCGTCGCGCGATCCGTGGAAGACGGCCCTCAAGCGCTGCTCGCTGGCGCGCAGCTCCGCGAGGTCCTTGTCGCGTCGCAACGCGCTCAGGATCATGTCGCCAAGCGCCTCGAGCAACGCGACAGTCTCGTCGTCCCAATTCCGCTTCGCCTTGACCGCGTCGAAGCCTACGAAGCCTCGAAGCGTCTCCTCGGAGTAGACCGGGACCAGGACGATGGAAACGATGCTCTGGATCTCGAAGATCTGTTTTTCCGTAACGGCCTCGGGCGGGAGCTGGGCCACGTCCGGGATGCGAAGGCAGCCGTGACGGGAACCCTCCTGCCAGGCCCACTCAAACATGCTCAGCGGGATGCCCTGCATCATGTCGATCTGCGGCTCGACGCCCTCCGCGCACCATTCGTGCGTGGTGTCCATCACTTCGGCATCGTCGCGGAACAGCAACAGATAGGCGCGGTCCGCTTTCACGGCGGCACCTGCCTGCTTCAACGCGGTCGTGATGGCGACGTCCACGCTCGCACCGTCAGGCGGATTGAGGAGCGTGCGCGAGATCGCCGTGATCAGCCGGCCGATCACGCCTGTTCGTCCGCTCGGTTCAGCGCCGGTCCACACCCAGTCGTTCCCCTCCGACACGGTCAGCCTCCGTCCCAGGTTCGCTACGTACGCCAATACTATACCGCAAACGGCGCGAGCTGATCGTGTCCGTTAGGCGTGTCGGGCGGCGTGAGGCGGATTCCGGCGCACGATGCGCGCGATGGGGCGCCGTCCGCGGCGCAGAAACAGAGAAGCTTCGATGCGGCGGACGGGGAACGCGGACAGAAATGGCGCGCCCGGTAGGATTCGAACCTACGACTTCTTGCTCCGGAGGCAAGCGCTCTATCCCCTGAGCTACGGGCGCGTGATTCGCCGCATGAAACGGCGATGGGAGAATAGCACAGGGCCCGGGGCGGAGTCCAATGGCGGAAGGGGCGGTTGCGAGTCCATGCGGGTTCCTCAGGGCGCGGGCGCGGGGTGTTGGATGAGGAGGTCGGGTTGGGGGACGCCCGTGCGGACGAGGCCGCGGACGGCGATGTGGGCCCGCTCGGAGTCGGGGCCGATCGCGTGGACGCGGTCGGCCTGGTAGGGGTGGTTCATGAGCATGCCGGAGAAGTCCATGGTGATATCGCCGTTGATGAGGAACACGCGTCCGTTGGCGTCGGCGGCGTTGGCGGCGGCGGGGCCGAACCGGGGTGCGTCGTTGAAGGAGGCGATCAGGGTGTTGTTGCACAGGAACGTGCCGACAATGCCGACGTTGTTGGCGAGGCTGTAGCTGGGTTCGACGACGAAGGCGCCTTGTTTGCCGACGCGGTCGAGGTCGCCGTCGCCGCGGACGGCGTCGAAGGATCGGCCGTCGTCGATCGCGGTGAAGATGAGCGCGTTGGCGATGCGGTTGGCGAGGTGGGCGGGCCAGACGAAGTGGACGCCGACGGCGCACTGGTCGACCTTGAAGCCGGTGATCTCGCCCCAAGGCCCCTGGCCCACGTACGATCCGGCGCGGAATCCGTGGGATTCCTGCGTCTCCACGTCGTACCACATGGCGTCGCCCGCGACGGAGTCGACGAGGGGGTACTCGCGGGAGGCGCCGAGTCGCAGGGCCGTGTGCATGCCGAAGAAGAACACGTCGTCGAGGACGTAGCCGTCGTTTCGGCCCATGACGATACCGACGTTATCGTCTTGCGATGCGAGGATGGCGTAGATCCAGGTCCATGTGCCGAGGCCGGGGGCGGGACCGGGGCAGGAGGCGCCGGCGTTGGGGACGACGTGGACGTGTGAGAGGCGGTTGATGTCGAGGCCCTCGCCGTAGACGAAGGCGCGCTTGACGCCGTAGCAGAAGATGCGGTTGACGTAGGTCTTTCCGCAGAACCGCATGTGGAGGAAGTCGTAGTAGCGGTCGCAGACGATGTCTTCGATCACGTTGTTCGTGGCGGCGGGGACGTAGAATGTGGGGCCGTAGGGGCGGATGTGGTCGGCGATGAAGCGTTCGCGGGCCTCCTCGAAGCTGGCGTAGTGGTAGGGCGACTCGGGGTCCTGGAACTCGTCGTCCGTGGGCCAGGGCTGTTCGTCGTAGAGGATGACGAGGCCGCGGACGGTGCAGCCGCGTTCGAGCAGGAACAGGGGGCGCTTCTCGGAGCCGGCGTACTCCTCGGGCGCGGGCCGCGCGTAGATCTTCGATCCGATGACGTTCTGCTCGGGATAGGGGAAGGCCGCGGTGGAGTTGGTTGTGACGCCGGCGGGGCTGCCGATGAGGGCGACGCCCTCGGGCACGCGCACGGTGCGGGTGATGACGTAGCCGCGGCCGGGGCCGAGGGAGGGGGCCCACACGACGCCGCCTTGGGCGCTTGCGGCGTCGAGGGCGCGCTGGAAGGCGTCGGTGTCGTCCGTGACGCCGTCGGCGGCGGCGCCGTAGTCCGTGACGTCATGCCAACCGCCCGCGGGCATGGGCGCCGGCCCGTCGGGCTGCGCCGCGGCGCCGATGCCGGCGATCATGAGGATGGCCGCGGCGATCGCCGTGGCGTTCGTCGTCGTTCGCGTCATGTCTCCGCCCTCTCTTCCGGTTCGAGGCTGTATCGTGCGTCGCCCGGGGCAACGAGCGTGAACTGCTGTCGTCGGTAGTCGGTCGGCGTCGCGCCGGTGTACCGCTGGAACACCTTGGTGAAATGGGGGCCGTCCGCGAAGCCGAGTTCGTGGGCGACGTCCGTCACGGAGCGGTGCGGGTCCGACAGCAGGCGCCGGGCGTGCTCGATGCGTCGCCGTTGATAGTAGCGCCGCGGCGTCACGGCGGTCCATCGGCGGAACAGGCGCTCGACGCTGCGTTGGGACATGGCCATCTGCGAGGCGAGGGCGGCGGGTTCGAACCGCTCGCCCCTGCGTATGGACTGCTCGATGAAGTAGGCCGCGCGCCATATGTCGGGGTTTATCGAGGCGTCGCGATAGGCGGAACTCCGCAGGAAGGCCCCGTTGAGTATGCCGAGCACCTTGAGCAGGCATCCATTGATGGTGGCGAGACAGGGCCGCGGCCGCTTGGATTCCTCTTCCATCTGCACGATCTCGCGCTCCCACGCCTCGGTCTCTTCGGGGGTGGTCCTGAGCCGGACCAGCTTCTGCGCCGCGGGCGAGCGGAAGAGGGCGTGGGCGAGGAGGTGCTGGACCAGCCCGCCGACCTGCCAGAGGATGCGCAGCTCCTCGAGAAGCCAGTCGGGCAGCAGGTACAGGTCGGTCCAGCAGACGGGCGCGGGGTGGTGGTAGCCGTGGACGGTCTCGGGGACCATCACGAGTACGTCGCCGCGCGTCAGCTCGGCTTCGATGCCTGCCGGCGAGGTCAGCATGCACTCGCCTCGACGGAACAGGGCGATCTCGTAGAACGCGTGCGTGTGCAGCGCGCAGGTGTCGTCCCACTTCGGTACGGCGATCTCGATGTAGTGGTGGTTGATCCCCTGCTCGCCGCGCTCGAGGCCCTCCAGAATGACGTGCTTGGCGGTGGTGCCGTAACGGGTGGTGCATACGCGCACGGGGGTGCGTGCGCTCACGCCGACTTGGCGCAGGGTGTACAGGGGAATGTCGCTGTCGTTGAGAGACAAATGAATGGCCTCGCTCGTACAGTCGTTTGGGCGACGATGATGATACTATCCAGTATAGTTAATGGCCCATCAGAACGCACGCAGCAGCGGGTTCGCGGGTGATGGGCGGTGTGCGTTTTGGTTTTAATTCGCATAATTCGTGGGTTTCGCGTCGGTTCGGCGGGGAGAGAGGAGGTGCGGCGGCATATCGACCATACATGCTCTGTAGTGCAAGTCAGTGTGCAAAATGAGCGCAAGCTCGGAGGTCATCCAGATGAGAAGACGAAGCGCAGGGTTCACTCTGATTGAGCTCTTGGTAGTCATCGCTATTATCGCCATTCTTGCGGCCATTCTGCTTCCCGCGCTTGCCCGTGCGCGGGAGGCGGCGCGGCGGGCGTCTTGCCAGAACAACCTGAAGCAGTGGGGGTTGGTCTTCAAGATGTACAACGGGGAGAACAATGGCGCGTTTCCCACCAAGGGGGAGTACGTGTTCGGGCATCTGTTCCTGCCGTGCGGCGTGAACAGCAAGCAGCTCTATCCGGACTACTGGAATGACCCGGCGATCGCGATCTGCCCGTCGGATCCGGGCGGCGCTGAGTTCGACACGCAGCACTGGTGGCCGGGCTATGCAAACCTGCCCGGCATCCAGGGGGCGGACTTGGCGGACACGATCGAGAGCATTAGCGACAATGGCGACCCGGCCCTGACCGCCACGGCGGAGGCGGTGCGCCATGTGTTGTTGTCGTTCCCATTCTCGTACATCTACAACCCGTACGCGCAGCGGACGTCGTCGCAGTGGCTGGACGGCGTCTTCGGCTACCAGGGCAGCTTCAACCGCTGGGGCTACGGCGACAACTACATCCGCGAGGACTATTGGCAGCCGGCCATCAGCGCCGTGGGCGGTCCGAACTGGATCAATGTCCGTCGGGTGTGGGGCATCGGTCAGAAGGACATGGACTCGAACATCCTCGCGTCGCATCCCGGCGGCGCGGGCAACGGTCCGTGGTATGACGACGACGGGTATCCGTTGCCGAGCACGTACCATCTGATGAAGGAGGGCATCGAGCGCTTCTTCATCACGGACATCAACAACCCCGCCGCGGGGGCGATGGCGCAGTCGAGCATCTTCGTGATGTGGGACGCGTGGGGCGCGCAGGTGCACAACGCGGACAACTGGGGCGAACACCTGGGTACGGCGGTGTTCAACCATGTGCCGGGCGGCTCGAACGTGCTGTACATGGACGGACACGTCGAGTTCGTGCGGTTCAATGGCAAGGACCCGATCCAGAGCCCGCCGCACAACGGCTTGCCTGCGACGGTGGGCCTGGCTCGGGGCGCGAACCTGGACTGCCAGGCTCGTTACTGGGCGGCCCGCTACGGCGGTTGGGGATGATCTGAACCGCCTCGGCGGCGACTCAGCCGGATGAGAGGGAGCCAAGGGGCCCGGTCGGACGCAAGTCCGGCCGGGCCCTTTGCATGTGCGGGGGTCCGATGCGTTGGCAGGGCTGGAGTAAGAAAAACGGGAAACCGCATGAAGAAGAGAAAACCTATTGACCTTCATGGTGAATAGTGAGATACTGCCCGTGAGGAGAGGAAAAGGAAAGACGGCTCGCTGGCATGAAGGAGGTGGTTGGAGGGTTGAGACGTGCTCATTGGAACCAGTCATTCGTGCAGATTACCAACCGAGCGTCTGCTCAGAGGTCGAAATGATGAGAAGGAAGGATATGGGGTTTACCCTGATTGAACTCCTGGTCGTGATCGCGATTATCGCAATTCTCGCCGCTATTCTGCTTCCCGCGCTAGCCCGGGCGCGCGAGGCGGCGCGGCGGGCATCCTGCCAGAACAACCTGAAGCAATGGGGACTGGTCTTCAAGATGTACAACGGGGAGAACAAAGGGGCCTTCCCGACGAAGAACGAGTACCAGTTCGGGCACCTGATTCTGACTTGCGGGGTGAACAGCAAGCAGCTCTATCCGGACTACTGGAACGACCCGGCGATCGCGATCTGCCCGTCGGATCCGGGGGCCGGCCAGTTGGATACCCAGCACTGGTGGCCCGGATTTGACGGTCTGCCGGGGGTGAGTGGCGCGGATCTGCCGGAGATCATTCAGTCGATCAGCGACAACGGCGATCCGAACCTGACCGCCACGGCGGAGGCGGTGCGCCATGTGTTGTTGTCGTGGCCGTTTTCGTACATCTACAACCCGTACGCGCTGCGGACGACGTCGCAGTGGCTGGACTGCGTGTTCGGCTACCAGGGCAGCTTCAATCGCTGGGGTTGGGCGGATATCGCGCCCGAAGGCTACATCCGCGAGGACTTCTGGCAACCGAACATCAGCGCCGTGGGCGGTCCGAACTGGATCAACGTGCGGCGTGTCTGGGGAATTGGTCAGAAGGACATGGATGCCTACATTCTGGGAGCGCACCCGCAGTCCTGGGGGTGGTACGACGACGACGGGTATCCGTTGCCGAACACGTACCATCTGATGAAGGAGGGCATCGAGCGCTTCTTCATCACGGATATTAATAACCCCGCGGCGGGCGCGATGGCGCAGTCGAGCATCTTCGTGATGTGGGACGCGTGGGGCGCCCAAGTGCACGTGACGGACAATGACTACGGCGAGAGCTTGGGCACGGCGGTGTTCAACCATGTGCCCGGCGGTTCGAACGTGCTGTACATGGACGGACATGTCGAGTTCGTGCGGTTCAATGGCAAGGACCCGATCCAGAGCCCGCCGCACAACGGCTTGCCTGCGACGGTGGGCCTGGCTCGGGGCGCGAACTTGGACTGCCAGGCTCGTTACTGGGCGGCCCGCTACGGCGGTTGGGGATGATCTGAACCGCCTCGGCGGCGACTCAGCCGGATGAGAGGGAGCCAAGGGGCCCGGTCGGACGCGCGTCCGGCCGGGCCTCGGCTATCTCAGGGCGATGGGGATGTGTCGTCGCGGAGGATGAAGTCGACCGCTTCGGCGAGGTCCGCGACCACGGCGGCGGGGGGCGACGGGAAGGGTTCGCCTGCGTCGCAGCGGGCGGCGTCGAGGCCCGAGCGTATGAAGATGGCGGGGCACGACGCGTTGGCGGCCGTCTCGAGGTCGGTGTAGGCGTCGCCGACGAAGTAGGTCGCGGCGAGGTCGAATCCGAATGCGCGTTGGGCCTGCAGGAGGAGCCCAGGCTTGGGTTTGCGGCAGTCGCAGCCGTCTGACGCGAGATGTCGGCAGTAGAAGAACGCTTCGATCGCGCCTCCGGCCGCGGCGACACGATCGCGCACGGCCTGCGTGATAGCGTCGAGGCCCGCCTCGCTCAGTTCGCCCTTGCCCACGCACTGCTGGTTGGATGCGACGGCGACGCGATAGCCGGCGGCGTTGAGGCGCGCGATGGCCTCGGGCGCGCCGGGGAGGATCTCGATCGCGTCGGGCGACAGCACGTAGCCGTTGCGGACGGCCGTGTTGATGACGCCGTCGCGGTCGAGCAGGACGAAACGGGGCGGTTGCGATGGGACGTTCACAGGGATACCTCTCGGGATGGCGCATGACGACGGCACATTGTATCATAGCGGCCATGAAGAGCTTCTGCGTGTTTGGTTCCCGTTTGGTCTGCATCGCGGCGACTTGCGCGTTCGTCTGCGGCATGGCGTTCGCCCAAGCCGAGGGAGGGGGGGCTTCTCTCTCCGAGGACGAGCTTGTCGCACGGGCGCAGGCGATCGTCGATGCGTACGCCGTGGACCACGAGGTGAGCGTTCCGGCGTTGCCGAACGGGCTTCGCGTGATCGGCGTCCGTTTCGAACAGGAAGCTGCGGACGGCGCGGCGCCCGGACCGGAGACGCCGCGGCTCGATCTGCCGGACTGGTTTGATCCGGCGTGGATCCTTGGACGGATCGCGCAGGGGAGACGGACGGTGATCAAGCTGCTGTGGCGGGTCGAACCGACCGACGGGGATTCGAGCGCGAAGGCCGCGGCGCAGGTGGAGCTGGCGTGTCACCAGGGGTACGCACGCGTGCAGCAGGAGGGCGGTCCCGTCACGGCGTCGCGGGGCGAACAGCCGCCGGGGACGGTGTTCTGGACGGAGCATCCCATGGGCGTGCCACGCACATCGCCGCCGGGGCAGTACAACCTCATCCTCACGGTCAATGCGGGCGGGGCGCGAACCATGCCGTTGGGTCCGGTGATGCTGGGGGGATGGAGCGAACGCCTCAGTGAGATAGCGAGTCGGCTGAGGCAGGCGTTCCCGACGGCTGCGCCGGCATTCGCCGGACGCGCGGTGCTGGCGCGCTGGCACCGGACGACGATCGCGATCCCCGCGTCGGAGAAGGCGCCGCGGACGCTGCTGATCTGCTCCACGGCGGACTGGATGGAGGACAAGCCGAACCTGACCGAGGTGGCGCGGATCGCGGTGCGCTATGCGGACGGGTTCGAGGAGACGTTCCCGTTGCTGCTGGGGCGCCACAGCTCCTCGCACCACTACGATTTCCACTCGCGGTCGGGGTCGTTGCGGCAGGAGCGCGCGCCGATCGCGTGGTCGGTGTCCGCGCGTCTGCAGACGGTTGAGGCGGATGCGCATGTGTATGCGGCCCGGTACGAGCTGAGTCGGGGCCATGGCGAACCGGCGGAGGTTGAGGTGCGGTTCGTTGCGGACGAGGGGACGCTGACGGTCTACGGCGTGGCGACGATGCCGTGACGAGGGCGGTCGCGGGGCGGCCGGGCGGCTACGACTGGGGGGCGTCGATCTCGGACGCGGCGAGGGCGAGGTAGGCGGCGGCGGCGTCGCGGTGGTCTTCGCGGCGGATGAAGGCGCGCGCGTACCAGGCCTTGGCGGTCTCGCGGTCGTTCCGGCGCTCGGCGATCACGCCGAGCAAGTAGGCCGTGTCGGCCGAATCCGGTCTGCGGGTCCAGTCGCGCCGCAAGCGGTCCTCGGCGGTTGCGAGGTCGCCGTCGCGCAGCGCGAGGAGTGCGGCGGCGTAGTCGGACTCGGGGGCGGGGGACAGGGCGGCGGCTTTGGCCTCGATGAGGGGGCGCGGGCGGAGGGCGGCGGGCTCGATGCCGGAGTCGCGGAGATGGGCCCGGAATCGGGGGAGGATGGGCAGGTACGCAGCGGTCTCGTCGGCGAGGGCGGGGGTCAGGCGGGGGCGCGTGCGGGCGACGAGCAGCAGGTGGGCTTCCGCATCGTCCATTCGGCCGTCGCGGCATGCCGTGAGCCCCGTCTCGACGGCGGTCTCGAGGATCCAGCGGTCTTCACGCCGATCGACGGCGGCCTTGAGCATGGCGAGGCCGACGGCGGAGACGATGAGGAAGAGGGCCAGCAAGACGACGGTTCCGACCAGTTCGCGCACCGGCCGCGGCATGCGGCGGGCGTTGGGCGATGCGGCGGCCGGGGCCGCGGTCAGCTCTGCAGGTCCACCAGTTGCCATTGCGAACCACTTCCTTCCCGGGAACCGAAAAACGGGTCATCGTAGACCACCGAGACGCCGTCGTAGTCGAAGCGGAACAGCATTTCGCGGGCGCCGAGCTCGGACATGGCGCGGCTCACCGCGTCGCGGCGCTCCTCTTCGCAGTAGAGCATGATGAAGCCGCCGCCGCCGGCGCCGGCGATCTTGCCGCCGACGGCCCCGTTGGCGCGGGCGGCGTCGTAGAGCGCGTCGATGTGCGGATTCGACACGCCCTGGGCCACGCGTTTCTTGGTCTGCCAAGCTTCGTCGAGGAGTTCGCCGAAGCCGCGCAGATCGCCGGCGGTCAGCAGGGCCAGCCCCCGACGCACCATTGCCTTGATCTCGTCCAACGCCGTCACGGTGTCCTTCCGCGCGTCGCGGCAAGCGTCCTTCTGCTGTTGCAGAATGTCGGCGGAGGCGCGGGAGGCCCCGGTGAAAAACAGCATGATGTTGCTGTCCAGTTCACGCAGGAGCGCGGGGTCGAGGTCCAGCGGGTGCACAACGACGCCGTCCGCGGAGAACTCGATGTGCTTGAGTCCGCCGAAGGCGGAGCCGTACTCGTCCTGCTTGCCGCCGGGGTGGCCGAGCAGGGCGCTGTTGATGTAGTAGGCCGTTTCCGCGATGCCATAGCGGTCGTAGGGGCGTTCCGTGAACTCGCTGAGGGCCTTCGTGAGACAGACGGCGACCGCGCCGGAAGAGCCGAGGCCGGTGCCGGGGAGGATCTCCGAGGCGAGGAAGACGTTGGCGCCGCGGTCGAGCCCGACGTGTTGGATCGCCGCGAGCGGGAGCTGCAGATCGCCCTCCACCGACTCGGGCTGCAGGTTATCGAGGGTCTGCATGGTGCGCAGGTCGGCGGAGATGATCTGCACTTTGTTGTCGGGCTGCTCGGTCATCAGGACGTAGAAGTACTTGCTGATGGAGGCGCTCAGGACGGCGCCGCCGTGTATGTTGTAGTAGCTGGGCAGATCCGTGCCGCCGCCGAAGAAGCTGATGCGAACGGGCGCGCGAACGATGAGCATGGGCGGGCTACTCCTCCGTCGCGCCGACGCGGACGCGTGTCGTGAGGAGTTGCGGCAGGGCGGAGAGCAGCACGCTGAGGTCGAACGCGACGGACATCTGGTCCAGGTAGGTCACGTCCCACGTGTGCTGGTCGGCGGCCGCTTCCCCGGGGACGTCCTCGTTGGACGGGTTGCCGCCCACGATGCCGGGCCGGGCGACGAGTTTGCGCTTTTCCCAGGAGGAGAGCAGGTGCACGCGGCCGGGATCGGTCGACCGGGGGCCGACGAAACTCATCTCGCCGCGCAAGACGTTGATGAGCTCGGGCAGGACGAGCATCCACAGGGGCGCTTCGGCCGTGAACAGCGCGGGATTGAGGCGGACCAGCGAGAAGGGGCGTCCGTCTCGGCCGGCGCGACGTTGGGTGACCAGCAGAGGCGCGTCGGCGCCGCGGGACCGTCCGCGGAGGGCCATCAGGAGCAGGGCGAGCACGGGCATGAGGGCGACGGCCAGGACGAGGTCGGTCGCCCGCTTCACGGCGCTTGCGGCGAAGGGGGGGCGCGGCCTGCGGAGGTGGATGAGCGGTGTGACGCCGATCCGGTCGACGACGAGCCGCCGTGCGTAGAGCTCGTAGTACTCCGGCACGAGGCGGACCTCGATGCCCTGGCTGGTGCATCGGGCGATGAGGTCGAGCAGCTCGGTGTTCTTGCGCGCGGGCGTGGCGACCATGACCACGTCGGGGTTGATGTCGAGGAGCGCGCGCTGGACGCGCGAGGCGGAGCCTCGATGGACGGTGTGCCGGCGAGTGGGTTCGGCGTAGGCGTTGGATTCGCCGCGAAACAGGAGCCCGATCACCTGGTATCCCAGGTGCGGGTTCTGGTCGAGGGTGCGTTGCAGGCGCTGCGCGGTCTCGGTGCTCCCGACGATGACGGCCTTCTTGATGCCGACGCCCATGCAGAGCATCAGGAGCACGATGGTGCGTGCGCTGAGTTTCAGCGCGAAGGTGATGATCGTGAGCAAGATCCACAGGTAGAGCAGCAGGATCCGCGAGCCGAGGTTGGAGTGGTGCAGGCGGGTGAGGGCGAAGAACAGGAGCGCGGACGCGCCGCACACGAGCACCACCTGGAAGGCCATGTCGAGGGTGAGCCAGACCCGATGGAGGCGGTAGAAGCCCGCCTGCCGGAGCATGAGCACGTGGATCAGCGTGACAGCGAGCAGGACGAGCTGGTTGCCGGGCTGAACGAGGGCCTCGGTCAGGGGGACCGCATGGGGTACGGCTGAGAAGCGCAGGTAGTATGCGGCGACGAACGCGGCGGTGGGGGTGATGATGTCGCCGAGGTACAGCCCGACCAGAAAGAGGGGCCGACGCATGCGGCGCCACGCGACAGCGGCCGCGGTCAGCGCTGCGCGCGAAGCGACCGCGCCGTCCGCATCGGACGGCCAGTCGCGGTCGCTATCGGGTATCGCTCGCTCTACCATGGGCTCCGAACGGGGCGTTGCTCTCGGGACAGGCATGCAAGCTCCGCCGCACGACTCCCGGCCGCCCTTCGCGCGACGCTCTTGACATCATCCCTTGCGGCGCGCATCGTAAGGTTTCGTTAGTCTAGCATGATACGGGAGGGGAGCGAAACCGTGCAGCCGGCGCATCGTTCGGATGGTCGTTCCCTGTCCGCGCCTGTCTATCTGGACCGCGTCGCGCTCCTCGCGATCGCCACGGTCGTCGCGCTGGTCGTCCTTCACGAATGGGATCCGTTCGGCGCATCGCGCGCGGGCGAGCGGAATCGGCTGCGGGAACTCGAGGACCTGGTTGCGGGGGAGGCGTGGACCTTGGCGGCGCAACGGGGGTCCGCGCTGCTGGAACGGCACTACACGGAGCCCCGGGTGCACTGGCTGATGAGTCAGGTGCAACGCGGCAACGGTCTGCCTGATTTCGGTCTGCAACACCTCGTCATCGCCGCGATGCCGCGCGAGGGCGACATGCCGCTGTTGTTCGCCGAACCATCCGCCGACGCCTTGCGGCGCGAGCTTGTCGCCTATGAGTCGGCGTTTGCGGACGGGAAGGTACGGCGGGAGCGGCTGCTGCGGATGGTGCGCGTGCAGGCGGCGCTGGGCGCGTGGGAGGCAGTCGGCGACGCGATGGCCTCCATTGCGGCGGAGGGCGGCGGAACCGCCTCGATTGCGGAGACGGCGTTCGCCGCGGCGCTGCTGGGTCTGACGCCGGAGGCGTGGCGCAGTCGGGGGTTGCCGGCGGCGTGGGCGGGGCCTCTGTGCTCCGGGGGCGGCGCGCGGGTCGTTTCCGCGGAGTCGCTGGGTATCAGCGGGCGCGAGATCGGCGTGTTGGCCGGGGGCGCGGGGACGGGCGGTCGGTCGCTGTTTGTGGTCGGCGATGCGGTGCGTCCCGCGCCGGCGGGGATCGCGTGGCAGCTCATCGCAATCGACCCTGGATCAGGGGCGGTGCTCAAGGAGGGCGCGGTGGATCTGTCCGGACCTTCCGGACATGCGGAGCTGCTGGACGATTGGCTTCGGGGTCTGCCTGAACCGGTGCTGATCGCGGGCGCGGCCTCGGACGCGGCCACGGCGAGCGCTCCGGCCGAGGCGCGCCAGGCGCTGCGGGCGGCGCTCGCGGTCGAGGGGATACCGTCCCGTCGCGGGCGGCGGGCGTACGCGTTCGTCGCGATGCGGAGCAAGTCGACGGCGCGCGCGACGCAGACCGCGGCGCCGGGTTCGGACTGGCCGGCCATGCTGCTGTGCAGGCCGGAGCGGGACCCATGACGGCGGCGTGGGGCATGGCGGCGCTGGAACGCTACCTGTTGTACGTGACTGTCGCGTCGCTGCCGTTGCAGGCGCTCACCGTGATCCCCGGGACAGGCGTGACGGTTACGAAGGCGGCGGGCGGGCTGCTCGTGGTCACGGCGCTTCTGCGACGGCTGGTCGCGGGGAAGCGACCGGGAAGGCCCAGCGGGATCGACGTCGCCATCGCGCTTTTCGCGGCGGCGTGCGCGGCGGCCGCGTTCTGGAGCGGAGACCCGACGGCGTCGCGCGGGGCGTTGCTGGGGCTGGTGCAGTATGCGGCGGTGTACTACGGCGTCGTGCTGGCGGCGGGCGAGCCGGAGACGCTTCGGCGGGTTCCTGCGTTGCTTGTGGTCGGCTGCGCACTGAGCGGGTTCGGGGCGCTGTCCGCGCTGGTATTCGGCGCTCCCGCGCCAACGGTGGATGCGCCGGTGATCGGCACGACGATCCGACGCATCTGCTACGGACTGACCGACGGCAACGAACAGGCGCTGTTCCTGTTGTTCGGCTTCGGCCTGTTGCTTCATTGCCGCGAACTGCACGCAGGTAAGCGGCTTCCCTGGGCCGCGCTGTCCGGGGCGGGAATCCTCGGCGGGCTGGCGCTCACGATGTCGCGAACGGGATGGCTCTGCGGCGCGGCGCTGGTCGGCGTGCGTGCGTTGGCGGGGCGGCGATCCTGGCGCGTGCTGATCGGCGGCGCCATCGTGTTGGCCGTGACGGCGGGCGGCGTGCTGGCCGTTCGGCCCGATGTCGGCGAGGCCATGCGTCGTCGCGCGTTGCAGGGCATCGTGACGGGCGACGCCTCGATCGCCTCGCGCGTGGTTCACTACGCGAAGGCGGCTGAACAGGCGGCGGCGGGCGGGATGACCGGCCATGGGTTGATGACGGCGGAACGTGTGGCGGGGGGCTACGCTACGCCGTTGGGGGAACCCATGCACGTGACGGTGCACAACGTGCCGTATATCGTCTGGATCGAGACCGGCTGGCTCGGGCTGCTCGCGTATCTCTGGCTCTGGGCCAATGTGATCGGGCTGGCGTGGACCGCGGCGAGCAGGGAACGGCGCGGGGCGTCGGGCGAAGGGCCGTCGGAGGGCGTGACCCGCGGCTGCGCGACGGGGTGGGCGAGCGTCGCGGCGACCTATGGCGTGTTCTCGCTGGTCATGCCGTTTCTCTACCGATCCTCGCTGGCCGTGCTGCTGGGGTGCGCGGTGGCGGCTTGGAGGTCGGAAGCGGGAGGCGGCGGTGGATCTGATCGGGGGCGTGGCCTAGAATGAGCGGTCCGTTGCGTTCGTCCCCATCGCGTTGCTTTGTTCCGTTGGCATGATTATGGAAGACGGATGGGGCGGGGGCGAGCCAGACTCGGAGGAAGCGATTGATGCTGAATGAAACGTGGGCGGCGATCGGCCGCGCGCGCATGGTGATCGGGGCCGCGGCGCTTGCGATGTCGTTGACGTTGGGCGGCTGCGGCGGTTCCGGCGGGTCCATGGAACTGCCGGATGACCTGCAGGCGAGGGCGGGCGATGCCGGAGCCCAGTTGATCGCATCCAAGCTGGACGCGCCTGGACCGGGCGAACTGATCGCGTTTCCTCCCGTTCCTCTGGGCGGACCGGACGAGGCGGCGGGCGGTAACGTGCTGTTGAACGGCGGCTTTGAGCAGCGCTCCGAGACCGCGCCGGAGGATGCGCCGGCGGTGTTGCAGTGGACGCTCGAGCCGGAGGAGTCGGTTACGGCGCGGCTTTCGGCCGACCAGGCCGCCGAGGGGGAGCGGTCGCTGCGGGTCGACGTCAGCGCGGGCGGGCGCTTCGCGGCGCGGCAGGAGGTGACGGGACAGGGGCAGTACCCGCATCTGTTGCGGGCCTTGGTGTTGACGCAGGGCCTGGACGGGGAAGTGCGGTTGGCGGTGGAAGGGCGCAAGGGGGAGCGCGAGGTGCTGTCCGCGCGCTCCGAGGGCGTATCCGGCACGACGAACGCATGGCGACAGTTGGAGCTGGCATTTGAATCGCCGGCGTTCCTGGACGGGTTTGACGTGCTGGTGGAGTACACGCCCGCATCGGAGGAGAGCGGCGGCGTGTTCTGGGTGGACCGCTGCGAGCTCTACCGGCTGCCCGCCCCGGAAGGGGAGAACCTGGTGCGCAACGGCGCATTCGGCGAAGGTCCGGACGATGAGCTGTGGTACTGGGTGTGGTGGGAGAACCACGACCTCGCGCTCGTACCGTCGGGGTTGGGCGCGCAGTTCCCGCGTTGTCTGCGGGTGACGTTGCCGGGGCGGCGCCGTCTGGGCATCGGCCAGGCGCTGCGCACTGTGTCGCCGGGGGAACGGTACCGGGTGCGCGCGTACATGAAGTGCGAGGAGCTGGCGGGGACCGCGCAGCTCGTCCTGAGCAGTCAGAAGGCGGGGCTGCACCACGCGGTAGGCGAGTTGACCGGTACCGAGGACTGGGTCTGGGTGGAGGGCGAGTTCGAGGTACCCGCGGGGTGTGATGATCTGCACCTTCTCCTGAACCGGGAGCCCGAGCCCGATGCGTCGGATCAGACGGGGACGGTGTGGTTCGCGAACGTTGAGGTGTTGCCGATCTCGCAAGGGGGCGGCTCGGACGGGGGGAGTTGATCGTTGGGCATGCGGATCGGGATGGCGGGACTGATAACGATTGGAAGTCAGAGCGCGGGGGCGGCGGGCGGCGTGGAGACCAGCGTGGAGGAGATCAGCACGCGGCTGGCGGCGCGCGGACATGATGTCACCGTGTACTGCCGGGCCCGCTACAATCCGGACCGTCCGAGCGCATACAAGGGCGTTCGGCTGCGCCATCTGCCGGCGATCTACACGAAACACCTGGAGTCGCCCACGCACACGCTTCTGTCCACGCTCGCGGCGTTGCGCGACGCCGACGTGGTTCATTTCCATGCGTTGGCGTCGTCGGTCTATGCGTGGATCCCGCGGGTCGTCGGCAAGAAGAGCATTGTGACGGTGCAGGGTCTTGACTGGCGGCGGGCGAAGTGGGGTCCCGTGGCGCGATCGCTGTTGAAGCTGGGCGAGCGCACGGCCATCGCCTTGCCCAACCGCACGGCCGTGGTCTCGCATTTCCTCGAACGCTACTACGGGGAGAAGTACCGCCGGCCCGTGGCGTACATCCCGAACGGGGCGCCCGCGATACCGCGTCGGCCGTTCGACCGGCTGGCGCGGTTCGGACTGGAGCCGGACCGGTACGTGCTGTATCTCAGCCGGATCGTGCCCGAGAAAGGCAGCCACTATCTCGTCGAAGCGTTCCGAAAAGTGCGCACGGATCTGAAACTGGCGGTCGTGGGCGACGCGCGCCATGCGGATGCGTATCTGGACCGCGTGCGGGGCATGGCCGAGGGGGACGACCGGATTGTGTTCACCGGGCCGCTGTACGGCGAGGAGAAAGAAGAGGCCTACACGAACGCGCGGGCGTTCTGTCTGCCGTCGGATCTCGAGGGGCTTCCCATCGTGCTGCTCGAAGCGATGGGCGCGGGGCGGTGCTGTCTGGTGAGCGATATCCCCGAGATGGTGGAGGTGGTGGATCCGGAGCGGCTCGGGTTCGCGTGCTCCTACCCGGATCCGGATCCGGGGCCGTATGGGCGCACGTTTGAGCAGGGCAACGTAGACGATCTTGCCCGGAAGCTCCAGGACCTGCTGGACCATCCGGACGCGGTGGAGACGCTCGGGGCGAAGGCGGAACGGCACGCCGCGGCGGAGTATAGCTGGGACCGGATCACGGAGAGTTTCGAGCGGCTGTACCTGGACGCATTGGGCTGACCGGCGCGGCAGGCGCTGGACGCAGGAGGAGGCATCGCGGTGCATTCGACGGTCATCAATGCAGTGGCCCCGATCCGAATCTGTGATCTGGGGGGATGGACGGACACCTGGTTCGCGGACGAGGGGACCATCTTCAACATCGGCGTGTATCCGTACGCCGAGGTGCAGATCCATGCCGTGCAGCGCACGAACGCGGACCAGCGTCGAATCGTGTTGAACGCCGAAAACTTCGGCGACCGCTATGAGCTGGGTCCGGGCAAGATCCAGTATGACCGTCACCCGTTGCTGGAAGCGTGCATCGACATCATGGAGCTGCCCGAGGAACTGTCGTTCGAGATCAACCTGTACTCCGAGGCGCCGGCGGGCGCGTCGACGGGAACGTCGGCGGCGGTGAGCGTGGCGCTGATCGGCGGGCTGGACCTGCTCACGCCGGGCAGTCTGACGCCGCACGAGGTCGCTGCGCTGGCGCATCGGGTGGAGACGGAGTGTCTGGGGCTGCAATGCGGCATTCAGGACCAGCTCTGCTCGGCCTATGGCGGACTGAACTTCATGGAGATGTTCCACTACCCGAAGGCGAGCGTGTCGCCGGTGTCGCTGCCGAACAGCACGTGGTGGGAGTTGGAGCGGCGGCTCGTGTTGGTGTTTCTGGGCAACGCCCACTCGTCGAGCGCGGTGCACGGACAGGTGATCGCGCGTCTGGAGAAGCCCGGCGCGGACAAGTCCATGCTGGAGGAGATGCGGCGGCTTGCGCGGAAGGGCAAGGATGCGCTGAGCGCGGGGGATTTCGAGGCGTTCGGACAGGCGATGGTCGCGAACACGGAGGCGCAGCGCGCGTTGCACCCGGGGCTGGTGTCGCAGGACGCGGACCGGGTGATCGAAATCGCCCGGGAACACGGCGCGCTGGGTTGGAAAGTGAACGGCGCCGGGGGCGAAGGCGGCTCGATCACTGTGTTGTGCGGTCCGACCAACGGGGCGAAGCGCGCGTTCCAACGGGCGCTGCGGGAGGCCGACGCGAAGTACCAGGTGATCCCGACCTACCTGTCGCGGCAGGGTCTGCGTCGCTGGATCGCCGGAGCGCCCGCGGGGGCGTAGCCCGGGCGAATGGGCGGCGGCAGTCGTAGCGGCGCGGGATCAGGAAGAGCAAGTGGACAGGACTGACAGGATGGACAGGAAGGACAGGATGAGTCCGCCTACGTTCTCCCGGGTCGGACTTCGGCGGACGGGGAACGGCGGGCAGGTCGGTGCGCGGGAGAGAGTACAGCCTGGGCGATAGCGCTGTCCGAGCTGGGGAAAGCCGCCGCAGGCGGCGGCGAAGGGAGCACGGGCGGAGGACGATGGCGGGGATGGCCGTGCTACGCGGACGGTGACGTCGCCTCGGGTTGTTTGGTCGCGCGGAGGATGAGTTCGGCGCCGCAGATGTAGGCGTGTTCCTCGACGCGGCAGCCGCGGGCTTCGATCGCGGCGCGGAGGGAGGCGTGCGTGTAGTGGGTGACGTGTTCATCGGCGTAGGCGCCCGGGGCGACGCGGGCGTAGATCCGCTCGATGAGCGGCCACTGCCAGCCGCCGTAGTCCGGCGTGCCGATGACGAGTCGGCCTCCGGGGCGAAGTACGCGCACGAGCTCATCGAGGAGCCGGCCGTTCTCGTCGGGGATGTGCTCGATTACCTGTGATGACAACACGCAGTCGAACTGGGCGGCTCGGAAGGGCAGGGCGAGTCCGTCGCCGCCGACGAGCCGTCGGTCCGAGCGGCGCATGAACGCCAGCTTGTCGTGGCGCATGTCTACGCCGATGGTGTCCGGGGGCAGGTCCGCGAGGATCCGACTGCTGCCGCAGCCGACGTCGCAGATCGATGCGCATCCGTCCAGGAACCTGAGGATGATCGCATGGCGCCGCCGCTGCCAGTAGCGCTGGAACCAGATGCGGCTGTTGTAGGCGCGCCAGTCGTAGTCGGGGAAGTCGACGGAGTTGCGGATGCGCCACATCCGATGGAAGAGTCGCAGGTAGTCGCGGCCGAAGGGGAGCACCTGCGCGTGGGAATTTCCCTCGGTGCGCAGGGCGTAGTGGAACGGCGTCTCGTGGATGCGGGCGCCGTTTGCGAAGGCCTTGAGCAGGATCTCGACGAGGATGGCGAAATTGGTGAATTCGAGGTCGAGCTGGCTGAACACCGCCTTGCGGTAGAGCCGGAACCCGCTCGACATGTCGCGCACGTCCATCGAAAGACCGGAGCGGAAGAAGTAGTTCAGGATCCGGCTCAGGAAGAGACGGAAGGGGGGTTGGTCGGCTTCGCCGCCGGGCACGTAGCGGGAGGCGATCACGATCTCGGCCTCGTCGCGCGCCTCCCACAGGTTCGGGACGAACTCCGCTGGATGTGACAAGTCGCCGTCCATGGTGAGGACATAGCGGCCGCGGGCCTCGGAGAAGCCGCGTATGATCGCCGCGCCGTAGCCTTTGCGCGTTTCCACGATGCAGCGGACCCGGTCGCCGCGCTCCGCCACCGTCTCGATCGTGCCATCGTTCGAGTCGCCGTCGATCACCAGGATCTCCCATGCGTCCGTGAGCGTCGCGAGCGTCTGTTCAAGCGTGGGGAGCAGCCGAGCGAGGTTGGGGGCCTCGCGCAACGCGGGGATCACCACGGTGAGGTCCAAGGCGTCGGGCTGCAGGGCGATGCGCATGTCGGCTTCCTCTTCGCTTCTTCTGTCGGCGGATCGTCCGGGTCTATCCATTGGTCGACGACGGCGGCCGTACCCTTGGCGCTGGTTGCGAGCGTGCGTGGACGACCTGGCTACGAGGCGGCGGTTGTCGGGCCGGAATCCGTCAGGACCATGATGCCCTTCTGCCCGAGTTGGACGTAGCCGCCGCCCTTGACCGACGGGCCTTCCCCCGGTTCGAACAGGTCGCGCGGCGACGGGTTCGCCGTGTTGACGCAGAGCCGCCACTCCCCCGCGGGCAATGCGAAGCGTTGCGTGACCGAAGCGGGGTTGAACAGCATCAGCAGGCCGACGCCGTCATTCTCGCAGGGGGCGATGCGGCAGGCCAGCGCGAGTCCGTCGCCTTGCCACTCCTGCGGGCGCCCGGCCGGGTCGAGCCACGCGATGTCGGGTTGCCGGCCTTTGGCGGCGGCCCGTCCGGTGAAGAAGGTCGTCCGCCGGAGGACGCGATGCGCATTGCGGAACCGGATCATGCCCCGGCAGAAGCGGAGCAGCTCGGCGTTTTCCTCGATGAAGGTCCAGTCGAACCACGAGATCGCGTTGTCCTGGCAGTACGCGTTGTTATTGCCGGCTTGGGTTCGCCCGAACTCGTCGCCGCCGAGGAGCATGGGGATGCCGAGCGAGACGAACAGCGTGGCGAGATAGCTCTTTTGCATGCGCAGGCGGAGCATGAGGACGATGGGGTCTTCCGTCTCGCCTTCGACGCCGCAGTTGGTCGAGAGGTTATGGTTCGTGCCGTCGCGGTTGTTCTCGCCGTTCGCCTCGTTATGCTTCTCGGCATAGGAGACGAGGTCGCGCAGCGTGAAGCCGTCGTGCGCGGTGACGAAGTTGATGCTGGCCTGCGGGCTTCTTCCGCTGCCCTGGTACAAGTCCGGGCTTCCCGTCAGGCGGTTCGCGAAGTCGCCCTTGACGCCGGGGTCGCCGCGCCAGAACCGGCGGACGTCGTCGCGGTAGCGCCCGTTCCACTCGGCCCAGCGGCCGCCGGCGAAGCCGCCGACCTGGTAGCCGCCGGCCAGGTCCCAGGGTTCGGCCACGATCTTCACGTCGCGCAGGATCGGGTCCTCGGCGATGCGGTCCACCAAGCAGGAAGCGGACTGGAGGTTGCCGTGACGGTCGCGGTTCAGCACGCAGGCCAGATCGAACCGGAAGCCGTCGATCCGCATGTCGAGGGTCCAGTAGCGCAGCGCGTCGATGATGAGGTCGCTCACGACCGGATGGTTGCAGTTCAGCGTGTTGCCGCAGCCGGTCATATCGCGGAGTTTTCCTGCGCCGTCGACGTGGTAGTAGACCGCGTTGTCGATGCCGCGGAACGCCAGCGTGGGGCCGTCCTCGCCGCGTTCCGCCGTGTGGTTGAAGACGACGTCCATGTACACGTCGATGTCCGCGGCGTGGAGGGCGTCCACAAGCTCCCGGAACTCGGCCGCTTGCCGACCGGCGCCGCGCTTCTCCGCGTACCATTCGTCGACCGCGAAGAAGCCGATGGGCTGGTAGCCCCACAGGTTCGTCAGCGGCTCGCCGGTGTCGGGGTCGACGCGATCCGCGATCGTGCGTTCGCCGCACTGGTGGATGGGCAGAAACTCCACCGCCGTGATGCCGAGCTCCTTGAGGTGGGGGATCTTCTCGATGAACGCGCGGTAGGTCCCGCCGTTTGCGACGCCGGCGGAGGCGTGCGCCGTGAAGGCCTTGATGTGCACCTCGTAGATGATCGCGTCCTGGCGTCGACGCGGGCCGTTGCGGGGCGTGACGCGGCCTCCGGCGGTCGCGAGGTCTTCGACGACGACGCATCGCGCCGTCCCCTTGGCGACTTCGCCCGTGATGGCGCGTGCGTAGGGGTCGATCAGGAATCGCTCGGGATCGAAATGGAGGCCGGGTCCCTTGGGGCCGTCAACGCGATAGGCGTAGCGTTGGCCGGGACCGGCGCCCTCGACGATGACGCTCCACACATCGCCTTGCCGGTGCGCGTCGGGATCGAGGGCGATCTCGGCGACGGGATGGGCGAGGTCGTCGCCGAACAGACAGAGCCGGACGTGCGTGGCGTGGCGGCTGAACAGGGAGAACTGGACGCCGTGGGCGACTACATGCGCCCCCAACGGAAGGAATGCGCCCGGACGGATGGAGGGGCTGTTCGGGCCGGGGGAGGATGCGGCGGGGGACGACGGGGTCATGGGCGGTCCGGCATGAGGTCGCTGGGGCGCGCGCCGTTGACGATCGCGGATACGCCGCTGAGCACGCGCAGGTTCTCGACGGCGAAAGCGCCGTCAGCCACGGAGCGGCCCGCAAGGTATTCGCGGATGAGGGTGCGCATGAAGTCGTCCTCGTGGTACACGCCGTCGCGCGTGACGATCTCGGCGCAATAGACGCCGTGTTCGTCTTTGGCGCCGCGGATCTCGCATGCGTAGTCATCGAAAGAGAAGCGGCGGATGTTGGGCGGGTCCTCGGTGCGGTTGGCGCAATGCAGCTCGCATGTGACGGGCTCTCCGCCGGGACGGACGAAATCCGCGCGCACCCGCGCGGCGTAGCCCTGGAATTCGGCTTCGACGCTGTCCCAGTCGAGCATGCCGCCGGGCACGCATACCTGGCAGACGCTGATGAGGTGCGGGCCGAGGTCGTTCCAGACGCGGTGGGGATCCGGCGGCCGCCCTTTGGCGGGCGACTCGATGCGGACGCCGAGGCTGCGGATCGGGTCCGTGCGGCCGGTCTGGGCGCGGAGACGGAGCAGCGCCGGCGCGCCGGCGGCGAACTGGACGCAGAGCTCGAGGCGGAGGCCGGCCTCCCGGGCGAGCGCGACGAGCACTTCGGCCTGGTGGATCAGCGCGGCGAACTCGAGGGTCGGGTCCGCGAGGAAGGGCTTCTCGCACAGGACGTGGCAGTTCGCCTCGAGGGCGGCCCGCACGTGTTCGAAATGGCGCTCTGGAGGCGAGCAGACGTCGACGATGTCGGGCTGTTCGGCCTCGAGCAGCTTTTCGATTCCGACGTAGCCGCGCGGTTCGATGCCGAAGGCGTCGTGCAGGGCGGCGCGGGCCGCTTCGACGGAGGCGGGGCGCGTACCGGCGATCGCGCATACTTGGGCGCCTTCGCGGCTCCACCAGTGGGCGTGGTGCTTTCCGATGCCCGCGGCGCCTATCACGGCGACGCGAACGCCTTTGCTGTTCGGCATGCCTATCAGTCTTCCCAGGTCCACGGAGGGGGCGAATCGCGACGTTCTAACGCATCTTCCCTTGGATAGAGGAAGTCACGAGGCCGCCTGCGTGTACGTTGTTCCGCGTCCTCCTCGTCCCATTGTTGGACGATCGCCCGGCCGCGGCGTCGCTTGCGCCACCACGCGACAAGCGTGAGCACGGCCATGAGTTGGAACGCACTGAATCCTGACACAATCGAGGAGACCGCGGCAACCCGCCAGAGCGATCCGCGCCACTTGTCGAAAAGATCCATGGGATCCATGCCGGCCACGGCGCGCAGGGCGTCGCCGTAGGACTGTTCCCGCATGGCATCGAGCAGTTCCCAGACGCCCTCGTCGCCGATCTCCGCGAAAAGGCGTCGCGTGAGAGACAGACTCTGCGCGTAGGCGTCGCCGAATTCCGACTCGACGCCCGGCTCGCGCAGCGACAGGGGCAGCTCGCGATAGGGGATGATGCTCCCGGTGAGGTACATGTGCGCGACGCGCCAGGTGCTGTTCCACCGGTGCTCGCCCGAGAGGTGCATGGCGAGGCCCTCGTTGAGCCAGCTCGGCAGGTTCACGGTGTCGGTGGTCCGGGCGAGGAGCACATGGATCAGCTCGTGGCGGAGCACGCCGTGGAAGTCGGTTCCCGGGGGGGCGATCCGCGGCGTCTTCACGGCGATGAGGCCGTCTTCGGAACGGGCGATGCCGACGACGGCGGGCGTGGCGTAGGCGCCGGCGAAGCGTCGGAATGCGCGCGGACTGCCGCAGAGCGCGACGCGGATGGGTTCATCGCCGCGGGACAGCGGCGGGCAGAGGTCGTCGAGGGCTTCGGTGAGCGTGACGAGGACATCCCGCGCCAGGGCCTCATCGGCCGGGTCGAAGCGCAGCTCGAACAGGCCCTGTTGGAGCGCACCGTCCAGCATACCCTGGGCGGCGGCGTCGGGAGCCCCCAACGCGTTCGATGCAACCGACAAGGCGATCGCGACCGCGATGCATCGGACGACGCCGATGCCGCGCCGGACGGGTCGATCAGGGGACGTATGCAGACAACACCTCAACCGCTTCCTGCGCCTTGCGCAGGGTCTGCTGCATCACGCGCGGCGAGACGTCAATGGCGATCGCATCGCCCGCATCGATGTAACACAGGAACGCGCCCGGAACGTCCTTCCCCGTGAGCATGCGCACGGCCAGGGCGTAGAGCTGAACTTGACGCGCGTACTGCGCGTGCAGCTCCGGATGGTCGCGTCCCGTCTTGTAGTCTACCACCGTGCCGTCGGCGAAGAGCAGATCGATCGCGCCGTCCACCAGCGTGTCGCCGAGTCGCAGCAGGAAAGCCTGTTCGCGCATCGCCGGATCGCCCGCGGCCAAGCGGCGGCCGACGGGCGTCTGCGCGAAGGCGGCGGCGCGATCGCGGAGGTACGGCGCGATGGCGGCGTGCGTGGAAACGGCGGGGGCGTCGCGCACCAGGATGCGTTCGACGACCGGCTCGACCGGGCCGCGGCAGTCCCAGGCTTCGAGCACGCGGTGGAGCAGGGAGCCGCGCAAGAGGGCGGGCACGGAAGCGGGCGGCGTCGCCCGGGGGGGCGAAGACGGGGCGGGCGTTGCAGGCGGCGCGACGGGTTCGTTGGCCTCGTCGGCCTCGGCCATGCGTTGGGCGAGGAGGCTCACGGTGAGGCGACCGCGGGGCGTCTGCGGCGGCGCGACCGAGCGAAGCCGTCGGGCGATGTGGTCGCGGTCGGCCGCGGCGCCCTCCGGGAGGCCGATCCCGGGGCCTTGGGCGTCAGACGGCGCGCGCCGTACGTCGAGCTGCGCGCCGTGCCGCGTGATGCGTTCGCCGCAGTCCGGCGCGCCTATCCCGAACACCGTGTGGATTGCCTGGAACCAGGTGGTCGTCTTCTCGTTCTTGGACGGGCTTCCCGCGAGAATCAGGCGGTCGCGGGCGCGGGTCATCGCGACATACAGCAGGCGCTCTTCCTCGGCGGCCCCCAACAGCTTGTCACGACGTTGGATCAGAGCCGCGAGGGGGACTTCGAGCAGCTCGCCTCCCTCGCCTTTTGCGCGCACGACCAGTCCGGCGCGGGTGTCGAACAGCACGGGATCCGTGCGGTTCCGTGCGTAGTCGCGGCCCATGTCCGCCACGACGACGACGGGGAACTCGAGCCCTTTGGACTTGTGGACGGACATGAGCGTGACGGCGTCGCTGGAGTCTGACTGGAGGGCGGCCTCGCCCTCGCGAATCTGGCGGGCCCCGACCTCGAGCAGGTAGCGGACGAAGGGACGCAGACGCGGCGCGCCGACATGGCTGAAGTCGTCCGCGAGCTCGGCGACCTTGCGGATGTTCGAGGCCCGTTGCAGGCCGAGATGCATCGTGAGGGCGATCGCCTCGAGGCCGGACCGGTCGATGGCGTAGCGGACGAACTCGGCGAGCGGCGCGTGGCGTCGTGCGCGCAGGTCCGCGACCAGCGCGCGGGCGGCTTCGAGCGCGGCCGGCTCGCGCAGGCCATCGGGGATCTCGGATGCGGCGAAGGTCTGCGCGATGCCGCCGGCATGGGCCATGGCGGCCAGGGCTTCATCCGACAGGCCGCAGGCGGGGCTGCGGAGCAAGCCGATCAGGGCGGACTCGTCGAGCGGATCGAGGACGACGCGCAGCAGGTTGACGACGTCGATCACCTCCTGGCGATCGTAGTAGCCTTCGCCCGCGACGACCTGGTAGGGGACGCCGACGTCGCGCAGGGCGCGTTCGTAGAGGTACATGGAGCGGGTCGACCGGAACAGTATCGCGACGTCGCTGAAGGGTCGGCCTTCGCCCTGCTTGCCGCAGATCTCGGCGATCCGGCGCGCGATCAGCTCGGCTTCCCGCTCCTGCAATTGCTCCCGTTTCGGCGTCGGGTCGTCCGGGACTTCCGCGACCAGCGCTTCGACGCAGCACCGGCCAACCGGATCGCGGTGGGCCTGCATCGGGGCATAGGGCGCCTCGACGGCGCGCAACAGCGGGGCCTCGGCGCAGACGGCGTTGACGAAATCGATCAGCTCGGGGGCGCTGCGGTAGTTTCGGTCGAGGCGGATCTCGCGGCATGCGCGCGCGGCCTCCTGAAAGAGGGCGACGTCGGCCCCGCGGAAGCCGTAGATGGACTGCTTGGCGTCGCCGACGAGGAAGAGCTGCAGGTTCGGGTTGGCTTGCTTGAGGATGCGCACCATCTCGTACTGGAGCGGGTCCGTGTCTTGGAACTCGTCGACGAGGAGGTGTTCGATCCCGTGGGCGACCCGCGCGCACAGATCCGCGTTTTCTCGGAGTGTCCGCAGCGCGCGATCGATCATGTCGGAGAAGTCGACGACGTTCCGCGCCCGCTTGGCTTCCTGATAGGCCTCGGTCATCTGTCGGGCGAGTTGGTGGAGGTGGAAGCTGAGCTTGGCGGAAGGCTTCACCTGGCAGTCTTTCGGCTCCTTGTACGGTAGTTCCCTGCTCCACTTTCTCGCGGCGTTCTGGACCTTGGCGAGGGACTCATGCACGCCTTCGGGCCATCGGTCCTTCCGCGTGCTTCCGGGTCCGGACTTGGAGATCCGCTCCAGCGCCGCGACGATCACGTCGACGCTGTCGCTCGAGGTCACTGTGTCAAGGGCGGTGATCAACGTCTGGCGGAGGTCTTCACGGCCGTCCTGCTCGGCCGTGAGCAGGCCTTCGAACGCGCGGAGTTGTCCTGCGTAGACGCGCGCCTGTTCGCGCACCTCGGGCGAAGAGGGGATCTCCCGCCGCCATGCTTCGGCGATTCGCTGCCAACGCGCCATCAGCTCGTCCTCATCGGCGACGGGGTCGGCGTCGATCGTCGCGAGGATTTCGCGCTTGTCGAGGAGCGTTTCGCAGAGCGGCAAGACGCGGGCCGCGCCGAGCTCGCCGACGCAGTGCAGGGCGGACGGATTGCCCTGCTCCAGCAGCGCGTAGAGGCAGGCGCGGAGGGTTTCGTCGCGCAAGAGCGCCGCCTCGGTGTCGGCCAGCACGGTGAAGTCGGGGTCGAGGCCGATCGCGGGGGCGTTCTCGCGCAGGAGCCCGCCGCAGAAAGTATGGATCGTGCTGATGCGGGCGGTCTCGACGCGACGGCTGAGGTCGCGCCAGAACGTCAGTGCGTCGCGATCCGCGTCGGTCTCGCGGTTGCGGAAACTGGCGCGCAGGCGTTCGCGCATCTCCGCGGCGGCGGCGTCGGTGAACGTGATGGCGACGATGCGCGAGAGGTCGACGCGGTCGCGTTCGAGGAGTCGCAGGATGCGCTCGATCAGAACGGTCGTCTTGCCGGAGCCGGCGGCGGCGACGACGCACAGGTCGCCGTCGCGTGCGTCAATCGCGTCCTGTTGCGCCGGATTCCACTTCATCGTCGCACGTGTCTCCATCGGGTTTGCGCTGAATGCGCGCCTTCTCGTAGCGGCACTGTCGACGCGCGTCGCAGTGCTTGCAGACTTCGTCTCTGCGCGGGAGGGGCGGGAAGCGCCCGCTTCGGATCCCCTCGAGCGCGCGCTGCACGGCGTCTGTCGCAGGTTTGAGCAAGTATTGCCAGCCCTCCTCGTTGTCGCGGACGAGGTCGGGCTTGACGCGGGGCTTGCCGCCGACGGGGAAGTAGCGGGCCTCGATGCACTGAGCGCCGGGATAGAGCGTATCCTCGACGGCGAGCGCATAGAGCGGCAACTGCACGGCGAATCCGTTCCGGACCTCCGTGGCGGATGGCGGTTGGCCGGATTTGTAGTCGACGACGCGCAGCCGCGCGGGGTCGCCGTCGCAGGCGTCGATGCGGTCGATACGGCCGCTGAACCGGACGGGGCCGGCGTGGGTATCGAGTACGAAGGATGGGCGGGGCGCGTCGGCGTCATCCGCGTCGGGGGCGCCGGCATGGCCGAACGCGACTTCGAAGGCGACGGGTCGCCAACGGCCTTCGTCGGTCTGCGTGCGCACATGGTGCGCGTAGACGCGGAGGTCACGCGCGAGCTTGCGGCCTTCGGCGATCGTGAGGGCGCGGAGGGCGCCGAACCGCGCGGCGACGGCGCGGCGGATGGCCTCCGAGACCGCCTCGTCGATCAGCTTGTCCAATGCGGCGGCGTCGACGTCCGGGAGCGCCGCGTCGCCGAGCGCGGCGTAGAGGCGTTCAAGCGCGTCGTGGAGGATGCTGCCGCGTTCCAGCGCGTTCAGCTCATCCGTGGGCGGGTCGACGAAGGCGGCGCCGAGCACGCGGTGCGCGAAGAAGCGGTGGGGGCATGTGAGATACTCGTCGATCTGCGCGGGACTGAAGGTGTGTTCGGGTCCGAACCGCGCCGCGATCGCGGAGATGACGGCGGGGTCGGCGAGGGCGCCGTCGTGGGCGTCGAAGTCGGCGTTCGTGTAGCGGCGCTGCTCGATGCGCGCGCCCCGCGCGACGGGCGCGATGATGTCCGGGAACCAGGACGCGATGCGTTCGTCATAGACCGCCGCGAGGCGGAGTTCCGCGTCGCAGCTCGCGTGGGCCGGCGGCGGGACGAACGCGTCCACGCGCGGGGGGGCCGCCTCGGTGTCCGGGGAGAGCAGCGCGATCAGGTCGATCAGGTAGGGACTCCGCCGCAGTTCCTTGCCGTCCGAGGTCGCGTTGCGCCAGGTGATGGTGAGGGATTTCCGCGCCATGCACAGGACGCGGTGGAACAGCACGAGTTCGCGTTGGGCGCGGTGTCGGCGGGTCTCGATCGCGACGCCCTGGCGTTCGAGGTCTTGCAGGTCGTCTTCCGAATAGATGGCGTTGATCCGCGGCGCGCGCGGGAGCGCGCCCTCGTTCGCATCGATGAGGAAGACGTGGTCGAAGCGGAGGTTGCGGGCGCGCTCGAGGTCCATGCAGGCGACGCCCGGCGCGGTCGGCGGGTCGAACTCCTGTGTGCGCATGGCGGCGCGCAGGAACGTTGGAAGATCGGTTCTGGTCAGCGGCTCCGCCTCGCCCGGAATGCCGCGGCTCAGGCGGCCGAGGAGATTGAGGAAGGCGTCGAGCGCGGCAGACTCCCACGCGGCGATGTCGGGCGGGGCTTGGCGCAAGCCCTCGCGAAGACCGAGGGCGGCGGCGAACCGGTCGACGGCGGCGGCCATATCGGCCATCGGGGCGCGGGGGGGGAGCTGTTCGGCTTCCGTGACGAGTGCGACGAGCCGCGCGCGCAGGCGCTCGGCCTGCGTCGCGATGTCCGGCAGACGGCGGTAGTCGCGCAGCTCCCAGGGGACGCGGTCTGCGTTGAGGCCGCTGCACAGCCGGTCGAGGGAGGCGGACCAGTCCGCGAGGCCTCCGCGCACCTCGGCGATGTGCGCGAGCGTTCCGGCGGACGGAACGGAGGGCGATTGGCCGAGTTGGAGCCAGGGGTGGGCGAGGAGGTCCGCGATGTCGTCGCGCGGCCAGCGGTCCGTCGCCTCGATGGCGGTGAGGATGAGGGTGCAGACGCCGCTTTCGGTCAGGCGCGGGCGGGCGTGGAGGCGGAGGGGCGCGCCGATGCGGGCGAAGCAGGCTCGGAGCGCGGGGGCGCCGGAGACGATATCGCGCGCGACGATGGCAATGTCGTCCGGGCGGACGCCGTCGAGCAGGAGCGTCTTGACCTCGCGCGCGACCCATTCGATCTGCTGCGATCCGCCGCCGCAGGGTTGGACGCGCAAGTTGGACGGGAGGTCGGGGACGGCCGACGCGTCGTCGCGATGGAGCAGGCGCTGCGCCGCGTAGCCGACGGTCGTGACGGGGGGCGCGGCGTCGGCCGCGGCATGTTCGGCGTGGAGGCGCGCGATGAGCGTGTTGACGGTGGCCCTCTGCAGCGCGAAGAGGTCGCCATGCTCCGGCTCTAGGTCGCAGGGAACGCCGATCACGACCTCGTCGGAGACGTTCGCGAGGCTTTCGAGGAGGCGGAGCTCCGAAGGCGTGAAGTCGTCGAATCCGTCGAACGCGAGGAAGTCGACGTCGCGCAGCCAGGCGGGGCGTCCCTGGCGACAGAGCAGCTCGGCCTGCCAGTAGAGGCCGATGCGGTCGTAGGCGCCGTCGCTGATCAGGAGCGACTGGTAGGCGTCGTAGACCTCGGCCACGAGGCGGTCGAAGCGGCTGGGATGCGCGCGGCGGGCGACGCGTCGGCGGTATGCGTCCGGCTCGACGGCCGCCTGCTTGAGCCCTTCGATGACGCTGAGCAGGTGGCGGACAAGGCCGTCGCCCCGCCCCTCTTGCGGGATGGGGTCGAGCGCGTCGCGCCGGGCGGGGTCGGCGGCGATGCCGGTCAGGGCGCGCTGCATGGTGAGCGTCCGGTCGAGCTCGTCGAGCGGGTCGGCGCTGAAGCCGGCGTTCTCGAGGATGAGCTGGGCGAGCCGGGTGAAACCGACGACGACTTCGCCCCACAGGCCGGGGATTTCGGAGCGCCGCAGGAGCTGTTCGGCGCGGACGCGGGCGTACGCCTGGCTGGGCACGACGAGGCGCGCGCGCGGCAGGCGCTCGGCCGTAAGGGCGTCGATGCGGGATTGCCGATCCGACCAGGGCGCGCCGGTCAGCACGGTTACGCGGGCCATGATCCTCCTCTCTTCGAGCGTGGGCGGCTCAGAACTCGACCGTCTTGCCCTCCTCCTGGATCAGCGTCTGCGTGCAGCCCTGCTCCGCCAGGCCCTCCTGAAGCGCGGTGAGGGCTTCGTCCTCGCCGTGGACCAGGAGGATGCGCTCGGCGGCGTTCTTCAGGCGCGCGCCGAACTCGATCAGCTCGCTGCGACCGGCGTGCGCGCTCAAGGCATTGAGCTTCCTGACCTCTGCGCGCAGGTCGTGCTCGACGCCGAAGATCCGGATGCGCGGTTCGCGTTCGACGATCCGGCGGCCCAGGGTGTGTCTGGCCTGGAAGCCGATGATCAGGATCGTGTTGCGCTCGTCCTCGCAGTTGTTGCGGAGGTGATGGAGGATGCGGCCATGCTCGCACATGCCCGCCGCCGACAGGATGATCACGGGGTGATCGATGGTGTTCAGCTTCTTGGACTGCTCGACGCCGCGGATGTACTGGATATGCTGCAGCTCGAACGGATCGGCCGCGTCCTCCATGAGTTTGCGCATGTCTTCGTCAAACAGATCCGTATGCAGCCGGAACACCTCCGTGATGTTCACGGTGAGCGGGCTGTCGACGTAGACGGGCAAGGAGGGGATGCGGTTAGCCATCTCGAGGCGCTTCAGGGCGACGATGAACTCCTGGGCGCGTTCGAGGGCGAACGTGGGTACGATGATCTTGCCGCCGCGGGCGTGGGTGCGTTTGATGATGTCCTCGAGCTTGGCGTCCAGGGTCTCGATGGAGTCGTGGTCGCGGTTGCCGTAGGTGCTCTCCATGATGACGACGTCGGCCTCTTCCGGCTCCCATGGGTCGCGCAGGATGGCGGCGTTCTTTCGGCCGATGTCGCCGGAGTAGATGAAGCGACGTTGCTTGCCGTTCTCTTCGAATTCGAGCAGACATATGGCGGATCCGAGCACGTGGCCGGCGTCTTTGAAGGTCAGCCGGATGCCCGGGAGGATGTCGAAGGAGACGTCGTAGGGGATGGAGATGAACCGGCGCATGATCTCGCGGACGTGAATGTCGGTGTAGATCGGCGGGACGAAGGTCTGCCGGCGCTTGGACAGCCAGCTCGCGTCGCGCTCCTGGATGTTGGCGCTGTCGAGGAGCATGACGGCGCAGAGGTCGCGGCTGGCGGGGGTGGTGAAGACCTTGCCTTCATAGCCCTTGCGCGCGAGCATGGGCAGAATGCCGCTGTGATCGATATGGGCGTGGCTTAGAACGACCGCATCGATATCGTTCACGGAGAAGGGGAGCGTCTGGTTCCTCTCGGCGGCCTCTTTGCGGTGGCCCTGGAACATGCCGCAGTCGAACAGGATGCGTTTGCCGTTGATCTCGATCAGATGCTTGCTGCCCGTGACGCCTCGGGCGGCGCCGTGACTCGTTATACGCATGGGGGTTCCTTTCGTTGCGCCGGGCGCGCCCGGCGCGGCGGCCTGTGCGCCTGTAGTGATAGCATAACCGACGGGGTCGCTCCCAACGGTTCGGCGGGATGCGCGGCGTCCGCTCGGGAGTGGGCATAGGCTTGCGGACTGGATGGAGCGGAGGACCCGCCGCGGTTGGCGCGCGGCTCGCCGCGTCGGCGTCAGGCGTAGAGGCGGCGGACGACGTCGGTCAGGCGCTGGGCCAGGTTCTCGACGGCGGTCTGCAGCTCGGGGTCGGTCAGCCGGCCGGCATCGTCGAACTGGGCGTCGGCGTAGGGGATCGTGACCTGCTCGGGCAGGACGAGGACGCCGATGGCGCCGAGCAGCGCCCGGAGGTGTACGAGCCCGCGCATGCCTCCCAGGACGCTCGGCGACGCGGCCATGATCCCCGCGGTCTTGTCGCGCCAGCACGCGAGCATGGGCACGTCGCCGTCGGGCCGCGACGTCCAGTCGATCGCGTTCTTCAACAGGGGCGCGTAGGCGCTGTTGTACTCCGGGGAGGCGATCAGCAGGCCGTCGTGGGCCGCGATGGTCTCGCGCAACCGCTTCGCCTGTTCCGGTATCCCCTCCTTCTCCTGCAAGTCCCCGTCGTACAGCGGCATGGGGTAGTCGCGCAGGTCGATGAGATCGACGGAGGCGCCGGCCTGGCGGGCGGCGTCGGCGGCGAGGGCGACGAGCTTCTTGTTGAGGGAGGCCTCGCGGGCGCTGCCGGCGAAGGCGAGGATGGCGGGGGCATACGACATCGTGATAGCTCCTTATACGATACGCCCGAGTCGGGCGTGACTGCGATTGCGTAGAGCGTACACCGGCGGACCGAGCGAACCCAACTGCCGAATCGGGGTCCAAGGGGACGGGTGTATGATGGAACCCGTGGACAACCGACAGGAGATCGTCTCATGCAGTCGATATCGAAGGTCGAACCGGCGGTCGCGATCGCGGCGGCGGCGGTCGTGTTGCTGGCGGCGCTGGTGACCGCATCCACATGGCCGCCCCCAACCCACGCCGCGGACCTGGACATGCCGCGATTGGAACGGGATGCGCTGGAAGCGCGGCAGGTGACGGGCGGGCTCGAGGTCGCGTACCGGATCACGAACCCGACGGACCGGGTGCAGGCCCGGCAGCTCCAGGTAGAGATCACGGATCTCGAGGGGTCCAGCCTGATGCGCGCGACGGAACGCGTGCATCTGCAGCCGGGCGAGACGCGCGGCGTCGTGCGGCTGGACGGGCTGCTGGACGTCTCGCTGGCCCCGAAGTATGTGCTGAAGTACGAGCTGGTCGGGCCGGGGCAGCGCGAGTCGGGTTCGCGCAGCCTGGTGCATGCGCTTGCGCAACTGGACACGCGAGTCGTGACGTACTCGCAACTGCTTGCGGGCGCGCCGGCGAGTTTGCGGCTTGTGGCCGTGAACGCGGCGACGGGCGAGGCCGCGGAAGGCGCCGCGGTGACGGTGAAGCTGCGCGGCGAGGCGCGCGAGTACGTGTTGCATACCGGCGCGATCGGGGCGGACGGCAGCCTGGATGCGCAGTTCACCGTGCCGGAGGAAGCGTCGGGCGGGGGCGAGATCGAGGTGACCGTCGCCGCGGCGGGGCTGGGCGAGGACAAGGTGTCCGTGCCGGTCACCGTGGCGCGTCGGAGCAAGATCCTGCTGACGACGGACAAGCCGCTGTATCAGCCCGGCCAGACGATCGAGATGCGGGCGCTGTGCCTGCGCGCGGGCGACCTGAAGCCCGAGGCGACGCAGCCGTTGCTGTTCGAGGTGATGGACTCGAAGGGCAACAAGGTGTTCAAGAAGCCGATCGAGACGGATATCTACGGCATCGGATCGGCCGAGTTCGCGCTCGCGCATGAGGTGAACCAGGGGCCGTACATCGTGCGGGCCCTGCTCGGCGAGACCACGACCGAGAAGCAGGTGACCGTCGAGCGGTATGTGCTGCCGAAGTTCGAGGTCGAGGTGACGCCCGAGCGCGCGTACTACACGCCCGGCGAGACGCTGAAGGCGGACGTGCAGGCCGACTACTTCTTCGGCAAACCGGTGGCCGGGGCCAAGGTCGAGGTCGTCGCGTCGAAGTTCGAGATCGGGTTCGAGACCTTCGCCGAGCTGACGGGCGAGCTGGACGCCTCCGGACACTGGGAGTTCGAGCTGCCGTTGCCGGCGTACTTCGCGGGAACGCCGATCGAACAGGGGCAGGCGTCGGTGCGGCTCGAGGTCGCGGTGATCGACACGGCGGACCATCGCGAAGACAAGGTGACGATGACGCCGGTCGTCGAGGAGCCGCTGCTCATCCACGCCGTGCCCGAAGGCGGGACCCTCGCGCCCGGACTCGACAACCGGGTGTTCGTGCTGGTGGCGTATCCGGACGGCAGCCCCGCGGTGAACGCGGAGGTGGACATCAACGGAATCGGCGTCGATAAGGCCCGGACTGACACGCGTACGGACGAGGTCGGCACGGCCACGGCGTGGGTGAAGGCGGACTCTGGGCCCATTACGCTGTTCGTCGCGGCGCGCGACAACCAGGGCCGGTCGGCGGACGCCGAGGTGGAACTGAGCAACGCCGGCGGCGAGGTCGCCTTGCTGCTGCGCACGGATCGCGCGCTGTATCAGCCTGGAGACACGCTGGTCGCGGAGGCGTTCACGACGAAGCAGCGCGGCACGGTGTACTTCGACATGATCCGCGAAGGCCAGACGGTGATGACGCGGGCGGCGGAGATCTCGGGCGGCAAGGCGCGGCTCGAGCTGGACGTGGACGCGAGCATGTCGGGCAGCGCGGCGTTGCAGGCGTATGTGTTCACGGGTTCGACGGACATCGTGCGCGATGCGCGCCTGCTGTACATCAACCCCGCCGATGCGCTGCAGATCGCGGTGGAGCTGGACCGGAACACGTACCTGCCCGGGTCGCAGGCGGAGCTGGCGTTTTCGCTGACGGACCGGGCGGGCGCGCCGACGGCCGGGGCGATCGGCCTGGCGATCGTGGACGAGAGCGTGTTCGCGCTGCAGGAGATTCACCCCGGGCTCGAGAAGGTGTACTTCACGCTTGAGCAGGAGATCATGAAGCCGCGGTACGAGATCCACGGCTACAGGATCGAGGACATCATCACGGACCCGGTCCCGATGGACCGACCCGTTCGTGAGGGCGAGACGGTTCCGGGCGCGTGGGCGCCGAATCAGCAGCGCGCCGCCGAGGTGTTGCTGGCGTCCGCGCCGGAGCCCCCGGCGCCGCCGGTGCGGCTGAGCACGTTCGCCGAGCGGGCGGCCCAGGCGGATGAGGCGATCGCGGAGGCCTATCGGGCCGACTTCGAGCGGGTGATGCGCGCGATCCAGAAGTACGCCGAGTCGCGTCGCCAGATGCCGACGGGGGACGTGATCCGCGACCTGCTGCGGCGGAAGCTGCTGCGGCAGAACGATCTCGATGATCCCTGGGGCAATCCGTATGAGTTCGACTTCACGCGGCTGCGCGACACGGGCTGGTTCACGATGCTGAGCTACGGTCCGGACGGCGTGAAGGGCACGGCCGACGACATCTCGCCCGAGACGGCGTGGGGCCGGGAACGGCTCGCGTTCGGCAGAGGCGGCATGCGCCGCGGCGGCGTGGCCGCCGGCATGATGGGCGGCATGGGCGGATTCGGCGGCGGCGGGGCGGAGAACGAACGGTTCTTCGCGATGGAAGAGCGGGCGGTCGCGATGGACATGGCCGTGCCGGAGGCCGCGCCCGCGGCGGAGCCGATGCTGCTGTCCGCGGAGGCGGCCGTGATGGACGGCAAGGCGGCCGGGCCCGAACCCCCGCGGATCAGGGAGTACTTCCCGGAGACGCTGCTGTTCGAGCCGGCGCTGATCGCGGATGCGTCCGGCCGGGCGTCGCTCACGCTCGACATCGCCGACAGCATCACGACCTGGCGCATGACGGCCATGGCGTCTTCGGCGACGGGCGCGCTGGGCAGCAAGGAGACGCCGCTGCGGGTGTTCCAGGATTTCTTCGTGGACATCGATCTGCCGGTGTCGCTGACGCAGGGCGACCGCGTGTCGATTCCGGTGGTGGTGTACAACTACCTGGACGGGCCGCAGGACGTACGGTTGCAGTTCGAGGAGGCCCCGTGGTTCGCGCTGGACGGCGCGGCGGAGCAGACGCTCAATCTGCAGCCGGAGGAGGTGCGGGCGATCTACTTCCCGATCGAGGTGAAGGAGCTGGGCAAGCATCAGTTGACCGTGTTCGCGTACGGGTCGCAGATGAACGACGCGATCCGCCGCAGCATCGAGGTGCGGCCGAACGGCGAGGAGCGGAACGTGACCGTGAGCGATCGGCTGACGCAGCGGGTCGAGCACGCCGTGACGCTGCCGCCGGATGCGATCCCCGGGGCGAGCACGATCCTCGTGCGGATCTACCCCGGCGTGTTCAGCCAGATCGTGGATGGGCTCGACAGCATGCTGCAGATGCCGTTCGGGTGTTTCGAGCAGACCAGCTCGGTGACGTATCCGAACGTGCTGATCGTGCAGTATCTGAAGGCGACGGAGCAGATCAACCCCGAGACGCAGATGACCGCCGAAGGGTACATCAACGCGGGCTATCAGCGGCTGCTGTCGTATGAAGTGGATGGCGGCGGGTTCTCGTGGTTCGGCGACGCGCCGGCCAACAAGGTGCTGACGGCGTTCGGGCTGAAGCAGTTCGCGGACATGGCCGAGGTGCATGAGGTCGATCCGAATGTCCTCACGCGCACGGCGGCGTGGCTGCTCGACCGGCGCGAGAGCGACGGCAGTTGGACGCCGGATGAGAACTACCTGCACGCGGAGTCGTGGACCGGCATCCAGAACAGCCAGTTGCTCGTGACGGCGTATATCGCCGAGGCGCTGCTGTCGACGGGACGGCCGACGAGCGAGCTTGCGCAGGCGCTGGACTACGTCAAGGCGCACTGGCAGGAGGCCGACGACGCCTACACGCTGGCGATCGCGGCGAACGCGCTGGTCGCGGCCGATCGGAACGACGCCGTGACGCGGCAGGCGCTGGACAAGCTGTATGGCATGCGCGTCGAGGAAGGCGAGACCGTGCACTGGAAGGGTGCGGCGACGGTGACCTTCACGACGGGCGACGCGGCGGACGTGGAGGCGACGGCGCTGGCGACGCTGGCGTTGTTGCAGGCCGAGCGGTCGCCCGAGACCACGGGCAAGGCGCTGACGTGGCTGATCCGCAAGAAGGGGCCGCAGGGCCACTGGGGCTCGACGCAGGGGACGATCCTGGCGCTCAAGGCGCTGATGCTCTCGCTGGGCAGCCGCACCGAAGAGGTGGACGCGACCATCACGGTGGCGCTCAACGGCGAGGCGGTCGAGAAGTTCCGCGTGACGCCGGAAGACAGCGACGTGATGCGGCTGGCGGACCTGCGCGGCAAGCTGGCGGACGGCGTGAACACGGTGACGCTCGACATCGAGGGCGAGGGGTCGATGCTCTATCAGATCGTCGGCCGCCACTACGTGCCGTGGAGCCTGCCGGTTCCGGGCGACGAACCGATGACGATCGACGTCGCGTATGACAAGACGGAGCTGGCCGTGGACGACATCGCACAGGCGACCGCGACGGTGCGGAATAACCGGCCGCACGCGGCGCAGATGGTGATCGTGGACCTGGGCATCCCGCCGGGATTCCAGGTGGTGACGCCGGACCTCGATGCGCTGGTGACGGCGGGGACCGTGCAGAAGTACGAGCTGACGGGCCGCCAGATCATCCTCTACTTCGAGGAGCTGGCGCCGAACGCCGAGGTCGAGCTGCAGTACCAACTGCGGGCCAAGTTCCCGCTGCGGGCGAAGACGCCGGAGTCGTCGGTGTACGCCTACTACAACCCGGAAGTGCGGCACGTGGCCGCGCCGCAAGACATCGTCGTGGAGTGACGCGACGGGGAGACGCCTCCCCTTTGCGGAATATGCGGCCGGTCCCTTCCTCGAGTGCGGAAGGGACCGGCCGTTGCGCGTTTCGGGTCAGTGCGGCCGCGCGGCGGCCGACGGGCCGGCGACCTGCTGGATGATCCCGCGGACCTGGTCGTCGCTGACGACGGCGCGGTTCGGCGCGACGGGCACGCCGCTGACACGGGCGACGTGGGCGGACAGGTCGGTGATCTGGGCGAGATCGACGCCGGTGTGCGCGATGCCCTTGAGTTCGAGCGCGACGGCCACGGCTTCGACGGCCGCGTTGCCGGCGCGTTCGCCGATGCCGTTGACGGTGACCTCGACCTGGCGCGCGCCCGCCTCGACGGCCGCGACGGTGTTGGCGACGGCCATGCCCATGTCGTCGTGACAGTGGGCGGACACGATGACGTCCGGACCGACGAAACGCACGACGTCGCCGATCAGCGCGCCATATTCGCGGGGCGTCATGCAGCCCACGGTGTCCGGCGCGTTCACGCGGTTCGCTCCGGCGTCGATGGCCGTGGCGAAGCACTGCTTCAGGAAGATCGGGTCGGTGCGCGCGGCGTCCTCGGCGGAGAACTCGACATCGGCGGAGCGGTTACGCGCGTAGCGGACCATCTCGCCGATGACGCGGACGGCCTCGGCGCGGGTCATGCTCAGCTTGTCGCGCAGATGGATGTCGGAGGTCGCGAGGAAGACGTGGATGACGGGATGCTCGGCGGGGGCGACCGCGTCCGCGGCGGCGTCGATGTCCCGCGCGCGGCAACGGGCCAGCGCGACGACCTCCACGCCGCGGACCGCTTGGGCCACGCGACGCACGGCCTCGGCGTCGCCGGGCGAGGAGACGGGGAATCCCGCCTCGATGGCGGCTACGCCGAAGGCGGCGAGGCGCTCGGCGGTGTCGACCTTGCAGTCAGGGGTGAAGTGCACGCCGGGCGTCTGCTCGCCGTCGCGCAGGGTGGTGTCGAATATACGGACAGTGCGTTCCATTGTTCAGCTCCTGGATCAGGTTGTTCGGGATCTGTTGCGTGAAAGGTGCAGATCGCCGAGCGCCAGCGAGCGGACTTCAGGCCATCGAGCCCCGCGTCCATGTGACACCACCTCCTCTCGTACGTCGGCGCGGGCGGCTAAGCCGGCGTCGGTAACCGCGCTTGTTCAGGGGCGCGGTGGTATGCGTGCAGACACAAAAAAAGAGACCGCGGATTCGGCCCGCGGCCTCTGGAAGCAACCCCGTTTTGGGGGAGTAAGCTAAAGAATTCGAGGCATAACGGGCCGGCTATCCTCCAGTAGGAGGAGTGGGAGAAGCAGGCTGCTATGCATCGAATTGAACATGGCGTCTCTCTACGTAACGATACGTGATTATACCGCCTCGCGCCGAGGAAACGCAAGCGCGATGACGGATCTTCCCGGCATGGATGAGTTGACACCGCCCCCCGCGAGCAGGCATATCGTGTGCCCGAATGCCGCGTGATACTCGCGCCGCGAGGAGAACCATCATGTCATACCCCCTTCAGCGCGCCGAGGCGCCGTTCGTCATCGGGGCGTTGCGCAGCGCCGGATTGCTCGCGCGCGCCGTACAGAACGAGTTGGCGGCGCATGCGCTCACCAAGGAAGACCGATCGCCGGTGACGGTGGCCGATTTCGCCGTGCAGGCGCTGGTCGCCCGGGCCTTGATCGCCGCCTGTCCGGACACGCCGTTGGTGGCGGAAGAGGACGCCGAGGCCCTGCGGGAGCCGGCGCAGCGTACGGTGCTGGACCAGATCGTGTCGTTCGTGCGCCGCTGGGCCCCCGAGGCGGATGCGGAGCGAGTGTGCGCGTGGATCGATCACGGCAACGGCGAGCCGGCGGGACGGTACTGGGTGCTGGACCCGATCGACGGAACCAAGGGGTTTCTGCGCGGCGAGCAGTACGCGATCGCGCTGGCGTTGGTCGAAGACGGGCGGGTGGTGCTGGGCGGACTGGCGTGTCCGAACCTGACGGATGCGCGGCGGCCGGAGCCGGGCGGCCCGGGCACGCTGGTGATCGCGGCGCGCGGCGAGGGCACGTGGGCGGCTCCGCTCGAGGGCGACGGCTTCAAGCGACTGCAGGTGTCGACGCAGACCGACGTCGCCGCGGCGCGGACGGTGCGGTCGGTGGAGTCGGGCCACACGAACGTGACGCGGTTGGACCGGGTGCTGATGCATCTGGGCGCGAAGGCCGAGCCGGTGCGTATGGACAGCCAGGCGAAGTACGCCGTGTTGGCGGCGGGCGAGGGCGAGCTGCTGTTCCGCCTGCTGTCGAGTCGCCAGCCGGACTACCGCGAGTGCATCTGGGACCAGGCGGCGGGCTCGCTGGTGCTGGAGGAGGCGGGCGGCCGGATTACGGATCTGCACGGGAAGCCGCTCGATTTCACGGCGGGCAAGCGCCTGTTCCACAACGAAGGGGTGCTGGCGACGTCCGGCCCGATGCACGATGCCGCGTTGGCGGCGCTGGCGGCGGTGGACTGAACCGGGTCTCGGGGGCATTGGCCTGAGGGATCTCGGGGGAACGCGGATGGCGCATCTGCACCGCTTCTACGTAGGCGAGGGGCTGCCGGAGTCGGGTGATTGTGATCTGTCGCCGGAGGAGGCGCACCATGCCGTGCGGGTGGTGCGTGTGAGAGCGGGCGACGTGATCGCGCTGTTTGATGGGCGGGGGTGCGAGGCGACGGCGACGGTGACCGAGGCGCGGGGCGGCGTCGTGCGCGCGGCGATCGCGTCCGTGGAACACCGCCCGGCGCCGACGACGCGCGTGGAGCTGGTGCAGGCGTGGCTGCATCGGGACAAGGCGGTCGAGGAGCTGATCCGGCGGGGGACCGAGTTCGGCGTGGACGCGTTCCGGTTCTACCGGGCCCGTCGAAGCGAGCGCGCACCGCGCGAGGCCGTGGAGAAGTGGACGCGCATCGCCGTGGAGGTGTGCAAGCAGTGCGGACGCAGCCGGCTGCCGATGTTCAGCGCGGCGGCTTCGCTCGAGGAGGCGCTGGACGGGCTTCCTGACGCGTCGCGCGTTCTGGCGGCGGCGCAGGACGTGATGCCGGAGCCGATGTCCGAGGCGCTGAGCGGGATCGCGCCGGGGGGGACGGCGGCGCTGGTCGTGGGGCCCGAGGGCGACTTCGCGGAGGAGGAGGTGGGGGCGCTGCGGGCGCGGGGGGCGCACTGGACGTCGTTCGGGGCGCTGACGTTCCGGTCGGAGGTCGCTGCGATGCTTGGCGCGGTTCTGGTACGGTATGAGCTCGGCGACTTGGGGCCGCATGGGATGCCCCGTGGGACGTCGTGACGCCCTCGCGTGTCGCGAAGGAGTCCGTGGAATTCGTTGCGAACCGGACGGGGATTGACTGGTTCGCGCCGTAGGGGATGGGTAGTATCGTCGCATGTCTAGTGTAAGCACTTCTTCCGTATCGCGGGGCGCGCCGCGGCGGTCGGGCCTGTCCTCCGCCGCTGTGCTGGCGTTTTTTTTCGTATCCGGCGGCTGCGGGTTGCTGTATCAGGTGGTGTGGACGCGCAAGCTCGTGCTGCTGTTCGGCACGACGTCGTATGCGGTCGGCACGGTCCTGTTCATCTTCTTCCTGGGCATGGGCCTGGGCAGCCTGTGGGGGGCGCGGCTGGCGAGCCGTACGCAGCGCCCGCTGTTCCTGTACGGCCTGTTCGAGGTCATCATCGCGATTTGGGCGGTCGTGTTCATCCTACTGGTGATGTGGGGCGAGGGCGTCGTTGTCGGGTTGCTGCGGGCGACGGCGATGAACCGCGCGGCCGGGGTGGGGCTGCGCGCGGCGCTGGCCACGGCGTTCCTGATTGTGCCGGTGACGATGATGGGGGCGACGTTGCCCCTGCTGACGCGCTACGTGGCGCGGGACCGGCGCGCGGCTGGGCTGCGGGTCGGGGCGTTGTACAGCGTGAACACGTTCGGCGCGGTGGCGGGATGCGCCCTGGCGGGGTTCGTGCTGCTGGCGCAATTTGGATACACGCGGACGACGCTGATCGGCGGCGCGGCGAACGCGTTTGTGGGCGTGCTGGCGATGCTGCTGAGCGCGCGGCGGGAACGGGGTCTGGATGCGACGGCGTCGGAGCGCGCGGCGGCGGCGCCCGCGCGGGCGGCGAAGGATCCGGCGGAGGCTCCGCCGTCCGGGGCGTTGATCGCGGGGGTGTACGCGGCATTCGCGCTGTCGGGGTTCTGCTCGATCGCGCTGGAGGTTTTGTGGACGCGCTTGCTCACGATCGTGTTCACGGGCACGACGTACGCGTACACGACGATGCTGGCGTCGCTCCTGTGCGGTCTCGCGCTGGGGAGCACGGCGGCGACGCTGATCGCGGACCGCACGCGGCGGCACGTCGCGTGGTTCGGGATGGTGCAGGCGCTCGCGGGGTTCGCCTGCATCGCGACGCTGTGGCTGATCGCGCGGTCGCCGGACATGTACGAAAGCCTGAGCTTCGACACGAGCCGCTCGTGGGAGGCGCTGCTGCGGGTCAAGTTCATCGTGTCGTTCGCCGTGCTGCTTGCGCCGACTTTCCTTCTCGGGGCGGGGTTCCCCTTCGCGGTGAAGGCGGTCGCGGGGTTCCGCGGCCGGATTGGGCGCGATGTGGGCTTACTCTACGCCTTGAACACCTTCGGCGGCACGGTCGGGGCGTTGGCGGGCGGCTTCGTGGTCATTCCGCTGCTCGGCACGCACATGGGCATCCTGGCGTTGGGGGCGATTCCCGCGACGGCCGGCGTCCTGTTGATCCTCGGCTCGCGGCGGTACGTGTTCCTCATTCCGGCGGCGGCCGCGCTGGCGCTTGTCGTGATGCAGGGGCCGGCGCGGATGCCGCATGTCGGCCTGACGCTGACGGAACGCGACATCCCGCCGGACAACGAGCTGATCCACTTTGTCGAGGGGACCGAGGGGACGGTCGCCGTGACGGAGGAGCCGGGCGAAGGCGTGCATACGGAGCGGGTGCTGTGGATCAACGGCGTGCAGGCGACGGCGTCGATCGAGCAGGGCGTGAAGATGAACCGGTTCCAGGCCGCGCTGCCGCTGTTGCTCGATCGTCCCATGCGCGAAGGCCTGCTGATGTGCTTCGGGTCGGGGATAACGTGCGGGACGTTGGCGCTGCACGAGTTCGATCGGCTGGACGCGGTGGAGATCTCGCCGGAGGTGCTGGACGCGGCGCGGTTCTTCGCGGAGGACAACCTGGATGTGATGGACAACCCGCGCGTGACGTTCCATGTGGACGATGGGCGGAACTACTTGCTGACGACGACGCGTACGTACGATCTGATCACCTTCGAGCCGATGCCGCTGGCGTTGTCCGGGGTGTCGACGTTCTACACGCGGGAGTACTACGAGCTGTGCCGGTCGCGGCTGAACGCGGGCGGGGTGGTGTCGCAATGGATCCCGCTGCACAGCCTGACGCCGGAGATCGTGCGCTCGCTGGCAAGGACGTTCACGGACGTTTTCCCGGAGTACGCGGTGTGGTATGTGAACGCGGATCTCTTCTTCCTGGGGTCGGAAAAGCCCATCCGCATCGACTATGCGCGGGCGGCTGAGCGGCTGAGCGATCCGGGGTTGAAGGCCTCGTTGGCGCGGGTCGAGCTGGATGATGTGGACGAGGTGATCGGGCAGTTCGTGATGGGCAAGGAAGGCGTGGATCAGTTCGCGGGGTCGGCGCGGATCATGCGGGACGACCGACCGTGGGCGGAGTTCGAGGCGCCCAAGCACATGAACGCGCGGGACGTCGTGCCGAGCCTGGTGCAGTTGCAGGGTTTGTTGGAAGACCCGACGCCGTACGTGGACTTCAGCGGGCTGGATGCGGCGGCGGCGGAAGAAGCCCGCGCGCGGATCGCTTTGCGTGCGCGGGCGAAGCGGGAGTACCTGCGCGGGCTGCTGGCGTACCGCGGGGGGATGTTGAGCGCGGAGACGGCGGACGGCTTCCTGGCGGCGCTGGAGATCGATCCGAACGAGCTCGGGTCGCGGTATTACCTGCGGGACATCGCCGGGAACCTGGTGGACATGTACCTGGGCTGGAGCGAGTTCGAGAACGCGACGGCCTTCTTGGACAAGGTGCAGGCGGCGCGACCGGATATCGCGTTGTTCGAGTTGCTCCGGGGCGACGTGGCGTATGCGCAGGAGCAGTACGATGCGGCCGCGGCGCACTATCGGCGGTATATCGAGATGGGCGGCGCCGCGCCCCGGGCGCAGGAGCGTGTCGCGGAAGCGGGCGACGCAGGGATGGCGGCTTCAGGCTAGGGAGACGCGAAAGGCGTTCCGCGAGCGGATGGCGAGACGCGCGAGGCAGGAGGAGATCGGCGGATGGCGGAGTACGACGACGCGATCGCGCTGCTGCAGCAGTTGACGGACGCCGACGGCGTGCCGGGGTTCGAGGACGAGGTGCGGGCGATCTTCTGCGAACGGCTGGCGTCTCATGGCGAGATCGTGCGCGACCGGACGGGGAGCGTGGTCTGCGTGAAACGCGGACGTTCGGAGACGCCGCGGGTGATGCTGGACTGTCACCTGGATGAAGTCGGTTTCCTGATCCAGCACATCCTGCCGAACGGCTTCCTGAAGTTTCTGCCGCTGGGCGGATGGTGGGGCCACGTGCTGCCCGCGCAACGGGTGCGGGTGGCGGCGGGCGACCGCAAGCTGCCCGGGGTGATCGGGTCGACGCCGCCGCATTTCCTGCCGGAGGCGGAACGGAAACGGGTGCGGAAACCGACGGACCTGTTCATCGACATCGGCGCTTCGAGTCGGGAGGAGGCCGAGTCGTGGGGCGTCCGCATCGGGTCGTGGGCGGCGCCGGCGGGCGGATTCGCGCGGATGGCGAACGACAAGCTGCTGATGAACAAGGCGTTCGACAACCGCTTGGGCTGCGCGCTGTGCATCGAGGCGACGGAGCGGATCGAGGGGCATCCGAACACGATCTACGCGACGGGGAGCGTGCAGGAGGAGATCGGGATGCGCGGGGCGACGACGGCGAGCCGACTGGCGGCGCCGGACGTGGCCATCGTGCTGGAAGCGCCGCCGGCGGACGACACGCCGGGGTTCAAGAGCGAGGAATCGCAGGGCGCGTTGGGCGGGGGCGTGCAGATCCGCGTGTACGATCCGAAGTGCCTGAGCAATCCGCGGTTGACGGCGTTCGCGATTGAGACGGCGGAGGAGGCGGAGATCCCGCACCAGGTCGCGGTGCGGAGCGGGGGGGCCACGGACGCCGGGGCGATCCATCTGTCGAACCAGGGCGTGCCTTCGGTGGTGCTGGGCGTGCCGACGCGGTACATCCATGCGCACGTCGGCGTGATCCACATCGACGACTACGTCGCGGCGCGGGCGCTGACGCTGACCATGCTCGAGCGGCTCGACGCGGAGCGGGTCGCGTCGTTCTGAAGCGGTCGCGGGCTAATTGCGCTCGATGGCGTGCTTCTTCAGGCGGTACTGCAGGGTCTTGTAGGTAAGGCCGAGCAGTTCCGCCGCTTCTTTTATCCGGCCTCCGGAGCGATCCATCGCCTGGCGGATCAGGTCTTGCTCGACCTCTTCGAGCACGATCCCGCCGGCGGGAAGCTGGAACGCGCCGGGCTCGGGCGAGCGCTCCTGGAGCTTGTCCGGGAGATCGTCGAGGGCGACCGTGTCGCGATCGCACAGGATGAGGATCTGCTCGAGGGTGTTCTCGAGTTCGCGGACGTTGCCGGGCCAGCGGTAGCGCCGCATCGCGTCGAGAACGGGCGGTGAGAAGGCGGGGGCCGGCTTGCCGATGCGGGCGCCGAGCTTCTCGCGGAAATGCTGGACCAGCAGCGGCAGGTCCTCGATGCGTTCGCGCAACGGCGGCAGGACGACGGAGAGCACGTCGAGGCGGTAGTACAGGTCCTCGCGGAAGTCGCCGTCAGCGACGAGTTCGCGCAGGGGGCGGTTTGTGGCGGCGATGACGCGGACGTCGACCTGGCGGCCCTGCGTGGCGCCGACGCGCTCGACGACGCCGTCCTGCAGGACGCGCAGGAGCTTGGCCTGGCTCTCTTGGCGCATGTCGCCGATCTCGTCGAGGAAGATCGTGCCGCCGTGGGCACGCTCGAACCGGCCGAGCTTTCGCTCGATTGCCCCGGTGAAAGCCCCCTTTTCATGGCCGAACAACTCGCTTTCGAGCAGGGTTTCGGGCAGGGCCGTGCAGTTGACCTTGATGAACGGCTTGTCCGCCCGCAGGCTGTTGTAGTGGACGGCGTGGGCGACGAGGTCCTTGCCGGTGCCGCTCTCGCCGCGGATCAGTACGGTGGCGTTGCTGTCGGCCACCTGCTCGATCAGACGGTACACCTCCTGCATCGCGTTGCTCGTGCCGACCATGTTGTGCACGTCGAACCGGGTCTTGAGCTCCCGCCGCAGCCGCACGTTCTCGTCGCGGAGCATTGCCCGCTCGGACTCCACCATTTTGTTGAGTTTGATCGCCTGGGCAACCATCGTCGAGATGATGTTCAGCAACCGCAGACTCGCGTCGAAATCGTCGGTCCGGGCCGCCTGTCGATCCACGCTGAGGGTCCCGACCGTCCGCCCCTCCAGTTTGATGGGCACGCAGAAGAACGCGGTCTTCCTGCCGTTTTCCGTATCGCGCGACCGGGTCTTGTGCAGGAATCGCGGGTCCTTCGCGATATCCGGTACGACAATCGCCTCGCCCGTCTGCACGACCCGCCCGGTAATTCCCTCACCCACCTTGTAGCTGCCCTGGCTCTTGGACCGCTCGCTGAGTCCGTGAGCGACTTTGATGTTGATCATCTCGGTATCCGGGTCCAGCAGCGTGATCGTCCCGCGATGGAGCTTCAAGTGCGTGTCCAGCAGGATCAGAATGCTCTTGAGGGTTTCTTCCAGATTCAGCGACTCCGCGAACGCCTTGGCGATATCGCTGAGAAGCTGCACTTCCGTTGCAAACGTTGCCTTCATCGTACGCCTTTTCCATCAATGCCAGAAGCCTGAGCCAACAATTTTGTAGGCCACCACGATGAGATTACAATATTGTCGGCCGCGGGGCAACAGGAATCCCCTCCGGTCGGCAGAAGGAAATGGGCACCGACTTGCACGGACCCACACAGACGGACACGGACTCCCACGCTTCCCCTGCGGCGGGAGAGAACAAATTCCGCGTTTTGTGGTATGATCGCTATGACCATGAATCAGCGATTTACCGATCAATTGGCGCACTGCGAATGCTGCCCGCGGAAGTGCGGCGTCAACCGGCTTGAAGGCAGGACGGGGTTCTGCCGGATCGCCGCCGAGGTGCAGATCTCCTACGCGGGCCTGCACCGTGGCGAAGAACCGCCCATCTCGGGAACGCGGGGCTCCGGGACGATCTTCTTCGCCGGGTGCAATCTTCGCTGCGTCTTCTGCCAGAACCATCAGATCAGCCAGGATTTCCAGCCGGGCCAGATGACGACTCTGACGACGGACGGCTTGGCCGCCGAGATGTTGCGGCTGGCGGATTGCGGCGCTCACAACATCAACCTGGTCTCCCCTTCCCACGTGGTCTTCCAGGCGACCGACGCTATCGCCGCGGCCCGGGACCGAGGCCTGGCCATCCCCATCGTCTACAACTCGAACGGCTACGATTCCGTCGACGCCTTGCGGCAGATCCGCGGGCTCGTGGACATCTACCTGCCGGATATCAAGTACCTCTCCAACGATCCGGCCCGGAAGTACTCCGCCGCCGCCGATTACGCCGAGATCATCCCCGGCGTGCTCCGCGAAATGTTGGACCAGGTGGGCCGCTTGGAGATGGATGATGACGGCATCGCCCGTCGCGGCCTGCTGGTCCGCCACCTGGTCCTGCCCGGCCACGTGAACAACAGACTCGCGTGCCTGGCCCTG
>DIWA01000060.1:0-567 GCA_002422525.1 Candidatus Hydrogenedentes bacterium UBA6118
TCTGCGCCTTGGCGATCAGCGGCCGCGCCACGCTCGTGCCCAACAGATAGCATCCCTCGTAGATCGCGTTCGCCTGCATCGTCGGAAACACAAAGTCCCGCACGAACTCCTCGCGCACGTCCGCCACGTGCACCGCGCACGCCCCCGTGTCCACCGCCTTCTGACGCGCCGGCTCCATCTCTTCGCCCTGGCCGACATCCACGATCAACGCCACCACGTCGGCCTTGTAGGTCTCCTGGAGCCATTTCAGAATGATCGAGGTGTCGAGACCCCCCGAGTATGCCAACACGATCTTTTTGACGTCAGCCATGGTACAAAACCCTCTCTATTCCCGGTCCACCGTCCTGCGGCCGAACCTCGCCGCGGTCCTGACTGCCGCGCGGCGCCCTCATTCAAACACGGCGAAGGACGCAAGCTCACGCTCCTTCGCCATCAACGCCACGAGCACCGCCTTCTGCGCATGCAGCCGGTTCTCCGCTTCATCGAACGCGATCGAACGCGGGCTGTCGATCACCTCGTCCGTCACTTCGAGACCGCGCTTCGCCGGCAGGCAGTGCATGAACACGG
>DIWA01000060.1:594-27479 GCA_002422525.1 Candidatus Hydrogenedentes bacterium UBA6118
GGCCCATGCTCGCCCACACGTCCGTATAGACGGCGTCCGCATCCTGGAGCGCGGCCTCGACGTCGTGCGTCACGCACACCTCGCCCTTGGCTTCCCGCTCCGCCAACGCGCGGATCTCCGGGTCGAGTTCATATCCGGGCGGGCACGCCAGCGTCACGTTCAGCGGGATCCGCGCCGCGAAGTGGAACCACGACGCGCACACGTTGTTGCCGTCGCCCACGAACACCAGTTTCATCCCGGACCAGTCGCCGCCCTTGCGCTCCCGCAACGCCTGCGCATCGGCCAGAATCTGGCACGGGTGCAGCTTGTCCGTCAACGCGTTGATCACCGGCACGGACGCGTTCTCGGCCAACTCGATCACCGACTCGTGGCTGAATGTGCGGGCCATGATGCCCTCCACCCAGCGATCGAGATTGCGCGCAACGTCCGGCACGGATTCCCGCTTGCCCAACTCCGTCTGCAGCAGCACGGCGTGCCCCCCGAGCTGGACCATGCCCGTCTCGAAGGTCACCCGCGTGCGCAGGCTGGGCTTCTCGAAAATCATCGCCAGCGTCTGCCCCGCCAACGGCCGGTACGGACGCCCCGCCTTCTGCAGGCGCTTCAGTTCATCAGCCGCATCAAGCAGCGCAAGGATCTGATCGGCGGTCAGATCGGCCAACGAGATCAGGTCGGTCAACATGGTCGCTCTCCTGGATCACAACGCGGGACGGGAGCCCTTGCAAGGGGACCGTCCCGCTCTTCAGCTTGCTCTCGCCCGACTACAGTATGGCGTCGAGCGCCTCGACCACCCGGTCAATGTCCGGCCGCTCCACAATCAGCGGCGGCAGGAAACGCAGCACGTTCGGCCCGGCCGATCCCGCGATGATCCCGCGCTCGAGCAGTCCGTCCAGAACCGGCTTCACCGGATCGGCGAACTCCACGCCCACCATCAGCCCCTTGCCGCGCAGGTCAACGATCTGCGGGCGCCCCGCTGCGACCTCCCGCAGCCGCGCCATCAGGTACGCGCCCATCTCCTGCACGTGATCGATGAAACCGGGGGCCAGCAGCACGTCCAACGTCGCCAGCGCCGCCGCCGCACTCAGCGGGTTGCCGCCGAACGTCGACGCATGGCTGCCCACCGTAAACCCTTCCGACACCTTCTCGGTGCATCCGACCGCGCCCATGGGCACGCCGTTCGCCAACGCCTTGGCCAGGGTCATGATATCCGNNTGCGGCCCAGCCCCGTCTGCACCTCGTCCAGAATCAGCAGCAGCCCGCGCTCGTCGCACAGCGCCCGCACCTTGGCCAGATAGTCGTCCGCCGGCACGCGCACCCCGCCCTCGCCCTGGATCGCCTCCAACATCACCGCGCCGGTCTCAGGCCGGATCGCCGCCGCCAGCGCGTCGATGTCGTTGTAACGCGCATACGAAAAGCCCGGCAGCATCGGCGCGAACCCATCGTGGTACTTGGGCTGCCCCGTGGCCGTCAACGCCGCGATCGTCCGCCCATGGAACGACTGCTCGGCGGAGATGATGTGCGGCCTGGGCGTTCCCTGTACATGCCAGTAGCGTCGCGCCAGCTTGATCGCCGCTTCCGCCGCGGTCGCGCCGCAGTTGCAGAAGAACCAGCGATCGGCGAAGCACGCCGCGCTCAGACGCTCGGCCAGCCGCGCCTGCGGCTCCGTGTAGTACAAGTTCGATACGTGAACGAGCGTCCCGGCCTGACGACGGATCGCCTCGGTCACGTGCGGGTGGCAGTGCCCCAGCGCCACAACGGCGATCCCCGCGAAGAAATCCAGATACTCGCGCCCTTCGGCATCCCACAAACGCATGCCTTCGCCCCGCGCGATGGCCAGCAGCCGGGAGCCGTACGTGTTAATGATGTGCGCGTCGTTCAGTTGTTTGATGCCCGTAGTGTCCATGGGAGTCCTCTCCGCCCTGCGCGCCCGCCTTCAATCGACGAACGAGATACGAAACGCACGGCTATGCGCAGGATGCGGGACGATTCAGGCGTCGCCGCCCGATTTGCCGGAGGTTTTGCCGCCGGTCGGCGCGTCGCCGCTCTTGGATCCGCTCGAACCGGACCCGCTCGAGTCGGACGAGGAGGACGCACCGGCGCTGTCGCTCTTCTCTTTGCTCTGCGACTTGCCTTCAGAACCCCCGGCACGCGACTTCGAACCGCCGTTCTTCTTGTAGTCGGTCTCGTAGAAGCCGGAGCCCTTGAAGATGATGCCCGCGCCCGTGCCCAACATGCGCACCATGCGACGACTGCCGCACGCCTCGCAAACCACCTTCGGCTGGGCGTTTATCGGGTGGAAAACGTCGACCGTGTGACCGCACTCCGCACACTCGTAAGTGTATGTGGGCATAGGAAACCAACTCCTTCTCTGCGCGAAACGAGGATGCGACGGGGAATTCCGTCGAGATTCGTCACGGAGAATTAAGTAGTGTACTCGGGCCCCGCATCGAATGCAACTCGTTTGACGCGCGCGCGCGTTGAATGCTATCATTTCCGACTGTCCGTGCGATCGCACGGGCCAATCCACCTGACAGGAGGTTGCAGGAATTACCATGACCGAGGAAACCAACAACACCCAGGAAGTCGCGCAGACTTCGCAACCCGCGGTTGCGGACGCGGCCGCAAATGTCCCCGACGAGGATCTCGCCGATCTCTCCATGGAAGAAATGGAGGCGATGTATGAACGCACGATGCAGTCGTTCAAGGAAGGCGAGGTCGTCAAGGGCTCCATCGTCGAGATCACCGATGACTACGTCGTCGTGGACATCGGCTACAAGAGCGAAGGCGCCATCCCCAAGGAGGAGTTCAGCCGCCCCGAAGACCTCGAACCCGGCCAGGAGCTCGATGTCTTCATCGAGGATCCCGAGGACGACGACGGTCTCCCCATCCTCTCCAAGATCAAGGCCGACAAGATCAAGAACTGGACCCACATCCAGCGGATCTACGAAGAGGACGGCATCATCAAGGGCCGCATCGTGCGCCGCGTCAAGGGCGGCCTGAAGGTCGACATAGGCATCGACGCCTTCATGCCCGCCAGCCAGCTCACTTGGCGCCCCACCAGCGATCTCGAGCGCTTCATCGGCGAAGAGATGGACCTCAAGATCATCAAACTCACCAAACGGCGCCGCAACGTCGTCGTCAGCCGCCGCAAGCTCCTCGAGGAGCAGCGCGCCGACGAGAAGAAGCGCCTGCTTGAGACCATCCAGATCGGCCAGATCATCCCCGGCGAGGTCAAGAACATCACCGACTTCGGCGCCTTCGTCGACGTCGGCGGCATCGACGGCCTCCTCCACGTCACAGACATGTCTTGGGGCCGCGTCAAGCACCCCAGCCAGGTCGTGGCCGTCGGCGACCGCATCGAGGTCATGGTCCTCAACTTCGACCCCAATACCGAACGCATCAGCCTCGGCCTCAAGCAGAAGTCCGAGAACCCCTGGAAGACCGCCCTCGAGCGCTACGCCATCGGCAGCATCCAGCAGGGCCGCGTCGTCAGCATGACCGACTACGGCGCCTTCATCCAGCTCGAGGACGGCATCGAAGGCATGGTCCACGTCAGCGAGATGAGCTGGACGCGCCGCGTCCGCCATCCCAGCGAGGTCCTCTCCCTCGACGAGATGGTCCACGTTATGATCCTCAACGTCGATCCCGACGCCGAAAAGATCGCCTTGGGCATCAAGCAGACGCGTCCGAACCCCTGGCGCGACCTCGAACAGCGCTATCCCGTGGGCTCCATGGTCCAGGGCATCGTGCGCAATATGACCGACTACGGCGCCTTCGTCGAGATCGAGGACGGAATCGACGCGTTGCTCCACGTCAGCGACATGTCATGGACCAAGAAGGTCGCCCATCCCTCCGACGTGCTCGAGAAGAACCAGGAAATCACCGTCAAGATCCTCAGCATCGACCCCGACAACGAGAAGATCAGCGTCGGGCTCAAGCAGCTCGAGGCGGATCCATGGGACAAGGTCGTTCGCGACAACCCCATCGGCTCGCATGTCGAGGTCGAGATCGCCAAGCTCGTCAGCTTCGGCGCGTTCGCCCGCCTCGCCGAGGGCGTCGAGGGCCTCATCCACGTCAGCGAACTCTCCGACGACCGCGTGCAGCGGCCTGAGGAAGTGCTCGCCGTAGGCGACAAGGTCTGGGCCAAAGTCATCAGTATAGAGAAAGACGACCGCAAGATCGGCCTCAGCATCCGCGGATACTCCGGCGACAAGGGCCGCGAAGCCCAGGCTTCGTACTCCGTCAGCGGCGCATCCGGCTCGGTCAGCATCGGCGACGTCCTGGGCGACTCCCTGCCCAAGTCGCTCCTGCGGGGCGGCGCCGACCCGACCCAGGCGGCGAACGACATGATGGCCGATATGGCCGGCGCCGAGCAGGCCCCGACTCCCGAGGCCCCCGCGCCGGAGGCCGCCGAGGCCCCCGCAGCGCCTGAGGAAACCCCTGCTGACGCCGCCGCGCCCGAGGCCGCTGCGCCTGCCGAAGCTCCTGAAGCGACTGAGGCGCCGGCCGCCGAACCGGCCGCCGAAGAAGCCGGCGACGACGCGGAGAAGCCGGAGTAAGCGCGTCCCCGCACAAGGCCCTATCGGCCTGTAAGTCGGATGATCGCGGGCGCTGCTCCAACCAGTGGTGCGGCGCCCGTTTTCTCACCTCCGGACCCTCACGGTCCGGCACGGTCCGCTGACGACCTGCGCGCCGCCCCGCTCTATCTCCATCGGTATAATACCGGGTGCGCATGGACGCGGGGTTGTAGAGTATTCCAGTCACTTGCCGGTCCAACCGGCAACACCGAGGAGAATCCCATGGCTGTCGCCCAATCTCACGGAAAACACCCCTTGGCAGGGAAGAAGATGACCGGCGCGGAGATGATCCTGCAGGTGCTCGCCGACGAAGGGGTCGACACGATCTTCGGATACAGCGGCGGCGCCATCCTGCCGACCTACGACGCCATCTTCCGCCACAACCAGGACCGCCCCGAGAGCGAACAAATCCGCCTGGTGGTCCCCGCCAATGAACAGGGCGCCGGATTCATGGCCGCCGGCTATGCCCGCGCCAGCGGCAAGGTCGGCTGCTTCATGGTCACCTCCGGCCCCGGCGCCACCAACTGCGTCACCCCCATCCGCGATTCCATGGCCGACTCGATCCCCGTCGTCATGATCTGCGGCCAGGTCCCCCGCGCCGCCATCGGCTCCGACGCATTCCAGGAGGCCCCGGTCTTCAGCCTCATGTCGCCCTGCGCGAAGCACGTCTTTCTGCTCAAGGACCACGACGCCATCGAAGAAACCGTCCGCGCCGCCTTCGCCATCGCCCGCAGCGGCCGGCCCGGCCCCGTCGTCATCGACGTTCCCAAGGACGTCCAGAACCACGAGGGCGTCTTCAAAGGCTCCGGCATGCTGCGGTTCCGCGGCTACGAGGAGCGCCTCGCGGCCATGACCGCCGCGCGCATCTCCGACGCCGACGCCAAGACGTTCTTCAAACACCTGCGCAAGGCCAAACGTCCGCTCATCTACGCCGGCGGCGGCATCATCATCGGCAACGCGGCCGAGGAGCTCCGCGCCTTCTCGAAGCGGTTCGGCATCCCCGTCGTCACCACCCTTATGGGCATCGGCGCGATGGACACCCGGGACCCCTTGTGCCTCGATATGCTCGGCATGCACGGCGCCGCCTACGCCAACTACGCCGTCGAAGACTGCGACTTCCTGCTCGCCATCGGCGCCCGCTTTGACGATCGCGTCGCCGGCAAGGTCGACGAGTTCGCCCCGAACGCCGCGTTCCTGGGCCACATCGACGTCGACGCCGCCGAGATCGGCAAGGTCAAACCGGTCCAATGGGCGCACTGCGGGCAGGCCGCCACGGCCCTGACGGACCTCATGGAGGCGGGCAAGGACTTCAAGAAAGACTTCACCGCCTGGCACAAGCACGTCGCCCAGCTCAAAGAGCGCCACAAGTTCAACTACGACCGCGATTCCGAGGCCATCCAGCCCTACTACGTCATCGAACGCCTCAGCGAACTCACCAAAGGCGAGGCCATCATCGCCACCGGCGTCGGGCAGCACCAGATGTGNNGCACCATGGGCTTCGGCCTGCCCGCCGCAATCGGCGCCCAGCTCGCCTGTCCCGACCGCGTGGTCGTCGATATCGACGGCGACGGCAGCCTCCGCATGAACCTCGGCGAACTCGAGACGATGACCACCTACGACATCCCCGCCAAGGTCCTCCTCCTCAACAACCTCGGCGACGGCATGGTCCGCCAGTGGCAGACGCTCTACTTCGGCGAACGCTTCTCCGGCTCCGATAAGTCCTTGCACAAGAAGGACTTCGTCAAGGCGGCCGAGGCGGACGGCTTCCAGTTCGCCCGCCGCATCTCGCGCCGCGACGAAGTCGTCGACACCCTCAAGGAGTTCATCTCCTTCCCGGGCCCGGCCTTCCTCGAGGTCATGATCGACCGCGACGCCCACGTCTATCCCATGGTCGGCCCCGGCCTCGCCTACAAGGACATGGTCACCGGACCCTGGATCCAGGCCCGCGAGACTCCCAAGGCCCCGCCCGAGCCCGAAGAGCACGTCGACATGACCAAGATCCCGGAGCTGTTCTGACCCGAACCCGCGCCGCCAATTGACAGGGGCGCTCGGCAATTGCTATGATCTCGGCCGCTGGGGAGGCGCGGATGGACGCTGATCACGTCCCTGAGGGCGGCGATTTCGGCGTCGCAAGCGTATGCGCCCCACAGGCAGATCCTGCACCGCTGACACGGTAGCGAAGAGGGGAGGTTGGTTCCGATTGACGAAAGTACGTGTGAAATCTGACGAGCCTTTCGAAAAGGCCCTCAGGCGCTTCAAGAAGAAGTGCAACAAAGAAGGCATCATGCAGCGCCTGAAGGAGATGAAGCACTACGAGAAGCCGAGCGAACGTCGTCGCCGCAAGCTGGCGAAGGCCATCGCCCGAAACACGCCGCGAGACGAATAACCCCCTTCGCGTGCATCCATCTGATTCCACAGGCAGGGCCCAGTCGGGTCCTGCCTTTCTTATGTCCGCCGCGCTGTGTCACACTAACCGGGAACGCACCGTGGAAGGAGTTGCACCATGAGCATCGTGTTAGGACTCGATATCGGCACGAGCGGCGCCAAGGCCATCGCGATTGAGGAATCCGGCGCGCTCGTCGCATCCGCGCTCGTTGAGTACCCGTTGCACGCCCCCCGCCCCGGTTGGGCGGAGCAAGACCCCGCGGACTGGAAGGAAGCGGCCTTCGATACCCTCGCCCGCATCGCCAAGACCCTGGGCGACCGCGTCCGCGACGTGAAAGCGCTCGGTCTGACGGGTCAGATGCACGGATCCGTCTTCCTCGATCCAGACGGTCGCGTCATCCGGCCCGCCCTCCTCTGGTGCGACCAGCGGACCGCCCCGCAGTGCGACGCCATCACCGAGCGCGTCGGCGAGCGCAAGCTGATCGAGATGGTCTGTAACCCCGCGCTCACCGGCTTCACCGCGCCGAAGATCCTCTGGCTCCGCGACGAGGAGCCCGCCAACTACGCGCGCGTGGCGAAGGTCCTGCTTCCCAAGGATTACGTCCGCTATGTCCTCACCGGCGAGTTCGCCACGGACGTCGCCGACGCCTCCGGCACGCTCCTGTTCGACGTGCGCAACCGCTGCTGGCGTCAGGACCTGATGAGCATGCTGGACATCGACCCCGCCTTCATGCCCCCCGCGTTCGAAGGTCCCGAGATCACCGGCCGGCTCACCGCGCACGCGGCCGCGCGCACAGGCCTTCCCAAGGACCTCCCCGTGGCGGCGGGCGGCGGCGACCAGGCCGCCGGCGGCGTCGGCTGCGGCATCGTCAAACCCGGCGTGCTCTCCTCCACCCTGGGCACAAGCGGCGTCGTGTTCGCCCACGCCGACGAGATCACCATGGACCCGGAGGGCCGCGTCCACACCATGTGCCACGCGGCGCCCGGCAAGTGGCACGTCATGGGCTGCATGCTCAGCGCGGGCGGCTCGCTCCGATGGTTCCGCGACGCCCTTTGCGACGCCGAGCGCTCGGTCGGGGCGGTCACCGGCCACGACCCCTACGAGTACATCACCCAGGCCGCGGCCGCGATCAGTCCGGGCGCGGAAGGCCTGCTCTTCCTTCCCTACCTCACCGGCGAACGCACCCCCCACCGCGATCCCTACGCGAAAGGCGCCTTCATCGGCCTTTCCCTGCGCCACACCCGCGCCCACATGGCGCGCGCCGTACTCGAAGGCGTCGCCTTCGGCATGGCCGACGGCCTCGCCGTGATCCGCGAGATCGGCGTGCCCGTCGAACAGGTCCGCGCATCCGGCGGCGGCGCCCGCAGCGCCCTGTGGCGGCAGATCCAAGCCGACGTCTACGGCCTGCCCATGTCCACCATCAACGTCGACGAAGGCCCGGCCTACGGCGCGGCCCTGCTTGCCGCGGTCGGAGCCGGCCTCTACGCCTCCGTGCCGGAAGCCTGCGACGCCACCATCCGCGTCGTGGACCAGTGCGACCCGGATCCGGCGGACAGCGGCGCCTATGCGGAGTGGTTCGAGGAATACCGCGCCGCCTACCGCGCCCTCGCTCCTGGGTTCAGACGCTGCGCGGAGATGCTCGCCGAGTAGCCGACGGGGGGACCGCATGCCAAGTCCCGCGCCTTAGATCTGGCGATCCGGGACGATCCGTGCCAAAATGCAGGTAGCGTGCTTGGCGCTGGGGAACGGCGCGTCGTCGCATCGCTCCACCCGCGATCGCGCGCCGCGCAACGATGGGAGTGCATGCCATGCGTACGATGCGTCAGTCGGGGGTTCTGTTCGCCGGAACGCTGTTCCTGCTCTGTCACGCCGCATTCGGTGCGGCCTGGGAGTTCAACACCGACGGGGACCGCGAAGGTTGGTCGTCGTGGCACGGCGTCGCGCCGTTGCAGGTCTCCGGCGGGCAGCTCCACGTCGCGACCACCGGCGCGGACCCCTACATCGGCGTGACGGGCCTGAGCATCGACACATCGACCAACACGCACGTCATGATCCGGTCGCGCCAGTCCGTCGAAGGAACCAACCAGATCTTCTGGGCCTCCGACGTCGGCGGCGGCATGGACGAAGCCAAAAGTCACCGCTTCGACTCCGGACCCGCCAACGTCTTCCGCACCTTTCTGATCGACCTGTCTGAACATGAGCACTGGGAAGGTGTCGTCGACGGGTTCCGCTTCGATCCGCCCAGCGACGCGACCTCCGGCACGGTCGACATCGACTTCATCCGCGTCCTGCCCTTCAGCGACGTGCCGCCCATCCTGTCGATCTCCGAATTCACCACGGGGCCCGAAGTGATCCAGGGCGTCGGCGCGCCCTTCGAGGTCGCCGCCGTCGTCGCCAACACCGGCGGCCAGACCATGCACAACATCGAGGCGACGCTCGCGCCGCCTGCCGGGTTCTCCCTTACCGCCGGCACGCTGACGCAGCATATCGCGACCATCCCTCCGGGCGGCGAGGTCTCGCTCACCTGGTCCGTCATGGCCACCCAGGCCGCCGCGGGCGCCTTCAGTCTGGCCGTCGCCGCCGATGAGGACGGGCCCGTCGAGCGCACGCTCCAGGCCTACGCCTATCCCCCCTTCCCCAACGACCCATGGCGACCGACCGACGGCGCGCGCATCCGTGAGACCGCCGACGCGACGATCCTCGCCAACGGTCGCGTTCGCGCCGTGTTCGCAGCCGCCAGCGCCGGGTTCGGCCCCGCCGCGTTCGAGGTCTGGAAAGACGGCGCCTGGTTCCGCATGGCCGTCATGCCGTCGTTCGGCGCCCTCGCGCTCGACCACGCCGGCGCCCGCGATCGGCGCGCGCTGCTCGCCTCCGACGCGGCTGCTCTGGCCCCCGACACCGAAACGGCCGAACTCACGTTCTCGGGCGGCATCGTCGACGCCGCGGGCCATGCATGGAACCTCGCCTGGCGCTTCCGCCTCGGTCAGGACCACGACGTGATCACCGTCGCCTGCGAGGCCACGCCCCAACACGCCGAGAACCTCGTCGCCTTCGAGGGACCCATGCTCTACGTCGGCGCGGGAACCTTCGGCGGCGCGAAGGATTCGGCCATCTTCCCCGGACTCGAGTGGCTCACCGCCGACGAAGAGTCGTCCAACACCCTCGACATCTGGACCGACGAGCACGTCCGTTACGTGCCCCATCCGCACAAGGTCACCGTGCCCGCCCTCGCCATCGCCTACGACGGCGCCGCGATCGGCTTGCTCTGGGACCCGCTCGAACCCTGGCACGACGACGTCTCGCGCCTGTCAGCGGTCTACGCGGCGCCCCACCATTTCGAGGGCAAGGACGCCGGACTCATGGGCCTGATGGCGCCCTCGGTTCCCGACTACGTGAGCGAGAACGCCCGCGAGGCGCGGACCCCCTATCCCGTGGGTGCCGGAGAGCCGATCGCCATCAACGCCGGCATCGCCCTGCTCGCCCCGGCGGACGGTCCGCTATCCGTCGTCGACGCGTGGTACGCGCAGTACGGAACCCCCGACCCCATGCCGTATCCCCGCGGCGATATCCTGAGCGAACTCGCGTTCACCATGGAAGCCTTCATGGATTCGCTCTGGATCCCCGATGAAAAGCAGTGGCACATGTACCTCGACGGCGGCTCCTACTTCAACGCCCAAGGCCGTCCCGCCCAGTTCCTGATGTTCCTCGAACTCGCCGCCCGCCTGGTCGACGCACCCGCCCTCGCCGACGCCTATCGACAGCGATACGACGAAGTCGTCGACGCCGGCGCCGGCGTCGCCCATCCGCGGTTCTGCTACTACAACGAAACGCTGGGGCCCGACGCCGTGCTGCCCTCAATGGCCGCGAACGTCGCTTCGCTGATCGCGGACCAGTGGGACGACGGCACGTGGCGCTTTGACGCCGACCAACCCCTCGGCATCGACCCGACCAAGACCCGCGGGTTCCTCGGACCCGACGAAGCCTCCGAACTGGGGCTCTCCGCCGCCAATGCGCTCACGGTCGCCCAGTTCGCCCGCCTCACCGGCGACGCCTACGCGACGGAGTGCACCATACGCACGCTCGAGACGCTCAAGCAGTTCCGCATCCCCCGCGCCGCCCAGGTCTGGGAGGTCCCCGTGCACACGCCCGACGTCCTCGCCGCCGCCTACGGCGTCCAGGCCTACCTTGAAGGCTATCTCCTCACCGGCCGACAGGACTTCCTCGATGAAGCCGTCTACTGGGCGCGCGCCGTGCTTCCGTTCGTCTACACGTGGGGCGATCCCGCGTTCGACTGGATGCGCTACGGCTCGATCCCCGTCTTCGGCGCCACCATGTACACCGGCTCATGGTTCGGCCGGATCGTCCAATGGAACGGCCTTGACGCCGCCTACAGCCTGCTCCGCCTCGCCCCCTACGACGACACGCACGACTGGGAGCGCATCGGCCGCGGCATCCTCGTCAGCGGCATGTACCAACAAGAGGAAGCCGAGGAGTGGCGGGGAACCTACCGCGACTTCTTCGACACCCGCACCGGCGCCCGCGGCGGTCCGCTCATCAACCCCAGCCTCTTCATGGCGCCGATCTTCACCACGCTCGGGCACGACCCGACCCCGCGCGCCCTCGCGCTGCCGTTCCAGGGCGGACGCGTGCTGGTCTCGAGCGGCGCCGCCATCAACCCCGCTCCGTTCGGCGGACTCAGCGAACGCCTCGCCGTCGAACTCGCATATCTTGACGGCGAAGTCACGTACACCACCTTCGCCGGGGTCGGGCGCCCCGCCGAGGTGCTCTGGAACGATCAGCCCATCGAGGAGACCGCGGACCTCGCCGCCCACGACGCCGGGTGGCGACACCTTCCCTCGGGGTTGCTCGTCGTCAAGATCACCCACGACGCCGGCCCGGGCATCCTCGAAGCCGTCGGCGCGAACCGACGCACCGCGGAGTTCCTGCCGCGCCCGACCGACCGGATCTGGTTCCATTTCAACACCTTCGGCGACTTCGAAGGCTGGCAGCCGCTGAACCATGCCGAGAACGCGGAGGTCTCCGACGGCGCACTTCAGTTCACCGCGACCGACGGCGACCCGTACTTCAGTCGCGGCGCGCTCTACGTGCCGCCCGACGCCGTAACCCACATCTACGTCCGCATGCGCAGCGCCGCGGGCGGCTCCGCCCAGTTCTTCTGGGGAACCGGCGATGCGCCCTCCTATCACCCCGATCGCTCCGTGACGTTCAGCGTCATCGCCGACGGGGCGTACCACGTCTACGCCATCGACCTGTCAACGCATCCCCAGTGGGCCGGCAAGGAGATCCGCGCCCTCCGCATCGACCCGACCTCCATCGAAGGCGCCGAGGTCGCGATCGACTACGTCCTCGGCGCGTCCGGGCCGGACTCCGACGGCGACGGCATCCCCGATGACGTGGAGGGAACGGACGACGCTGACGGCGACGGTCTCCCGAACTTCCTCGATCCCGACGCCGAAGGCGACGGCATCCCGGACTACGTCGAGGGAACGGATGACATCGACGGCGACGGCATCCCAAACTTCCTTGACCTCGACTCCGACGGCGACGGCGTGCCCGATGCCTTGGAGCGTCAGACCGGCACGGACCCCTACGACCCCAACGACTACCCCGCCCTGCCCGTGCGGCCGTGGGCATGGATCGTCGGGGGCGCCGCGCTCATCGCCATCGGCGCATGGCTGCTCCGCGTGCGCATGCGCGGCAGGCGCCCTGACGCCCAGAAACGCGACGACGGCACAGAGGACTAACCCGCATGCCGCCTCCCCCGAAGCGGTTCGGGAGGCCCGCACCCTGCGGACCTCCCGAACACGACGTCTCTTAGTTTCTTAGCGCTGTGCGGAACCGCTCGCCTCAGCCCACGCCCTGCAGTTGGTCGATCATCGAGATCAACGGCCAGAACACGGCCAGCACCAACACCAGTACGAACGCGCCCATGATCACCGCCAGCACCGGCGGGATCAGCTCGGTCAAGGTCGCGATGCTGGTGTTCACCTCATCCTCATACGCATCCGCGATATGCCCCGCGATCTTGTCCATCTGCCCCGACTCTTCGCCCGTCACGAGCATGTCCGTCACCACGCCGGGGATCACGCGGCTGTGTTGCCGCAGCGTGTCCTCGATGCTCTCGCCCTGTTCCACCGCGTCGCGCAGGTCCTGCATGATCTGACCCACCGCGCGATTGCTGATCGCATTGCGCGTCAGGTCCAGCGTCGCCATCATCGACATCCCGCTCGAAAGCAGCAGCGACAGCGACCGCGCCATCTGTACGATCGCGTTCTTCCGGATGATGTTCGGCCCGATGTACGGGATCATCAGCTTGAGCCGATCGGCGCGCAGGCGCCACAGGGGGTTGCGAATCAGCAGTCGGTAGATCACATACAACGCAACCAGAATGACCAGCACGCTCGGCATCAGCCACGATGCGGTCAAGACCTCGAACGTGTCCAGAAACGCCTGCGTCGCCGGCGGCGTTTCCTGATCGAGTTTCTCGAAAATCCCGGCGAACTCAGGCAACACGAACCGCCCGATGAGAAACACCACGCCAATGCAGAAGAAGAACACGATGAACGGATAGACGAGCGCGCTCTGCACACGGCGGGCGAACCGCTGCCGCCGCTCCCGATACTGCGCGATCCGCTCCAGCACCGTCACCAGCGTCCCGCTCTGCTCGGACGCCCGCACCAGTGCCACAAACACCCGATTGAAGTAGGCCGGATGCCGTTCGAACGCCTGCCACAGCGGGTTGCCCATCTCCACGTATCCGGCGATATCGCCCACCAGCGCCCGCACGCTCGCGTTCTCCGTGCGCTCGGACAACGTCTTCAGCGAACGCAGCAGCGGCGTCCCGGCATCGAGCAACATGATCAACTGACGCAGGAAAACCACGATGTCGCGTTCGCGCACGCTGAAGGTCAACTGCCGGCTCCAACTCGAGCCCTGCCTCGAAGCCTGCTCGCCCGGCGCCTGCACAGAGATCCGCGGCGCCGCCGCGCCCCTGTCGGCGTCGGCTTGTCGCGTCGGACGCTTCCCCGCCACACGCCGCACGCGCTTCGCCTTTCCTTCCTCAGATGGGGTCTCTGCCATACTCTGCTTCCTTCCGTTGCATCCGCGGCGGATGCATCAGCAACCAGTTCCCGCGTTCCTGCCGCAAGTACCGCATCTCGGCATCTCCGGTCCGGCCTATTGGACCCGCGCCATGGCGTCCGGCGCGGCCTCTGCGTCCGGCGCGGCCTCTGCATCATCGCCAATCTCGAAGCGGCCCAGCTCCGACCAGTATGTGCACACGGGCTCATGCGCCGGCGTGAACGCCACGACCGCCTCGACATGCGCCGTCGCACGCCGTGATCCCCGCTCGGCGACGGCGTCGCTCTCGATGCGGAACGCGCTGGAACGGAACGCCAACGCCTGCGGCGGCGATCCCGGCGTCTCGCCCACATAGTTGAACGTGCCCGCCGGCTTGCCCGCGGCGGCGGCCGCCTCATTAATATCCGCGAACGGACGCGCCGCGGCGACCTGTTCCGCCACCTCCGCCGTCACGCCCAGCGCCGCCTCCAGCACCTTGGGCGTCGCCGTGTTCAGGTTGATGCGCGCCTGCGATGGATCGGCCCCCGGCATCGAGTGCACCGTCAGCACGCTCCGATCGAGCGCCGCGAACTGCTCCGGTGACAACAGCCCCCGGGTCAGCAGGTCGTCGACCTCCGTCAGCAACCCCGCCTCCCCTGCGATGTGCGCCCGAATCCGACGCGCCGTCTCCCCGTCCACGCCCAGCACGACCCGCAAAGCGCTCGCCGGCGCCGCGTTCAGATTCAGCCGTGCCGATTCATCGCCGATCCGCACGCGCGCCTTCACGACGTACGTCTCGTCCGGCACAATCACGTCGTCCTCTACCGTATAGACGGCCGGCGCAAAGGCGATCGGCTCGCCCTTCGCCAACGCATCCGCCGACCCGCCCGCCATCGCCTGCTGCAACTCTCCGATCGCCGCCTGCACCCCCGCAACCGCCGCGTGATCGGCGCGTTGCTGCAGCATCGCGATCCGCGCCTTGTCGACTTCCATCGCCATGTAGCTGAGGTACGCGGCGCCCATGGCCGTGAGCACGAAGAGAACCGCGAGCGCGGTCAACAGCGCCACGCCGCGCCGCTCGCCCCGAAATGTCCCGCTCCCATCCATCAGCGCCTCGCTTCCGTCCTCATCGCACCCGCACCCGATACACCGCGGTCCGCGCGATCTGTTGCCACGGCCGCCCCGGGTTCATCATCACCAACGACACGCGGATCGCCTCCGGCGGTTCCGGATCGTCCCACGCCGTGCGCCACACCCCGTCCCGATCGCGACACGACACGTTGAACTGCACGACGCCCGTCGCTGCGATCAGGAGCTGCGGCGCCGCATCGGACGAGCCGCCCGGCGCCGTCGCCGATCGCATCAACGTCCAGGTCGAACGGTCGACCGCATACGCAACATGGACCCAGCGCCGGATGCCGTCCTCCCGCTGAAGCACGCGGGTAGGCAATGCAAGCGCATCGTCCGCCAGGTCGATCGCCCAGAAATAGCGATCGTCCTGGTGCACGGCGTCCGTCACGACGAGCGGCGCGCCCGCCGTCCGCGGTGAGACAAGCTCCGTCAGATCCTCCTCGATCCGCGCCAGGGCGTACTCGGCGCGATCGTTCATCTCGACCTGCGCCTCCATGTCATTCCACAGATCCGACATCCGCACGAACATGCCCACGGCGATGGTGGACACGACCCCGAGCAGACCGATGGCCACAGTCAGTTCGATCAGGCTGAATCCCTTCGCACCCGACGCGCGCGCGCTCATGTTCCGCTCCCCCAGGCCGCTCGCGGCAACGCCGACGACAGCGTGTAGGTGCGTTCGCGCCCCTGGTCCCGCCACGTCACCACGACCAGAATCTCCGCGTAACCGGCCTTCTCGTCCGGAAGCCGGCCGAGGCTGCGTAGGGTGAACCGCTCGTAGAGGTTGCGCGCGCGCAATCCGTACCGCCGGTCCGTCGGCAGGACCTCCGGCGTGTAGGTCGCCTCGGGATCGACGGGCGTAATCTCCCCGAACGCCCCGACGACCGGCTCGGGCCACACGAACTCCCCGGGAGCGACCTCCAGTTCGGTCAGGCGAATCTCAGCCAGATCCATCGCGATCGCCGCGTTCCCGCTCGCCGCGGCGAACGCGTACCCCGACGTATACAGACTGATCGCGATGTACGTAGCGACGCTCAGCACCCCCAGCGCGACGACCACCTCAGCGATGGTGAAGCCGGCGCGCGCGGATGACCGGCGTACGGTCCTAGCGCAAGCGATGCGCATGGCAGAGGCGCTCCTTTCGCTGCATCGGCGGGCCGGTCGGCGGGTCGTTCCNNTCGTTCCGCGTCTGGCCGCCCTTCCCGAACCGCAGGCTTCTGGCCGCGTGCGGAACGCCCCGGAGAGACCGGCGCGCCTCACTCTGGACGTAATGGTAGACCGCACACTCCGATGAGTCAATGAGACGCTGCGAAAAAGGGAAAATATGCCAATCAGGGGGCCCATCGCACAGGAAACACGTTATAGCCGTCCAGATCAAACCTCGGCGTAGACATCGCCCAGGGGATGTCGCACTCCGAGAGAAGACGGCCCGAGATCGCGGCATCCCGCATCCACGTGTCGATGTGGCGGACGTGATTGTATCGTCCGTCCGGCAAGATCCGCTCCTCCAGATGCTCCGGCGGGATCGCGCGGATGGCTCCGGCCGACTCATACGCCCCGTTCGACAGCAACAGAAAACCTTCCGCCTCCGCCAGCGGCATCAGCAGCGGCTCGTCGCTTCCCGTCGCGACTTCCACCAGCCGACGCAACAGCGTCAGCGTCGGGTTCTCCGGCTCGACCCATGGAATCGTCTCAACCGGCAGCGCGATCGGCTCCCCGTCGCGAACCTCCGCCACGCCGTGATCCCCCACCACGCGCCAACACCGGCGGTGCTGCGTCGATGCGGCCTGCGTCAGGTGAATGCACAGTTCCACGCCGGAGTTCATCTGGGCGCGCAGACAGCTTGTATCCTCGCAAGCATAGGGGTTGCTCCGATACAACTCGCCCTGCACCCAGCGCGGCAGCGCAAACTCGTGCGGCTCATCGCCCGCCAGATACGCCGAGAGGTTCAACACGTGCGCCAGCGCGTTGTTCATGGGGCCGTCCAACGTCAGCGCCCCGTCGACCTCCACCTTGCCCGACCAATCCGCCCGCTCATAGTACCGGTCGGTGCGGATCCAGCGCGCGTGCGCATGGACGGCGCGAATCCGACCCAGCGCGCCTTCGCAGAGCAACCGCTTCAGCGTGATCACCTGCGGCCGCGCGACGTCGTGGAACCCGACCGCGCAGAAGCAGTCGTTCTCCGCCTCCAACGCGATCAGCCGGCGCAGATCCTGGATCCGAAGACACGGCGGCTTCTCGAGCAGCACGTGGATCCCGCGCGACAACGCCGCCTCGGCGATCGCGAAATGGGTGTGGGGAGGGCTGGCCACGCACAGGAGCTGCAGGTCCGGTTCGCCCTCGATCAGCGCCATCCCGTCGGAATAGCCCCGCGCCCCCGACTTCCGCAGCCGCGCCGCATCCGGCGCATCCGTCCGCGGATCCGCGAACGCGATGATGCGCACCAGCGACTCATCGGCCAACCGAGACGCCGCCGCCACGTGCGTGGCGCCGAAGCCGCCGATCCCTGCCAGGCCTATTCGCACTCGGTTCACGATCAACCCCGATCCAGGCGTGTCGGAAATCGCCTCGGCCCCAATGTACAGCAGCGCCCGCGCGTTGTCCAGCATCGCATCTCGCCCGCGCGGTCGTTTGAAGATCCGGCGCCCGGTCGGCTAACTTTGGCGTGATCGGGCGGATTCAAGGATGGCCGCTCCGCCCGTGTGTCCGTTGCGGGCGCCTTGCGCCCGTGAATCACCCAGAGGAGTCCACTTTCCATGAAGTTCCGGTTGCCCACCGCGCAGTTGTTCATCCCCGACGACATCGAGGAATCGGCCGCACTCGCACGCACCACCCACCTCGCTGTGTCCGCCCACCAGGACGACATCGAGATCATGGCCTATTCCGGGATTCTCGAATGCTTCCAGTCGGACGAACGCTGGTTCGCGGCCGTTGTCACGACCAACGGGTCCGGCTCCCCGCGCGATGACATCTACAAGGACTACACCGACGACGACATGCGGGTCATCCGCGTCAAAGAACAGAAGAAGGCCGCCGTCGTCGGCGAGTACGCCGCGCAGGCGCTTCTCGACTATCCCAGCAGCAAGATCAAGGACGGCGCCGACCGCGATGCCGTCGAAGACCTCAAGGCCATCCTGCTCGCCGCCCGCCCCGAGGTGGTCTACACGCACAACCTGGCCGATAAGCACGACACGCACGTGGGCGTGGCGCTCAAGCTGATCCAGGCCCTGCGCGAGATCCCCGCCGACGCGCGCCCCAAGCAGCTCCTGGGCTGCGAGGTCTGGCGCGACCTCGACTGGCTCAGCGACGACGACAAGACGCCGCTCGACGTCTCCGGCCACGAGAACCTGCAAGCCGCGCTCCTCGGTGTCTTCGACTCCCAGATCTGCGGCGGCAAACGCTACGACCTGGCCACCATGGGGCGGCGAAAAGCCCATGCGACCTACTTCGCCTCCCACGGCGTCGACACCACCACCGGCCTCATCTTCGCGATGGACCTGACCCCGTTGATGGCCGACCCCTCCATCGAGCCCGCCGCCTACGTGCAGGGCTACATCGATCGATTCGCCAAGGAAGTCAGCGACCGGATCCGCAAGCTGAGCTGACCCGCGTCAGCCGACGAGCGTCGTGTCGCAATCGCACCGCGGGGCGGTCTTCGGGCCGTCCCGCGGCGTCATCTCACGACGCTTGATCCCGGTCTGCTTTCCTCCGATCCTGCATCGCCCGGCCGCCCCGTGGCACGGCCGTCCCCTCCGCTGTAGTCCGTTTGCGCCCCGCGCCGACGCTGGGGTACGATCCCCCATACCCTCGCCGTAAGGAGACCGATGCGATGATCCCTGAAGAGCTGCTGCAGATTCTCGTCTGCCCTGAGAACAAGACCCCCGTGACGCTCGCCGACGACGCGCTCGTCCAACGGATCAACGAGGCGATCCACGCGAAAACCCTCAGGAACCGCGGCGGCGAAGTCATCGAGGAACCCATCGAAGGCGGCCTCGTCCGCGAAGACGGCGCCTACCTCTACGTCATTCGCGACGACATCCCCGTCATGCTCATCGACGAAGCCGTCCCGCTCGAGGCGCTCAAAGACTGACGCCCGCGCCCGCGCCTACGGGTGGCGCGGATACTTCGAGAAATCCGGAGGCCGTTTCTCGTTGAACGCGTTGCGCCCCTCCTGCCCTTCCTCCGTCTGGTAGAAGAGCAGCGTCGCGTTCCCGGCCAACTCCTGCAACCCGGCCTGGCCGTCGCAATCCGCGTTCAGCGCCGCCTTGAGGCACCGGATCGCCGTCGGCGAGTTCTGCAGGATCTCGCGGCACCACGCGACCGTCTCCTCCTCGAGCTGCGCCAACGGCACGACCGCGTTCACCAGGCCCATGTCCAACGCCTGCTTCGCGTCGTACCGCCGACACAGGAACCAGATCTCCCGCGCCTTCTTCTGACCCACGATCCGCGCCATGTAGCCCGCGCCGTAGCCCCCGTCGAACGACCCGACCCGCGGCCCCGTCTGTCCGAACACCGCGTTATCCGCCGCGATCGTCAGGTCGCACAGCAGATGCAGCACATGCCCCCCGCCGATCGCGAACCCGGCCACCATCGCGATCACCGGCTTCGGACACGTCCGGATCTGCCGCTGCAAATCCAACACGTTCAGCCGATTGTACCCCGTCTTCTCGTCCATGTACCCCGCCACGCCCCGGATCTTCTGGTCGCCGCCCGAACAGAACGCCTTGTCCCCCTCGCCCGTCAGGATGATCACCCCCGTGTCCGGATCGAACCGCGCATCCTGCAGCGCATGGGACATCTCGTCGACCGTCAGCGGACGGAAGGCATTGCGGACCTCGGGACGGTTGATCGTGATTTTCGCGATGCCCTCGGCCTTCCGGTAGCGAATATCGATGTACTCTCCCGCCTCGACCCAACTGATCGTCGACATACAGACGCAACTCCTCTCGTTACGGCCTGAGCCCGCGCCCCGCGACACAGGCGCCGCCCCGCGAACTCAAGGCTCCAGAAACGCTCGAACGACCTCAATATAATCCGCCCGCGCCTCGAGGTGCACATTGTGACCGGCGCCTGGCACGCTCACCCAACGCACCTTCTCCGGCGCGCCCCATTCCGCCGCCATCCGCCGCGCGATCCCCGCGAACTTCTCGTCCTCGCCGCCGGTAATCAGCAGCGCCGCCGCGCGCGCCGTCCCCAACGCATCCCACAGCGACGGCTGCCGGCCCGCGCCCAGGCCCCGCAACGCCGCCGCCAGCCGCGCGGGGTCACACCGCGCCAGGCGATCCGCGATCAGCCCGTCGACCGCTCCCGGACGCCTATGCAACGTCGCGAAAAGCGGCTGCGCGTACCACCGCGCAAGGAACGCCGCGAAGTCGCCCCGCTCCAGCTCCTGCGCCAACGCCTCGTCCGACGCGACCCGCGCTGCACGGGCGTTCGCGTCCTCGATGCCCGGCGTCGCCGATTCGAGGATCACGCGGGTGAACAGGGAAGGGTGGCGCAGCGCGGTGTAGAGGGCGATCCGGCCCCCCATCGAATAGCCGGCGATCGTCCAGGGGGGCGGGGCCGCATCGGCCGCCCGCGCCGCCAGGTCATCGACTAACCGGTCAAAGCCGCGCCCCGGCGCCGTGTCGCTGCCGCCGTGCCCGGGCAGGTCGACCGCCAAGTGTCGGCAGCCGTCGCCCAGTCCATCGACGATCGGCAGCCAGTCGTCCGCGCAGCCCATGAACCCGTGCAACCACAAGACCGACGGCCCGTCCGCCCGTCCGCGCGCCACGCAGCCCAGGGCCGCCGCTCCCGGCCGCCTCACACCTCCGGCGTCCGCCACCCGCCCAGACGTCCCTCCATCAGTCGGTTCGCCTCCACGGGACCCCACGTGTGCGGCCGATAGAGGTCCGGCGGCTGCGCATCGCGCCAGCGATCGAGCACCTCGGTGCAGATCGACCACGCCGTCTCGATCTCGTCCTCCCGCATGAACAGTGTCGAGTCGCCGCGGATCGCGTCCAGAAGCAGCCGTTCATACGCCTCGGGCAGATCCTCCATGAACGCCCGGCCGTACGTAAAATCCATCGCCACGTTCTCAAGCCGGAAGTCCATGCCCGGCGGCTTGCTGTTCAACGTCAAGGAGATCGCCTCGTTCGGCTGAATGCGGAATGTCAGCACGCTGGGCTCCGGCAACGTCAGACCGCGCGACCGAAACTGATGCGTCGGCGCGCGCTTGAACTGGACCGCGATCTCCGTCACCCGCGACTTCAGACGCTTGCCCGATCGAATCAGGAACGGCGCCCCCGCCCACCGCCAGTTGTCCACGTTCAGCCGCAGCGCCACGAAGGTCTCCGTCGTCGAGTCCGGGTCCACCCCCTCCTCCGACAAATACCCCGGCATCTCGCGCCCCTCCGTATACTGCCCCCGTACGCACCACTGCTCCAGCGGCAGATCCGTCGGCAGCGTGATCGACCGCAGCACCTTCACCTTCTCGTCGCGCGTCTCTTTCGCGTCGAACTGCGACGGCGGCTCCATCGCCACCAGACACATCAACTGCAGCGCGTGGTTCTGCACCACGTCGCGCAACGCGCCGGTCTTGTCGTAGAACGCCCCCCGCCGCCCTTCCATCCCAATCTCCTCGGCGACCGTGATCTGCACATGGTCCACGAAGGTGTGGTTGAACAACGGCTCGAAGATCGTGTTCGCGAACCGGAACGCGAAGATGTTCTGGACCGTCTCCTTCCCGAGATAGTGGTCGATCCGGTAGATCTGGTCCTCAACCAGCACCTCGGACAACTCGGCGTTCAAGGCGCGCGCGGAGGCGAGATCCCGCCCGAACGGCTTCTCGATCACGAACCGGCTCCACCGCTCGTCGCAGGCATCGGCCACCATCCCCGCCTCGCCGATCCGGGTCACCAGCGGCGCGAAGTACTCGGGCCCCACGGCCAGATAGAACAGCCGCTTCCCCGAAAGGCCCTGCATCTCCTCGATCTCCGTCAGCCGGTCCGCCAGACTGCGCAGATCGCCCCCTTCCTCGAAGTCGAACTGATGGTAGAACAGGTTCGAGACGAACGGGTCGCACTCCTCCGACGAGCCATGTCCCGTTCGCGAGTGCTTCTTCAGCGCCTCGCACATCCGCGTCCGAAACTCGTTGTCGGACCACGGCCGCCGCGCCACGCCCACCACGCCGATCGACTCCGGCAGGTAGCCGCCGCACCACAGGTTGTAGATCGCCGGGATCAGCTTGCGCCCGGCCAGATCGCCCGTGGCGCCGAAAATCACGATCGTCGCCATCGCATCCGGAGCGATCGCGTGGGCATGTTCCCCCGGGATGGGGTCAGTCGGGGACATAGGGGGCACTCCTCAACGAACAACGCATCATATCGCGTCGCATCGCTTCCTATGGGATGAAAACACTGCGGGACACCGATCTCTTCGCCCTGCGCGCGGCTCCCCGTCGCCAGGCCGAACCGCGCACCCGGCGCGCCCAAGCGCGTCAGTCCTTGTGAAGCTGGCTCCGACGGTTCAGCAAGTGCTCGAACTGCTTCACGCGCAAGTCGAAGAACTCCATCAGCTTCCCGTGCAACTCCGCGTTGGCCGCCGCCACCAACGACTGCTGGTTCGCCACCGTGCTGTCCAGCAGCAATACCTCGCCCAGGTCGCGCCCGTATGCGTCCGTCACCACGCACCCCGCCTCCTGCGCGATCAGCAATGCGCCCGCAACGTCGTACGGAGCCATGCCCAACACAGCGCCCCGGCCTGCGTTCACGAACTGGTCCTCAACCGCGTCGTAGATGTCGCGCAGATAACGGTTCGCGATATCCACCGTCGCATCAAGCTGGTTGTTCACCAGTCGCGTCAGGCTGTAGGCCGTGCTGTTGCACGCGAAGAACCCCCCCTTCAGGCTGCTGATGTCGATCAGCTTCCCCGCCGTGCCGAACACAAGCTCCGCCGGGCGCGCCGGCACGGACATCGACCACGACATCAGCTCCAGATCCGTGTTCGTCGACAGCTTCGGCTTCCGCGTCTTCCCATCCGTCAGGATCCGCGTCCCCTTGCCCCGTTCCGCATAGAACGCCCGCGGATGGATGATCTCCATCACGCACGCATTGTCGACGTCGCACAACCGCGGCCGCTCGATCACCCGCGTGCTCACCACCGACACGCAACAGCTCTCGAACCCGCACTTCGCCGCCCGCGACCCGTCCACCGGATCCACGATCAGCAAGTTCTCCGGCTGCGTGTTCGTGAACGTCGTGTATCCCGCATCCTCCGAGTAGTAGGCCACGGGCAGCTTGGCGTTCCGCAGGAACGTCAGCAACGCCTTCTCGGCGACCGCATCCAACTGAAACGTGCTGTCGCCGCTGGCTGCGGACCCCACCACTTCGCGTCCCCGACCCGATCGGACCAACGGCAGCACCGCGTCCCGGATGGCCTCCGCCAGTTCCACCAGGAACGCCCGCGGGAGCATACGCGCCGACGTCCCCCCCGCGGCCTTGCCGGAAGCGCGCGGTTTCCGCTTCGTCTTCGGCTTCTCGGCCGAAGTCGCCGCCCGCGCGTCCGTGCCGCCGGACTTCTTCTTCGCGGCAGCGGCCGGTTCCGCCGCGTCGCCGGCGGATGCCTTGGGTTTGCGGCTCGAAGCCGCCTTCGATTTCCGGGACGATTTCGTGGCCATCGGTGCCCTCAACTGGTTGTCTGCTCAACAGACGGCGAACGCCGGGGACCTGTCAGCCCTCCGGCCCATCATATGCATGGACTTTCGGCGGCGCGGCGAAGTCGAGGAAACGCGCCGCCACGCCTCCCGTCCGTGCATCCCCTTTGTGGATGTACACCCGGTACCGCCACGTCGTCGTCGACCCTTTGGCGAATCGCATGTCTCCCCGCTCCCCGACGTGCGGCCGGTAGCAGCTCCATGCAAAGCAGTTGGCAGTCATCAGACCATAGTTCCGCACATGCCACCCCGTGGGATAGCGCGGGTTCTCATCGTGGTCGAAAACCGCGATGCCCACCTGCTTGCCCTCTACGACGCCGCTGTAGTCGCACCAGGGCGCGCTCTTGCCCCAAGTCTCCTCTTCATTGATCCCCCCGTATCCGTTCTGGATGCGCCCGCCGTTCGCCGCATCCATCGACGTCGCAACCCGCACCGACAGGAGGCCCCCCTCCTTCGTGTCTCGGAACGTCACCGCACGCTGCGTCATGTGCAGCGACACCGAAACATCGAGCAGCCGCACCCCGCCGGGCAGGCAGTACGTCTTGATGTCCCGGATCTCTTCGAACTGCTTGCGCAACGCGTTGTTACACCAATCGATCCGCGCGCAGATTCGACCCCGCACCGGCCCCGATTCGAGATGAATGAACTCCCGGTGGACCTGCCGGCCGCAGCCAGGTTCCTCGCTCCAGTTGTCCACGCCGTCGCAGTCGCCGTACGCCACCCACATCGACTTGTGGTGCGGGTGGTCATGCGTCTCCCCGGGCACGTCCTCGACAATCGGCCACGCCCGGGTCACACGCGCCCCGCCCGGACCGACAACCGGATGAAGGAACGGCCGAACCCACTGGGCGCCATAGTGATACGCCGTGAACAATGACCCGTTCACGATCACGTCCACACACCCGTCGTCAACCCGATCGTTCACCTGCACCCCCGATCGCGGGGAGCACGCCTCCGAAAGGCCCGTGGGCGTCGCCAGATAGGTCTTCGACCGACCCGCCGGCAGGGAGTCCACGACGAACGTCAGCGCAAGGCCTGTTCCGCACCGGCTGAGCTGACACGGCACAGTCCGGCCCGTCTCCGCATCCTTGAGTCTGGCGCAGGGCGTGTCGTAATCCCATGGAACGCAGACACTTACAGGACACAGCCGACGGTCGTGTTCACCAGCTTCGACAACAAGCCGGGCCTCGGAAACCATGTAGGTCCTCCTCCCGATGACGGTCTGCCGCAGTACGATTAGGGCCGGTGGCAGCAAGTTTAGCAATTCCGCAAAACTGTTGTCCAGAACCCGGCCGGCCTTGTCAGCCCATCCCGTACCGGACCCGCGATCCCCATCCGGAATAGCGCGACGCCTCCCGCCGTTCCAGGATCACGCGCACGCACATATACTTGGGGGGGAGCTCCTGCGTCTTCGGGAGCAGATCGCGTCCCCTGTCACGCAGAAGGAGCCGTGAACGGATGAAGATCCACGAGTATCAGGCGAAGGAGCTGTTCCGCGCCGCCGGCATTCCCGCTCCCGACGGCGAGGTGGTCCGCACCCCCGAGGAAGCCGTCGCCGCGGCCGCGCGCATCGGCCTGCCCGTCGTTCTCAAGGCGCAGGTCCATGTCGGCGGACGCGGCAAGGCGGGCGGCGTCAAGGTCGTCTCCGCTGCCGACGAGGTCGGTCCGGAAGCCGAACGCATCCTTGCCCTCTTCATCAAAGACCTCCCCGTCCGCCGCCTGCTCGTCACCCCCGCCGCCGACATCGTCAGCGAGGTCTACCTGAGCCTCCTCATCGATCGCGGCGCCCGCAAGGTCGTTTTCATCGGTTGCGCCGAGGGCGGCGTCGAGATCGAGATCACCGCCAAACAGGCCCCCGAGAAGATTCTCCGCCTCGAGATCCCCGCGCAGGATCTGCCCAATGCCCCGCGCGATCTCCTCGAACCCTTCGCCGCGCGCCTCTTCGCCGATCCCGACCAGGCCCGTCAGGCCGTCGACATCATGTCCCGCATGGCCCGCCTGTTCGTCGAAAAGGACTGCGCCCTCCTCGAGATCAACCCCCTCATCGTCGACGCCGCCGGCCGCGTCATCGCGCTCGACGCCAAGGCCCTGCTCGACGACAACGCCCTCTTCCGACATCCCGACCTCGTCGAGCTCCGCGATATGGACAGCGAGGACGCGGACGAGCTTACGGCGAAGGAACACGGCCTCAGCTTCATCCGCCTCGACGGCGACATCGGCTGCATGGTCAACGGCGCNNCCATGGCCACCATGGACATCATCAAACACTTCGGCGGCGCCCCCGCCAACTTCCTCGACGTCGGCGGCAGTTCCGACCCCAAGAAGGTCGTCGCCGCCTTCAAGTACATCCTCAAGGATCCCAACGTGAAGGTCATCCTCATCAACATCTTCGGCGGCATCACCCGCTGCGACGACATCGCCCGCGGCATCGTCGCCGCCCTTGATGAGATGGACGTCCCCGTGCCGATCGTCGTGCGCCTCATCGGCACCAATCAGGACGAAGGCCGCGCCATCCTCGAAGGAACCCGGCTCATCCCCGCCGACACCCTCGAGGAAGGCGCCGTCAAGGCGGTCGAACTGGCCCGAAGCAGCGGAGACGCGCAGTGAGCATTCTGATCGACGCGAACACCAAGGTGATCGTCCAAGGCATCACGGGCCGCGACGGCTCGTTCCACACCCGCCAGATGCGCGACTACGGCACGCAGGTCGTCGCCGGCGTCACCCCCGGCAAGGGCGGCCGGTCCGTCGACGGCATCCCCGTCTTCAACACCGTCGCCGAGGCCGTCGCCGCCACCGGCGCGACCGCTTCCGTCATGTACGTTCCCGCGCGCTTCGCACGCGATGCCATGTTCGACGCCGCCGACGCCGACCTCGAGATGCTCGTCGTCATCACCGAGGGCGTCCCCACGCTCGACGTCCTCGCCGCCTACGAGCGCCTGCAAGCCCGCGGCATCCGCATGATCGGCCCCAACTGCCCCGGCCTCATCACCCCCGGCCAATGCAAGATCGGCATCATGCCCGG
>DIWA01000032.1 GCA_002422525.1 Candidatus Hydrogenedentes bacterium UBA6118
CGGCGAGGGCGCCGGTCCCACACGAATGACCGGCGAGGGCGCCGGTCCCACACCCGTCTCTTCCGGGTTCGAGGGATGGATTCCGCCCGGCTTGCGTGTTACGATTCTAAGGATCGTATCCACAATGCAGGGAGAACGGCGAGGGCCGCCGGAGGAGTCTGAGGAATGCTTGGAAGGTCCCGGGTTCGGGTCTGGTTGTTGTGCGGCGCGGCGGCGGCTGCGACGTTCGCGGCGGTTGCGCCGATGGCCATGGCGCACGATTTCTGGGTGAATGCGACGCGCTACATCATCGAACGCCCGGGCGAGACGGATCACGATGAGGGGCTGTCGAGCGCGTATGTGGGGAAGGGGCATCTGTACCCCGTAGACCAGGTGCTGCAGCCGGAGGATCTGACGCGGTGGACGTTGCGTCGGCCGGGAGGCGCGGAGGAAGCGCTGACGTCCAGCGGGCCGGGGGTGTTGTTGTCGCCGCTGCCCATCGAGGAGCCGGGCCCGTACGTGGTGCGCGGAACCCTGGCGGACAGCATGCTGACCGGGTATGTCGAGGGCGGCGAGGAGAAGTACGTCGAGGGACCGAAGGCCGGGCGCGAGAACGTGTTCTACAGCGCCTACTACCGGATGACGGGCAAGGCGCTGATCGCGGCGGGTCCGACGGCGGAGGATGCTTTCGCCGAGCCGCTGGGCGATGATCTCGAGCTGGCGTTTCCGGAGAATCCGTACGGCAAGCAGGGCGGAGAAGGCCAGACGCTGCCGGTGAAGGTGTTGTTCCGCGGCGAGCCGGCGGCGGGTTGCGCGGTGTTCGCCTCGCACTGGGGCCATACGCCCCGCGACGCCTTCGCCCAGACGCTGCTGACGGATGCCGAAGGCGTGGCGCGGGTGAAGCTCACGCACAAGGGCGTGTGGATTGTTGCGGCGGTGCATGGCGTCCCCGCGGGTCCGGAACGGCGGGATCAGGTTGACGACGAAGAGTACGCGGCGTCGGCGACGTTCGAAATTCGGTAGGCGGGGGTGAGCGGGCGCCGGTGCGCGCCCGGAAGGCGAGACTGACGATGCATTTGGCGGAAGGTGTGCTTTCAGCGCCGGTGTTGGCGACGGGCGCGGCGCTCACGGCGGGCGGCGTGATCGTTGGACTGCGCGGGATGCGGCTCGAGGATGTGCCGCGCGTGGCGGTGATGTCGTCGGCGTTCTTCGTGGCGACGTTCATCCACGTGCCGGTCGGACCGTTCAGCGTTCATCTGGTGCTGAACGGACTGATGGGGCTGTTGCTCGGCTGGGCGGCGTTCCCAGCGATCCTCATCGCGCTGACGCTGCAGGCCGTGGTGTTCGGCTACGGCGGACTGACGGTGCTCGGCGTCAACACGTTCACGATGGCCACGGGCGCGCTTGCATGCTACTTTGCGCTTCGCGGATGGGCGACGTCCGAACGGCCGGACCGGGTGTTGTCGGCGGGCGCGCTGGCGGGCGCGGGCGCGGTGTTGGTCTCGGGCATCCTCGGCGCGGCTGCGTTGGCGGCGTCGGGTCGTCAATTCTACGGCGAGGCGGCGCTCTTGCTGTCCGGCCACGCGGCGCTGATGGCCGTCGAGGCGTTGGTGACGGCCGCCGCCTTGCGGTTCCTGTATCGCGTGCGGCCGGAGACCCTGCGGACTGCGGCGGCGGTGTCGGAGGGCGCGTCGCATGGGTAGGGCATGGCCCGTGTTGCTCGCGCTGGCGTTGGTCGCCTTGCCCGCGAGCGCGCACAAGCTGGCGTTGCGTACGCACGTCGACGGCGACGCGATTGCGGGCGAAGTGCGCGCGATTCCTGGGGGCGTGGTCGCGGGCGCCGTCGTCCGCGCGCAGTCCCTCGACGGGCGGGCGCTGGGCGAGACGCGGAGCGATGCGGACGGGACCTTTCGCCTGCCGGTGACGGAACGGACGGATCACGTCGTGACCGCGGATACGGCGGACGGGCATCGCGCGACGGCGACGGTGTCTGCCGAGGATCTGCCCGTAGCGGTGACCGACGCCGGCGGCGACGTCGCGCCGGAAGCGACGGAAGCGGCGGAAGCGGCGACTGCTCAGGCGGAGACGACGCAAGCCGACGCGACAGGCGACGGGGCGGCGGATCTGCGGGCGCTGGTCGTGGAGGTGCGGCAGTTGCGCGACGAGATTTACGCGCTGGAGTCGGCGCTGCGGTTTCGCGATATCCTCGGGAGCCTCGGGATCATCGCCGGGGTGATGGGGCTGATCGCGCTGTGGAAGTCGCAGGCATGGAAGGGCGGCCGGTCGTGATCCTCGACGCCGTACGCGGCCCCTCGCCGATCCACGACATCGATCCGCGGCTGCGCATCCTGACGGCGGCGGCATTCTCGGTGCTGCTGGCCACGGCCTCCGGGTGGACGGCTCCCGCGCTCGGGTTGGTTGCCGCGGCGGGTTGCTGCATGCTGGCGCGTATGCCGCTTCGCGCGCTGGCGCCGCGGATGGTCGCCGTGAACGCGTTCGCGGCGTTGCTTGTGGTGACCGTGCCGTTCGAGGCGGCGCTGGCGCATCGGCTGCCGTGGCTTGCACCTGATGCGACCTCGATGCTCGAGGGGCTGTTGCAGGCGCTGCAGGTTGGGTTGCGGGCGAACGCCGTGGTGCTGGGGCTGGCGCCCTTGGTGAGCACGATCGAGACGGTGACGCTGGGCCATGCGCTCGAGCAGCTCGGCGCGCCGACGAAGCTGACGCGATTGCTGATCTTCACGGTTCGCTACACGGAGGTGCTCCACGCGGAGAGCCTGCGGACGCTCCGCGCCGTGCGGGCGCGGGCGTTCCAGCCGCGACTGGACCTGCACACGCTGCGGACGCTGGGGAACCTGGTGGGGATGCTGCTGGTCCGCGCGTTCGACCGGTCGGAACGGGTGATGGCGGCGATGAAATGCCGCGGGTTCGCGGGCAGGTTTCCTCAGTTCCATGAGCGCCGCATCCATCGGGGCGACTGGGTCTTTGCGGGATGCGCGATTGCGTTCCACGCGGCGCTGCTGGCGGAGCGGTTGTGGTGAGCGACTGCATCCTGCGCATGGAAGGGATCGAGTTCGGCTACGACGCGAACCGTCCGGTGTTGCGGGGGCTGCATCTCGCGCTGCGCGCGGGTCAGCGGATCGGTCTGACGGGGGCCAACGGGTGCGGCAAATCCACGCTGCTCCATCTGGCGGTGGGGCTGTTGCGGCCGCGGAAGGGCGTCATCGAGGCGTACGGAGCGCCCTGTCGAACGGAACGCGATTTCGTGGCGGTGCGCCGACGCGTGGGGCTGCTGTTCCAGGACCCGAACGACCAGTTGTTCTGCCCGACGGTGCTTGAGGAGACGGCGTTCGGGCCGCTGAATCTGGGCATGTCGCCGGAGGATGCGAAGCGGCGCGCAATCGAGACGCTCGATGCGCTGGATTTCGCCGACCGCGCGCACCGAATCACCCATCATCTGTCGGAAGGCGAGAAGCACCTGGTTGCGCTGGCGGGCGTGTTGGCGATGCGTCCGGACGCGCTGTTGCTCGACGAGCCGTCGGCGGGCCTGGACGACGGCGCGACGGAGCGGATCATCCGCGTGCTGCGGGAGCTGCCGCAGGCGCTGCTGGTCGTCTCGCACCAGCGCAGCTTCCTCGACGAGGTCGTCGACGAGACCTGGTCGATGGCGGAGCTGCAGGGGGACGACCAGGCGGGGTGATCAGTCGCCCGAGATGATCTTCGGTCCGCCGTGTCCGGCGGTGCGCTCCATGATGCCCTTGCCTCGGCGTTCATACTTGGTGAAGCCCAAGTGTTCGAGGCGGGCGTTGTCCTTCAGCTCGTTGTTGACGACGCGATCGTTATACTCGCCGGCGAGGTAGGGTGCGGAGATGAGGCGACGCACCGGCGCGCCCGTCTCCGGGTGCTGCGTGAGCGGGGGGGCGCTCATCGGCTGCAGGACCTCGAACACCTCGCCCGGGCTGCCGTCGTCCGTTATGGTCTCATAGCAGTATATCGGCATGGATTTCCGGTCCTTACTCGTAGACGCTGACGCCTGGCGGACGTGTATCCGTATTGTAACGCAGTTTCCGGTCGCGCCGGCGCCTACGCCTGGTCGTCCTCTTGCGTGCGCGTGCGGGGCGCGGCCTTCGGCTTGGGCTTGGGCTTCGCCTTCGGCCTCGTCGCGGCCTTGGGTTTGGGCTTCGCCTTCGCCTTGGCCTTCGTCTTGGTCGCGGCTTTGGCCTTCGGCTTCGCCTTGGCGCGGCGCTTGGCGGGCTTCCGTTCGGCCGCCTCTCGCAGCCAGTCGACCGCCAGCTCGAGGGTCACGGCCGCAGGGTCCATGTCTCTCGGGATCGAGGCGTTCAGGCTTCCGTCGGTTACGAAGGGGCCGTACCGGCCTTCGCACAGGTCGATCTTCGCGCCCGACTCCGGGTGCTCCCCGAGGCTCGCGATGACCTTCTTCGACTGACGCCGCGCGCCCTTGGGTTCGGCGAGCAGTTCGAGGGCGCGATCCAGGCCCACGGTGTAGACGTCGTCGGTCGGGCGCAGGCTGCGGAACTCATCGCCGCAGCGGACGTAGGGGCCGAAGCGGCCGAGCCCGGCGGAGACTTCCGCGCCGGTCTCCGGGTGGGCGCCGAGAACGCGCGGAAGCGACAAGAGCCGCAGGGCCTGCTCGATGGTGACGTCCTCGAGCGGCGTGTCCTTCGGCAGACTGGCGCGCTTGGGTTTGGGATTGTCCTCGCCGCGTTCGCCGAGCTGCACGTACGGTCCGTAGGGCCCCATGAGCGCGAAGACGGGTTCGCCCGTCTCCGGGTGCTTGCCGATCGGCTCGTTGCCGCGGGCCTTGTCGCGCAGAATCTGCATCGCGCGCTCGACGGTCAGTTCCTCGTAGGTGACGTCGTCCGGCACGGTCGCCATGTTGTCGGGACCGCCCTCGCCGCGCTGCAGATAGGCGGCCGATCGGCCGATACGCACCACGATCGGGTCGCCCGATTCCGTATCGGCGCCGATCGGCACGGCGGGGAAATCCATCTCCGGGAGCTGGCTGTCGATGGTGGGCACGAGGCCCGAACCGAACTGTCCCTCGCCGTAGTAGAACGACTGCAGAAAGTCGGTGGCGTCGCGCTGGCCGTTCGATATGTCGTCGAGCGCGTCTTCCATGCGGGCGGTGAACCCCAGATCGACGTACTCCTTGAAATGGTCGCGGAGCAGCTTGACGACGGCGATGGCCAGGAACGTGGGCACGAGCACCTTGCCCCGGCGCACGACGTAGCCGCGTTGCTGGATGGTCGAGATCGTCGGCGCGTAGGTCGAGGGTCGGCCTATGCCTTCCTCCTCGAGGCGCTGCACGAGCGAAGCCTCCGTATAGCGACCGGGCGGCTGGGTGTGGTGTTCGTTCGGATCGACGCCGTCGATCAGCACGGCCTCGGGCTTGTCGGCGGCGTGTTCGGGCGTCCACACTTCCTGGCCCTGTTGCAGCGGGGGCAGCACCGTGTCGCGCTGGGCGGTGTCGGCCACGCGGAGGTAGCCGGCAAACGAGACGACGGAGCCGTTCGCGCGGAGCACGGCGGTGCGTTCGCCCAGTTTGGCCTCGAAATCGACCACCGACTTCAGCAGCACGGCGTCGGCCATCTGGGAGGCGATGGTGCGGTTCCAGATGAGGCGATAGAGGGCGAGCTCGGCCGGCTTGAGATGATGCGCGACGGCGTCGGGCGTCCGTGCGAGATGCGTGGGGCGGATGGCTTCGTGCGCCTCCTGCGCGTTCTTCGAGCGCGTGGCGTATTGCCGGGTCCCCTGGTAGTACTTGTCGCCGAACTGCCTGCGGATCACCTCGCCCGCTTCGGCGAGGGCGCGCGAACTCAGCGTGAGCGAGTCGGTACGCATGTAGGTGATCAGCCCCTCGCGTTCGCCGCCGCCGAGGTCGACGCCTTCGTACAGCCGCTGGGCGACCTGCATGGTCTCGCGGGGCGACATGCCGAGCAGCGAGCTGGCGGCCTGCTGCAGGGTCGAGGTCATGAACGGCGGCATGGGACGCTGGCGGGTTTCCTTCTGGTCGATGCGCACCACGCGCCAGGGCACGTGCGATTGCAGCGCCTCGGCCAGCTCCGCCGCTTCATCGCCGCGCAGTTGGAACACTTCGGCGTTGGCGCCGTCGTTCTTGAGCACGCCGGTCGTCGCGTCGAAGTCGCGGCCGACGGCGGGCCGTTTGCCGTTGAGCGAGACGAGGGTCGCCGTGAATGTGACGTCGCCCCCGCGCAGCCGGGCGTCGATGCTCCAGTACTCCGACGACCTGAACGCGCGGCGCTCTTCCTCGCGCTCGACGACCAGGCGCACGGCGACGCTCTGAACGCGGCCGGCGCTGAGCTTGGTTCGGACCTTCTTCCACAACACCGGGGACAACGTGTAGCCGAAGAGACGGTCGAGCACGCGCCGACTCTCCTGGGCGCGAACGAGGTCCTGGTCGAGGTCGCGCGGATTCGCCAGCGCTTCTTCGATGGCGGATTGGGTGATCTCGTGGAAAGCGATGCGGCGTACGGGCGTTTTGGGCTTGAGCGTCTCGAGGAGATGCCAACTGATGGACTCGCCCTCGCGGTCCTCATCCGTGGCGAGCACGACTTCGTCGGCTTCCTTCACGTGCTTGCGGAGTTCCGCGATGTGCTTGCGACTCTCGCGCGTGACGACATAGAAGGGGGTGAACCCGTTCTCCGTGTCCACGGCGAGGCGCGCCCATGGCTTGTTGCGGATCTGCTCCGGGATCTCGTCGGCCGAGCTGGGCAGATCGCGCACGTGGCCGAAACTGGCGACGACGCGGTATTCCTTGCCGAGGAATCGGCTGATGGTCTTGGCCTTTGCGGGGGACTCAACGATAACGAGTTTCAACTTCTCGGGTTCCTGTGTGGTGTTCGGCGGGCCCGCAGCCGCGGTCTCGCGGCCGGGCCATTGGGCGTCACGCAGCCGTCTCGGCGATCTCGTGGACGAGATGCGTGCAGTCGAACTGCTCGCTCACCCGGTCGGCGACGGCGGGGTCGTGCGTGACGAGGAGCAGCGTCTTGCGCTCCTCGACGCAGAGCTCGAGCAGCAGGTCCATGACGCCCTGTGCGGTTTTCGGGTCGAGGCTGCCGGTGGGCTCGTCGGCCACGATCACCGCCGGGTCGTTGACCAGGGCGCGGGCAATGGCCACCCGCTGCTGCTGGCCGCCNNCTGCCGGTGGGCTCGTCGGCCACGACGATCTTGGGGCGGTTCGCCAACGCGCGCGCGATGGCGACACGCTGTCGCTCGCCCACGCTGAGCGTGGTGACGCGGCTGCGCAGCCGGTGTTTGAGACCAACGCGCTCGAGCCAGCCGACGGCGTTGGACTTCCATTCGGACGCCGGGATCACGTCGGCGAAGCGCATGCCCAGCTCGACGTTCTGCAACGCGGAGAACGGCGAGAGCAGGTTGAAGGTCTGGAAGACGAAGCCGAACCGTTGTGCGCGGAACTCGTCCATTTCGCCTTCCGCAAGCGACTGGATGGCCTGGCCGTCGACGGTAATGACGCCGGAGTGCGGCCGAAGCAGGCCCGAGATGAGGTTGAGCATGGTGCTCTTCCCGCAGCCGCTCGGCCCCCACAGGGCCATCTGCACGCCTTCCTCCGCGTGAAACCGGTCGCACCGGAACTCGACGCCGGGACCTAGCTTGCGTTGGACGTTCTCCATGGTGACCATGGTCGCTCCTTCCTTATGTCAGGGCCGGACCCGTATACGCACGGCTCTATTCGCCGTCGCCAGCGGGCGCATCGGCCGTCGTGTCCGGGCTGGACGGCGGAGTCGGCTCCCGCTCGGGCTCCGGCCCCGATACAGACTCCGGCGCCTGCTCGGCCTGCTCGGCTTGGCCCGTCTGGTCCGTCTGGTCCGTCGGCTCGGCGCCCGGGGAGTCGGCGGCGATCGTCGCTTTCTCGATCACGGTCAAGTTCGGGAACTGCTGGCTCAGGTACTGGTCGCCCAAGGCCTGGATCAGGCTCTGGTCGGGCTTCTCGCCATACTCGGCGTTGATCGCGTCGACGACGTCCATACCGGAGATCACGCGGCCGACCGGGGCGAAGCCTTGTTGATCAAGGGCGGTGTTGTCGCCGAGGTTGATGAAGAGCTGCGAGGTGCGCGTGTTGGGTCCGGCCGCGGCGAATGTGATGGTCCCGCGCACGTTCGATTGTTTGACCGGATCGTCCTGGATGCGGGCGTCGCGCCAACGCGCCGCCTTGGCGGGGTCGGCCGGGATGCCGAACTGGACCACGAACCCGCGCACGACGCGGAAGAACTTGCAGCCGTCAAAGGCGCCGTTGGCCACGAGCTCGTAGATGCGGTCGACGCCCAAGGGGGCCCAGTCGCGGATGAACTCAGCGGTGAACTCGCCGTGGTCGCATACGAATGTGACTTCAAAGCGCGCAGGTGCGGGACCGGGATCGGTCTTGGCGGGAGCGACGCCGGCGTCGGCGGTCGCGTCGTTCGTATCGCCGGTCGCCGCGGCGGCGTCCTCCGATCCGTCCGTCTCGGCGTCAACCAGGGCGGGCGTGACCGTCGGGTAGATGCTGAAGAGGGTTTTGGAGACGCGGTACCCCGTGTCGCTCTCGTACCATATGGCGGCGGGCACAGCCACGCGCAGTTCCTTGCTGTTGTCGGTCTCAACGCGGAGGAAATAGTCGTAGTCGGCCCAGTTCTCCGAATCGCCATGGAAGGTCTCCCGCTGGCTGGCGCGGGCATAGTTGTAGACGCGGTAGGGTTCCGCGATGACGCCCTCATAGGATTGGAGGAGGGTTTTGCCGGGCAGGCGGTCGTAGTGCCAAAGTGCGCCGATGCCGCCGGCGACTACTGCAACGACGAGAAGAGTGCGTGCGAGCTTTGCCATGGTGCGTGATGCTCAATCCTGTGTGTGCATGCTCGGCCCGTGCGGCTCTCAGCGCGCATCGACAGCGAAGGGGACGCGGGTTCTCGGCGAACAGCGCCGAGGCGCCGCGCGACCCGGTGTGCGGCCGTTGGCGACGGAGAGCCTCCAGCCAAGGGCCTGGATTATTGAATGCGCCTGCCGGACCTGTCAAGGCCGGCAGGCGCATGGGTGGAATACATGCGGCGTTGGCGACGCCGTCGATAGGGCGCCGCATTCGCTACATCTTCTGCATCATGGACAGGAACTCCTGGTTGCTCGCGCTCTTCTTGAGCTTCTCGACCAGCAGCTCCGTGGCCTCGATCACGCTCAACGGGCTGAGCACCTTGATGAGGAGCCACATGCGCTGGAGGGTCTCGTCGTCGACGAGCAACTCCTCCTTGCGCGTGCGCGACTTCAGCACGTCGATCGCCGGGAAGATGCGCTTCTCCATGAGGCGGCGGTCAAGGTGGATCTCCATGTTGCCGGTGCCCTTNNACTCCTCGAAGATCACGTCGTCCATACGGCTGCCGGTCTCGACCAGCGCGGTGGCCAGGATGGTGAGGCTGCCGCCTTCCTCGATGTTGCGGGCCGCGCCGAAGAAGCGCTTCGGCCGTTGGAGGGCGTTGGCGTCGACGCCGCCGGACAAGACCTTGCCGCTCGCGGGCACGATGGTGTTGTAGGCGCGGGCGAGGCGGGTGATCGAGTCCAACAGGATCACGACGTCGCGCTTGTGTTCGGTCAGCCGCTTGGCTTTCTCGAGCACCATCTCGGCGACTTGCACGTGGCGTTCCTGCGGCTCGTCGAAGGTGGAGGCGACGACCTCGCCCTTGACGGACCGCGCCATGTCGGTCACTTCCTCGGGGCGCTCGTCGATGAGCAGCACGATGACGTACGCTTCGGGGTGGTTGGTCGTGATGCTGTTGGCGATCTTCTGCAGCAACACGGTTTTTCCCGTGAACGGCGCGGCCACGATAAGCCCGCGCTGGCCCTTGCCGATCGGGGCGATGAGGTCCATGATGCGCATCGCGATCTCCTGGCGAGAGGTCTCGAGGCGTATGCGTTCATCGGGGTGGACGGGCGTGAGGTTGTCGAAGAGCACGCGGTCGCGCGCGACCTCGGGCGACTCGAAGTTGATGGCCTCGACCTTGAGCAGCGCGAAGTAGCGTTCGCCTTCCTTCGGCTGGCGGACATGCCCCTGGACGGTGTCGCCGGTGCGCAGGCCGAACTTGCGGATTTGGGAAGGCGATACGTAGATGTCGTCGGGCCCCGGCAGATAGGAGTAGTCCGGCGAACGGAGGAACCCGAACCCATCGGGGAGGATCTCGAGTACGCCCTCGCCGTAGAGGGCGCCGGCGGCTTCGATGGTCTGCTGCAGGACCTTGAAGATGATGTCCTGCTTCTTGAGGCCGCTGTAGCCCTCGATGTTCAGTTCCTTGGCCATAGCCGTCAGCTCGGTCATGGTCATCCGTTTGAGATCCCCGATGGAGACCTCGGTGCCATTGATCCGCGTGTCGTCTGACATCTCGGGGTGACCCTCGCTCCCGTTGCCCCCGACATCCTGCTGCGGGCGCTCGTCTCGCGCGACCGGGCGCGGCCGGTGATTCCGCCCGGAGTTCCGAGCGTTCTGCGGCCCCATGCGCGACCCGCCGCGGTTGCGTTGCCGTGCGGATTGCTTTGCGCCGTCAGGTCGATCTGCCATGAGTGTTCCTTTCCTCTGTCCACATTGAAGACGATGGGGCATGGTTCGTGCGTCTCCGCCCCGATCCGTGAGGGACTCGACCCCATTCCGTTGTTTGCCGTGCTTTCAGGCGGAGCTAATGCGCTTCCGCCCAGTTCCGTCCGACCCCCAGGTCGACGCGCAACGGCACATCGAGTCGGACGGCCCCTTCCATGATTCGCCGCATCACCGTGCTGACTTCGTCGACGGCGTCAAGCGGCGCCTCGACGACGAGTTCATCGTGCACTTGGAGCACCATATAGACGTCGGCAAGCGGTGCGAGCGCCGCATCTAACTGGACCATGGCCAGTTTGATGATATCCGCCGCGCTTCCCTGCACCGGCGTGTTGATCGCCATGCGCTCCGCGCCGCGTCGCGCCGCGGCATCGCGGCTCGCCAGTTCCGGCATGTTCCGCCTGCGGTTCAGCAGCGTCGTCACCCACCCGGTCTTCCGGGCCTGCGCGATCGTCTTGTCGATCCAGGTCTGCACGCCGGGATACTGCTTGAAGTAGGCCTCGATGAACCGGGCGGCCTCCGCTCTCGATATGCCCAGGTTCCGCGCGAGACCGAACGCGCTGATGCCGTAGACCACGCCGAAGTTGACCGCCTTGGCCTGGCGCCGCATGTCGGAGGTCACGTCCTCCGGCGCGACGCCGAACACGCGGGCCGCGGTGTCCTGGTGGACGTCGCCGTTCTGCAGGAAAGCCTCCCGCAACGCCTCGTCTCCGCTGAGATGGGCGAGAATGCGCAGTTCGATCTGCGAGTAGTCGGCCGAGATCAGCCGACGTTCGTCGTCTCCGTTTCGTCCCTTCCCCGGCACGAAGCCCTGGCGGATGCGTCGGCCTTCCTCCGTGCGGATGGGGATGTTCTGGAGGTTCGGATCGCTGCTCGACAACCGGCCCGTGGCGGCGACCGCCTGGTTGAAGCTCGTGTGGATGCGGCCGGTTTTCGGATGCACCAGCTTAGGAAGCGCCTCTACGTAAGTTCCTCTCAGTTTCTCGAGCTGCCGGTAGGCCAGCACTTTCTCGGGCAGAGGATGTTCGAGGGAGAGTTGCTCCAGGACATCCACATCCGTGGAATACCCCGACTTGGTCCGTCGGATCGGTTTGAGGCCGATCTTCTCGAACAGGATTCGCTGAAGCTGTTTGGGTGAGTTGACCTGAAACGGCTCGCCGGCCAACTCGATGATTTCTTCATTCAGCGCGGAGAGCTTCTTGGCGAACTCCTCTCGCAGCGCGGCGAACAAGGGCGCATCGATCGCAACCCCCCGTTGTTCCATGCGCGCAAGAACGCTGATCAGGGGCAGCTCGACTTCTTGGAAGAGTTGCGCGAGTCCGCGTTCCTGGAGTTTGGGCCTCAGAACCTCCGTCAGTCGCCATGTGATATCCGCATCCTCACATGCATACCGACTCGCGTCGGCGATTGGAACGGTATCGAAGGTGACGGCTTTCGATCCTTTGCCGATCAGATCGGCGATAGGGATCATCTTCCGGTTGAGGTAGTGGAGGCTTACTTCAGTTAGATTATGCCTCGATCGAGAGGGGTCTGTCAAATACGAGGCTACCATTGTGTCGAACGCCACGCCGTCGACGGGCATTCCCGCCGCTTCGAGAACGATGAGGTCGTATTTGATGTTGTGTCCTGTCTTGCCGACGGCGGGGTCGGCCAGGAGGGGGCCGAGGATGCGGCGCACCGTATCGAGGGGAAGCTGGTCGGCCGGATCGGGCGGGTCCGTCTGACTGAGGTCGCCGGCCGTGTGACCGATGGGGATGTAGAAGCCCGAGCCGGCGCGGCAGCTCATCGAGATGCCGACGAGTTCGGCCCAGACGGGCAGCGTGGAGGTCGTCTCGGTGTCGAGGGCGAACTCGCCCGCGGCGCGCATCTCCGCGACGACGGCTTCGAGCTCGGCTTCGTCGCACACGCATCGGTAATCGGTGTCGTCCGCGTCGGTCGCATCCGGAAGGAACTCCTGCAGCAACGACGGGAACTCGACCTCCGAGAAGAAGCGGGCGAGCCGGGCGTTGTCGAGCGGGGGCATGGCGAGATCGTCGAGCGACAGATCGATCGGCACGTCGGTCTTGATGGTGACGAGCTCGCGGCTCAGGTAGGCCGTGTCCCGGCCTTCCTCGAGGTGTTCGCGCTGTTTGCCCTTGAGTTCGTCGATATGCGCGTACACGCCGTCGAGCGAGCCGTAGGTCTCGAGCAGCTTGCGCGCGGTCTTCTCGCCGATCCCGCGCACACCGGGCACGTTGTCCGACGCGTCGCCCATGAGCGCCAGCGCATCGATGACGCGGGGCGGATCCACGCCGAACCGCTCGCGTACGTCCTCCGCCTCGTACCACTTGCCGATCTCGTCGCGGTTCAGGTCGTACACGCGAACCCGGTCCGACACGAGCTGCAGCAGGTCCTTGTCGCCCGAGACGAGCACCGCCTCGCAGCCTTCCGCCTCGGCACGGCGACAGAGCGTGCCGATGACGTCGTCGGCCTCGACGCCGCTGATGCGGAGCGTGGGCATGCCCAGCGCTTCGACGAGGCGATCGATCAGGGGGATCTGGGCGATGAGGTCTTCGGGAACAGGCGGGCGCGTGGCCTTGTATTCGGGGTAGAGATCATTGCGGAAGGTCTTGCCGGGGGCGTCGAACACGACGGCCATGTGGGAGGGTTCGTGTTCGCGGAGCAGTCGGAGCAGCAGGCGCGCCACGCCGAACACGGCGTTGGTGGGCCGGCCCTGGGAGTCGGTCAGGCCGCGTATCGCGAAGTAGGCCCGGAAGATGAAGCCGGCGCCGTCAACCAGATAGATGCGCTGGGGCATTCGCCGTCTCCTCGATGACCTCGAGTATCTGCTCCGCCGCGCGCTCGGAAGCGCCCGGCTCGCCGAGCAGCTCGCGCACGGCCGCGAGATCGCGGAGCATGGTCTCGCGTCGGGGGCCGTCTTCCAGCAGTTCGATCGCGACCGGGAGCACCCGCTTGGGCTCCGCCGCGCCCTGGATGAACTCCGGCACGATGCCGCGGCCGGCGAGGATATTCACAAGGCTGACGTAGCGGATGCGCACGAGCATCCGGGCCAGGGCATAGCTCAAGCCGGATATGCGGTACATCACGATCATCGGCGTCCCGAACAAGGCCGCCTCAAGCGTCGCGGTGCCCGATGCGACAAGGCATAGCCGCGCGCCGTCGAGCACCTCGTAGGCCTGGTGCATGATGGTCTCGAGCGGAAAGTCTCCCGCCAGCTTCCGAATTTGCTCCGCGCGCGCCCCGTCGACGCAGGGCGCGACGAACCGAATGTCCGGGCGGCGCGCACGGATGCCCTCGGCGACCTTGATCATCACCGGGAGCAGTCGGCGGATCTCCTGTTCGCGGCTTCCCGGGAGCAGGCCAACCACCTGCGCGTCGCGATAGCACCCGAACACCTTGACGTCCGCGATCTGGTCGAGCAACGGGTGTCCCACATAGACGCAGGGCAGGCCCGCCTCGCGGTATAGCTCCTCCTCGAAGGGGAGGATCACGAGCATGCGCGTGACGACCCGGGCCAGGGTCTTGATCCGGCCGCGTTTCCACGCCCATACCTGCGGACTGATGTAGTACACCACCGGAATGCCCATGGCATGCGCGGCGGCGGCGATCCGCATGTTGAACCCGGGATAGTCTATGAGCACCACGGCGTCCGGGCGGCGCTCGCGCAGCCGTTTCACGACGTCGAGGTACAGCCCGCGCACCATCCGGAGCGATCGGATCACTTCCGTGAAGCCCATGATCGCGCGGCCGGCGAGGTCGAAATGCAGATCCATGCCCGCTTCGGCCATGCGTCGGCCGCCGAGGCCTTCACAGATCACGTCGGGACGACGGGCGCGCAGCGCGCGGATCACGTGCGCGCCGTGCATATCGCCGGAGGATTCGCCTGCTACAAAGTACAACCGGGGCACGGGTCTCGTTTCAGTCGTTGTCGGAGGGCTCAGGTTCTGTCGGCGTCGTCGGGGCCGGCGTCGCGCAGCCTGTCCCGGCAGTCCGAACAGGCCATGTCCGGGCCGGTGTATACAAAACACTTGGGGCGCAGCCACGCCCCGCACAGGGGGCGCGGCGCAATCGCCCGCTCGCCGCTCCGCGCGCACGGCTTGGTGTCGGGACATTCCATCATCGGGATGGTCTTCCTTCAGGCCGGACTGCGGACCCGCAACCGCCCGCACCGCACCTGTCAGCGCCGGATGGAGTTGATGATCTCCTGAGCCAGCCGGAGCGCCTCGGTCGCGTCCTCGCCGTCCACCAGGGGACGGGCGCGTTCGCGAACACAGCGGAGGAAGTCGGTCAGCTCGCGTCGAAGGGGTTCGCCCCGTTCGACCGGCAGGCTGTCGATCAGGATATGCTCCATCGGCGACGCGCCTGTGTCGACTGCGCCGGGTCGTTTGCGGTAGACCCGGACTTCCTGTTCGCCGTAATCCGTGGACATATACGCGTCGGGCTCGAAGATGCGGATCTTGCGCATTTTGTCCATCGACACGCGACTTGCTGTTATGTTGGCTACGCAGCCGTTCTCGAATCGGAGTCGGGCGTTGGCGATGTCTTCCGTGGCGGAGAAAACGGGCACGCCGACCGCGTCGACGCTGGCGATGGGCGATCCGACGAGCGCGCGGATGATCTCGAGGTCGTGGATCATCAGGTCGAGCACCACGCTCACATCGTCGCCGCGCATCGGGTAGGGGCTGAGGCGGTGGACCTCGATGAACCGCGGCTGCCGCACCGCGCCGAACAGGGCCGCCACGGCGCCGTTGAACCGTTCGATGTGGCCCACTTGCAGGATCCGCGCGTGCTCGCGGGCGGCGTCGACCATCGCCTGCGCCTCGTCGATCGTCGCGGCGAGCGGCTTCTCGACCAGCACATCCACCCCCGCCTCGATCAATTGCATCGCAACTTCGAAGTGGTGCGTTGTGGGCACGACGACGGACGCGGCGTCGATCCCCCGGCCGATCAGCTCCGCGATCGACGCGCACGCGCCTTCGGGACAGAACTGCCGGGCGACTTCGCGGCAGCGAGCGACGTCGGCGTCGACCACGCCGACGAGGTCCGCCTCGGTGATGGACGCGTAGTTCCGCGCGTGGTGGAAGCCCAGATGGCCCACACCGATCACGCCCACCCGGGCGCTCTTCATGTCGGGATCCTCTTGGCGTCGCCGCGACGCCGCTGGCGGTGTGATGCGAGCCGACTCGCAGTCGGCGTCAGGCGATCACCCCGCGAATGGATTTGCGGTAGAAGTCGACGAAGTGATTGCGTTCTTCGCATTCCTCGACCCGCGCTTCGATTTCGTGGAGCGCTTGCGTCGTGTTCAGGTCGGACCGGTACATGATCCGGTACATCTGCTTGATCCGCGCCCGCGCCTCCTGTGTGAGGCCGTTGCGGCGGAGCCCGACGGTGTTCGGTCCACAGCAACGCGCGGGATGCCCCTCGACGATCATGAAGGGCGGCACGTCTTTGATGACGCGGCTCATGGCCGCGATGAAGCTCATCCTGCCGATGACGCACTCCTGATGCACGCCGCTGAGGCCGTTGATGATGGCGCGGTCCTCGACGTCGACGTGCCCGGCCAGCGCGGCGCAGTTGCCCATGATGATGCCGTCGCCGAGGTGGCAGTCATGGGCGACGTGGGAGTAGGCCATGAGCAGGCAGTTGTCGCCCACGACCGTGACGCGGTGATCGTCGTCGTAGCTCTCCATGGTGCTCGCGCTCACGGTGGCGTGTTCGCGGATGGCGTTGCCGTTGCCGATCTGGGCGCGGCCGATCAGGCCTTTGCGGTGCTTCTGGTCCTGACAGAGGATGCCGATCTGGCTGCCGCTGAACAGGTGGTTGTTCTCGCCGATGACCGTTCGGCCCTCAATCACGCAGTGCGGGCCGACGATCGTGTCGGCGCCGATGCACACATGCTCGCCTATCACGGCGTAGGGCTGAACCTCCACGCCTTCGGCCAGTTCGGCACGGGGATGGATTATGGCCGTGGGGTGGATCTTCATGGGGAACAAACCTCAGGCTCACGAACCTTTCACGGGGTGGACAGGAAGTACCATTATCCCCCCGCCCAATTCAAGTTCCGCCGTCGCGCGACAGACCCCCGCGTCGCTCCCGTCTTTCATTATCCTAAGCGTACCGGCGCCCGGGATCAACGTCTGGCGCCCCGGATCACCGCGCCAGGGCACGGTCCATGAGCGCGATCACTTGGGCGATCTCGGCCCGTTTCGCCAGCAGGGCGTCCGGATCGCGCGGGAAGGTCACCAGGTCCGGCACGATCCCGCCGAGATTGCCCGTGCCGCGCGCCCGGTCGATCAGCGCGTTGTGCTGCGCGCCGCCGCGCGCCTCGAGCTTGCGGAGCCGATCTTGGAAGATCACGAGGTAGTCGTAGTCGTCGATGCCGTCGCGCAGGATCTCCCAACGGATCGAGTTCACCGGCCCGTCGGCTCCGGGGTAGACAAGGAAGCCGTCGCCGTTGACCGGGGTGATGTCGTCGAGCCCGTCGTAGGGGTCGCGGTCCTTCTCGATGGCGTTGATGGCGCGGTAATGGAAGCCCTTCATGCCGAGCGCCCAAGCCTGCCACAGGAGGATGCGGTGCTCGATGGCGCGGAAGTCGACGAGGAGGTTGCCATAGGGACGGGCGGGCTCGTGATTCACGAAGAACCAGACCTCGCCGCCTTCGGAGGCGCGCTCGAGGATGGGACGGTTGTTCACCGTGTCCAACATCGGCAGGTGGACGGCCCAGATGTCGAGGGCCTCGGGTAAGAACGGGCTCAGGCCGTAGGTGGTCGCCATCATCGGGATGTCGGGCGCGGCATCCTTCCAGGCCTGCATGCGCTCGAACAGGCGCGGCCAGGCGGGACGCGGCGGCATGTCGCCGATGGGGCAGAATGCGCGCTTCTGAAGGTCGTGCCGCACGACGAAGGCGTTGGCCTGCTGGAGGTGGTCGGGGAACTCGAGAAGCGAGGACGGGACGGCGAACGCCGTGGCGCCGCGCGCCTGCAGCTCCGGGAGACGACCGGCGAATGCCTCCAGAGCGTCGGCGTAGTTTGGGGCTTCGGGCGGAAGCTGGGCCAGGTCGCGCAACGTGACGCGGTGCTCGAGCGCGTTTTCGAGATAGGCCCGATCGAGCGCGCTCCGGTCGGCGCCGCCGCCCAGCCGTTTCGCCTGCGCCAGGGCGGTCTCCGGCCAGTAGCCGAAATCGGTCTTGAGCGCGGGCGTGGCCGGGAGTTCGAAGGGGTGGACCGTGGCTTGCACGGTGAGGACGACCGGATCGAGGTCGGGCGACCGCAGCTCGATCTGTCCGCGATAGACGCCGGGGGGCGTCGCGCCGCGGGCGTAGACCGTGAACCAGAAGGGCTGCGTCGCGCCGCCGGTCAGGGAGAACGTTCGGACGGGAAGCAGCGGATCGGGAAACAGGCCCGTCGGCCCCTCGAAATGGGACGGGATGCGCACGGGACACCAGCCCACGCGGTAGACGGCCACGTCCGATGCGGGGATTGTACCGCCGCCGCCGTCGCGCTCGAGGTCGCCGACAACGATGCGGCAGTCGAGCAGGCTCTCGCCTTCCGGCGGACGCACGGCAAGCTGGAACGACTCGCGTTCGTTGCGGGCCATGGCGATGCGAACGACGGGGTCAAGCGAACCGGTCGGCACGGGAACGTCTTGCGGATGGAGCTTCTCGAGCGAAGACTCGAACCAGACGGCCGTGTCGCCGCGGACGGCCAACGCGCGCGGAAGCTCCCTGCGGCCCCGTTGCAGGCGGAACGGGGCGTCCGTCCAGGGGGCGAAGGCTGACGAGGGGTTCTCGCCCACGACGAACTGCGTGTCGATGCCGCCGTGCGGGGAGGCGGTGTCCGCGCCCAACTCGAACGGCGTGCCGTTCTGTGTTATCTGGGCGAGGAACTCGTAGGCGTCGTCAGCCGGGGCCGTCCAAACGAACGGGAAGCGAACGAGCGCGCCGGGATCGAGGCTGAACGCGCGATCGTCGAGCCGCCATATCCGGCCGTTCCGTGCGCGGACGCGGGCGCGGATCTCAAGGTCGCGCACGGGTTTGGCGGATGCGATGTACACGGGCAGGTTCGCGCCGTCCTGGTCGATCTGGGCGGCCAGCTCGTCGGAGGCGAAGTGGACGCGGGTAAGCCCGCGGACGACGTTGATGCGATAGACGGTCTCCCATGTCTCGCCGGGCTGCAGGAGGAACGGCGTGAACACCGCCTGGAACCCGCGGGCCAGCTCCCGGTCCTCGACGATGGCGAGGAACGAATGCAGGTGATCCGCGTGGAAGACGGCGTAGACGGTCTCCCTGGCGACCGGATCGGTCACCGCGGCCCAGTTGCGCGCCGCGAGGTAGTAGCGGCTGCGATCCGGCGAGAGGATGCCGCGTTCGGTGGGCAGATCGACGCGATCCGCGGGATCGACGCTGCCGCCGGGCGCCGCGTCGTTGCGAACCCAGGGGGTCGTCCACTGGGCCTCTTCGCCGCGGTTCTCGATGCGCCAGGTCACTTTCATCGAGGCGGCGTTCACCTCAGGCTCCATGATCCGCGTGACGTGCAGCCCCTGGATATTGGGGCCGTCGCAGTCGTAGGTGTAGCGCAGCACGGGCTGGTCGACGCGGTCCTCGATCACCTCGAGCCGCTCGTTGAGGCGTCGGTTCGGCACGTAGAAGTTGCCCACGCCGAACCCCTCCTGGATCAGCCCGTCCGCGCCGGCGACATCCCGGCCCGTTGCGAGCAGGCGCAGCTCCTCGACGGCCCCGCCGGCCTGCGGTGTGATGACCCAGCGCAGGTAAGTGGTCTCGATGTCCGCGCCGTCCGGTCCGATGATGGCGGAGAGTCCCAGCGCCAGGGGAAGCAGATATGTCAGCATTACGGGCATGCTCCTAACCTCGGTAGTGGGATTGGCCGTGTGATGGGGCCGGAACGCGAGAGGGCCCGCTGTCGGGAGAGTATAGGCGGCCCGGGGCGGGAATCCAACCGAGGGTTGCGGATCTGATGCCGGGCCGATCCGCTGGACGGTCGGTCGGTTGAACGCCGTAGGGTCCGCCAATAGAATATTCCAAGGCGGGTTATGTGTTCTCCATCTCGATTCTGTGCGATGCGGGACGGGCCTACGCCGTCGCGTCGGAAGACCGGGCCTGCCGAAGGGAGGGACGACTGCTCATGCCAATGCCCATCAAACTCATGTCCGCGTCGATTGACGGCATTCTGCTGGCCGAGACGGGGCTGTTCCGCGATGACCGCGGATTCATCACCGAGACTTGGTCCGAACCGGTCTGGCGTGAGGCCGGGTTCAACGCGACGTTCGTGCAGGACATCATGAGTTGCTCCGCGCGGGGCGCGCTGCGCGGCATGCACTATCAGATCGAGCCGCACGGCATGGGCAAGCTGATCCGCGTGGTGCGCGGGGCCGTCTACGACGTCGCGGTGGATCTGCGCCGGGGATCGCCGAGCTTCGGCAAGTGGTTCGGCGTGGAGCTGTCGGAGGCGAATGCGAAGGTGGTGTGGATCCCGGCCGGATTCGCGCACGGGTTCGTGTCGCTGGAGGATGACAGTCTGGTGTACTACAAATGTGATGCCGCCCACACGCCCGAGGCGGAGCGGAGCCTGAACTGGCGGTGTCCGGATGTCGGGATCGAGTGGCCCATCGAGCCCGTGATCGTGTCGAAGAAGGATGCGGCGGCGCCGATGCTGAAAGACGCGGAGTACAACTTCACCTATGCGCCCCAAGGGGCCTGAACGCACTCGCAGGAGAACGCAATGCGGATCCTAGTCGCCGGCGGCGCCGGATTCATCGGTTCCGTGCTGGTTCCGTTGCTGGACGAGCACGGCTATGAAGTGAAGGTCATCGATCAGCTCTGGTTCGGAAACCATCTGCCGGACCACATCCCCGTCGAACAGCGGGACCTGTTCACGGTCACGCGGGAGGACATGGAAGGCTACGACACGGTGATCTTCCTGGCCGGACTGTCGAACGATCCGATGGCGGAATTCAGTCCGGCGAAGAACTTCGTGGAGAACGGGGCGCTGCCGTCGTATCTGGCGTTCATCGCGAAGCAGGCGGGCGTGAAGCGAATGGTATACGCTTCGTCGTGCTCGGTGTACGGGTACACCGTGAACGAGCTGTACGACGAGGAGTCGCCGGTCACGTGTCAGTATCCCTACGGCATTTCGAAGCTCCAGGGCGAGCGCGGGGTGATGCAGCTCTGCGACGAGACGTTCTCGGCGATCGCCCTGCGCCAGGGGACGGTCTGCGGCTACAGTCCGCGGATGCGGTTCGACCTGATTGTGAACACGATGTTCAAGTGCGCGCTCGTGGACGGACGGATCACGGTGAACAACCCGTCGATCTGGCGGCCGATCATCGATGTGCGCGACACCTCGTCGGCGTTTGTGCGGGCGGTGCAGGCGGACCCGAGCATCAGCGGCGTGTTCAATGTGGCCTACGATAACTTCACGGTCGGGCAGATCGGCGACCTGGTGAAGGAGGAGCTGGAGGAGCTGACGGGTGAGAAGGTCGCGCTCACGGTCAACGCCATCCAGGATTTCCGCAACTACAAGGTGACATGCGAGAAGGCGCGCACCTATCTCGGGTTCCGACCGAAGTACTCCGTGCCGGAGATGATCAAGGCGCTATACGCGCAACGGGAGCGCTACGGCGACCTGACGAACCCGGCCTACTACAACATCGCCACCTTCAAGGCGCTCGACGCCGCGAAGACGGGCTGACGCGGGGAGACGTGATGAAGACGCTGGTGATCGGGGCCGAGGGGCAACTGGGCACGGAGCTCCGTCGCGTGTTCGCCGATGTGGACTTGGCGACGGCGGATGTGACGGGCGAGCACATTCGGTTAGATGTGACGGACGGGGACGCGCTGGAGCGGGTGATCCGGGACGAGGTCCGGCCGGATCTCGTCATCAACACGTCCGCGGCGCACAACGTGCCGAAGTGCGAGGAGGATCCGCAGACGGCGTTTGCCGTAAACGCGACGGCCCCGCAGCGGATGGCGCGGATCTGCAACGAGATCGGCGCGCGGTTCCTGCACATCAGCACGGACTACGTGTTCGGCGACGGGGGAACGCGGCCCTATGTCGAGAGCGACCCCGTGGCGCCCCTGAGCACCTACGGCGCAAGCAAGGCGGCGGGCGAGTTCCTCATCGCGGCGGAATGCCCGAATCACTGTATCGTGCGGGCGGCGGCGCTGTACGGGCCCGCATCGTGCCTGGCGAAGGGCGGACGCAACTTTGTCGGCCTGATGCTGCACCTGGCGCGGACGAAAGGTGAAGTGCGCGTCGTGACGGACGAGATTACAACGCCGACGTATACGGTGGCGCTGGCGGAGCAGATCCGCGTGATCGCGGAGAAGGCCGAACCGGGGATCTACCACGCCTCCTGCAACGGCGCTTGTTCCTGGTACGACTTCGCCGAGGCGGTGTTCGCGCTGACGGGCGTGGAAGTGAAGCTCATGAAGGCGACCTCGGCGGACTTCCCGTCGTCGGTGAAGCGGCCGAACTACTCGGTGCTGGAGAACCGGCGGCTCAAGGAACAGGGCCTGGACGTTATGCCGGAGTGGCGCGATGCCCTCGCGGCCTACGTGAAGACGCTCGACGACTGACCGCACCGGCCGGCGCTTGATCAGATCAGACGACCGCGCGCCCCTCGGTGCGCGGTCGTGCTATGCTGGGCCGAAGATGGGCTGCAACCAGGGAGAACAGACATGATCCGGAAAGGCATGGTGATTCTGATGGCGATGGCGGCGGTACCGGCGTACGCGTTTGCGCCGACCGCGGACCAGTGCACGGTGAACGTGCGGTGGCCGGACGCCTCGCGGTCGACGCTTGAGATCGAGGGGCGGACCTATCGCGCGGCGCTGCATTGCGACGCTCCCGGGCTGACGGTCTACGACCTGGACGGTCGGGAGATCGCGAACGTGACGCCGGAGTCGTTGGACGTCGGCGGCGCGCATCCGACCGGGCCGGGGCGGGTGAACATCTACAACTTCGGGACGCAGATGTACGAGATCCACCTGCGCGACCTGCAGGTCGCCGGGTTCGACGCGGGGGAGGTCGAGCTGGCGCTGTTCTGCTACGGCGATCGCCTCTTCTGGAACCTGAACGTTCGGACGTACGACGGGACAAGCGCGCCCGGCGCGGGCGTCGCCGTCGCGACCGGCGCGGCGACTTTGCTCGCGGCGGACGACACGGACGATGCGGCCCTGGCTGCGACCGCGCGGGCGGATGGCCTGTGCGCCGCGGTGTTCACGCCGGTGCAGCCGCCGCGGCCCACCGACGGTACGTGGGCCGGCGCGGGGATGGCCGCACTGATCGGGGAGACGCCGGACGCGATGCTGGCGTTGCTGCAGCACGAACGACATGCCGACCAGGTGCGGTTCGAGCTGGACGGCGGCGCGTATGACGGATATCAGGCATCGAAGGGCTTTCATCAGGTCACGACGGACTTCACCGGGCCGCGGGGGTTCGAGGAGGCCTGGATCAACCCGAACCAACGCATCGAAGTGGATATGCGCGTCACGGCGCCCTTCGATGCGGAGCTGATCTGCAACGTGCGGAACACGTACGGGGTGCTCGAAGCGGCCGTACTGACGGATGCAGACGGGTTCCCGTTGCCGGTGCAGGTGCAGGTCTGCAAGAACTTCGGCGGCGAGTTCGAGGAGGGACGCGAAGAGGGCGACGCGGGATATGGGCAGGCGTATGCGCCGCTGCGCGTCGGGCCGGACGCGCCGTTCGAAGGGCGGATGTACCATCTCTTCGGCAATTGGGGCACGCATCCGCTGAAGCAGATCAGCTCGATTCGGTTCTTCCACCACTACTTCCACGCATCCCTGGGACCGACGGAGACGCTCTGCTACGTGCCGTTCGAGTTCCCGCGCGACGACGACCGGAACTACATCCTTGCCGACGTGCGCGGGATCTCGTCTCCGGCGTGGCCAGGGCAGCCGCAGCATGACCACGTGTCCGTGGTCGGTGCGATGCGCTATCGCTCCGGCGGGAAGTGGGTGAACAATCTGTTGCAGCGAACGCGGATCTTCGCGACGGCGCCGAACCTGGCATCGTTCGCGTTGGACTACCTCTCAGAGGACGGGAAAGTCGAGACGTCGCTCGAGATCTTCGAGCTGCCGCAGGACGACGAGACGCGGTGTTTCATCCGCATGCGCCTGAAGGTGTTGGACACCGTCGAGCTGGATGCGCCGAGCGCGCATCACCTGCGGTTTGTGAACGCCGGGGCGTATATCGTGCAGACGCGGTGGCCGAAGGTGGCGTTCACAGGGGTGGACGGGACCACGCTGCACCGGGACGTGCCGGAGACGGAAGCGTGGGTGTTGGAGGCCGAACCGCTCGGCGCGGAGTACCCGTTCGCGGCGGCGTATCCGCATAAGCGCGGCAACATGGCGTTTTTCGTGAACCGGTTCGAAGGCGTGCTCGGCGGCGAGCCCGTGGAGCAGTTCGGGCTGAGCTGCTTCGGCGGCAAGAGCTGGACGGAGCTGTTCCTCACGGCGCCGAGGGAGATCAGGCGGCTGGAGAAGGGCGACTGGTTCGACGCCCGGCTGTTCGTGATGCCGCACGGGTCGTCGGATACGGATTACCGGCCGGCGGAGCGACAGCGCGTGTTGTACGGGGAGCAGATCGCGAAGGTCACGGTCGCGCACGGCGAGCGCCTGAACGCGTTCCCGGCGCGGATCAAGGCGGACTCGCGGGGGTTCGCGCAGTTCACGCTCGAGGACGGCGACAACTGGACCCCGCTGCTGGTGGAGGGCTTCGACAGCCACAAGGCGCCGATGCTGTGGGAGAAGCGCGGATCGTGGCTGTTCCATGACCAGCAGGTCCACGGCAACGACTGGTATCAGAGCTACCGCGCCGAGGACGGCTCCGTCGGGTACGTGTTCGTGGTGAAGGTGCGACCGGGGCAGGCGCACAACTACCTGGTGACGGCGGTACCGAGCGCGACGGCCATCACCCAGCGCAACGGCTACGTGACGGTGGAGGGCGGTCCGATGGACTTCCTGAGTCCCGTGCCGTTCGAAGGGCTGACGTGCACCGAGGTTCCAGGCACGGAGCTCTTCCGTTGCGTAGGCGACGCCGCTCGCGCGACGGCATTGCGGTAGCCTGCGCGACGGAGGGCGGCGGACGTGCCGAAGTTCGGAGTGACGCCGGGCAAGGAGGCCGAGCTGCTGGACCGCATGGCGCGATGCGACTTGCGTGAGACCGACCTGGAAGAGAAGTTCGTGACGTCGCAGGGCCCCGGCGGGCAGCACGTGAACCGCTCGGCGACCTGCGTACAGCTTACGCATACGCCGACGGGGTTGACGGTGCGGGCGCAGGATTCCCGTTCGCAGGCGCTGAACCGGTTCTACGCGCGGCGGCGGATGTGCGCGTTGCTCGAGGCGCAACGGGACGGAACGGCGACGCCGGAAGCGGCGCGGCAGGCGAAGGTGCGCAAGCAGAAGGCGCGTCGGCGTCGGCGCAGTCGGGCGAAGGGGACGGAGGACGGGGCCAACGACGCGCATTAGGCGTCCAGATTCTGGACAGACGCGTGGGCTTTCCTGGCGATACGGTGGAGACCGCGCGCCATGTCCGAAAGCGATTGAAGGCGGGCAGGGGGGGCTGAGCGGGCCGGCTTCGTGCGCGGCGGGAACCCCCTGAAGGGGGAAAGAACGACTCGCCCTCGTTCTTTCCCCCATCTGAGGCGCATTCGTTGGCAGGCCGGCGGGTCGCTTCCGGACTGCCGCGCCCGTGCGGGTGCGTCCTGCCCCCGAGGGGGCACGTCGGTTAGGAGGACCAACGGCCTATACATACGGCAAGCGGCGTGCCAGTATGCCTGATCTCGGCCGAACGTGTGTTAGTGGCTGTGTATAAAGGGGTTATGGGAGCTAGTAGAAAACGGGGGCGGTAGCGGTCCGGGAGTTTGTCCAGAAAATGGACGGTTCCGGGTCCAGATCCTGGACGCGACGGGTCACTCCGCGTCGAGCCGAATCCCGAAGTCCTGGATCTTCTTGTAGAGCGTGCTTCGGCCGATGCCGAGGACGGAGGCGGCCTCGCGCACGTTGCCGCCGCAGTGTTGGAGGATGCGGGTGATGTGGACCCGCTCGATCTCGGCCAGCGACTGGGGAGCGTCCAAGCCGCCGTCGGCGCCGTCGAGGACTTGGACGTCGTCGAGTTCGATGTACTGTCCGCGGGCGACGGCGATGGCGCGCAGGATGACGTTGCGGAGTTCGCGGACATTGCCCGGCCAAGCGCGTCCCTTGAGATACGCCATGGCGGCGGGGGAGATGCCGAGGAGGGGGCGCCGCGCGCGTTCGCGTCCTTCTTCGAAGAAGTGTTCCGCGAGCACGGGGATGTCGGAGGGACGCTCGCGGAGCGGCGCGATGGCGATCTCGAAGGCGTTGAGGCGGTGGTAGAGGTCGCGTCGGAAGCCGCCGGCGCGGATGGCGCTGAGCAGGTCGCGGTTGGTGGCGGCGATGACGCGAATGTCGACGCGGGTCTCTTGCTCGGCGCCGATTCTGCGGAAAGAGCCGGATTCGATCGCGCGCAAGAGGCGGGCCTGGTGTTCCGGGCAGAGCTCGCCGACTTCGTCGAGGAACAGGGAGCCGCCGTCCGCGAGTTGGAGGAGGCCCTCGGACGTCTCGTGAGCGCCGGTGAACGCGCCTTTCTCGTGGCCGAAGAGCTCGCCTTCGAAGAGCTCGCGGGGGATGGCGGCGCAGTTGACGATGATGAGCGGGGCATCCTGGCGGGCGGAGTGTTCGTGGATGTAGCGCGCGACGAGCTCCTTGCCAGTACCGGTCTCGCCGAGGATGAGCACGGGCAGCTCGCACTCGGCCGCACGCGCCGCCTGGCCGCGCAGGCGCGCCATGGCCCGGCTCACGCCGACGAGGTTGGTGCGGGCGCCGACGTGTGCGCGGAGCCGTTCGTTGTCGCGCCGGAGCCGTTCGACGGTCTCGACGGAGTGGATGAACGGCGCGACCGACTTCCCGAGGAGGATGAGGACGCGGAGGTCGTCGTCGACGTACACGGTGCGCGAGGAGTCGGTCTGAACAGCGATGACGGCCACCGTCATGCCGCCGAGGACCACGGGGGTGACCATGGTGGTGATATACACGTCCTCGCCGCCGCGGCGCTCGACGGTCGGGTAGAGCGTTGCGCGTCGCGTACGCGCGGCGGTTTCGAGGGCCTCGCGGGGCTGCGCGCGGCCGCCCGACTCGGCGACCAACACGACCTCGTCTGCCTCGACGCGGGCGATCCACCAGGCGACGGGGTTGAAGCGGGCGCGAGTGCGTTCGACGAGGGTCTCGACGAGCGCGGCGAAGGTCTCGGCGCGGCCGAACTGCTGGGCGCCGTCGTAGATCTCCGCGAGGTCCTCGACGGTGCGGGGCCGGCCGGTCTCGCTGATCTCGGCATCGTCCGTTCCAGAGGCGACCAGCTCGCTGACGCCGACCGACGGGGCTTCGGCCGCGAACTCGGTGGGGGCGTGAACGACGGGGGCGTCGGGCGCGTGGACGACCATGAACAGGTCTTTTCCGAGGGCCAGTTCGTCGCCGGGACCCAGGGTGGCGTTACGACAGGGCACGCCGTTGACGAGGGCGGGGTTGAGGGCGCCGAGGTCGTTCAGAACGATGCCGTCGCCGCGGCGGACGAGGATGCAGTGGTGACGGGAGACGACGGGCTCGGACAGCTTGACGTCGCAGCCGGCGCTGCGGCCGATGGTGACGGCGTCGTCGCCGACAGGCCAGCTCGCCCCTTTGAGTGCGCCGCCGATTGCGACCAGTCTGAACACCAGTATGCCAGCCTCGGGTTAGGTTTGTGGTGCGGGCTCCGTGCCCGGCTCGGGCCGCCCGGCCTCCTCGACTCCCTGCGCGGCGGAGGTCTCGCGCAGGATCACGCGGAAGGTTGTGCCCTCGTCGGGCTTGCTCTTTACGCGGACCTCGCCGTTGTATAGCAGCGAGAGCTTCTTGAGGATCGAAAGCCCGAGGCCGCTGCCGAGGATGCCCTGGGTGCGCTCGTTTTTGATGCGGACGAAATCGTTGAAGAGGCGCGCGACCTCTTCCTCCGACATGCCGATGCCGGTGTCGGAGACGGTGATGCTCACCTCGCCGTCGCTCCCGCGCACGACGATGTCAACCCGACCGCCGTCGCGGTTGTACTTTACGGCATTGGTGAGCAAGTTATTGAAGATGATCTCGATCTCGCTCGCGTCAGCCTGCATGGGGAGTGCGTCCGGTGCTTCGAGGTTGACGGTGATATCGCGACTCTCCGCGTCGGGATAGATGCTTTCGATGGCGGTGCGCGCGATCGCGACGACGTCGACCTCCCGCACGTCGCGCGGCTTCTGGCCGGACTCGATGCGGGTGAGGTCGAGCAGATCGTTGATCATCTTGCGCATGCCGCCGATGCGCAGCAGACAGCGGTCGATGATCTGGTCGATCATGGCCGGATCCTTGACCGTGCCTGCTTTGATGACCTGCAGGTAGCCTTCGATCGCGTTGATGGGCGACTTGAGTTCATGGGCGACGACGCGAATGAAGTCGAATCGGACGCGGCGCTTCTCCTCGGCGAGCTTGCGGGCCTGACGCGAGATCATCAGGTGCTTGGCGGCTTTCGCGACGGTGGCCTTGAGCTCCGCGGGCGTAAACGGCTTGGGCAGAAAGTCGTAGGCCCCCTGCTTGGTGGCGCGCACGGCGGTCTCGATCGATGCGTAGGCCGTGATCATGACGGTCATCATATCAAGGGGCTTGTTGACGATCTCATCGAGCACGTCGAGCCCGCTCATGCCGGGGAGTTTGTGGTCGAGGAGCAGAATATGCGGAGGCTGCTCCTCGATCATCTTGAGCGCCTGTTCGCCCGTTTCGGCGCCGACGACTTCGAAGTTGACCTCCCCCGCTACCTCGGGGATGTCGACGCGAAAGTCGCGCAGGGCGCGCGAGACGCCCATGCGCATCCCCAGTTCATCGTCGCAGACGAGGAGCCGCAAGGTCTCCATGGGGCTAGTCCTTCAGGAGCCGGTTCATTTCGCGCAGGAGCTGCTCAAACCGCACCGGCTTGTCCAGCAGGACATCGGCGCGGACCCAGGCGCGTTCATCCTTGGACGTGACGCTGAAGTCCAGGCCGGTCTCGGAGGCCACCGCCGTGACGAGGATCACGGGGATGGACTCGCTCTTGGCCTTGATATCGCGACACAGGGCGAACCCCGCATCAGTGTCTTCCATCATGAGGTCGACCAACGCGACATCGAAGTCCGTGGAAGGGAGCAGCTTGCGCGCTTCCTTCAAAGACGACGCCTCAACGACGTCATAGCCGGCCGATTCGAGCTGCAACCGCTGCTGCAGCCGGAAATCGGGGTCGTCATCCACCACAAAAACACGCCTTTTCGCTTCCGACATAGTCTCCGGATTCCTATCTGATTGCCCGCGATAGCCTGTTATCGTACTTCGCCGGGGCGCCACACAACAAACTCAGGGCGCAACGCCGCGGCGGCCCGGGCGCTTTGCGTCGCCCCGATCCGTCGCGTCGTCGCAGGCTCACCGCGGAATCGACACCGTGAACGTCGTTCCAGTGGGGCCTTCAGCGGGGTCGTCGTTGGACTCGATACTGATATCGCCGCTGTGCATCTTCACGATGCCGTAGGACACGGCCAGGCCGAGGCCCGTGCCGTGTCCGACCTCCTTCGTAGTGAAGAAGGGTTCGAAGATCTTCTCTCGCAGCGCTTCGGGCACGCCCGACCCGGTGTCGCTGACGCTGAACTTGAATTGGCCCTCGGTCTCGAATGTGCGGATCGTGACGACGCCGCCGTCCGGCATGGCCGCGTAGGCGTTGCCGACGAGGTTGGTGAGGACCTGCAGCATCTGGTCCGGGTCGAGCGACACGAGGTCCTCGGAGCAGTTGTGCTCGACACGCAATTCGATGCCGTCCGGCGCGGGACAGGCTTTCACGACGCGCGCCACGAGGTCGCGCGGGCTGGTCTCCGTCCGCTCGACCTTGTTCTGTCGGGCGAAGTGGAGGAGGCCGGCGACGATCTTTTTGCAGCGATCGGCCTGCTCGGCGATCATCTCGAGGTCGGGGCCGATGGCGCCGTCGTTGTCGTGCTCGTCACGCAGCAGATGGGCGTACATGAGCACCACGCCCAGCGGGTTGTTGAGCTCGTGGGCGATGCCCGCGGCGAGCTGGCCCATGCTGGCGAGGCGTTCGGTGTGGAGCAACTGCTGCCTCGTGGCGTCGAGCTTGTCCTTCGACACGGCCAGGTCGTGCATGGTCGTCCGCAACTGGTCGATGGTGTGCGGCAGGCACATCTCCGATTCGGCGAGGCCTTTGTAGAGGGCGACGGCGTGCTCGCGGCAGGTCTCGTAGCCGCAGGCGCCGCAGTTGAGCTCGTCTTCGATGCGGTTCTTGCCCATGCGGCGCAGGATCTGTCGCACTTCCTCTTCCGAAGGGTCCGGAAGGCGTTGGTCGTCGGGCACAAACTCGCGGTACAGGTCGATGTCTTCGCACGCATCGACGTCTTCGCGCCATTTGTGCCAGTCGAAGCGGCTGGTGCGCTCGCGGACGTACTTGCTCACGGCGTTGCGGCGGGCGAAAAGCGAGTCCTTCGAGCCGATGCCGGGGCCGTTGATGCAGCCGTTGCAGGCGAGGATCTCGAGCAGCTTGGCGCCCAGATGGCCGCGTTCGAATTCCTCGATCGCCTCGACGAACTGGGCGCGGCCGTCGGCTGCGACGACGCGCCCATCGGTGAGGTTCTCCTCGATGTGGGCGGCTTGCAGCAGACCGCGACTGATGGGGAAGAGAGCGCCCGGTCCGCCGTGGGGTGCGTCGAAGTCCGACGGGGCCACGTTGTCGGGCGAGATGCCATGCTTGGCGAGCATGTCGCGCAGTTCGACGAACGTGAGGGCGGCGTCGACCTCCTCGTCAAGCTGTTCGCTGACGATCTCGCCTTTCTTGGCGATGCAGGGTCCGATGAAGACGATATCCAGGTCAGCGCCGTGCAGTTTGCGCAGGACGCGGGCGATCGCGACCATCGGGGAGACGATCGGCGCGAGCGATGGGACGAGTTCCGGGTGGTAGCGTTCGACGAAGGCGACGATGGCGGGACAGTTGGTGGCGATGTAGCGCCGTCCGTCGGCGCGGCTGAGCAGTTTGCGGTATTCCTTGGCAACCAGGTCGGCTCCGAAGGAGACTTCGTTGATGATCGAGAAGCCCAGGGCGCGCAGCATGCCGACGAACCAGGCGGGGTCGCAGTCGCCGAAGTCGCTGGGGAAGCTCGGCGCGACGATGGCGGCTACGGGGCGGCCGGAGGCGAACAGGGCGTCGACCTCGGCGGTGCTGTCGTAGATGCTCTTGGCGTGCTGGCTGCAGGTGCGGACGCAGTTCCCGCAGGCGATGCAGCGCTCCGATACGACTTCCGCCTGCCCATCCACAATGCGGATGGCTTTGGCGGGGCAGTCGCGAACGCACGTATAGCACATGCGACAACGCTCGCGTATGGTGGATACAAGCGGTATGTGAGCGCCCCGTCTCATGGGTGTCTCGGTTTCCTGTCGCCGTTGGCTCGCACGGGCGAGCGCGTGTCGTTGAGGCTGGGATGAGGGCGTCGCGCCTCCCCTTCAGGGAGCGCAGGACCGGATGCGACCCCGGCGCCGCGGCAATCGCGCGACGCCCCTTTGTCCAGTCGCGGCGGCTTCGCGATGAAGCCGCGCCGAGCTACTTCATCACCTTGCGTTCCGCGTAGTGCGTGTGGAGGAGGTCGTGGCTCTTATGGCTGAGCGGCTCCTCGAGATACTCCTCGTACAGTCGTTTGATCGATGGGTTGTGGTGCGATGCGCGCACCGGCTCGTCGCGGTCGATGCGGTAGAGGGCGGCCATCCGCTCGCGCACGGCGTCGAGGTTCGTGGTCCGGGGCTGTCCGCCGCCGGCGATGCAGCCGCCCGGGCACGTCATCACCTCGATGAAGTGGATGTCGCGACGTCCGGCGCGGATCTGCTCGAGCAGGGCCGCGGCGTTGCCGAGTCCGTTCACTACCGCGACGCACACCTCCAGCCCATCGACGTTCACACGGGCTTCCTTCACGCCGTCCAGTCCGCGCACGGCCTCGACCTTGAGCTGTTCCAGGTCATGGCCGGTGAGGAAGTAGTAGGCGGAGCGGATCGCGGCTTCCATGACGCCGCCGGTGGCGCCGAAGATCTTGCCGGCGGTGCTGCGCTCGCCGAAGGGCGTGTCGGCCGCCTCGGGCTTTAGCGAGGTCACGTCCAGGCCGCGCATGCGGATCATCTCGGCGAGCTCGCGGGTCGTGAGCACCGCATCGATGTCCGGGATGCCGTTGCGCCCCATCTCGGCGCGGCCGGCCTCGAACTTCTTCGCCGTGCAGGGCATGATCGCGACGCTGTAGATCTTGTCGGGCGCGATGCCTTCGCGCTCGGCGTAGAAGCTCTTGGTCACGGCGCCGAGCATCTGCATCGGGCTCTTGCAGCTCGAGACGTTCGGGATGAAGTCGGGGTAGAACTCCTCGACGTACTTGATCCATCCTGGGGAGCAGCTTGTGAGCATGGGGAGAACGCCGCCCGTGTTGATGCGGTGGACGAGCTCCGAGGCTTCTTCCATGATCGTGAGGTCCGCGGAGAAACCGGTGTCGAACACGCGGTCGAAGCCGAGTTGGCGCAGGCCGGCGGTCATGATGCCGCAGATATCGGTTCCGGGCTTGATCCCGAACTCCTCGCCCAGGGTGACCGAGACGCTCGGGGCGTGCTGGACGACGACGGTCATCTCCGGGTCGGCGATCGCGGTGAGCACCTCCCGGATGTAACTCTTCTCGGTGAGGGCGCCCGTGGGACACACGACAACGCACTGGCCGCAGTAGACGCAGCTAGACACGTTCAGGCCTTCCTCGAAGGCCGTGCAGATGTGGGAGTCGCTGCCGCGGCCGCCGAAGTCGATCGCGCTCACGCCCTGCACTTCTTCGCAGATGCGGACGCACTTGCCGCAGAGAATGCATTTGGCCGGGTCGCGCACGATGGACGGGCTCGAACGGTCCTCGAAGTACCGGCGCTTGTTGGCCGTGTTGCCGTAGCGGCGCTGGCGCACGCCGAGCTCGGCCGCCATCGTCTGCAGCTCGCAGTTGTCGCAGCGCACGCAGTAGAGGCAGTCGTCCGGGTGATTGGCGAGCAGCAGCTCGATGATCGTCTTGCGGGCGCGGATGGCGCGGGGCGAGTGGGTCTCGACCTTCATGCCGTCCGTAACGGGGCACGCGCAGCTCGGAACGAGGCCGGGGCGTCCCTCGATCTCGACGACGCACATGCGGCACGCTCCGCTGGGGAAGAGGCCGTCGATGTGGCACAGGGTCGGAACGTGGATGCCCGCGCGGCGGAGCGTCTCGAGGAGCATCTCGCCGGGCTTGGCTTCGATCTTGAGACCATTGGCCTCAATGGTCATGGTTTTCGCTTCAGCAGTAGCGGGCATCGTCTATTCTCCTTTGCCGTCCATGCGGAGCAGCTTGCGGCCTTCGTGCCATTCGTCGAACGCTGCGGCGGCGAACACGCCGCGCAGACTGCCGGACTCCTCGCGTTCCGGAGTCTTTCCGACGACCTCGGGTTCGTGGACGCGGATGGCGTGGTCCGGGCAGACGTCGGCGCAGGCGCCGCAGCCGATGCAGCGGTCGTCGATGATGTAGTGGACCTTGCGCGGCGCGCCGATGATGGCCTCCACGGCGCACTTGGTCTTGCAGAGGCCGCAGCCGGTGCACACGTCGTCGAGGATCTCGAAGGTGCGCAGCTCGGTGCAGACGCCGGCGGGGCAGCGCCGTTCGAACACGTGGGCCTCATACTCATCACGGAACCAACGCAGCGTGCTGAGCACGGGGTTCGGCGCGGTCTGGCCGAGGCCGCACAGGCTCGTGTCGCGAATGACGTCGGCCAGTTCGGTCAGGTACATGACGCCCTGGAACCGTTCGAGCGCGTCGTTTCCCGTCTCGGACCGCTTGCCCTGGGTGATCCGCGTGAGGATCTGGAGCATGCGCAGCGTGCCTTCGCGGCAGGGGATGCACTTGCCGCAGCTCTCGCGCTGGATGAAGTCCATGAAGAACTTGGCGACGTCCACCATGCAGGTGTCTTCGTCCATGAC
>DIWA01000018.1:0-21697 GCA_002422525.1 Candidatus Hydrogenedentes bacterium UBA6118
CCCCCGCCGGTCATTCCGCCCTGCTCCGCCGAGGGCCGACCCATCCTGTCAATCCCGTGAATCCTGTCTACCCACTCCTTCTTCCCGTCCACCCCGTCCACCACGTCCACCTCGCCGACGCGAGATCCCTCACCCCCGCCGGTCATTCCGCCCTGCTCCGCCTGTCCGCCATGGTCCGGACGAAGGCGACTGTGTGGAACCGGCGACCTCCGTTCCACACCACCGAATAATACGCGCAATCCAATGAAACTTTGCCCCGGTTCGGCGGATAGAGGTACCATAGGGCCCGCTTCCGCCGTCAGGCCATCCATCGGGGCAAGGAGGTCCGTCCCATGCAGACGCAACCCAACGCCGCGCTTGCTGTTGCGCTTGCAGCAACCGCCGCGATCGCTCTGCTCTCCGCGACCGGATCCGCCGGAACCATCGTCTTTCGCGAGAGCGAGCCGATGGTCCTCATGACCGAAGGGGACGGCCCGTTCGACATGACCGTCAGGGCGAAAGGGGGCGATGAGGGCGCCTTGCTCCCGGACGGCGCCGCAGTCGACGACGAAGGGAATATCTACCTCGCGGACTCGTACGGCGCGCGCATCTTCGTCTATGACAGGACGGGCCAGTTGTTCGGCATCATCCAAGATCGCCGCCGGATGCACGGCCCCCGCGAACCCATGTGGATCGCCCCCGACGGCAGCCTCATGTTCCACGGCGGGGATCCTGCGCGACCCGGCGCGCCGTCCGTCTTCCGCGCGACGCCTGCATCCGGCGGATGGACGGTCGAGGAGTTCCGGATCGCCGCCGCGCCTCCGGGCTGGAAGGCGCGCAGCATGTCCCTCTCGGACTCGCCGCCCCTACACCCCGGGGCGCCCGCTTCCCTCCAGGGCCGCTTCCTGGCGGGGATGGTCGTTGTCTACGGGCGCGCCGAGGACGGCTCCGAGATCCGCAAGTGGATGCCCGTCGACTTGTGCGGCAAAGGCGTCGGTCTGGTCGATGGCCCTTACGTGGACCGCGATGGCTGCTGCTATCGATGGGAACGGATGGACGGCCGCGGCGGACCCGGACCAAGGGATGCGCTCTCGGTGCGCTCGTCTTCCGGAGCCGAGATCGCGCGGCACACCGTTGACAGCCTGCGGGCGGCGCACGGCGTCGACGTGACCGATCATCTGGTGTGCATCGGCGACGGCATCTACGCAGTCGCCGGCAGCGGGCTCGTCCGACTCGGTCCGCAAGGCCTCACGGAGGAAACGATCACGATCCCGTGCCCCAACCTCGAGGCGCTGGATGTCTCGCCCAACGTACGCTACGCCCTGCTGGCGCACGACTTCCCCCGGGAGAAGCCCGACGATCCCTTCCGGACAGGCGCGATCCTCTACACCGCCGAGGACGTCGCGGCCGAAGAGGAAGCAGCGCCTGCAGGCGCGGAACCTTGACGAAGACGCCGGAGCAACGGGGTCTGTGTGGACCCTACGGAGGACCGTAACATGTACATCCTGCTGGCTATCGCGTTGGTTGCCGCGGACGCAACGCCCGCCGTCTTGGCCCGCGGCGAGACCCGCGTCATCGCCATCGAAGGCGATGGAACGTGGGATATGACTGTCCTGAGGGGACCTGAGGACGGCAACCCGTACGGTCAGCCGAGGGGCCTCGCCTTGTCGAACGACGGCGTGCTCTACGTCTCCGACACGTTCGGAGACCGCATTCTCGCCTTCGGCCCGGACGGCGAACCGTCCGAGATCATCGCGTGGGAGGGCCTGGACACGCCGACGGAGCTGTGGTCCGTCGGAACGGACACATTGGTGGTAACCGCCATTCAGGCCGGGCGCGGTCGAGATCTCCAATGGTGGGCCGCGCGGGCGGACGGGACGTGGGCGGCGCGACCCTTGCTCGAGGCGTTTCCGGCCCTGCGCGGCGCGGCGGGCGACAAACCGCTTACTCCGGTGTTGCGCAAGGGCGCGTGGCGCTTCATGCGTCAGGACCCCAACAGCCGCGAAGTCACCCTCATCGAGCCGGAGACCGGCGAGACCGAGCGCCTGCCGTCGAAGTACTGGGACGACGAGGACCGGTTCTGGGCGATCGGTCCGGACCGCATGGTGGAGGTGTTGAACGCCGCCGGCGACCTGATCGGCCGGTTTCCGGCGGAAGTCGGGATGCCCAGCCGCATGTGGGGTCGGGTCTACTTCCCGGTCCAGCCCGTCAGGGGCCGGGAGCCCGCCCCGACCGCCGTGGCGGATCTCATCTGCTTCTCGCCCGACGGAACGGTCAGCCGCCGCATCGACGTCCAACTCGACCGCACCCGCCTGCGCGTGATGTCTCCGGACGGCAAGCGGCTGGTGTGGGTGCGCTCCGGGTTCTCGGGCAACCCCGGGGTCGCCGACGGACGCTACCGCATCGAAGTCGCGGAAGGCCTCTTGCGATAGTGACCGGCGACCGCCCCTATCCCAGCTCGCTCGGGTCCATGGGAATGCCGAGGGCGCGCATCCGCCGCCACACGCTCGTGCGGGTGATGCCCAGCCGACGCGCGGCCTCGGCCTTGTTCCACCCCGACGCCTCGAGCGCGCGCAACATCTCATCGCGATCCGCCCCGCGGCGCCGACGCGGGCCCGTCTCGGCCCCGGCAGCGCGCGCGCTCGCGAACCGGGCCTCCTCCGCGCCGCCCTCGTCCGTCTCCGAACAGACCTCCCGCTGCAGCTCAAGCCGCCGAATCTCGATCGGCAGGTCGAACGGACCGATCGCGCCGCCGGGACACGTGACGAACGCGTGCTCGATCGCGTTCTCCAACTCCCGCACGTTCCCCGGCCAGCAGTAGTCCATGATGATCCGCATCGCGTCCGGGTCCACCCCGGTGATCGGCTTGCCCGTCTGCTCGCGGAACTGCTCGATGAACCGCCGCACCAGCGGTTCGATGTCGTCCTTCCGGGCGCGCAGCGGCGGCAGATGGATCGGGAAAACGTTGAGCCGGTAGAACAGGTCCTCGCGAAACGCCCCCTCGGCCACGAGCCGGCGCAGGTCGCGATGGGTAGCCGCGATCACGCGCACATCCACGTGCCGCACCCGCGTGTCGCCCACGCGCTCGAACTCCCGCTCCTGCAGCACCCGCAGCAGCTTCACCTGGATCGACGCCGGCAGCTCGCCCGCCTCATCGAGGAACAACGTGCCGCCATGGGCCCGCTCGAACCGACCCGGATGATCCTTGATCGCCCCCGTGAACGCGCCCTTCACGTGGCCGAACAACTCGCTCTCGAGCAGGGACTCCGACAACGCGCTGCAGTTCACCGTGATCAGCGGCCCGTCCCGCCGATCGCTGTGATAGTGGATCGCCCGCGCGACCAGCTCCTTGCCCGCGCCCGTCTCGCCGCGAATCAGCACGGTCACCGTCGACGCCGACGCCATCTCGATCAGGCTGAACACCTCCTGCATCGCGTGGCTCTTGCCGATGATCCGGTGGAACTCGTGCCGCTCCCCAACCTCGCGCCGCAGCCGGTCCACCTCGCGCTCCAGCACCTTCACCGACGACAGGTCCTTCAGCGTGACCACCGCCCCGTCCGGTCGTCCCCCCTGGTCGTAGATCACACGCGCGCTCGCGATCACCGGCGCCTCGGACCCGTCCTTCCGCCGCACCCGCATCTCCCGGTTGTCGAGCTTCCCCTCCGCGAACAGGTCGCAATCGAGCACGTAGCCCGGCCGCGCCGGCCGCGCGCAATCCGGACTCAGAAACGCGCACGACCGACCCAGCGCCTCCTCGGGCGCGTACCCCGTCAGCGCCGTCATCGCCCGATTCCACCGCCGCACGGCATGATCATCTCCGATCACGAACACGCCGTCCGCGATGCTGTCGAGGATCGCCGCCAGCTCCAACGCTTCCCGTTCGTACGACTCCGCCATAGCGCTCCCGTGTCGATTCCCGCCGCATGGTAGCATACCCGCGCCCCGACGGCCTTGCAGCGCCGTGGCGCGATCGTGTATCCCAACAGCTTGGATCGCCAGGCAGTGCAACACAGGAGATTCCAGTCATGCGCTTCAATCGCCTTCGCGGAACGACGCCCGGGGTTCTGCTCGCGGCGTCGTTCATCATCATGGTCGCCTCCGTCGCGGCCGCCCAGAACGTCGTCCCGATCGGACGCGACGCCATCGAACCCGGTCCCGGCGCGTGGGATCTCACGGAGCGCGCGTTCACGGTCGAGACCGCCGACGCCCCCGCATGGCTCGCCATACAGCGCGACGCCGACGACTTCTCCTTCTCGACCGAGTTCCGCGCGGAAGGCCCCGCGACCATCGAGATCCTCGCCCGCGCCCACCATCTCCCCGTGCTGCCCGTCCAGGAAGGCGCCGCGACGGACGCCCTTCCCAAGCAATGGTACGGATACGCCGTCCAGATCCCCGTCGGCGTCGACGGCAATCTCGGCGCGATCCGCGTGCGGCACGACGAGGAAGCCTTGCTCGTCGAGGGCAGCCCGGACATCCAGGACGCGCTGGGCGACGGCGAATGGAACCGCGTCGACGTCCGCGCCCTCGGGCCCGTGATCGAGGTCTACGTCAACGGCGAGATCGCCGCCCGCGCCCACGACGAGCGCTTCATCGCCGGCCGCGTCGCCCTGCGCGTCACCCCCGCCGGATCCGCCCCGGCCGCCGTCGCGTTCCGCAATCTCGCCTTCACCTGCGAAGGCCCCTTCGCGCCCGACGCCATCAAGGCGCGGTGGCGGCCCCTCTTCAACGGCGTCGACCTCACCGGCTGGAAAAACTGGGGCGACGAGGAGTTCGTCGTCGAAGATGGCGTCATCATCGGCCGCAGCGGTCCGAAGAAGTCGGAAGGCTACCTCTGCACCGAGGAAAGTTGGACGGATTTCCGCGTACGCGGCTGGTTCCAGATGCTCGGCGCGGGCAATTTCGGCCTCTTCTACCACTCGGACATCACCCTGCGCGAAGACGGCTACCCCATCATCTCCGGCGTGCAGGGCGAGGTCGCGCCCGACTACCCCAGCCCCACCGGCTGCCACTATGAGAGCTATCGCCGCGGCTGGATCGTCCCGCCGGACGTCCAGAGCGTCGGCGCCTGGGCCCTCCGTCCGCTCGAAGAGTGGAGCTGCATCGAGATCCGCGCCGTCGGCAACCGCATCACCTCCTGGGTCAACGGCGTGCTTGTCAACGACTTCCACGACGCGCGGCACCAGGTCTTCAAAGGCGGCTTCGCGCTCCAGCTCCACGCGGGCGGCGTCGACGGCATCGCCTGGCGCGATATCGAAGTCCGCGACCCCTTCATCCCCTAGCGACGGCATGACGCGGTGCAGGCGCAACCGGGCGTCTGCACCGCCTCGAACTTCATCTCGGGATCCCGTACCGTGAGCACCCTCGCCCTCCTCTCATACGTCGTGATCGCCCTGGCCGCGCCCGGCGCGATCTCCGGTCAAGTCGTCGGCCCCGCGGGACAACCCGTCCCCGACGCCCGCGTCTACCTCGAAGCCGGGCTCAGCGGCGCCGTCGTCGAAACCCGCGCGGATGCCGCGGGCCGCTTCTCCTTCGATGCCGCGCCCGCCGGCATGGTCGGCGTGTTCGCGTGGACCGAAGGCATGGCCTACGGCGGCGACACCCTCACCCTCTCCACGTCGGACGAGCCGGATCCGATCACGATCCGCCTCGGCGCCCCCGGCGCGCTCTCCGGCAGGGTCTCCGACTTCAAGGGCAAGCCCGTCGCGGGCGCGCGCATCACCCGCGTCGCCCTCGTGCGTCCCCAGACGGTCGGCATCCCCCTGGCGAAACTCTCGCTCCTCGGCCGCCCCGTCCCCACGACCGACGACCACGGCCGCTTCACGATCCCTGATCTGCCCGCCGACGCCGAGGTCGCCATCAAGGTCAGCCATCCCGACTTCGCCCAGGAAGGCCTCGCCGGCCTCCGCGTGGGCGACGACGACGCGCGCATCAGCCTCCAGGAAGGCGTGATCGTCCAGGGCCGCGTGCTCGCCCGCAAGAGCCGCACCCCCGTCGCCGACGCCGCCGTGCTCATCCGCAGCGACGCCCCGCCCCGCGAGACCACCGTCGCCGTCACCGACATGCACGGCGAGTTCGTCGTCCGCCTCAAGCCCGGCATCTACGGCTGCCAGGCCGCCGGCGCCGAACTCCGCAGCCCCGGCTGGGAGCCCCTCACCGTCACCGGTCGCACCGCCATACAGAACGTCGAGCTGCTCGTCGCCGGCACGGGCCTCCTGCGCGGCGACGTCCGCGACGCCGTCACCCGCGACCCCGTCCCCGGCGTGCGTCTGCTGCTCACCTCCCACGGCAACCCCGCCGCGATCGCCCGCACCGGGGCCGACGGCGCATACGCCTTCCACGCCGCCGAGGGCGACAACACCGTCACGCTCCAGGCCGCCCCCGGCTACCAACAGCCCCGCGAGCCCGTGCAGCGCATCACCGTGTCCGAAGGCGCCGCCATCGACTTGCAGACCTTCTGGCTCCTCCCCGTCGCCGCCTACGCCGTCGAGGTCCGCGACCCGGACGGCGCGCCCGTGCCCGGCGCACTGGTCGGCGCGCTCCGTCCCGCCCAGCTTGGCCGATACGTCGCCGATGCCGATGGCCGCGTCCGCCTGCTCTTCGCCCAACCGCCCGAGGACGGCATGGCCCTCGGCATCGCCGAACACCCCGCGCAACCCCTCGCCGCCCCGTTCCATCTCCGGACCGGCGCCGAGACCGGCATCGTCCAGCTCGCCCCCTACGGCCGCGTGCATGGCAAGGTCGCCGACGGCCGCGGACGCCCCTTGCCCGGCGTCACCGTCGCCGCGGCCTTCGCCGAAGCCCCCGGCGGCCAGCCCTTCTACCTCTGGCACGCCATCACCGACGACGACGGCGCGTTCCGCTGGGATTACTGCGTATCCGGCGTCGATCTGCGTTGCGTCGCGTTCGACGCCGAAGGAAACGCCGGCGCTTCCTCCGCGTTCCATGTCGATCCGAACGGCGACCGCGACATCGGCGCGATCGTCATCGAGCGCGGCGTGCGCGGCAAGAGCGCCGTGGGCGAACGCCCCGGCTGGAAACTGAACGACACGCCGCTCGCCCGCGGCGCCGCCGTCGTCATGGCCGCCGACGGTACGGAAGCCTCCGCCGTCGCGGAGGCCCTGGCCGCCCTGTGCGCGCATGCCGCCCGCCCCGGCCTGAACGCTGCCGTGCTCATCGAGTCCGGCGCCCCCGCGACAACGCTCGCCGTGCCCGTGATCACCGGCAAACGCCCCAGCGCCGCGACCGCCTACGTCCTCGTCAACGGAACCGTCGCGCTCGAGACCGTCGGCCTGCCGCCGATCGCCGCCTTGCGCGCCGCGACCCAGACACCAGGGAGCCCCTCGCAACCATGAAATCCATTCGCCGGACGCCCCCGCGCCCCGCTTGCTCCGCCCCGCGCAACGTCCGCCCCTGCCCCGCCATGATCGCTGTCGCCATACTCGCGGCCGCATCGGTCGCGCACGCGTTCGACATCGACGGCGTCGCGCGGACCTCCGCCGACGAACCCGTCGCCGACGCCCGCGTGTGGCTTGTCGCCTCCGACCAGTCCGTCGCCGACGCCGTCACCGACGCAGCCGGCGCCTTCCGCTTCACCGACGTCCGCCCCGGCGAGATCGTCATCGTCGCCTACAAGGAAGGCCTCGCGCTGGGCGGCATCCGCGCCCAGGCCGTCGGCCCCGACACGGTCTACCTGGAGATGCCCGACCCCGCCGTCGCCTCGCTGCGCGTGGTCAGCAGTCGGTTCGACCCCATCGAGGGCGCCCGCGCCAAACTTCTCGTCGTTTCCGACCGCTTTCACCTCGATATGGATGCGCTCGCCGCCAAAGGCTTCCCCTCCCTCCGCTCCGACCGCCAGGGCCTGCTCGAGATCCCCTTCCTCCCCCAAGGCGGGTACGCCGGATGCCTCGTCGCCCATCGCGACTTCGCCGAAAACTACATGCCCCATGTCGCAGCCGACGGCAGCATCCGCACCATTCAGCTCTACCCCGGCATCCCCCTCCGCGGACGCGTCACGAACGAGGACGGCGCGGGCGTCGCGGGGGCGCGCGTCGCCGCCATACGCACCGATACCGCCGCCAGGACCGTACCCCACCAGACCCGCACCGACCCCGAAGGCTTCTACGTCGCCATGCTCCGCCCCGGGTCCTACATGCTCTCCGCACAGCATCCGGACTACGCGATTCCCGAGTCCCGCCCGGTCCGCCTGCGCGCGAGCGAGCCCGAACCCGAGCCCGCCGATATCACCCTGCCCCGCGCGCACCCCGTCACCGGCCGCATCCTCGACCCCGACGGCGCCGCGTTCCCCGGCGTATGGGTCGACTATCGCGTCGGCGGTCGCCTCTATCGCCGTGTGATGAGCAAGGAGGACGGCGCCTACGCCATCCCCGCCCCGACCGGCCCCGCCGTCATCCGCGTCATTCCGCCCGACGGCTTCGTGGTCGACGGCCGGCTCGACATCAACGTGGACGTCCCAGCCGACGGCGGCGTCGAAGCCCCGCCCATCCGCCTCGCCGCCTTGCCCGTGATCAGCGGAACCATCCTCGATCCCGACGGCCAACCCGCTTCCCACGTGCTGCTGTCCACGCGCGACATGGACCCGCCTTCGTGGGCCATCACCGACGAGACCGGCATCTTCCATCTGCGCCTGGCCCGCATGCCCTACACCGCCGAGGTCTCCCTCCGCGCCGAGCACGCCATGCGCTTCTGGCGCGCGGACTTCACCGTCGACATGACCAGCCTCGACGAGAACCGACCGATCCGTCTCGAACCCTTCGAGCCGGACATCGGCCCCAACAACCCCGAACGCGCCCGGAACAACCTCGGCCTCCTGGTCGATCGCCCCGCGCCGCCCCTGCTTTGCCCGAACTGGATCAACGCGGACCCCGTCCACCTTGACGAGCTGCGCGGGCGCGTCGTGATGCTGACGCTCTGGGGAGGATTCGCGCAGGTCGGAGACGTCCGAAACCGGATGGAGGAAATGCGCGCCCTGCACGCGCTCTTCGATGGCGTGCCCGACGTCGCCTTTATCGCCGTGCACGACAGCGGCGTCACCCTCGACCTCGCCGCCGAGTACGTCGAGCTCTTCGGCCTTCCGTTCCCCGTCGGCTACGACTCAGAAGCCGCCGAGACCTTCGACCGCTACGACGTCACGGTCATCCCCCAGACCGTGCTCATCGACAAGCAGGGCATCCTGCGCTACTACGACGTCGACGGACGCCTGCTCGAACTCATCAAGGCCCTGCGCCGCGAGTCCGGCCCCTCGACGCCGTAAACAGGCACAGAAAAGCCGGGGACGCATCCTATCGGCATGACGCCGAAAAGCGCGTCCCCGGAAAAACGGGGATCTCGCCTGCGCTACTGCTGCTGAGAAGCCGCGGCCCGACGCTGAATCATCGACTTCTTGCGCGCCGCGTTATTGGCGTGGATCACGCCTTTCGACACGGCGCGATCGATCTCAGAGATCGCCTTCGCCACCGTGCTCGGCCGCGTCTCGGCGTTGTCGCCCTCGAGCGCCTCGAGCGCCTGCTTGATGTGCGTCTTCATCCGCGATTTCACCGCCACGTTGCGCTGACGATTGCGCTCGTTCTGGCGAATGCGTTTCAGAGCGGACTTCGAATGAGCCATTGCAGATCTATCTCCACTAGCACCTTGTGATGTCCAAACAGCACGGGATTCTAGCAAACGTCGCCGCGCGCATGCAAACCCGACCGCTCCCTCGAAATCCCATACGCCGCCCCCCTGCGCGACTTGCGGCGCGCCCCCGCCCCCTTATATCGTCATGCCATGGCCACGCCCGTTCCCACCGCCCGCCCTCCGCGTCCTCGTGCCGAGGTCATCCTGTTCGCGGCCGACCTCGCGGCCTCCGCGGCCTCCATCGCCGCGGCCCTCCTCTTGCGCTTCCGTTTCGACGTCCCCGAAGAGCACGCGCTCCCATATCTCATGTTCCTGCCGGCCCTCGTGGGCTGGCGCGTCTTCGCCGCCTTCCTCGCCGGCGCCTATGACCTCCGCCATCGCCTCACCCCGCTCGACCACCTCTTCTCCGGCATCGGCGCGGCCCTCCTCGGGGTACTCGGCGGCTACGTCTTCCTCGTCGTCATGCAGCTCTACTACGTCGAGGCCACCTACCTGTCGCGCTACGTCACCGCGATCGACCTCGTGCTGCTCACCGCCTGGTTCGCCCTCTCCCGCACGATCGCCCTCGCCGCGCTCCACCGCATGGGACGGCGCGTGCGCGTGGCGATCGTCGGAACCGAGGCGGTCTGCGCGGCCGTCGCCGAGGAGATCCGCAACCACGCCCCGCGCCTTCTCGAACTCAGCGGCATCGCCGCGGTCGACGCGGACGCTTCGGATGACGCCGCCATCAGCGACGCCCTCCGCCGTGCCCACGCCGACCAGGTCGTGCTGGCCCCCGCCGGCATCGCCCCCGCCCGCATCCCCGCGCTCCTCGCCGCCTGCGACGCCGCCCCCGAGCTCTTCATCTATCCCGACATCGAACTCGCCGCCTTGTCCGGCGCGCCCCTGGCCGGAATCGCCGGCGTCCCCGTCATCGCCCTGCAACCCAACCTCGCCGCCAGCCCGTACCAATACGGAAAACGTTGTCTCGACGTCGCGGCTTCAGCGGCGCTCCTGCTCATCGGCGCGCCCCTCTGGCTCCTCATCGCCGCCGCCATACGCCTCGACAGCCCCGGCCCCGTCTTCTTCACCCAGGAGCGCGTCGGCCTGCACGGACGCCGCTTCCGCCTCGTCAAGTTCCGCACGATGCGGCCCGACGCCGAGTCCCTCAGCGGCCCGACCCTCGCCTGTCCCGACGACCCCCGCGTCACCCGCATCGGCGCCTTCCTGCGCCGCTCCCGACTCGACGAAGCCCCCCAGTTCTGGAATGTCCTGCGCGGCGAGATGAGTCTCGTCGGTCCGCGACCCGAACGCCCGGAGTTCGTCGAAGCCTTCCAACAGGAAACGCCGCTCTACCGCCGCCGGTTTCTCATGCGGCCCGGCCTTTCCGGGCTCGCCCAGATCCACGGCCGCTACGACACGGACTACGCCCAGAAGCTCCGCTACGACCTGTCCTACCTCAACACCGTCTCGCTCGGACTCGACCTGCGCATCCTGCTCGCCACCCTGCGCACGATGGTCTCCGGCCAAGGCGCGAACTGACCGCGCTCACCACGCTCACCGCCCCGCCGCCGCGCCGAACCGCAGCCCGTCGCGTATGCGGTACACCGTACGCAGCGCCGGCGCGGGCAGCAGCCGACACGCCGCGAGGCCGAACACGATCGGCCACAGCGCCGGCCGCGCCCACACGGGATACAGCCCGGTAGCGCGCATCTTGTTCGCCAGATCCGTGCGGAACCGCGACCAGCCTCCCCGCCGGTCCAGGAACCCGCTCCCCACGCGCAGCCGAACAAGCGGCTCCGGCAGGTTGCACAGCACATGTCCCGCCAGCGCCAGCCGCACCCACACGTCGTAGTCCTCGCCGTACCGATAGTCCTCGCGGAACGGATGCGCCCGCAACGCATCGGTCCGCGCGAACACCGTGCTGTTCGCGATCGGGTCGAGCAGCGGCATCCACCGCCGCACCGCCGCCGCGCTCACCGGCAGCCGCTTCACGTCCCGCACATCCCCCGCATCCCCGATCCGGTAGTACCACGACCCCACCAGCGTCGCCCCCGTCGCCTCGATGTGCGCCCGCTGCCGCGCGAAACGCTCCGGCTCGGCCAGGTCGTCCGCGTCCAGCAAGGCCACATACCGCCCCGCCGCCTCGGCGATGCCACGGTTCCGCGCAACGCCCGGACCCCGGTTCTCTGCAAGCCGAATGGCGCGGAACCGCCCGTCTCGCTCCACGGCGCCCTCGAGCCGCGCCGTCAGCTCCGCGCCGATCGGCCCGTCCACCACGATCAGACACTCCAGCTCCGTCTGCGTCTGCCCCGCAACGCTGGCCAGCGCCGCCTCAAACTGATCGGGATCGTCGCCCGCATACACCGGCAGCACGACCGAAACCACCGTCGATGGAGTCTCTACAGGCATGGCATCACCCTGCCTCAGCTTCAGGCATCTTGACTTCGGGATCCGCCCGGATCCTATCATCCGTCCGGGATCCCCGGGGAGAAGACCGTGAACAAACGCGCACCCGCCGCCGCCGTCATCGTATGCACATGGAACCGGGCGTCCCTGCTTTCGGAGAACATCGCGTCCATCCTCCGGCAGGATGCCGACGATTGGGAAGCAGTCTACGTGAACGACGGTTCGACGGACAATACCGCCGCCGTCCTCGCCGAAGCCGTCGCCGACCATCCCGACCGCATCCGCTGCATCACCACCGAGAACCGCGGACCCGGCCCCGCCCGCAACCGCGGCGTCCAGGCCGTCCGCGCCGACTACATCCTCTTCCTCGACGACGACGCCACGGCGCCGCCCGGCTGGATCCGCGGCATGCTCGCCGCCCGCGAACGCCGGCAGGCCCGCGCCCTCTGCGGCGGCATCCTGCCCCATCGCATCGAGACCCCCGCCGAGCGCTACCTGCACTACCGCATGCAGACCACCCTCGGCCCCCGCCCCAAGATCCTCCGCGGCGCCCCCGCCGGCAACCTCCTCGTCGAACGCGCCCTCTTCGAAGCCGTCGGCGGCTTTCCCGAACTCCGCCTGCCCGCCGGCGAGGACTGGGCCCTCTCCCAACGAATCCGCGCCGCGGGCGCGCGCATCCACTACGACCCCGCCGCGCCTGTCGTCCACCGCTACGACCGCGACCTCGAACGCGTCCGCGCCGTCGTGCGCCGCATGGGAGCCGCCGGCGTCGACCTGCAACGCCTCGCCGGACGCCCGCCCGCGCCCTACGTCGCGCTATCCACCCTGCGGTCGATCGCCGCCCCCGCCACGATCCCGCTCCACTACCCGCCGGACCTCTACCTCACCGCCCTGCGCATGGAATGGGCGTTCGCCCGCGGCCGACTCGCGGCCTACTTCGCGGCCTCGGCCGGCGCCGACGCCTCCGACGCCTCCGACCCCAACGCCTGAGCCCGCACCCCGATGTGGTTCGCGCTCGGCCGCTCTCTGCCGGGCACGTTCGCGTGGATCGGACGGTTCACCGGCTTCGCGACGCCCTCCGCGTCCATCACCACCAGCGTCGTCGAGCCGCCGCCGTCCAGGTTCACCGCATCGTGGCACCCCAGCCGACGCATCCACTCCGCCGTCTCCGCCGTCGACGCGCCCACGCTGTGGTCCGGCTGACGACCGTCGATCACCGCCCAGATCAGATAGCGCCCGTCTTCCGACACCCCCGCCGCCGTGCGCGGATGGATGTCGTTGTCGTCGCCAACGTTCCGTCCCGCGTCCAACAGGCGTCCGAACCCGCCCACGCCGTGCTGCGCCGCGCTCATGTCCTCGCTCTGCTGCGCGCACCACGCCCGGTTGTCGGGGCCGATCAGCAGCGCCGCCCAGTCGGGCTGCGGATCGGAGTACCGCTCCCCGTCCGCGATGGACACGCCCACCACGTCCTGCGGCACGCCCTCCTCCTCGACCACCGGCGAAAACGGCGACGCGTTGATCGCCGCCTGACAGCCGAGCTCCTCCGCGAACGTGCTCGTGGTTCGGCTGTTCGTCTCCTCCGGCTCCTCGCCGTTCGGCGGCGTCACCACGAACGACAACCCCGGCGCCTGCAAGTCGATGCGCACCGCGTAGATCGCCAACGGCAGCGGTTCCGTCACGCGATGGCTCGTCAGCTCCACGCCCTGGAAGATCGGCTCCCACGTGAACGCCGCCTCGGCCTCCTGTGCAATCGCCGCCGCGCTCGCCAACACGCACAGGCACACGAGCGCCGCGACCGCGAACGCCCGCGCTCCCCCCTTCATCCACGCAACACGCCCAAGCGCTTCCTCGGTCTGTCTCATAGTTCGTTCCTCTTCTGTCGATCCGTTCCGCGTCCCGCGGCCGCCGCATAGACCGCCGACAACCGCGCCATCATCCGCTCCGGCGCGAACAGCCGTTCCCAGCGCGTCCGCGCCGCCCGGCCCATCGCCGCGCGCACTTCCGGGTCGCGCAGTCGATCCACGCCCGCGCCGATATCCTCCGGCCGCCCCACCAGCGCGCCCGTCACGCCGTCCTCCACGACCTCGGGGATGCCGCCCGCCCGCGTAGCCGCAACGGGCCGACCCCACGCCGCCGCTTCGAGCAACGTCATCGGCATCGCCTCCATCTCCGACGCCAACACGACGACATCCGCCGCGGCATACCACGGCCCCGGGTCGTTCTGTCGCCCCGCGAACCGCACGGGAAGGCCCGCGGCCGACGTTTCCAACGCATCCCGCATCGGCCCGTCGCCCACGATCACCGCCGCGACGTCGCCCCGCGCACGCACGCATGCGATCAGCTCTGGCAGACCCTTTCCGCGCGCCAGCCGCCCCACGTACAGCAGCAGCAAGGCGTCCTCGGACACGCCCAGTGCCTCGCGCGAGACCGCCGCCGCCGCATCCCCACGCTTCAACGGATCCGCCGCGGCATTCGGCACGACATGGATTCGGTCGGCGCGCAGTCCCTGTCGGATCAGCCAGTCCCGCACGAATCCGGAGCACGCGATCGTCGCCGCGTGACGCCGCATCGCAAGCAACTCCAGCCCTTGATACATGCGAAGGCGCGCGCCCGGCTCCGCGACTTGCCCGTGGCAGGTGTTGACGATCGGGATCGCCCCCGCCAGCGGGGCGCAGATCAGGCTGGCCCGATAATTGTGCGTGTGAATGACGTCGAGCTGCTCGGACCGCGCGAACGCGCGAAGCCGCGCCCACACGCCGGCATCCAACCGCCCGCGCATGGGAATCTCCCACAGAGGCGTCCCAGCCGCCTCGCAGCGCTCGATCAACGTGCGGTCGTCGCGTCGGCCCGGCAGCGTCGCAAGCCGTACGTCCAGACCCGGCGCACCGCGCGACGCCTCCGCAAGCGTCAGGATGTGCGAGGTGATCCCCCCCGCATACGGGCTGTCCGCGAGCACGAGCACGCGCACCGGGCCGCCGCCCGCCGTCTGGGCGGAGCCGCTGTCCAAGCTATCGCGTGCGCCGGTCGGCATGTCGGCCGTAGCCTACCCGTCCGTCGCGGCTGCCCGCAACAGCAGAAGCCCCCTACAGCAGATCGACGCCCTCGAAGTCGCCCGGCGCGTCCCGCTCGAAACGCCGCAGCACGGTAACGCCCAGGTCACGGATGTCCGGCGCCTCCTTCTCGATCATCCGATTCGCGAACAGCACTCCGGGCAGCCGCGCGACGTCCGCCGCCGCGTGTTCCCCGCTCCACTTGTCCTCGTTCGGCTCGAAAAGGCCCGTCGTCACCGCCCCGCGCGCACAGTCCTTGCTGCACTGGTACCCTTCCGTGAACCCCAGCGACAAGTCCGGCGCTTCCTCGACCGCCTCGCCGCTGTACACCGCCCGCGTGTACAGTTCCGCGAACACCGACGCCCCCGTCGCGGGGTCGCGCACGTCCAGCAGCTTGTCCCGCAGCTCCGCCGCCAGCGCCTCCGCCTGCGCCGGATCCACCGATCCGCCCTTCTCCCGACCGGCCAGATTCAGGTAGACGGAGCTGAGCCCCACGCAGTACGCCTGCGTCTCGGCCCAGTCCACCCCCAGCAGCAGCCCGCGTTCCGCCAGCGCCGGGTTCGCGACCTTGAGATAGCCGTTCTCCACCAGCCACGCATTCACGTTGAACCCCGTGCGGAAGGTCTCGAACCCGTGGTCCGACAGCACGATCAGCACGTCCTCCGGCCGCAGTTGGTTGCGAACCTCCCCCACGATCTCGTCCGCGATCCCGTACACCTCCTCGACCGCCTTCCCGTAGCGTTCGACGCCCGCTTCGTCGTACATCGGGTGCTTCGGGTCGCGGAACCGCCAGAACATATGGCCCACGCGATCGGTCGCCGTCCATACCGAGATCAGCACGTCCGCGTCGTCTCGCTCGAGTTCGTCCAGCGTCAGCCGCGCGCGCCACGCCATCGTCGCCCGCACGTCCGCCAGGAACGCCTCCTCATCCAGATCGCCCTGACGCATCGCATGCGTGTCGTACGCCCACCCGATCGTCTTGTGCGGCCCGTAGCGCTCCCGCAGGTCCGCGGTGTACGTCCCCGGCGTCGCGTACGGAATGAACGGCTCCGCCGGATCGTACTGCACGCAGCTCATGTACAGCCGGACCGCCTGCCCGATCTCGAGCGGGTAAAACCGCGCGATGCCATGCGCCGCGAACGTCTCCGACATATCGAACCGCAGCGCGAGCCAGTCCGACCACGCGCCCGCCCGCAGCTCGACCCGCTTTCCGTCGAACTCCGCCGCGCCGACCCCGCTTTTTCGGTCCACCCGCACCACGATCGGCGCGGTCGCGTACGCCATCGGCGAGTTGTACCGGAACCGCCCATCCCGCGGACCGGGAATCTCCACCTTGCATACGTCCTGCCCGTCGAACGCCAGCGGAATCCGCATGCCCCCCGACAACCGATCATCACCGCCCGACGCGAAGCTGTCGGAGAGCGAGAAGTACGTGCTCGTGGTCCCGCGCAGGTCCGGCACGCCCAACCCCGAAAGCTGGCGTCCGTGCTGCAGCCGGTCCGGCGGAAAGGCGAACGGCACGTTCAGCACCGTGCACCGCAGCCCCTGCCCGTCCGCGACCGACCAGAACGTCTCCCCCGTCCGATAGGTCTCTGCCGACGGCGGCGACGCGACGCGACCGTCCGCGTCCAACTCGATCCCCGACACGCTCCCCGTGCCCACCAACGGAACCGGTCCCGCATACGCCGGCGACTCGGGACGCGGGTCCCGCCGCACGAAATCGTAGATGTTGTGTCCCCCGGGGTTCTTGCACGTGGCGAAGCTCGACCACGCCACCGGAGACTGCGGGGGAATCGTCGACGTCAGGCGGCGGTACACGCCATCCGCGCGCAACTGCGCGAGGTTCGGCGCCGCGCCCTGCTCCATCATCTCCTCGAGGATCCGCGGCTCCACGCCGTCGAACCCGAGGATCACGACCCGCCCCGACCCCTGGGCCGACGCGGACCCCATGCCGAACGCCCCCGCCGCGACGGCGGTCGCCCCGCCCGCCGCGTACCTCAGGAACTGCCGCCTGCTGACTCCCCTCCGATTCCTGACCATGTCAAACTCCCTGGGAATGCGCGCGCTTGCCGGCCGCCCGGATCGGCTCCGTGCAACAGAAGACCCCGTCAATCGGGCAACACGGAGGGCTCGGACCTTCTTCCCGGAGCACGCGACTCCGGTCGACGCGGTCGGCATCATCCCGCGCCGCGCCGCGTCACTCCTCCGCCGGCAGCAGCGCCTCCAGCTCGTCGAATGCGGCCCCGAATCCGGCCCAGTCGCCTGCGCGCAGACGTTCCCGCGCACGCTCGTAGAGCGCCCGCGCGCTCTCCAGGGTCGATTCGCCCGGCGCGCGCTCCTCAGAGACGTACGCCTCCGCGGCGACCTCTTCGGCGACGGGCGGCGCCGCCGCCTCCGCATCCACTGCGCTCGGATCGCTCCCCGTCACCCGGCGGAACAGCCGCGTCAGCGCCTCCTCGCGCGTCGGAGCCATCGCCACGCGGTCCCCGTGCCCCACGATCACCCGCTTCAGCTCCGGAATCCGAATCGTCGGATCCTCGATGAACAGCGACTGAATGTAGAGCAGACCGTCCCGCACCGGCACCGCCAACACCCGCGTGCCCGACACCACCGAGCCGAGCTGGCCCATCAGCGTCATGAACTCAGAGACCGCCGGGTCCTGGTTGAACCGTCCCTTCGCCTGGTTCGGCCCATAGATGTTCAGCCGCTTCGGCAGCCGGAACAGCGTCAGCTCCCCGAGGCGATCCCCGTCGCACCCCCCGGCCATCCAGCCGATCATGTTGTCCTTGCCTTCAACCGTGAACGTGCGCGTGATCATGAACTCCGGACCGCGATCCGCCCCCGGCATCTCCATCACAACGTAGCGCGGCTCTTCGCCCGAGCCGCCCTCCGAACCGTCCGCATCCCGCGGAAACGTCCACACGTCCTCCCCATTGAAAAACACCTTCGCGTCATCCACGTGGTACCGGCGATAGATCACCGTCTGCACCCGGAACAGGTCGTTCGGATAACGCAGATGCGCCCGCAGATCCGCCGGCATCTCATCCAGCGGACGCAGCAGCTCCGGAAACACCTGCCGATACACCTGCAGGATCGGATCCTCCTCGTCCGCCGTGTAGAACGTCACCGTCCCGTCATACGCGTCCACCGTCGCCTTCACCGCGTTGCGCAGGTAGTTCGTCTTCGCCACCGGGTCGGAGTAGGGGTAGCGATGGGTCGTCGTATACCCGTCCAGCACCCACACGATGCGTCCGTCATGCAGTACGGGATACGGGTTCTCGTCCCACGACAGGAACGGCGCGAGCCGCGACACCCGCTGCCGCACCTGACGGAAAACCAGAATCCGCGCCTCGTCCGTGAACTGATTCGTGAACAGGATGTCCTTGTCGCCCGTGTGCAGACTGAACAGGATCCGCCGTCCAAGCGACCCCACGGGAATCCCGCCCGAGCCGTCGTACCGGTTGAAGAAGTTCTCCGGATCCCCGGGGTAGTCGAACTCATCCATGCTCGTGTGCGTGAGCGCATACCCATACGTCCGCTCGCCGTAGTAGATCCGCGGCTGCTCCACCGGCAGACCCGGCGCGGCCTCGGGCGGGATGTTCGAGATCAGCAGGTCCGGCAGCCCCTCGGCGGTCGCGCTGTTCGCATAGCCCATGCAGAAGCCGTAGCCGTGCGTGTACTGCAGATGCAGGTTAGTCCACACCCGGCTCGTCTCCGGCAGATACCCCGGCGCCAACTCGCGCACCGACACCGCCACCGGCCGCGGCGCCCCGTCGATCACGTACCGATCGAAATCCACATCGGAGAACTCGTAGTACGACCGGATCCGCTGCTTCTGATTCAGCACGTCCCGCATCCGCACCGAGTCCCACAACAGCAGGTTGTCGGTCGTGCCGGCATGCGCCGCCAAGACCTCCTCGTCCAGGACGCCCGTGCCTTCCCACGCCTTCTCTGTCACGCGGTCCAGACCGTACGCCCGGCGCGTGAACGCGATGTTCCGCTTGATGTACTCCTCCTCCCGCGCCCACTCGTTCGGCCGCACCACGAATCCCTGAATCATCCAGGGCCACGCCAGCTCGAGCGCGATCCACAACACGACGTACCCGCCCAGCGCATAGAGGTTGCCCGGCCGAATCTGCCGGATCGCGTTGAACAGGAACCACGCCGCCAGCGCGAGCGTCAGCCAGAAAAGAATGTCGTAGGCCGGGGCGGCGGCGTGAATGTCGGTGTATCCCGCGCCGAACACCGAGCCCCGCCGACTCTCAAGCAGTTGGAACCGCGCCACCTCGAATCGAACCGAGAACAGCACGAACGCGATGCCCGCAAGCGCCGATACATGGCGGAACGGCGCCCCGCTCAACGCGTGCCCCGGCGAATCGAACCGGATCGCCCCGCGCAAGAAGTACGCCGCGAGCGAAAACGCCGCGCTCAGAATCGCCACCGACAGCAACACCTTGAACAAATACGCCGCCGCCGGCAGACGGAAAATGTAGAAGCTCAGGTCCAGGTCGAACACCGGCTCCTGCACGTCGAACGGCGTCGCGTAGTAGTAAGCCGCGAACTCCGCCCAGTGCTGCGCCACCGAAGCCCCGATCAGCAGCGCGCTGAACAGCGCCGCCGCGTACAGCAGCCGCCGCGCCGCGACATCCAACCTCCGCGGGTCGGCCTCAAGCTGATGCAGAACGGAGTGCTCCTGCAGCCTCGCCCACCGGTACGCAAGCGCGATGTTGGCCAGCATCACCGCCGCCGACACGAGGAACGCTCCGCCGCCCAGGACCAGCCGCATCCGAAGCAACGTGCGAAACACAGAGGGATACCCCACGGCCTCGAACCACAGGGCATCGACCAGCACCCCTACGACGGCGCGAGCCCCCAGCCACACGAACACAAGCGCGACGGCGAGGACGAGCAGCCCCACGCCCAGACGGATACTACGGGTGTCATTCATACCCAGCCTTATACAGAGGCGACGCACGACCGGTCAACACGACCCGTCGCCTTCCTCCCCCCGCGACCCGCCCCGCGCCCCTCCCCGCTCCCCCGTGTGACCTCTCCCGCCGGTCGGTGATACCCTAGATGGTCCACATCGCGCCGCGGCGCCCCAAATAGGGCGCGCAACCAAGCGAGGCCGAAAACAGTGAAAACCGACAACGCACTGCACGACAACAAGTTAGAGACCCGGCGCCGCCTCCGGCGCGATCGGCACGCCGCATGCTCAATACATGGCATGAGTCGCGAACGCGGCAGACAGTTGAATCACATGGCAATCATCGGAGTCTTCCTCACGGCCTGCGCCGTTTGCATAGATGGGCGCGCCGACCCATCGGTCGAGGTGACCATGGGTCGGCAGCCCGCCGCTCCGGGCAAGCCGTTCCCTGTCACCATCGAGATATCGTGGCAAGGCGCGGCGGATGATTACCTCGTATTTCCCCCCGAGATCCCCTCCATCGACTGGGGATCGGCCGAACTCACGAAAACGGAGACCTTCTCCGAAGGCGACCGCTTCACGGTCGCGCACCGCATCGAGTTCACGCCGTGGGGTCCGGGCGAATACGAGACCCCGGAGATTACGATCGCCTTTTCGAGCCCCAAGGAACTCCAATCGCCGCCGACGGCCGGGAATCCTGGATCCCCGCCAGGCCCTGACGCGCCCCCCACGCTCAGGGCCTCCCCCCAATCACTCAGTGTCTACCCCGACAGGACCTCGGCTTGGACGGTAGGCGGCCTTGGGGCTCTCCTCCTCCTCCTCTTGCCCGTCGGCTGGGGGCTGGCCCGTCGATTTCGACGCCGCCGGCCTCCAGCCGACACTGCCCCCGAAGCAGTCGCGGCATCGATCGAGGAGGCCGCATCGGCGCTGGCCGAGGCCAGACGCCACCGAGTCCACGGTTCCTTCTACGAGTACTATCTGTGTCTCGCGCGTTGCGCGCACGCATGCGGCGCCCAGGCGGCCTCGCTGTCCGAACGCCTCGAGCGTCGCGCCCGCGAGATCGGCTACGGCGGCCTGCGTCCGCCCGACGTCGAGCTGGACGCCGACCTGCGCGACGTCGAACGCGCACTTGCGCAGGCGTCCCCCCGTGGCGACAATGCCGTGACCGCTCCGATCTCGGGCGCGCCCGATGCGTAACGGACGAACCCGATCCATCTTCGCTGCCCGCGGGCGGCGTTCCACGGACACCGCGGTTCCGGGTATCCTCCAACCCTATGAGCATGGGAGACGATCTGAATGAGTGTGTCGGTCGAGTCGATCCGCAGAAACGTTGAAGCGCAATCAGGGTTCGTGGGGCGACTTCGCACCGAAATCGCCCGCGTCGTCGTCGGGCAGCAATACATGGTCGACCGCCTGCTCGTCGGCATCCTGGCCAACGGCCACGTCCTCATCGAGGGCGTCCCCGGCCTCGCGAAGACGACCGCCGTCAAGACCCTCGCCCAAGCCCTGGACTGCCGCTTCTCGCGCATCCAGTTCACCCCCGACCTGCTCCCCGCCGACCTCCTCGGCACGCTCGTATACAACCCCCGCGACGGCCAGTTCTCCACCAAAAAGGGCCCCATCTTCGGCAACATCATCCTCGCCGACGAGGTCAACCGCGCCCCCGCCAAGGTCCAGAGCGCTTTGCTCGAGGCCATGCAGGAGCGACAGGTCACCATCG
>DIWA01000018.1:21715-37387 GCA_002422525.1 Candidatus Hydrogenedentes bacterium UBA6118
TCGAGCAGGAGGGCACCTATCCCCTGCCCGAAGCGCAAGTCGACCGCTTCATGCTCAAGCTCCGCGTCTCCTACCCCACGCGGCAGGAGGAACGCGAAATCATGGACCGCGTCGACGTGCTCCACGAGACCGAAGTCCAGCGCGTCGTCAGCAAGGCGGAGATCCTGCAGGCCCGCGAGACCGTCAACCAGATCTACGTCGACGACAAGGCCAAGAACTACATCGTCGATATCGTCCAGGCCACACGGCATCCCGAGGCCTTCGGCCTCGATCTCAAGCATCTGATCGAGTACGGCGCCTCCCCCCGCGCCACCATCTACCTCCAGCAGGCCGCCCGCGCGCTCGCGTTTCTCCAGGGCGAAGGCAACGTGTTCCCCAACGACGTCAAGCAGGTCGCCCCCGATCTGCTCCGACACCGCGTCATCGTCACCTATGAAGCGGAGGCCGAGGGCCTCTCCAGCGAGGACATCATACGGCGCATCCTCGAGACCGTGCCGGTCCCCTGACGCGCCCGCGAGACCAACACACGCACAACCCGAACAGCGAACCATGAAGAGAGACCTGCTCAGCGCAACGCCATGATCCCTCAGGAAGTCATGCAGCAGATCCGGCGGATTCAGATCCGCACCAGCCACGTCGTCAACGACATCCTCGCCGGCCAGTACGAAAGCGTGTTCAAAGGCCAGGGCATGGAGTTCCGCGAGGTCCGCGAATACGTGCCCGGCGACGATATCCGCATGATCGACTGGAACGTCACCGCGCGCTCCGGCACGCCCTACGTCAAGCTCCTCGCCGAGGAGCGCGAACTCACCGTCATGCTCGTCGTCGATGCCAGCGGATCCGGCCGCTTCGGCAGCGTCAGCCGCTTCAAGAACGAACTCGCCGCCGAACTCTGCGCCGTGCTCGCCATCTCCGCCATCAAGAACAACGATAAGGTCGGCCTCATCATCTTCACCGACGAGGTCGAACTCTACGTGCCCCCCAGCAAAGGCCGGCAGCACGTCCTGCGCGTGATCCGCGAAGTGCTCTACTTCCAACCCCGGCGCACGGGCACCGACATCCCCGCCGCGCTCCGCTTCATGAACAGCGTCACGCGCCGCCGCGCCGTCACCTTCCTCGTCAGCGACTTCATGGCCGACGACTTCGAGATCCCCCTCCGCATGGCCGCGCGCCGCCACGACCTCATCGGCGTCGTCGTGTCGGATCCCCGCGAGGAAACCCTTCCGAACGTCGGCCTGGTATGCGTGCGCGACGCCGAGACCGGCCAGGAAACCCTCATCGATACGGCCGACGAAGCCGTCCGCGCCGCCTACGCCAAGGAAGCCGCCGAGCGCGCCCGCGGACGCGACCAGATTCTGCAGCGCACCCGCGTCGACGCGATACGCGTGCGCACCGATCGCCCCTATGTCGACGAGATCTACCGGTTCTTCCGCATGCGGGAGCGCCGATATGCCTAGACCGAGGACTGACCGATGAGCGACGAGACGCAGGAGCAGACCCCCGAGCGGCTGCGCGCCTTCCGCAAGGACCGCGCCCGCGCCCCGCGGCTCGGCCTCTGGGCCTCGATGGTCGCGGCGTTCGCCGCCGGGGCCCTCGTCTGCGCCGTCGGGTTCCGCCTCGCCTCTCCCGAGCCGACCCCCGCGCCCGCCGCAAACGGCGGACTCGCGCCCGATCGACTCCGCGCGTTGGCCGTCCACCTCGAACGCAAAAACCTCCCCGACCACGCCATCGCCGCGTGGACCGACTACCTCGCGCAGGCCCCGCTCGACGACGCCGAGCGCGCCGGCGTCTGCTATAGCATCGCCCGCATCGCGCGCGAACACGGCGACTGCGACACCGCCCTGGCCTATCTCTACCAGGCCGAGTTCCTCGGCATCGACGAGGCCCTCCGCGACGACGTGAGCAACGAGATCCTCGAGTGCCTCGAACGCTTGGGCCGCAAGGTGGACCTCCGGCGCGAACTCCGCGCCCGCACCAACGCCGACGACACGCCGCCCCCGGATCCCGACGAGACCGTCCTCGCCTCGTTCGACGACAAGGCCGTGACGCTTGACGACTACGAACGCGCCGTCGAGGCCCTGTCCGACGCCGAGCGCGACCGCCTCGCGACCCCGGAGCAACGGGAGGCCTTCCTCCGGCGCCTCGTGGCCGAACGCCTTTTCGAGGAAATGAAGCGCGCCCGCCGGCTGACCCTGCACCCCGAACGCTTGGAGAACGCCCCGTGATCCGCCCGCGCGCCCTCGTAGAAGGAATAGCCCTGCTCTTGGCCAGCGGATTGATCGCGGCGACCGCCGCGCACGCCCAGGCCGACGCGCAAGACGCCGCCCCCACCGACCGCGTCGACGTGCGCGCCGCCGTCGAGCCGCCGGTTATCCCCTTCCACCGCCAGACCGAACTCACGATCACCGTCGACGCCCCCGCGGATGCGCAGATCCACCTCCCCGACATCGCGGGCGTCGCGGGCGCGCTCGAGGTCGTCGGCCCGCTCCATGCGCCGGACCGCACCAACCTCGCCGACGGACGCAGCCGCCTCACCGCGAAGTACCGTCTCGAAGGCGTGTGGACCGGCGACTATCCCCTGCGCCCCATCACCGTCTCCGTCACCCGAGGCGACGACCTCGTCGACGAAATCACCGTCGCCGGTCCCGTCGTCCGCATTCGCGATCTCACACGGGAGGAAGAGGAAGCCGCGATGCGTTTCGCCGCCAACGCGCCCCCCGCGGACCCCGCCGATCCGCTCTGGACCCGGCCCTGGTTCCAGATCGCCGCGGCCGCCGCCGCCGTCGCAGCCCTCATCCTCGCCGCGCTCTGGGCGCGACGACGGAGCCAAGGCCCGCGACGCGCCCCGCGGACGCCCCCGTGGCGCACGGCCTACGACCGCATTCATCAGCTCGACGCCAAAGGCTGGGCCAAGTCCGGCCAGTATGAACCCTATTATGTCGAGCTCTCCGCCATTCTCCGCGAGTACATCGAGGCGCGCTTCCAGCTCCACGCCCCGGAAGAGACCACCCCGGAATTCCTCGCCGAAGCGACGCGCGCCGGGTGTTTCACGGAAACGCAACAAGCCCTGCTGGCTGCGTTCCTGCGCCGCTCGGACCGCGTGAAATTCGCCCGCTACGAGCCCAAGCCCGTCGAAATGGAGCAGAGCATGGCCGACGTCCTCCGCTTCATCGATGAGACCATCCCCGAAGCGGACAGAAACGCCGACGCCGCCGCGGGAGAACGCGCGGCATGAGATTCCTGAGCGCATTCACATTCGAAAAGCTGATGCACCCCTGGGCCCTGGCCCTCATCGGGATCGCCGTGCTCGTTCTCGCGCTCGAGTGCACCCGCGGCGCCCCCGGCGCCATCGCGATCTCCACGGGCCAGTCCATCGCCCGCATCAGCCACACCCTCTGGGCCCGCCGCCGCGGCATGCTGCGCCATGCGCCCGCCGTGCTCCGCGCCGTCGGCCTCGCCCTGCTCATCATCGCCTTGGCCCGCCCCCTCCAAGGGCTCCGGCCGCGCGTCGAGCGCGTCAACGTCGTCGACATCATGCTCTGCCTCGACGTTTCCGGCAGCATGCGCGCCATGGACTTCGTCGCCGCCGGCGAACCCAAGGACCGCCTCTCCGTCGCCAAAGACGCCGTGCGCCACTTCATCCGCAGCCGAAAGCTCCGCACCGACGACCGTTTCGGCATCGATCGCCTCGGCCTCATCCTCTACGCCGGCTACGCCTGGACGCAGTGCCCCCTCACGCTCGACTACGGCGTGCTCGAACGCGAACTCGACGCCGCCTACATCGACGAGACCAATCCGCGGAAGAACGGCACCGCCATCGGCTCCGCCATCGGGCTCGCCGTCAGCAAGCTCGCCGACTCAGAGGCCGAGTCGAAGGTCGCCATCGTGCTCACCGACGGCCGCAACAACCGCGGCGAGCTCGACCCCCTCACCGCCGCCCGGATCGCGAACGACTACGGCATCCGCCTCTACACCATCGGCGCCGGGGCCGGCGGCGAGGTGCTCATCCCGCGCCCGGGGCTCTTCGGCGAACGGATGGTCACGGCCAATATCCCCATCGACGAGGACATGCTCCAGCACATCGCCGAGATGACCGGCGGCCGCTACTACCGCGCCGCCGATACGGAATCGTTGAAACAGGCCTACGAGGAGATCAACCAACTCGAAGCCACGGAAATCGAGATCGGCGAGTCCTACGACTATCACGAAGGGTTCGTCCCATGGGTGATCGCGGGCGCGTTCTCGCTGCTTGCATCGATCTTCTCCCGTAGAATCTGGTTCGAGCCGATCCCATGACGCTTCCTGCGTTGCCGGGATCCGCTCGCACACACAAGGTGTAATACGAAGACAATGGGCATTCAGTTTGGTACGCCGCCCGGCGCACTGCCGGTATGGATCCTCGCCTCGGCGGGCGCGCTCGCGCTCCTCGCCCTCGCGTTGCGCCATCTCGAGCAGCGACGGCGCGCCCGACTCGAACGCTTCGCCGAAGCCGGGCTCGTCGCGCGCCTGCTCCCCGGCTACGACCCCCGCGCCCGCCGTCCGCTCTCCGTCCTCGCGCTCCTCGGCTTCGCCTTCATCGCCCTCGCCCTCCTGCAGCCCCAGTGGGGCTTCCGTTGGCAGGAGATCCGCCAAGTCAGCCGCGACGTGCTGATCGTGCTCGACACCTCCGAGAGCATGCAGGCCAAGGACATCCTGCCCTCGCGTCTCGAGCGATCCAAACAGGAGGTCTCCGCCCTGCTCGAACGCGCCCCCGCCGATCGCTTCGGCCTCATCGCCTTTGCCGGCGCCGCCGCTCTCCAGTGCCCCATCACGCTCGACCACGCCTACTTCCGCGCCGTCCTCGATGCGGTGGACACCAACACCATCAGCCGCAAGGGCACCGACATCGCGGCCGCCCTCGATGAAGCCCGCGCGATCCTCGAACAGGAGCAGGCGCGAAACAGCGACTACGACCGCAACGCCCGCGCCGTCCTCCTTATCTCCGACGGCGAGGACATCTCCAGCAACGCCGTGCGGGCCGCGGAAGACCTGGCCAAGGTCGCCCGCGTGTACGTCATCGGCGTCGGCGATCCCAACGGCGCGATTGTCAGCATGCCCGGCTGGATGACCCAGTACCGCGGCGCATCGAGTAAAGAGACCACGCACGTCAGCCGCCTCGACGAGGACACCTTGATGCGCATCGCCGCCGCCGGCGGCGGCGCCTACACACGCTCCCAGGTCGACGCATGGGACACCGAGCAGTTGTACAATCGCTTCCGTGACCTCGCCGCCCGCGAAGTCTCCGGAGAGCTGCGCATGCGCATGATCAACCGCTACCAATGGCCCCTGCTGGCCGCCATCCTGTGTTTCACGGGCGAAGGCCTCTGGCTCTGCGCCATGCCCTGGCTCCGTCGACGCCGCATCGCCCGCGCGGCCCGCGAAGGAGACGCCCATGCGTAGCCGTCTCCTCATATGCGCCGCCATCCTGACGCCCTTGATCGCCTGCACCGCCGCCGCGGACGCGTTCAACGACCGCCTGCGCCACGGCAACGCCCTCTTGCGCAGCGGCGATGCGGAGGGGGCCATCGCCCTCTACCGCGAGCTGCAAGTCGAGAACCCCGCCTCCGAGATCCTCAACTTCGCCCTCGGATGCGCCCAGTACGAGGCCGCCGAACAACACCTCGACGTGAAGAACGATGCCGAGGCGGAAGCCGCCCTCCTGGCCGCGCGCGACGCCTTCGACCGCGCCCAGGTCGGCGACGACCCCGCCCTGCGCCGCGACGCCGCCTACAATCGCGCCAACGCCGTCGCCCGGCTCGCCATGCTCCACGACGACGCGGAGGACTTCGCCCAGACCGTGCAGCGCTACGAGGAATCCATCAAGACCTACGAGGAGGTCCTCCGACGCTACCCCGAACTCGACGGCGCACGACAAAACCTCGACCATATGCGGTATCGTCTAAAGAAGATGCTCCAGAATCCGCCGCCCCCGCCTGAGTCCGATCAGTCGCAACAACAGGACCAGCAGGAGGAGTCGGAGCAACAGGAACAATCCGAGCAGTCCGACCAGCAGGACCAACAGGACCAGCAGGAACAGCAGGAACAGTCGGAACAACAAGAGCAGTCGGACCAATCCGAGCAGTCCGACCAGCAGGACCAACAACAGCAACAGCAGGACGAGTCGGAGTCGCAGGACGAATCGGAGCAACAGGAACAGTCCGAGCAGTCCGAACAACAGGACCCGCAGGAACAAGAGCAACGCCAAGATCCGTTGGAGGAACAGGAGCAGTCGGACCCGTCAGAACAGCCCGACCAGGCCGAACAGGCCATGCAGCCCCAGTCCGAACAACAGATCGACGGCGCCCCGCGGGAACCGGAGATGGATCGTGCATCCGTCGAAGCCATCCTGCGATCGCTTGAGGAAATGGACGAGCGCGAACAGAAGCAGATGCGTTCCGGACCGCCCGATACCCGTTTGCGCGAGGAGTGGTGGTGATGCGTGCAGACCGCAACAGCCGCATCGGCGCGATAGTCGCGGCCCTGCTGCTGACGGCGATCCCCGCCGTCGCGCAGGTCACCGTGCGCGTCGAACCTGACACCGTGCGCGTCGGCGAACCCTTCCTCCTGCGCGTCGAAGCCAAGGGCGGCGACGTCGACGAACCCGAGATCCCCTCCGTCGACGGCCTGCAAATCTCCCTGCAGCCGCGCCTGCGCAACGACCTCATCACCATCGTCAACTTCAGCAAGGAACGAACGAAGGTCCGCGGCTACTCCGGCCGCGCCACGCGCCCCGGCACGTTCACCATCCCCCCCGTCAAGGTGCGCATCGACGGCCGCATGCACGAGTCCCCCGCCGTCGTCCTCACCGTCACGGACGGCGCAACGTCCGGTCGTCGCCGCGAGCCCGACCAGAGCGATCACAACGACCAGAACGACCAGCCCGTCCCGCCCGAGGCGCCCCAGACGGCGGAGGATCCCCCGTTCGTGATCCTGGATGCCCAAGTCAGCAAGACGGAGGCCTACCTCAACGAGCCCATCATCCTCACCCTCGAGCGATGGATACTCGATCACAGACAAGTCGCCATACGCGGCGCGGAACCAGGCGACCCCGCCACCGAAGGCTTCTACGCGATCCCGATCACGCGCAGGCGCAGTGCCTTCGACGCGAACATCGTCGAACGCCAAGGCTACTACTACCAGCACGACGAATCCCTGCGCATCCTCTACCCCACCTCCGCCGGGGAGCTGACCATCGGCCCGTGGGCCTTCGAAGGCGTCGCGTCCATCCAAGAGGGATTCCGAACATACCGGCGCGACATCTACGAAAGCACCGATCCCATCACCGTCACCGTGCGCCCCTTGCCGCCCGCCCCGCCCGGATTCACCGGCGGCGTCGGCCGCTTCACCGTCTCCGCCGACCTCTCGCAGACCTCCGTCGTCCAGGGCGTGCCCGCGAAGCTCGAGCTTCGCGTCGCCGGCGTCGGCAACCCGGACGCCGTCGGCGCGCCGCCAGCCCCCAAGGTCGAGGGCGGCTCCGTCACCGCCCCCGTCAGCGAAGTCCGCTGGAGCTCCGGCGACGACATGCCCGAGTTCACCAAGACCTTCACCTACGCCATCACGTTGTCCGCGACGGGCGACGTCACCATCCCCGCGATCGACTTCTGCTACTTCGACCCCGAAGCCGAGACCTACCGCACGGACACGCTCGGGCCGTTCACCATCTCGGTGCAACCGGCGCAAGACGCCCAGAATCGCATCCTCGTCGACGCCGGGGATTCGGAAGCCCGGGGCGACGTCGAAGTGGTCGGCCAGGACATCCGCCCCATCATCACGGAGATGCCCACCATCCTGACCCCGCCCTCCACGGCGACGGTCGCGCTTGCCGCCGGGGCCCCCCCGATCGTGTTCGCCGCATGGGCCCTCGCCCTGCGCCGACGCCGCCGCTACCGCGACGACATCGCCTACGCGCGGTCCCGTCGCGCCAAGACCCGCGCACGCCAACGCCTCGACGCCGCGCGCAACGCCGCCGATCCGCGGGAAGGCATCTACCGCGCCCTGACCGGATTCGTCTCGGACAAGCTCGGAACCGAAGCCGGCGGCGTCACCTCCGATGACGTTCGCGGCTTGCTGGACGGACGCGGCCTCGACGACGAGCTCGTGCGGGGCGTCCTGCGCATCCTCCGCACCATCGAGCGCGCCCGGTACGGCTCCACCCGCCTCTCCGACACCGAGACCGCCGCGCTCGCCGACGCCGCCAGAAACTGCATCAACGCGATGGACGCCGCCTTCACCCAGCAGTCCGACGGCCGCGGGTTCGACCGTCTGCGACTCCGCACGCTCCTGCACCGAGCCAAGCGCAGCGGCGTCGGCTCCGACGACAGGAGGGCCGCGCCATGACCGTCCCCACGGCGCTGCTCCTCATGCTGACGGCCGCCTTCGACCCGACGTTGTTCCAGGACGCCAACCGCGACTACGCCGACGGCGACTATGCCGCCGCCGCGGAACGCTACGAGCGCATCATCGCCGGCGGCGTCGACCATCCCGTCGTCTTCTACAATCTCGCGAACGCCTACTACCGCCAGGGCCGCATCGGCGCCGCCATCGCGAACTATGAGCGCGCCCTGCGGATCAACCCGGGCATGGAGAGCGCGCAACACAACCTCGCTCAGGCCGTCGCCCGCACCGACCGCCGACTGCCCCGACCGGCCGCGCCGCGTTGGGAACGCATCCTCCTTTTCTGGCACCAAAGCCTGTCGCCCGGCTTCGCCTGGACCGGCGCGCTCACCGCGTGGTGCCTGTTCTGGGCCGCGCTCGCCTTGCGCGCCTGGCGGCCCCTGCCCCATATCGCAACAATCGCCGCGATCTGCGCCCTCGTCGCCCTCGCCCTCGGCCTCTCCGCCTGGACGAAGTCGCAACCCTCGCGCCTCGCCGTCGCCGCCGCCGAGCGCGTCTCCGCCCACTACGGGACCAGCGAGACCGAGACCGTCCGGTTCGAACTGCACGAGGGCGACCGGGTCCTCATCGATCAACAGGAAGGCGACTGGGTCCGCGTCATGCTCGAGAACGGCGACCGCGGATGGGTCCGCCGCGACGGTCTCGTCCTCGTCGGCCCCCCTTACACGCCGCCCGCAACCCAAACGCCAAGCGAGACGACGCCATGAGCCGTTCCTTCGCCGAGATGGTCGAGATCGCCGCGCAAGGGGGCGAAGCCGCCGCCGCGCAGAGCCGCGACGCCTGCCTGCAGGCCGCCCGCACGTACGCCGCCGAACGCCGCAAGGAAATCCGCGAGCGCCACAACGCGGGCGAGTCCGGCGGCAACGTCCTCCGCCTGCTCTCCGACCTCGCCGACGAACTCGTCCACGGCGCCTTCCAGTTCGCCGTCGCGACGCTCAAGCAGCCCCGGTCCGCCCCATCCCATGCCTGTCTCGTCGCCCTGGGCGGCTACGGCCGCGGCCAGATGAGCCCCGGCTCCGACCTCGACGTCTGCCTCCTCTACCAGGGCAGACTCAACGACGCCATCCAGCAAATCAACAGCTACCTCGTCCCCTTCCTCTGGGACACCGGGTTCACCGTCGGCTACGCCATCCGCAGCATCCGCCAGGCCAAGCAGCTCATCCGCGAAGACATGGAAGCCTACACCAGCGCGCTCGAGAGCCGCTTCATCTGCGGCCGGCGCGAGGTCTTCGCCCGTTTCAAGCTCGACGTCGAGGGGCTCCGCCCCGGCCAACTCGCCCAGGGCTTCGTCGAATCCAAACTCCACGACCGCTTCGACGGACTCCCCGACGAGTACGCCGACGTCTTCGCCCCCGAACCCCATATCAAGGAAGGCGCCGGCGGGCTCCGCGACTTTCACACCGCCCTCTGGCTCCTCATGACCGTCCACGGCGTCGACTCCCTCGAGGACGCCGCCGCGCAGGGCATCCTCAGCTCCGACGAACACCTCGAATTCGCCGAAGCCCTCGAGTTCCTCTGGCGCGTCCGCAACGAACTCCATTTCCACGCAAACGGCGAGCAGGACTGGGTCAACTACCAGGCCCAGTGGCATCTCGCCCACGTGCTCGGCTACGAAGGCCCCAACCCCCCCGGGCCCGTGCGCTTCATGCAGGACTACTACGCCGCCGCTTCCTGCATCCGCCGCTTCCTCGAGATCGTCGCCGAACACTGCAGCGTGACCGAATCCGCGTTCCTCCCCCCCCTCCGCGACGACGAGCCCCGCGAGGACGCCGCCATCCGCAATGGCAAGCTCTTCGTCGGGCTCGACGACGACCACTGGTTCACCCATCAGCCCGCGCGCCTCATGGAGGTCTACTGGCGATGCGCCCGACGCCGGTGCGCCCTCAGCCGATCCTCCGAACTCCGCGTCACCGCCAGCCTCGACCTCGTCAACGACGCCTTCCGCTCCAGCGACCTCGTCCGCAAGTACTTCGTCGCCATCTGCGGCCGACCCTCGGAAGCGGGGCGCGTCCTGCGCCAGATGGCCCAGAGCGGCCTCCTCGGCGCCTACCTGCCCGAGTGGAGCGACGTCGAGGGCGTCCTGCGCTATGAGGACTTCCACCACTACCCCGTCGACGAACACACCCTGCTCGCCATCGAAGCCCTCACCCAGCTCGACGAGATCGGCGGCGCCGTCGGGCGCTGCCTCCGCGAAGCCATGGAAGAGCTCACCGACCCCCACATCCTCGTCCTCGGTATCCTCTTCCACGACCTCGGCAAGGCCGGCGGCGAGGTCCACGTCGCCGAGGGCGTCCGCCTCGCGCGCGTCATCGGCCAACGCATCGGCCTGCCCGACGACGACCTCGAACGCATCGTCTTTCTCGTCGAAAACCACATGCTCATGAACCACATCAGCCAGTACCGCGATACCGACGAAGATGAAATCGTCCAATCCTTCGCCGATCTGGTCAAGACGGAACAGCGCCTGCGCGCGCTCTTCCTCCTTTCCTTCGCCGATCTCTTCGCCGTCGGACCCAACGTCTGGAACGACTGGAAAGGCACGCTCCTGCTCCAGCTCTACCTCCGCACCGTCAAACGCATCCTCGGCCAGGTCGAAACCGTCGACGAGGACTTCTGGAACTCGCCCAAGGCCGACGCGATGCGCGAGGCCGCTCCCGCGCATCTTCGCCCGCTCGTCGCCGACTATCTGCGCGGCCTCGGCCAGCGATACTTCGTCGCGTTCTCTCCCCCCGAGGTCGCCCACCACCTCGCGTGCCTCGAGACCGCCAAGGAGACGGGCCTCTGCGTGCGCGCGATCGACAACCCCGGCGGCCTTCGCACCGAGGTCGTCATCTGCACCCGCGACCGCCGCGGCCTCTTCGCCCAGATCGCCGGCGCCTTCTCCTCACACCTCGTCGACATCATCAGCGCCTCCCTCTTCACCCACGAGGAGGGCTGGGTCACCGACGTCTTCACCGTCACCGACGCCCGGCAGCGCCGCGCCGTCACCCCCGCCCAACTCCGAGCCGTCGACCGCACCCTCCGTTCCGTCCTGTTCGACGGCAAAGACATCGGCGAACTCCTCGAGCGGTCCCGCAGACGACTCTTCGGCCTGCTTCAGCCCCGCATGCCGGTCCCCACGCGCGTCGCGTTCGAAGAGTCCCCCTCCCGCCTCTACACCATCATCGACGTCGAGACCGGCGACCGCACCGGCCTCCTCTATGACATCGTGCACGCCCTCACGGAGTTGGGACTCGATATCGCCATGGCCCGTATCGTCACGGACGCCCGTCGCGTCCGCGACTCGTTCTACGTTCGACCCGCCAAGGGCGAACCCAAACCTCAGTTCGACCAGGAGGCCGTCGGCGCGGCGTTGACCAACGCCGTCCATCCGCGGCCTGCTGTCGAGAGTACGCCAACCAGGAAAACACTGATAGGAGACAAGTCATGAACACACGACTTCGAAAAACCGCAACCGTGTCCATCGCACTCGCTGTGATGCTCACGCCCCTGGCGGCCACCGCGGCCAACGGAACCCTGCGCGAGATCGAAAGCGCCTTCATCGAGATCGGCAAGACCGTTCGCCCCGTCGTCGTCAATATCGACGTCGAGCGCAAGACCCCCGAGCCCATGGGCGGCATGGGCGACATGAACATCCAGGGACTCGAGGAGTTCTTCCGCTTCTTCGGCCGTCCCATGCCCAATATGCCCATCCCCCAGCCCATCCCCCAGCCCGGTCCGCAGCAACGCATGCTGCCGCGTCCCGTCGCCTCGGGTTCCGGGTTCATCTACGACGCCTCGGGCCACATCGTCACCAACAACCACGTGATCGCCGACGGCGAGATCATCAAAGTGCGCCTCTGGAACGGCAACGTGTATGAGGCCTCCGTCGTCGGAACCGATCCCCAGAGCGACCTTGCCGTGATCAAGATCGACGCGGAAGAGACGCTGCCTGTCGCCAAGCTCGGCAACTCCGACACCCTGCAAGTCGGCCAGTACGCCATCGCCGTCGGCAGCCCGCAAGGCCTCGAGGGATCGCTCTCCTTCGGCCACGTCACCGCCCTGGGCCGCGATCGCCAGGACAACATCGTCCTGCCCGACATCCGATTCCTTAACTTCATCCAGACGGATGCCGCCATCAACCTCGGCAACAGCGGCGGCCCCCTCTGCAACATCGACGGCGAGGTCATCGGCGTGAACGTCGCCATCGTTCGTTTCGCCGACGCCCTCGGGTTCGCCATCCCCGTCAACATGGTCCACAAGGTCGTCCCCACCCTCATCGCCGAAGGCAAGGTCACCCGCGGCTACCTCGGCGTCAGCATCCGCGACGCCCGCGAATTCCGCGAAGCCGCCAACCTGCCCGACGATAAGGGCGCCTTCGTCCATGAAGTCGTCGACGGCGCCCCCGCCGCGGAGGCCGGCATCAAGGTCTACGACGTCATCCGCAAGGTCAACGGCGAGCCCGTCAACAATGCCACTGACCTGCAGTACCGTATCTCGGACATGATGCCCGGCGACACCGCCCTGCTCGAGGTCTTCCGCGACGGCAAAACCCTCGAACTCAGCGTCACCCTCGCCGAGTTCCCCGATGACACCGCCGTGGCCGTGCTCGGACCCTCCACCCTGGGCATGCGCATACAGCCCCTCACCCAGGAGGCCATCGGATCCATGGGCCTGGACGAAGGCACGAAGGGCGTCATCGTGGCCCAAGTCGACCCCGACGGCATCGCGGCGCGTTCCGGCATCATCCCCGGCGACGTGATCATCGAGATCGCCAAGCAGCCCGTCGACAGCCCGGAGACCTTCCGCAACATCGTCCGCCAGGAAGCCCAGCCGGGCCGTTCCGTGCTCGTGCGCCTGATCCGCCAGGGCGCCTCGATGCCCATCATCCTCTCCATCAAGGTGCCGGAGACCAGTGGCGAATAACTCCTCCGAACGCGATCCCCACGCGGGCTCCCTCCCTCACAACGGAGGGGGCCCGCATCCCCCTGACTGCACACCCGCCGCGCAGCGGAACGCCCAGGGCGCGCGGCCGGTCCTGCGCAACCTCACCCCCGTCGAACGCGGCCTCCACCTCTTCGTCGCCGCCGCCTTCGCCGCAAGCATCGCCCTCGCGATCCTCGTCCTCGCCCCCGATCCCTCCGGACGCGGCGCCCACCGACAACTCGGCCTCCCCCCCTGCATGCTCGAATACCTCACCGGCATCCCTTGCCCCCTCTGCGGTATGACCACCTCCTTCACCCTCATGGCCCGCGGCCGCATCCTACATGCCCTCGACGTCCAACCCGCCGGCGCCCTCGCGTTCACTACCGTCATCATCGCCATCGCCGCCCTCCTCCTCGCCGCCGCCCGCGGCCGCGGCCTCCACGAATGGGCATGGCGCAGACTCCTCGCCGTCTCCTCCGTCGTCGCCCTGATCATCATCATCGCCGCATGGTGCCGCGGCATCTACATCGCCCTCACTTGATCCGCTTCCTACATTCGTGTAGGATCATGGCTTCGGATCCGACGAATATGTCGCCCACACCGGGCCGACCGCGGCCCCGCATGATCCCCCGCGAACTCCGCTCAAAACGTAACCCGCTTCCCTACAGTTATTTATGAGGCCCGCGAAATTCAGCGACGCCCAAGAAACGTTCTCGGCATGGGAAATGCTATATCTACAGCGGCCCCGTCAGACCAGACCTCGGCGGACCTTTGTCGGATACCCGGGCGTGCGATATACTGCTCCGATTCCGGAGTGAGCAAACTGTCGAGGATATCTGCCGTGAAGAAGGTCGAAGCAATCGTCAAGCCGTTCAAGCTCGAGGAGGTCAAGGAGGCCCTGTCCGCCGTCGGCATCCAGGGTCTCACCGTCACCGAGGTCAAGGGCTTCGGGCGCCAGAAAGGGCACAAGGAACTCTACCGCGGCGCCGAATACATGGTCGAGTTCCTCCCCAAGGTCAAACTCGAGGTCGTCGTGCAGGACGAGCGCCTCGAGCAGGTCGTCGAGGCGATCACCCGCGCCGCCGCGACGGGGCGCATCGGCGACGGCAAGATCTTCGTTCTGCCGGTCGATGAAGCAGTGCGCATCCGCACCGGCGAAACCGGCGAGATCGCGCTGGGCTAAGTACACGCAAGCAGTAGCAGACCGGAAAACGCGTGGGGCCTGTGACGCCGACACGAATGATACGGGCTGATTTTCAGTAGTCAACTGCCAACACACCACGGAGGCCTCTAATGCATAGGGATCTCACCCCCAGAGACGTCATGGACATGTGTAAGTCCGAGGAAATCCAGTTCGTCGATGTCCGGTTCATGGATTTCCCCGGCCTGATGCAGCACTTCACCATTCCCGCCCAGGAGTTCAACGAGGACACGTTCGAGGACGGTCTGGGGTTTGACGGATCCAGCATCCGCGGCTGGCAGGCGATCAACGAGAGCGACATGCTCGTCATGCCCGATCCCCGCACCGCGTTCGTGGACCCCTTCTCCGATCTCCCCACGCTCGTGCTCTACTGCAACATCCTCGACCCCATCACCAAGGAGCGCTACTCCCGCTGCCCGCGTTGCATCGCCCAGAAGGCCGAGCACTACCTCACCTCCACAGGCATCGCCGACCTCGCGCTCTACGGACCCGAAGCCGAGTTCTTCATCTTCGAAGACGTTCGCTTCGAGCAGACGCCCCATTCCGCCTGCTACGCCGTCGACAGCACGGAAGGCATCTGGAACAGCGCGCGCAACGAATCGCCGAACCTCGGCTACAAGCTGCGGTACAAGGAAGGATACTTCCCCGTCCCGCCGTCCGACTCCCTGCACAACCTACGCCAGGAGATGGTCGCCCTCATGCTCAAGTGCGGCCTCCGCGTCGAGGCGCACCACCACGAAGTCGCCACCGGCGGTCAGTGCGAGATCGACCTCCGCTTCGGCCCCTTGTCGGAGATGGCCGATCAGCTCACCCTCTACAAGTACCTCATCAAGAACACCGCCCGGAAGCACAACAAGACCGTCACCTTCATGCCCAAGCCCTTGTTCAACGACAACGGCTCCGGCATGCACACCCACCAGAGCCTCTGGCGCGGCGGCGANNCAACGGCTCCGGCATGCACACCCACATGAGCCTCTGGAACGGCGACAAGCCCCTGTTCGCCGGCGAAAAGTACGCCGGCCTCAGCCAGGAAGCCCTGTGGTACATCGGCGGCCTCCTCAAGCACGCCAACTCGCTGGTCGCCTTCACCAACCCGACCACAAACTCCTACAAGCGCCTCGTGCCCGGCTTCG
>DIWA01000082.1 GCA_002422525.1 Candidatus Hydrogenedentes bacterium UBA6118
CTGGATTCGAACCAGCGACCTCTTGACCCCCAGTCAAGCGCGCTAACCGGGCTGCGCCACGCCCCGACGCAAGGTGTGCATGTGCTGCGCCACGGGAACGCGCGGCGGTCGCCGCCGGTTCCCCGTAGCGGGGGGGATTGTAGCAAGGCGCACCGGCCCCGAGCAAATCGCGGACCGGGTGTGCCAGTCAGGCGTCTGTGCGGTCGGGAAGGTCGAGCTGCAGACCGCGTCCGGACGGCGGTTGCGCGACGGCGGCGCGGAGCGCATCGACACAAACGCGGCCGTCGGCGCCGGCAAGCGGCCGGGCCCCGCCATGCATCAGCGCATCGGCCACGCTCCGGGCGCCGGGCGCGGCCTCGACAAACACCGGCTTCCCTTGCGCGATGGCGACGCGCGCGGTCCGTACGCTTCCCCCCGTCTTCCGGGGCTCGATCACGCACACCGCGCGAGAGAGGGCGCTGATGGTCGCGTTGCGCGTGACCGCCTCAGCCGTGGACCAGGGGGCCGTCGGCAGCCATTCGCTCACGATGAGCCCGCGCCCGTTCCGAACCGCTTCCCACAGCCACCGGGGCGGGGCATAGCCGAGGATGCCCTGGGGCAGCACAACCACCGTGCCCCCGCCTTCCAGGACCGCGCCGCGATGGGCCGCCAGGTCGACGCCGTCCGCCCCGCCGCTCACCACGGTCGCGCCCATCTCCGCGAAGGCCGCGCCGCACTGCCGGGCGAGGGCGAGCCCCCGCGCTTGGGCCTGTCGCGCGCCGACCACGCCGGCCCGGGGGGCGTCCCAACGCTCATCGCCCAGCATGCACAGGAAAGGCGGCGCCGCATCGCCCAGAAAGCGCTCAAGGTCCCGCGGGTAGCCCGGCGCGCCGCGCAACCGCACGGGGATACGCGCCAAGTCGAGTTGCCGGGCCCAGTCCTCGGCATGCCGCCGTTCCCGTTCGCCGCAACGCTCCGGCAACAGCACCTCCGGCGCGGCGGGATCTCCGAGCACGGCGAGACGCTCCTGCATCGAGCTCTCGAGCAGCCAGGTCAGGTCGCGACCGACGCGATCGACAGCGGCGCGCATGCGGGCGAACGCCACGCGGCCGATGCCGTGCGTCGCGAGCAGGGCGAATGCGGCGATGATGTCGGGGTTCAGCTCCACAACTCCGCGGTCTCGGTTCCCCCAGGCGCGGATCGCGTGGTACCATCGACCGGCAAACCGCCCCTTCACCAGGAGTCGTCAGGATAGCCCGTGGACATCGCATTTCCGAAATCGCTGTTCTTCGGCGCCGTCGCTTCGGCCCATGAGGCGGAGGGCGGCGCGGTCGACACCGACTGGCAACGCTGGGAGCAGCGCCCCGGGCGCATCCGCGGCGACGCGACATCCGCAACCGCGGCGGGACACTACGAGCGCTTCGCGCAGGACTTCGCGCTCGCGCGGCAGTTCGGCCACACCGCCCACCTGTTCACGGTCGAATGGGCGCGGGTCGAACCGCGGCCCGGCGCGTTCGACGAAGACGCGCTCCGGCACTACGCCGCCGTTGCGTCGACCCTGCGCGGGTTGGGCATCACGCCGTACTGCGCGCTGCACCATGTGACGTTGCCGCGCTGGATCGCCGACGGGGGCGGATGGACTTCGGCGGAGACTGTGGAGCGGTTCGCGGCGTACGCGCGCCGGGTCATCGCAGCGATCGGGTCGGACTGCGCGGCCTGGATCCCGCTGCTCGATCCGATGTACGCCATCATGCGGGGCTACGGGCTGGGCGACTGGCCGCCTGAGCGCACAGGCCTCGGCATCGCGCGAGGGCGCGCCGTCACGCACGTCGTCGCGGCGCATCTCGCGGCATGGCGGGCCATCAAAGAGGCGGACTCCGCACACCAGGTAGGCGTGTCGATCCGCGCCACGCGATCCGAACCGGTCGACCCGGACTCCGCTTGGGACCTGCGCGCGGCATGGCGGTGGGACGCGTTCGCCGCATGGCTCCTGCCGGACGCCGTGCTCGGCGTCCGCCCGCGTATCGGTGTGCCCCATGCCGAAGACACGCCCGCCGCGGACTTCATCGGCCTTGCGTGGGGCGGACGACATCGCGTCCGGTTCGCCGCGCTCCGGCCGGCGTCGTTGTGCGCCGTCGCGACGCCCCTCGCCGACCTGCGGGAAGCGGGAACGGGACTCGACGCGATGCTCGCGGAGACGGCGACGTACGGCGCGCCGATCGTCGTGACCGGCATTGACCTGACCGCGCCGGACGATGCAACCCGCTGCGTCCTGCTGCTCGATCGCCTGCGCGAGATCCGATGCGCGATGCGCGCCGGCGCGGACGTGCGGGCGGTGTTCGCGCGATCGCTGCTCGACGGCTTCGCGTGGCGCGACGGGTACGCGGCGCGCTCCGGGCTGTTCCACGTGGCGCGTGACACGCTGGCGCGCACGCCGAACGACAGCGCCTATCTGTTCAAAGAGGTCTGCGAGACGGGCGGTCTGCGCCGGGGAACCCTCGGTCGCCACTGCCCCCACTGGGAGCCCCTCCCGAACTGCGAGGAACCATGGCCTTCTGGATAGCCTTTGACGGCGGCGCGACCCGAACGCGCGCCGGGCTGTATGACGAGCACGGACACCTGCTGGACGAGACGACCGGCCCGGCTTCCCATGCGCTGCACCTGGGCGCGGCGGGATGCGCGGCGCAGTTGGCGGAGATCGCCGCGCCCTGGATCGACAAGCACGGCGCCCCCGAGACGGTCGCCGCCGGCGTCGCCGGGTGCGCGACGCCCCATGTGCGCGACGCGGTGGCCAGGGAGCTCGCGGCGCGGCTCGACGCCGAGGTTGTGTTCGTGTTCGACGACGTCCGCCCCACTCTCTACGCCTCCGCACGCAACCGCGCCGCCGTCGCGGCCATCTCCGGCACGGGTTCCAGCGTGGTCGGCAAGACGGCCGACGGGCGCAGCGTACTGGTGGGGGCGCGCGGGGCCGTGTTCGGCGATCCGGGCGGGGCCTATGGCGTAGCGGAGACGGCGCTGCGCCGCGCGGCGCTGTCGGTGGACGGACTCGCGGACGACGGCCGACTGGCCGACGACCTGGTCCGTGCAACAGGCGTTACGGATTTCGCCGAGATGCCCGCATGGAGCGCCGCTGCGTCCAAGGGCCAGGTCGCCGACCTCGCGCGGGTCGTCGCGGACGCGGCCGATGCCGGCGACCGCGTCGCCCAGGAGATCCTCCGCGACCAGGCGCGCCAGTTGGCGGAGCAGACGGCGGTCGCCATCGAACGCGTACAGGACGACGCGCCGCCGCACGTGTACTATCTGGGCGGGTTCATCGAGCAGGTCGCAACGTTCCGGGACGCGTTCGTCCGGTTCGTGGCAGAACGCGCCCCGGGGTGTCTTCCCGAGCCCCCCGCATGTCGCGGCCACCAGGCCGTGTTCGAGGTCGTCCGCGGAGGACGCTTCCCGGACGGTTTCCCGGGCACTCGGTTCAAGCGCGAAGCCGCCTCGCCTGCGTTGCCGCCCACGGAACAGCGCCTGGCGGTGGACCGGACCTTGGACGCACGCGACGCGGCGGGCATCGTCACGCTGATGAATGAGGAAGACGCAAAACTCGCAGGCATCGTGCGTGCGGAGGCCTCGCGCATCGCGCGGGTCGTGGACTGGGCCGCCGCGTCGTTGTCGCGCAACGGCCGCCTTGTCTATGCAGGCGCGGGCACGAGCGGTCGGCTCGGCGTGCTCGACGCGTCCGAGTGTCCGCCCACGTTCGGCGTCGACCCGAGTCGGGTGGTCGGGCTGATCGCCGGCGGCGACTACGCCCTGCGGCATTCCGTCGAGGGCGCGGAGGACGACGCGGACCAGGGTGCGCGCGACCTGCAAACGCTGGATCCCCCGCTCGGCCCGGACGACACGCTGGTCGGCATCGCGGCGTCGGGCACAACCCCCTACGTGCTCGGCGCGCTGGCTCACGCGAGATCCGTCGGCGCCCGCGCGGCGCTGCTCTGCTGCAACCCGGCGTGCCGGCGCGACCCGCGCCTCGTCGACACGCTGGTCATCGCGCTTGCCACGGGGCCGGAGGTCTTGACCGGATCGACGCGCCTCAAGGCGGGCACGGCCACCAAGATGGCGCTCAACATGATCTCGACCGGCGCGCTCACCCTGGCCGGGTATGTCTACCAGGGGCTGATGGTCGAGGTGCGGCCGGTGAACGCCAAACTCCGCCGTCGCGCCATACGCATCCTGGCAGCGCTGACGGAACTTGACGAACCCGACGCCGAACGCTTCCTGGACCAGGCCGACGGCCACATACCCGTCGCGGCGCTCATGGCGAAGCGAGGGCTTACCGCGCGCCAGGCCCGACAGATCCTCTCGGACAGCGGCGGCACGTTGCGGAGCGCGTTGGGCGGCGGAACGGGCCCCCCCGCCAAAGAGCAGGTATAATCAGGAAGGCGTGGGCAATTCGGAGGAATGAGCAATGGATGTGAGTGCAGTGCGCGGCAAACCCGTGCGGTTCGCCATCGGGCTGACGGCCGGGGAATCCGCGGTGGGGATCGATGCGGCCCTCGCGCGTCTGAAAGGGAGCGGGCCCGCCCTGCACGTGAAGCTCGTCGATTACGCCCACTTCCCCTACACCTCCGGCCTGCGCACCCGGTTGCTGTCTGTGAGCAAAGGCGCGCGGGACATGGCGCTGCTCCACTTTGAACTGGGCGAAGCGCTCGCGAGCGCGGGCGAAGCGATGCGGCACGCCGCCGGTCGCGAGTTCGCGGAGGTCGACTTCGTCGCGCTGCAGGGTTTCCCCGCCGCCCGCGTCCCCCGTCGAAGCCAGTCCAAGGCGGCCGGCGTGCTCGAGATCGGCGAACCCGCCCTCGTCGCGGAGCGACTCGGCCTCCCCGTCGTCTCCGAGTTCTGCTATCGCGACGTCGCCGCGGGGGGCCAAGGCAACGTGCTCTCCGCATACCCCTCCTGGGCGCTGCTCAATCGCGCGGACCGCACGGTGGCGCGGCTGCATCTTGGCGCGCTGGCGCGGTTCTCCGTGGTCCCGCCGGCGCTCGAGCAGGTCGCTTCGTTCGATGTCGGCCCCTGCAACATGCTGATCGACGGCGCGGCGCAACTGGTGACCAGCGGCAACCGGCAGATGGACGAGAAGGGCAAGGCCGCCGCCTCCGGCGTGGTGCTTGAGAGCCTGCTGGATCAGCTCCTGGAGCAGCAGTACTTCAGCCGCGTTCCGCCCAAGGCGACCTCGCGCGAGGAGTTCGGGCCGGAAGTCTATCTGCGGAAGCTGATCGCCGAACGACAGGGCGCATCGCTCGAGGACCTGCTGGCCACCGTGACCACGGCCGTCGCGTTCAGCATCCTGCGCGCCTACACCCGGTTCGTGAAGCCTGTCTACAACCCGTCTCGCATCATCCTGACGGGAGGCGGAACCGAGAACCGCAAGCTGGTCACGCTGATCCGCGAAGGCATGCCCGAGGCGGTGGTGCGCAAGAGCGATGAGTATGGGCTCGACCCGGCGGCGGTGGATCCCCTCTGCGCGGCGATCATGGGCGGCGAGGCGATCGACGGAAAGGCGAACAACATCCCCACCGCGACGGGCGCGCGTCGGCCCGTGGTGTGCGGCAAGCTCACCCTCCCGTAAGCCGACGCCGGCGCGTCAGAACGGGATATCGTCGTCGTCGTCGAACGGCACGGGCGGCTCGTCGTCGAAGCCTGCGGGCGGGCCTTCCTCGACCGGCGCGGGGCGCGCGCCGCCGCCGTCGCGTATAAGCGCCTTGAACCGCTGGATCGGCTTGTCGAACAGCATGTCGACCTTCCCTGTGGGGCCGTTGCGCTGCTTGGCGA
>DIWA01000085.1 GCA_002422525.1 Candidatus Hydrogenedentes bacterium UBA6118
CTGCAGGAGCGCATCACCTCCACCACCAAGGGTTCGATCACCTCGGTGCAGGCCGTTTACGTGCCCGCCGACGACCTGACCGACCCCGCCCCGGCCACGACCTTCTCGCACCTGGACGGCACCCTCGTGCTTTCCCGCCAGATCGCCGAGCTGGGCATCTACCCCGCGGTGGACCCGCTTGACTCCACCTCGCGCATTCTGGACCCCCTGGTCCTTGGCGTGGAGCACTACTCGGTGGCCCGCTCGGTGCAGATGATTCTGCAGAAGTACAAGGAACTCCAGGACATCATCGCGATTCTGGGCATGGACGAGCTGTCTGAGGAAGACAAGGTGACGGTGAGCCGCGCGCGCAAGATTCAGCGGTTCCTGTCGCAGCCGAACTTCGTTGCGGAGCAGTTCACGGGCATTCCGGGCCGGTATGTGAGCGTTGATGACACGGTGCGGAGCTTCGCGGCGATTCTTAATGGGGACCACGACGATCTGCCGGAGGCGGCGTTCATGTACTGCGGCGCGATCGAAGAGGCCGTGGAGAAGGGCCGCAAGATGGGAGCGACGGTGTGAGCCAGGAAGCGGCGGGCAGCGTGCCGGGCGTGATGCGCCTCGAGCTGACGACGCCGGATCGGCGCGCGGTGGAGCTGGAGGTGACGGAGGTGATCGTGCCGGGGTCGGAGGGCGTGTTTACGGTGCTCTACGACCACACGCCGCTGCTTTCGATTCTGGACGTCGGGGTGCTGTACGCGGGCGATGTGCAGGGTCAGGGTCATTTCTTCGCGGTGCACGGCGGGTTCGCGGAGATCAGCGACAACAACATCCTGGTGATGGCGCAAGCGGCCGAAGAGAGCGCGGAGATCGAGTTGGAGCGGGCCGAGTCGGCTCGGGAACGCGCCGAGCGTCGGCTGAACGCGCGGGGGGAGTCTGAGGATATCGACCTCGCGCGGGCGGAGTTGGCGCTGCGGCGCGCGGTGTCGCGCATCCAGGCGCACGGGCATGTAGTCTTCTAAGGGCGTCCGGTTCAGCGGGGATTGTAGAGCTGGCACCAGCTCTTCTTGATCATCATGTAGTCCGCGTCGCCCCAGCGGGACGGCACGCCGGGGTCACCTGAGTTGTAGTAGATGGTGATCGCGTTGTCGCCCCAAGTGAGGATTTCCTCGCGCCCATCGCCGAACAGGTCCACGGTGTGGCCTTGCGCTTCGTACGGGTTGTCGTTATCCACGGCGGACCAGGATCTGGGGTCGTCGTGCGTTGCGCCGCCGAAGGTCGGCGTGAGGAACGTATCGGTGTGCGGCGATACGACGCGCATCGGCGGCCGCTTGGGGCTGGGCACGTGGCGCTTCAGATACAACACCTCCGTCCCCGGTTGCTCGTCCCACTCGATGGCATGGACGTACTCCCCATCATCATCCCACCCCGGATGGGGCCGCCAGTCGGGTTTGAACTCGTTGCCGCGGATGTCGGTGAACCAGTGGCCAAACCCCTTTCCGCCGCGACTCAACACCTCGAGCCCCGGGCGTTCCAGGTCGAAATCTCCCGCCACGTGCTGATGAGGATGTCGCACCTTCTGGTTGAATGAAAAGGCGCGACCGATCTCGGCGTTTCCCGCGCCGTGAGCGTAGGCGACGATGGAAGGCTGACCTTCCACGGGTTGGTAGATGCTGAAGGTCGCCTCGATCCCTGGCAGATCCGGATCGAAGTCGCGCACTTGGAGGGTGTGCGCGCCGCCCAGGCCAAGGCCGCTGGCGTTGAAATGCCAGAGGACGTCGCCGGTTTCGGAGAGCGCCAAGCCGCCGAAGAAGATCTCGTCGCCGAGCACGGCGTCGAGATTGGCGGCGCGCGGGGTGATGTACGCGACGTTCCCGAGCTGCTTCTGCGTCATGGCTACCGACCATGTCCGCTCGGGCGTTCCGGAGCGCACGTCCCACTCTTCGATCCTGGTGGTCCCGTAGTAGGCCGGCGTGGTCACGATCACGCGCGTGGCCGTCTCGCCGGATTCGCCCGCACGGCGCGCGAGGAATACGAACATCCACGGAAGGTCCTCCGACAGCACGATCTTGTTTTCCACGAGCCCGTCCGGGCCGTTCCGGATGTAGACCGTGCGCCAGTCGTCGCCGATGTGGAGGAACTCCGCGTCGCCGTCTCCGTCTGCATCGCCGACGTACCCGTAGCTGGACCAGTGCCAGAAGTTGTGGCGGCCGCGGTCGTAGTCAGGGGGGTAGTCCCAGTTGGTCGCGGCGTCGACTTGCCAGAGCCGATCGCCGGACGCGTCATACGCCGCGACGCCGTCGCGGTTGGAGACGACGAAGTCGGGTTGACCGTTGCGGTTCAGGTCGCCGATGGTCATACGGCCCATGAAGGCAATGGGGATCTCGTAGGCGCGGACGCGGCCCGCGGGTCCGTCGAAGCGGATGTGACGTTCCGCGGAGATCTCGTAGGGGGCGTCCGCTGAGCTTTCGGGATCCGCGGACGCAGTCGCGGCGAGGGCGATACAGGCTGCAGCGACAAGGGTCAAAGCATGGGATGCGTTCCGGGCGTTTGGCATCTTTCGCGGTCTCCAATCGCCGGTTGTTCCGCGCGGGTGGGGCGTACTGCCATGTTTCGCGGCGGGCGTGTGATGAACGCGCCTGGGCCGCGGCCCCAGCGGAGTATAGCGGCCGCGCGTGCGGGCTTGTCAAAGCGCGGCGGAGACGCGGAGGCGGCGATGGACGAAACGTCTGGTTTTGCGCGGTGTATACAAGCGCATGGGCATGTGGTATTCTGACGGAAGCGGCCGGCCCGCAAACAGGCTGACCGTTCCGCGACACGGCGCGCCAATGATGCGGCGCGAGAGCGGATAGCGTCAAGGACCCGCAGGGGTGTCGGGTCCGGAAGGCGGGAGTGCCATGTTGACGGATCTGCGCATACTGGTTGTCGATGATGATCCTTCGGTGCTCGAGGTGCTCGAGACGTATCTGACGCGGAAGGGGTTCCGGGTTGCGTGCGCAGGGGGCGGTCTGGAAGGGCTTGCGGCGCTTGAGGAGGGTCCGTACGATCTGGTCCTGAGCGACATCCAGATGGCGGGGTGCGACGGGTATGCGTTGCTGCGGGCCGCGCGCGAACGGGCGCCGGGGTGTGCGATTATCCTGATGACGGCCTATGATGAGCGGTATCCGTTGTCGGCGGCGCTGGAGGCGGGCGCCGACGGGTATCTCTCGAAGCCGTTCAGTCTTGCGAAGTTCTCCCTGATCTTCGAGCGGGCGTTCTGGTCGGCGTTGTCGCGGCAGGACTGGTGGCTGGCGCATGACGACGGGCGTCGGGAAGGGATCCACGCGTAGGCCGGGGGCTTCCGGCGTGTTCAGGGGGCGGGGTCGTCGTCCTCGCGCGCTGTGTAGAGGGCGGGGTCGATCCGGATGAAGTGGTGGAGCATGAACTCGGCGAGCAGCCCCATGCAGACCGCGACGCCGGATGAGACGAGCAGCAAGGCGCCCGCAATCGCCGCGATCCCCCACAGCGCGGTGTTCTCCGATCCCGACGCGGCCGCAACGGCCAGCACGAGCGCGAGCAGTCCCGCGAGACCCTGGCAGGCGCCGATCTTTCCAAAGAAATGCCCGGGCTGGTGGCGGTAGCGGGTGAGAAACCACATCGTGAGGACGTCGGCGGCGCCGCGGAAGAAGCGCTCGAATCCGTACTTGGACACGCCGTAGCGGCGGCGGTGGTGTTCGACGGGGATCTCCGTGACGCGGTAGTTGAGCTTGTGGGCCAGCACGGGGATCAGGCGGTGCATCTCGCCGTAGACCTGGATGTGTCGGACAACGTCGCGGCGGAAGAGCTTGAATCCGCAGTTGACGTCGTGGATCGGCAGCTCGAACAGCCAGGAGACGAAGGCGTTGTAGCGCCGCGAGGGGAAGGTCTTGTGCCAGGGGTCGTGGCGCTGCGCCTTCCATCCGCAGACGACGTCGTAGCCTTCGTTCAACTTCTCGATGAAGCGGGGGATCTCTTTGGGGTCGTCCTGCAGATCCGAGTCCATGGTGAACACGAGCTCCGCGTCCACATGGGCGAACCCGGCGGCGAGCGCGGCGGACTTGCCGAAGTTTCCTCGGAGGTGCAGGACGTTCACCTCGGGACATTCCGCGGCGAGTTCGTCGAGGACCTCGGTGGAGCCGTCCGTGCTGCCGTCGTCGACGAAAAGGATCCATGGTTCATGCGGAGGCGGGGTATGGGCGCAGATGCCCTCCGCGAGCGGCCGCAGGGTGTCGCGTTCGTTGAAAACCGGGATGACAAAGGCGACTTGCACGTCGAGATTCCCCAATAGCGCGTAGAAAAGGCATATTGTAGCATGGCGGGAAAGAGACGGGGAAACGGGGGATCGAGTGCACCCGGCCATGGAGCTGGGGGGGGAGGCGGGGCGGTCGATGGGGGGGTGGGGGCGGACCGCCCCGCCTCTTGGGGGTTGGAAAAGCTGTTATGCCGTCTAGAGCAACTCCGCGATCTGCACCGCGTTCAGCGCCGCGCCCTTGAGGAGGTTGTCGGACACGACCCAGAGGTCGATGGCGCTGGGGTGCGACAGGTCTTCGCGGATGCGGCCGACGAAGGTCTCGCCCTTGCCCGTGGCGTTGACCGCGAGGGGGTAGACGCTTCGGGCCGGGTCGTCGGTTACGACGACCCCGGGGGCCTTCGCGAGGAGTTCGCGGGCCTGGGCGGCGGTGAGCTTGCGCTCGGTCTCGATATTAACGGATTCGCTGTGGCCGTTGATGACAGGCACGCGGACGGTAGTCGCCGTGACGCGGATGCTGTCGTCGCCCATGATCTTGCAGGTCTCGTGGACCATCTTCATCTCTTCGCTGGTGTACCCGTTGTCTTCGAAGTCGCCGATCTGCGGGATCACGTTGAAGGCGATGGGATGGGGGAAGACCGCGGGGGCGCTCTCCTTGCCGTCGAGCACGGCCCGCGTCTGGGTCGTGAGCTCGTCGAGGGCCTTGTTCCCGGCTCCGGAGACGGCCTGGTACGTGGACACGACGACGCGACGGATGCGCGCGGCGTCGTGGAGCGGCTTGAGCACGACGACCATCTGGATGGTCGAGCAGTTCGGATTGGCGATGATGCCCTTGTTCTTGGCGATGTCGCCGGGGTTGACCTCGGGAACGACCAGCGGGACATCCGGGTCCATGCGCCAGGCGCTGGAGTTGTCGACGACGACGCAGCCGGAACGGGCGGCGCAGGGGGCGAACTTCTTGCTTGTGCCGCCGCCGGCGCTGAACAAGGCGATGTCGACGCCTTCGAAGGACGTCTCGGTGAGCACCTCAACCGGGACGGTCTCGCCCTTGAAGGTCATGGTTCGGCCGCGCGAACGCTCCGACGCGAGGAGCTTGAGGGACTTGATGGGGAAGTTGCGCTCTTCGAGCGTCTTCAGCATCTGCCTTCCGACGAGTCCCGTTGCGCCCGCTACCGCAACCGCCTTGGGGTTCATAGTTCACCGTTCTCCTCTACGTCGTGTAGGTGTGTGGTCTGGACGAAGGAATGCTTCAGCGGATCCGGACCCGAGGGCCCGACGCTTTCAGAAACCGGCATCCATGCTCCGGGGAAGCGCCGGTCGGGGTTGGGGAGACCGTGCTGCTTGCAGACGCGCATCGCGACTTGATGCCCGGAGTATGTAAGTGAAATAGTCTACCGCAATCCGCCCCCGCTTTTCCAATTCCTCTTGCGAGGCGGACGGAGGGCGGCGAACCGGCCCGATTTTCGGCGGCAAAAAAGGAGGTGCGCATGGCGCATACCGTGTGTTTGATCCCCGGCGACGGCATGGGGCCGGAGGCGCCGGAGATCGGGTATGAGGAGTACATCATCGACAACGGGTGCATGCACCTGGTGCGTGACCCGTCGGAGTTCGCCGTGCTGTTGCTGGAGGACCTGTACGGGGACGTGGCGAGCGATCCGTGCGCGGGCCTGGTCGGGGGGCTCGGCGTCGTGCCGGGGGCGAACATCGGCAACGACTGCGCGGTGTTCGAGGCGGGCGATCCGCGTGAGATCACGCGGGACATCGGCGGGCAGGCGGGGACGGACGCGTTCGCGGCGGCGGNNCGGCGGTGATCGCGCGACTGGAGGGGACGGCGTAGGGTATGGGGATGTTGTTGCAGGGGAAGCGCGTGTTCATCACGGGTGCGTCGTCGGGAATCGGGGCGGCGTTGGCGCGGGAGTTTGCGCGGCAGGGCGCGAACGTGGCGTTGGGGGCGCGGCGGGCGGATCGGCTCGAGGCGTTGGCGGAGGAGATCCGAGCGGCGGGCGGGGAGGCGTTGGCTTTGCCGTGCGACGTGACGGATCGGCCCTCGCTGGACGCGGCGTTCGCCCGCGCGGCGGAGGCGTGGGGCGGCGTGGACGTGGCCGTGGCGAATGCGGGGTTCGGCGTGAGCGGGCCGATGGCGCGCCTGACGACGGCGGACTACCGGCGGCAGCTCGAGACCAACGTGTTCGGCGTGATCGATACGGCGTACGCGGCGATGCCGTATCTGGAGGCGGCGAAGGGGCGGCTGGTGCTGGTGTCGAGCGTGTTGGGGCGCGTGGGGTCGCCGGGGACGTCGGCGTACTGCGTGAGCAAGTTCGCGGTGACGGGGCTGGCGGAGTCGATCGTGTACGAGTTGGCCGAGCGGGGCGTGGGCGTGACGATGGTGACGCCGGGGCTGATCGAGAGCGAGTTTCGCAGCGTGGACAACGCGGGACAGCGCCATGAGGACATGTCGGATCCCGCGCCGCGCTGGCTGGTGATGCCGACGGCGCGGGCGGCGCGGCTTGTCGTGCGGGCGGCGGCGCGCGGGCGTTTCGAGGTGATTCTGACCCGGCACGGCAAGCTGGCGGTGTTCCTGAACCGGCATTTCCCGCGCACGTTCCGCTGGGCGATGGGACGGTTGACGCGGGGGCGCATGGATCGCATCGAGCAGCGAAAACGGGGCCGGATCAACCGCGAGGGCGGGTGATCGCGAGCGGGGTCGGCCGGGCTAGAGGTCCTTTGTCCAGATCTGCCGCTCGATGTTGGGAAGGTAGTCGGACCAGCGCTGGCCTCTGTCGCGGGCCTCGTCGGCGACGCGATCGATGGCGCTGGCCTGGGCGCCGAGATTGTCGATGTGGTAGAGGACGGTGGCCTCGAGGGTGCGCGGGGTGATCGGCGATCCGTTGGCGAGTTCGCCGTGGTGCGACAGAATGCAGTGGAGCACTTGCAGGCGCAGGGTCTCGGGGAAGCCCTCGATCTGATCGATGGCGCGCTGGGCCATCATCATGCCGATGGTGAGGTGGCCGAGGAGCTTGCCGGGGTCGGTGTACTCGACGACCATATCGTGGCTCATCTCGTCGAGCTTGCCGATGTCGTGGAGCAGCACGCCGGTGAGGAGGACGTCGCGGTTGAGCTTCGGGTAGAGCTCGCTGACGACGTCGGCGATGCGGGCCATCTCGTAGCAGTGGCGAACGAGGCCGCCGGGATATGCGTGGTGCCAGCGCTTGCCGGCCGCGGCGGCCGCGAACCGTCTCATGAGGGCGTCGTCGTCGAGGAAGATGCGCACGAGCCGGCGTAGATGCTCGTCTTCGATGGTCTCCAAGATGTCGCGGAACGCCTTGACGGTCTCGTCCGTGTCGTCGGGAACGAAGACGAGATCGGCGTTGTCGTACTCGCCGTCGCGCATGGGCAGGACTTGCTCGACGCGGATCTGCAGACGGTCTTGATAGCTGCCGACGCTCCCGCGGACCTTGACGACGTCGCCGACTTCGAAGACGCGGGCGATGGCGACGGCGTTGTTCCAGAGGATGCCGCCGATTTCGCCGGAGCGATCCTTGAAGACCATGCCCAGGAACTTGCTGCCGCTCTGCTGGGTTCGCAAGTCCTTGCGGACCGCCAGGAAGTAGTCGTTTACCTGGTCGCCTTCCTGGAGACTTTCAACAAACTGGTGTTTCATGTCACCTCCTCAGACGTGCAAGGGTAGACCAAAGCGGGGGGCGGTGCAAACGGGGCGGGTGCGGCGTGAGGCCGGGGAAGGTACGGGGCATCGCGGACGTGCGTGGAGGCGGGGGTGTAGCGGGAGCGATGGGGGCGTGCTATACTGGGGGCGTGTTTACCGTGGACAACTTTGCGGCGTCTGCCGCGCAGATGGGCTTGCATCCAGGCGCGGAGAGCGTCGCGGAGATCGTGGTCAAGCTGTCGGCGGCGTTGGCGCTTTCCGGGGTGGTGGGGATTGAACGTCAGCGCAAGGGCCGGAGCGCGGGCCTGCGGACGCACATCCTGGTGTGCCTGGGCGCGACGCTGCTGATGATGATCAGCGAGTACATCAGCCGGGAGGCGGGGGGCGGCGTCGCGGCATTGGACCGTGCGCGGATCGCGGCGGGGATCATCACGGGGATCGGGTTTCTTGGGGCCGGCACGATCATGAAGTCGGGCCAGGAGAAGGTGGGGCTGACGACGGCGGCGACGGTGTGGTTCGCGGCGGCGCAGGGGATCGCGATCGGCGCGGGGTTCCTGCTGACCCCGCTGATCGCTACGGTGTTCGTGCTGTTGGTGGTCGTGGGGTTGTCGGCGTTCGAGCAGATCCTGCCGCAACGGGGCAGCTTCCTGCTCACGATGCAGTTGCCGGCGACGGAGTCGGACTTGGGGCGGATCTTGTCGCACATCGAGTCGTCGGGGCCGTTCGAGGTGCAGGCGACGTCGATCAAGGAATCGGAAGAGGAGAACCGGCTGCAGGTGAGTTTGCAGATTCGGAGCCGGTCGACGCGGGACTTCGCCGTGCTTGCGGAGCTGTTGCGGAGCGAGTACCCGCATGCGCAGCGGATCAGTCTGGAGCGCATGCAGGCTTGAGCGAGACGTTGCAGGGGCGTGGTCGCGCAGTCTCCACGGATCGCCGGCGCGCGGAGATCCGCGTGAAGGGCGTGGTGCAAGGCGTGGGGTTCCGGCCGTACGTGTACGGGTTGGCGGCGCGGTTGCGGCTGGCGGGGTTTGTGGCGAACGGGTCGGAGGGGGTGTGGATCGAGGTCGAAGGGCGCGGGACGGATGTGTCGGCGTTCGCGGACCGACTCCGAGAGGCGCCGCCGCCGCTGGCGCGGATTGAGGCGATCGCGGAACGGGACGTCGCGCCGACGGGGGAGACGGCGTTCCGGATCCGGGAGAGCGCGTCGGAGGGGCGGCGGACGGTGCTGGTTCCGGCGGACGCGGCGACGTGTCCGGCGTGTCTGGCGGAGATGCGCGACCCGGAGGACCGGCGGTATCGGTACCCTTTCATCAACTGCACGCATTGCGGGCCCCGCTACACGATTATCCGAGAGATGCCGTACGACCGGGCGGCGACGACGATGGCGGCGTTTGCGATGTGCGATGCGTGTCGGGCGGAGTACACCGACCCGGCGAACCGGCGGTTCCACGCTGAGCCGACGTGTTGTCCCGCGTGCGGGCCGCAGGTGTGGCTGGCGGATGCCGCGACGGGGGAAGCGCGGACCCGGGGGGATGCGGCGGTTCGGGCCGTGGTCGATGCGCTGGCGCGGGGCGCGATCGCGGCGATCAAAGGCTTGGGCGGGTTCCATCTGGCGTGCGATGCGCGGAACGGGGAGGCGGTGGCGGCGCTGCGGCGCCGGAAGCAGCGCGATCTGAAGCCGTTCGCCGTGATGACGCCGGATGTCGCGTCGGCGGGGCGGATTGCGTGTGTGGACGCGGCTGCGGCGGAGTTGCTGACGGGACGGGAGCGGCCGATCGTCTTGTTGGAGAAGCGCCCGGGGCATGGGCTGGCGGAAGGCGTGGCGCCGCGGAGCGCGTCGTTCGGGGTGATGCTGCCGTACACGCCGCTGCACCATCTGTTGTTCGACGGGCGCTGCGACGCGCTGGTGATGACGAGCGGGAACGTGTCGGACGAACCGATCGCGCACACGAACGCGGATGCGCTGGCGCGGTTGGCGGGGATCGCGGACGTGATGCTGTTGCACGACCGCGATATCCATATCCGCACGGACGACTCGGTGGTGCGGCCGATTCTGGGCGTCGGTACGCTGCTGCGCCGGTCGCGGGGCTATGCGCCGCTGCCGGTGGAGTTGGGGTTTGACACGACGGGACGTGAGATCCTGGCGACGGGATCGTACTTGAGCAACACGGTCTGTCTGACGCGGGAAGGCAAGGCCTATCTGAGCCACCATATCGGCGACCTGGAGAACGAACCGGCGTACGAGAGTTTCGTGCAGGCGATTGGACATCTGCAGTCCGTGCTGGGCGTGACGCCGGCGGCGGTCGCGCACGATTTGCATCCGACGTACCTGTCGACGCGGTTCGCGATGGAGAGCGGCCTGCCGCGGGTCGGGGTGCAGCATCACCACGCGCATGTCGCGGCGACATTGGCGGAGCATGGCCGAAGGGATCGCGTGATCGGCGTGACGTTCGACGGGATCGGCTGGGGCGACGTCGGCGCGCGGGCATGGGGCGGGGAGTTCCTGATCGCGGACCTGGAGAGCTCGGAGCGCGCGGGGCATCTCGCGCCGGTTCCGCAGCCGGGGGGCGATGCGGCGGCGCGGTCGCCGTTGCGGATGGCGCTGGCGTGGCTGCGCGCGGCGTACGGCGACGAGGAGGCGGTTGAACGGGCGGCGGCGCTGTTGCCGGGGCTGGACGAAGGGGAGCGCGGGACGCTGTTGCAGATGATGGCGCGGGGCGTGAACAGCCCCGCGACGACGAGCATGGGACGGTTGTTCGACGCGGCGGCCGCGTTGCTGGGGGTGTGCGATTGGAACAGCTACCACGCGCAGGCGCCGGTCGAGCTGGAGGCGATCGCGGCATCGGCTGGTGATGAGCGGATGGCGTACCCGATGGCCGTGACTGCGTCGACGGACGGCGCGACGTGGCAGCTCGAAGCGGATGCGCTGGTGCGGGGGCTGACGGAGGATCGGAGCGGGGGCGTGTCGGCCGAGCGGCTGGCGGCGCGGTTCCACGAGAGCATCGCGCGGGGCGTGGTGGACATGTGTCGACGGATCCGCGACAATGCGGGTCTTTCCACGGTTGTGCTGTCGGGCGGCGTTTTCGCCAACGCCGTGCTCCTCGAACGGACGGTTCCCTTACTTGCGGAGGCGGGGTTTGAGGCGTTGCGGAGCGTTCGCGTTCCGTCGGGCGACGGCGGCATCGCGCTGGGACAGGCGGCGATTGCATCAAGGAGGCTTCCATGTGCTTAGCGATACCCGCGCAGATTACGCGGATTGATGGGGTGCGCGCGCAAGCCGTGTTGCGCGGCAACGAGATCGAGGCGGATCTGAGCCTGATCGACGACCCGAAGACGGGGGACTGGATTCTGGTCCACGCGGGGTTTGCGATCGAGCGGATCGACGAAAGCGAAGCGAGGGAGACGCTGGCGCTGTTCGCGGAGATGGGGGAGGGCATCGGTGGACCGGCAGGCGTCTGACGCGATCATCGCGCGCATCGCGGGGGCGACGGAGGCCGTCGGTCGAACGATTCGGATCATGGAGGTGTGCGGCACGCACACGCACGCGATCGGACGGGGCGGCCTGCGGGCGGTGCTGCCGAAAGGGATTGCGCTGATCTCGGGGCCGGGCTGTCCGGTGTGCGTGACCTCGCAGCGGGACGTGGAGCGGATGCTGTTGCTGGCGGACCGCGGGGACGTAACGGTGTGCACGTTCGGCGACATGATCCGCGTGCCGGGGGTGACGACTTCGCTGGAGCGCAGACGGGCGAACGGCGCGGACGTGCGGGTGGTGTACTCGCCGACGGACGCGCTGGAGCTGGCGGCGTCGCGTCCGGAGCGGGAGGTCGTGTTCCTCGGGGTGGGGTTTGAGACGACCGCGCCGGGGATCGCGGCGACGGTGTTGCAGGCGCAGTCGCGCGGCATAGCGAACTATTCGGTGTATGCGTGCCACAAGCTGATCGTGCCGGCGATGGAAGCGGTGCTGTCGGAAGGGAGCCGGATCGACGGGTTCCTGACGCCGGGGCACGTGTCGGTGATCATCGGGCCGGAGGCGTACGAGGCGCTCTCGCAGACGCACGGGATTCCGTGCGTGGCGACGGGGTTCGAGCCGACGGATGTGCTCGAGGGGATCGCGCAGTTGGTCGAGCATGTGCGCGACCGTCGGCCGGGATCGTTCGTGCAGTATCGGCGCGCGGTGCGTCCGGGGGGAAACCGGCGGGCATGGGATACGCTGATGCGGGTGTTCGCGATCGCGGATGCGGAATGGCGCGGATTGGGGAACATCCCGGAGAGCGGGCTGGCGTTTCGGCCGGAGTTTGCCGCGTACGACGCGGTGACACGGTTCGACCTGCCGGAGGTTGCGCCGGTTTCGTTGGCGGGGTGTCGGTGCGGGGACGTGTTGAAGGGGGCGATTGAACCGCAGGAGTGTCCGCATTTCGGACGTCCGTGCACGCCGCGGAACCCGTTGGGGCCGTGCATGGTGTCGTCGGAGGGGTCCTGCGCGGCGAGGTACAAGTATGGCTGATGAACAGATTGTGATGGCGCATGGCGGCGGCGGCGCGCTGACGCATGAGTTGTTGACGGAGACGATCCTGCCGGCGCTGGGGTCGTCGTCGTACCGACTGCCGGACGCGGCGGACCTGCCGGGCGAGGCGGGGCTGGTGTTCACGACGGACGCGTTCGTGGTGAAGCCGCTGTTCTTTCGCGGGGGCGACATCGGGAGCCTGAGCGTGCACGGGACCGTGAACGACCTGGCGGTGTCCGGGGCGAAGCCGATCGCGCTGACGATGACGTTGGTGCTGGAGGAAGGGCTGTCGCTGGAGACGGTGGAGGCGGTGACGGCGTCGGCGGGGGCGGCGGCGCGGGCGTGCGGCGCGCCGATCGTGGCCGGGGACACGAAGGTGGTGGCGCGCGGGGAGGCGGACGAGTTGTTCATCACGACGGCGGGCGTGGGGCGGCGCGTGCCGGAGTTGACGTTGCCGGGGCTGCGCGACGGGGACCGCGTGCTGATCAGCGGGCCGATCGCGGACCATGGGATCGCGGTGATGAGCCAGCGCGAGGGGATCGACTTCCAGACCCGGGTGCGGTCCGATTCAGCGCCGGTATGGCCGTTGGTGGAGGCGCTGGTCGCGGCGGGGATCGACGTGCACGCGATGCGGGACCCGACGCGCGGGGGGCTGGCGGCGGTGTGCGCGGAGTTCGCCGAGGACTATGGGCTGAGCATCACGCTGCATGAGGAGGACATCCCGGTGCGGCCGGAGACGGCGGCGGCGTGCAGCATTCTGGGGCTGGACCCGTTGACCGTGGCGAACGAGGGGAAGCTGACGGCGTTCGTGGCGGCGGAGGACGCGGACCGAGCGTTGGCCGCGTTGCGAAGCGCGCCGGGCGGAGAACATGCGGCGGTGATCGGGGTCGTGACGGCGCGGCGGACGGTCCCGGTGACATTGCGGACGCGGTTCGGCGGGCAACGGCTGGTGGAGATGCCGTACGGAGAGGACCTGCCGCGGATCTGCTGAGGGGTTCAGCCGAGCAGGTTGGCGGCGACCTCGATTTCCGAGAACGTGTTGTAGAAGTGGGGCGAGAACCTGAGGAGGGGCTCGCCCTTTCGGTTGTGTCGGAGCGAAGCGGCGACGCCGGCGTCGGCGAGGCGCCTGGCGACGACCGAGAGGTCGCGGGCGGGCTGGCGCAGGGTGACGATGCCGGACTGGGCGGCGGGGTCGTCGTTGGGGCCGCCGTAGAGCTCGTAGCCGCGCTCGGCGGCGAGGTCGACGAGGAGGGCGCGGAGTTCGCGGATGCGGTCGGCGATCGCATCGACGCCGAGCGCGAGCAGCATGCGTCCGGCGCCGATCATGCCGGCGATGCCGGGGAGGTTGAGCATGCCGCACTCGTAGCGTCGGGCGCCGGCGTAGTAGGCGACCTGCTCTTGCGCGACGAACTGGGGGGAGTAGACGTTCCAGGAGCCGAGGAGCGCGGGCCGCAGGACGTTGTGGAGTTCGCGGCGGACGTAGAAGATGCCGGCGCCGGCGGGGCCGAGCATCCATTTATGGGAGTCGGCGCTGAGGAAGTCGACGTTGGCGACGGATGTGGGGAAGGCCCCGACGGTCTGGATGCCGTCCACGCAGAAAAGGACCCCGCGCTTGCGGAGCATGGCGCCGATGGCGTCGATGTCGATGCGTCGGCCGGAGAGGAAGTGGCAGGAAGCGAGCGCGACGAGGCGGGTGCGTTCGGAGAGGGCGGCTTCGACGAGGCTCGGGGTGATGCGGCCGGGGAGATCGGGCCGCAGGCGGCGGAGGGTGACGCCGCGGTCGGCGAGGCCCTGCCAGGGATAGACGTTGGCGGGGTAGTCGTCGGCGTAGAAGACGACCTCGTCGCCGGGCTGCCAGGGCAGGCCGAGGGCGACGAGGTTGAGACCGAGGGTGGTGGGGCCGAGGAGGGCGACTTCGTCGGGGTCGCAGCCGATGAGGGCGGCGCCGACCTCGCGGCCCTCGCGTTCGAGCGGCTCCGTGTGCGGGTTGTCCTGAGAGTCGGCGGAGGCGGAGGCGAGGAAGTCCTGCATCGCGACGACGGCGGCGCGGGGCAGGGGCGATACGCCGGCGTGGGCGAGATAGACGCGGTCGCAGACGACGGGGAAGCGCTTCCGTCGTTCCGATTCGTTGTCGATGAGTTCGTGCAGCGTCACGGCTTGCTCCCGGGCTTGGGGCTCAGTTCAGGGGGATCTCTTTTCGGGTGCGTCCGCTGAGGAGGCGGGTGTCGCGGACGTGGAAGTCCGAGACGGACTCGATGTCGATCTGGCGCGTGAACTTCTCCGCGACCTCCTCAAGCATCTTGCTGTCTTCGCCGCGCAGGCGCCGGGCGACGTCCGGATGGACTTGGAGGATGACGTGCTTCTCGCGGGACTTGCAGAAGAGGCTTTCGAGCTGGCGCAGGGTCTGGTAGGTCATGGTGGTTACGGAGGGGACCAGGCCGCTGCCGTCGCAGTAGGGGCAGGGTTGTGAGAGGGCCTTCATCAGGTTGTGCTTGACGCGTTTGCGGGTCATCTCGATCATGCCGAGCTCGCTGATCTCTGAGATGGTGGTCTTGGCGCGGTCCTGCTTGAGGCACTCCGACAGCTTGTTGATGAGGGCTTTGCGGTTCCGCTCGTACTGCATGTCGATGAAGTCGATGACGATGATGCCGCCGAGGTCGCGCAGGCGAACCTGGCGGGCGATCTCTTCGGCGGCTTCGAGATTGACCTGGAGTACGGTCTCTTCGAGGCGCTTCTTGCCGGTGAACCGACCTGAGTTGACGTCGATGGCGACAAGGGCCTCGGTCTGGTCGATGCAGATGTAGCTGCCGCTCTTCATGTAGACCTTGCGCTGCAGGGCCTTCTCGATCTCCTTCTCGAGTCCCATCTTGTCGAAGAGGGGGCGCTTGCCGTTGTAGAGCTTGCAGCGTTTGCGGAGCTGGGGGGCGAAGCTGTCGAGGAAATTGAGGATGCGGCTGTACTCGGCCTCGTCGTCGACGGTGAGGCGCTCGACGTCGTTGGTGAAGCTGTCGCGGACCATGCGAAGGATGGGGCCGAGGTCTTCGTGGAGGAGGCAGGGGGCCTTCGCGGACTCCATCTTGTTGCCGAGCTTCTCCCACAGCTTGACGAGGTAGCGGATGTCGGGTTCGAAGTCATCCTTGCTCTTTCCCTCGGATGCGGTGCGCAGGATCATGCCCATGCCCTTCGGACGCAGGGACTGCATGAGTTTTCGGAGGCGGTCGCGCTCTTTGGGATCCTCGATCTTCCGGGAGATGCCGAGGTTGCTGACCGTGGGCATGAGGACGGCGAACCGGCCGGGCAGGGTGACGTAGTTGGTGAGGCGAACGCCCTTGGTGCCGAGCGTGTCCTTGCTGACCTGGACCATGATGCTCTGGCCCTTGGTGAGCATGTTCTCGATGCTGGCGCGGCGTCCGGCGGTCTTGTCTTTCGTGTGGGGTTTCGCCGTGCCTTCCTCGAACACGAACTCGCCGCCCTTGCTGGTGTCGGCGGCGATGTCGGACACGTAGAGGAAGCCGTTCTTCTCGAAGCCGATGTCGACGAAGGCGGCCTGCATGCCGGGCACGACGGCGTCGACGCGGCCTTTGTAGACGTTGCCGACGACGCTGCGGCTTTCCTGGCGCTCGACCATCATCTCGACGAGACGGCCGTTCTCAAGGAGGGCGATGCGCGTTTCCACAGGGGATACGTTGATGACAAACTCTTTCATTTCTACTCCACCAGGAAGGACCTGGGAAAGGGGGCGGGGGGCATGATGAGCGCGGTCCGTTCGACCGGGACGCGCAGGGCGTCGCCCTCGGGCAATCCGAACACCGACTCGATGACTTCCGCAGGTTTGACCTGGGGTCCCGCTCCGATTCTTACTTTCAGCAAAGTGCAATCCGAATACACGTCGATACGGTCGACGTGCATTTTGAGATCAAGTTCGATCCGCTTCCCCTTTTTCTCACGCGCATGCGGCCATCGCGGCGCGGCGCGGAAGGCGTGCGCGCGTTCGGGGTCAAACGCTCCATACAGTGTATACCAGCAGGCCACGATGTTTGCACGCGGATGGGGCGTGTGCGCCGGGATGCGGCCGGCCCAGAGGAGTCGCAGGCCGGGGGGAAGCTGCTCGGCGAGGGCCGATGCGAAGGCGCGACCGGTGCAAGGCTGCGCGAGGGCGAAGTCGAGGTACTCGCAGCGGCTGGTGTAGCCGAGGGGAAGCTGGAGGCCGGGGGTGACCTTGACGCGGGGGCGCGGGCCGCCGCTGCAGGCGACGGGCAGCCCGGCGCGTTGGACGGCCTCGATCACCAGGGCGACGAAGGCCTGGTGGGAGGTCTGGGCGTGTTCGATGCCGCGGGCCAGGCGGACGCGGATGCCGCCGCAGCCGCTCATGCCGCGGTTTCGGCAGCGCGGCGGGCCGCCGACGCACGGACCGTGTCCGACGCACGGTATACCGCCGCGGGGTGTCGCGCGGGTGCGGTGCGAGGTCGCGGGCTACTGGAGGAAGCGTTTACGCACATGGACGCTGAGAATGGTTCCGACGCAGATCATGGTGGTCATATAGAACGATCCGCCGTAGCTGAGGAAGGGCAGGGGCATGCCTGTGACCGGAAGCAGGCCGACGGTGATGGCCATGTTGGCGAAGGCATGGAATCCAAGGACGGCGGCGCAGCCGACAGCGAGGAGGCTGCCGGAGGGTTCGGTGCAACTCGCGGCGAGGGCCAGTGCGCGCATCAGGAACGCGAGAAACACGATCGCGACCGCGGCGGCGCCGACGAAGCCCCATTCCTCGGCGAGGAGGGCGAAGATGAGGTCGGTGTGGAATTCGGGGAGGAACTTGAAGTGGGTCTGGGTGCCTTTGCCGTATCCCTTGCCGAGGACCTCGCCGCTGCCGACGGTGATCTTCATCTGGATGGCCTGGTAGCCCTTGTCGCGGGGATCGCGCTCAGGGTCGCGGAAGGTGAGTATGCGGTCGATCTGGTGCGGGGAGAGCCGGATGCCGAGCGGGTAGGACTTGGCCATGTAGGCGTCGACGTCCTGGTTGAGGCGTTCGTAGTCGGTGACCTGCCACCAGACGAGGCCGGCGAGCAGGATGCCGGGCAGGACGAGGACGAGGATCTGCCAGAGGCGGCAACCGGCGGTGAAGAGCATGATGAGGACGATGGGTGCGAGAACGATGGCGACGCTGAGGCTGGGCTGCAGGAAGATGAGGCCGGCGGGAATGGCCATGAAGATGAGGGCGAGCGCGAACAGGAACACGTTCTGGACGCGTTCGCCGATCCGGCTGAGGTACCAGGCGAGCATGTAGACCAGTGCGGGTTTGGAGAACTCGGAGGGTTGGAGCTTGGTGAAGCCGAGGTCGAGCCAGCGGCGGGCGCCGTTGACCTCTTCGCCGAAGAAATGGACGAGGACGAGGAGGATGAGGACGATGATGTACATGGTCGGGCCGAGGCTGACGAGCAACCGGTAGTCCAGGGAGATGATGAGGGCGGCCAGGGCGACGCCGACGAGGAGATAGGCGAGTTGGCGGCCGAACCAGCTTGCGGCGACGGTCTGGAGGGAGCCGAGGAAGCCGAGGTCGTTGGAGGCGTCGGCGCGGATGTACTCGCCGAAGCTGGCGCTGTAGAGGGTCATGAGCCCGGCGATGGCGAGGACCGCGGTCAGGCCGACGAGGACCCAGTCGACCCGGCGCAGGTTCTTGGGGTCGAAGACGCCGATGTGGCCTTCGAACAGGTGCAGACTTGTGTCGATCTGGGTCATCCGTCGCGCTCCGATTGGGCCGCGGCGTCGGCATCGGCGGCGGCGTCCGCGCGGGACAGGTCGACTTCGCGGCCGGCGATGCGCACGGGTTGCTCCGGGCAGCGCTCGTTGTAGAAGAACTCCATGAGTTCCTTGGAGTAGGGGGAGGCGCCGGAGCTTCCGTGGAGTCCGTGCTCGTAGAGGATGGCGATGACGATGGGCGGGTTACGGTCCATGACGCCGGACACGAACCACGCGTGAGAGCGGAGATGGTAGGGGATCTCCTCCTCTGGGAGGTGGCCGTAGAGGCGCATGCTGGCGACCTGCGCGGTGCCGGTCTTGCCCATGATGTGCATGTCGGGGATGGCGGCGCGGATGCCGGTGCCGCGGGGATAGGTGTCTTTGGCGACGACTTGGGTGAGGCCTTCGCGGAGGATGGCGAGGGTCTCCGGGCTCATGACGGGCTCTGAGACGCGGGGGCCGCGGGCGAGGTTGATGTAGGGGGTGACGATGCGGCCGTCGGTGACGACGGCGGCCATGAGCACGGCGGCCTGGAGGGGCGTGATCTTGCAGTCGCCCTGGCCGATGGCGAGGTTGATGGTGTCGCCGCGCTGCCAGCGTCGGTCGTAGGGGCTCATGTCGGGGAAGAGACGGCCGTAGTACTCTTCCTTCCACTCGGGCGTCGGGATGAGGCCGGTGTCTTCCTGAGGCAGGTCGATGCCGGTGGCGACCCCGAGGCCGAGGCGGTGGGACCAATCGGCGATGCGTTCGACGCCGAGGTCGCGGCCAAGGTTGTAGAAGTAGACGTCGCAGGAGACGGCGAGGGCGTCGACGACGTTGATGCGGCCGTGGCCGCCGGCTTTGTGGCAGGCCCAACGGGCGTTGCCAAGGGTGAAGTGGCCGGGGCAGAAGTAGGTTGCGTCGCGGTTGACGACGCCTTCCTCGAGTCCGGCGATGGCCACGGCGATCTTGTATATGGAGCCGGGGAAAGCGCGCTCCTGGTACGCGCGATGGCGCATGCGGCGGAGGCCGTCTGCGTCTTCGAGGAGGCGTCGGCGCAGGCTCTTGACTTCGGGGTTCCTCCGGGCCTCCGGGGAGGGGGGCACGACGTTTCCCGTGTCGTCGACGAGGACGTTGCCGGAGGGGTCGACGAAGACGTTGGGGTCGTAGCCGGGGCTGCTGGCCATGGCGAGGATCTGACCGGCCTGGTCGTAGCCGTAGGTCTCGTTGCCGGCGATCATGACGACGATGGCGCCGCGCTGTCCGTCCATGGCGGCAAGGCACTCCTCGGCCTTGCGCTGGAGCTCCATGTCGAGCGTGAGCTCGATGGGCTTGCCGGGGACGGGATCGTCGCGGTACTCGATGGTGACGCGACGGCCTTTCTGGTCGGTGGCGACTTTGGCGCCGCCTTTGTCGGTAACGACGACGGGGTTTCCGAAGGGGTCGTAGCGGATCTGGGGGATGCCCTGGTTGTAGACGCTCATGACGATGCGTCCGTCTTGGCCGCGGAGGATGTTCTGATACTGCTGTTCGACGCCGCTGCGGCCGAGGGTGTCGCCCATCGTGTAATCGTTGGTCTGCTTGAGCTCCTCCCGACTGATCTCGCCGATGTAGCCCATGATCTGGCCGCCGACGGCGCCGTAGAGGTAGCGGCGTTGAGGGCGGGCGACGGTGAACACGCCGGGGAGGGCGTAAGACATTTCCTCGACGCGGACGAGGTCGACGCGGGAGATGTCTTGTTTGACGGGAATCTGGGTGAAGTACTCGCGCCGCTCCCGGTGGAGGGAGATATCGTCGAGGAGGGCGTCGCCGTCGATGCCGATAAGCTGTTCGAGTCGACGGCAGACCTCTTCTTCGCGATCCTCGCATTCCTTGGGGACGAGATAGAGGTCGAAGGCGGCGCGGTTGCTGGCGAGGACGACGGGGCGCTGGGTCTTGAAGTCGCGGCCGTAGATGATGCCGCGCTGCGCCTTGAGGGGGTAGGACCGGATGAGGTTGCGGATGGCCTGGTCGGCATAGAAGTCGCCCATGACGACCTGGAGATAGGCCAGGCGGAGGAGGATGAGGGTGACGACGACGTAACAGGCGGCGGAGAGCAGGCTGACGCGTCGATCCATGAGGTCGGCGTGGGTCGGCTTTCGGTCGGAAGTCGCGGGCATCTCAGGCGGCGCCTCCTTGGGTTCCGAGGAATCGCTCGGCGATGCGGTCGAGCAGCCAGAATGCCAAGGGCGTAACGATTGCGGTGTAGAACGCTACCGGCACGACGCGGGTCAGCAAGAGGTTGATCGCGTTCGGGTCGGGCTTCTGTACGTAGTCGATGATGACATAAAGGGCCCCGTTGACCAAAGCGGCGCCGAAGACGAGGCTGGCCTTGACGGCGGGGTGGAAGGTGAGGAGGCGGGAGCTGAGGCGCCCGATGACGTAGCCGATGGTGACGAGGCAGAGGATGTGGTGGCCGAGGATGGAGCTGCCGGCGACGTCCTGGAAGAGGCCGCCGAGGACGCCGGTCCACATGGCGCGCTCTTCGCCCTCGGTGAGGGCGAAGTAGACGACGAGCAAGACGGAGAAGTCGGGGACGGCGCCGAGCACGCTGAGGCGGCCGAGCCAGTTGCTTTGGAGGAGGGCGGCGGTGATGACGATGACGGCCCAGGCGAGGTTCTTGGTCATGTCGGGCTCCCTGGACCGGCTGCGGGTTGCGGGTTGGTGCGGTTCATGGGGCGTACCGCTCTTGCAGCGTCCGGCTGTCGGGCATGGCGGCGTCATCGTCGGGGTCGACGGGCTCGGGCGGGGTCCAGCCGCTCAGCTCTTCGGGGGAAGGCTGCGCACGGCGGACGAGGAAGACCTCGTCGAGGCGGTAGGGGTCGGCGAGGGGGCGGACGTAGGCGGTGCGGAGGGTGGCGCCCCCGCTTTCCGGAATGGCGCTGATGACGCCGATGGGGTAGCCCTTTGGGAACACGGCGCCGCCGCTGGTCACGACGAGGTCGCCGGGGCGGATCTCGTCCTTGATATCGATGTATTCCATGCGACAGATGTGGGAGACGTCGCTGCCGCTGCCGCGGACGAGGCCGAAGGCGCGGGTGCGCGCGACCATGGCGCCGATGCGGCAGTCGGCGTGGTGGAGGGTGTAGACGAAGGACTGGAAGGGCTGGACTTCGGCGACGACGCCGACGATGCCGTCGGCGGTCATGACGCACATGGCTTCGCGGACGCCGTGCATGGATCCCTGGTTGATCATGAGGGCGCCCTCGAAGCGGCCGATGACTTTCACTTGGACCGTGGCGACCTGGAGGTCGAGACGGGGCTCGCGTTCGCGGAACTCGAGCATCTCGCGCAGGCGGGCGTTCTCGGCTTCGAGTTCGTGGAGGGCGACGAGCCGGGGGAGTTTGGAGGTGAGCTCGGCGCGGAGGGTCTCGGCTTCCTCGAAGGCGGCGTTGTAGGAGGTGAAGAAGCTGACGACGTAGGATGCGGCGTCGGCGGTATAGCTGAAAGCGAGCCAGAAGGGGGTGGCGGCGACGGAGGCGGCGGTGCGAATGCCGCGGGTGATGCGGTTGGCTTGCGTGCCGGATGCGAGCGATGCGAGGCAGAGGATCACGATCACGATGAAGACGACGGTCGAGCGATGCTCGTGTATGCGGCGATACAGCAGCACCTATGGAGGGTCCCGTCTATAGTTCCTCGTCGGTGAAGTGCTTGAGTCCCTCGAGGTACTTGCCCGTGCCGAGCACGACGGCGGTGAGCGGATCTTCCACCACGCTCACGTGGAGGCCCGTGTCTTTCGAGAGGAGTTGGTCGAGGCCGCGCAAGAGGGCGCCGCCTCCGGCCAGCACAACACCGCGATCCACGATATCGGCGGAGAGTTCCGGGGGGGTCCGGTCGAGGGTGAGGCGAACGGCCTCGACGATGGCGGAGACGGGCTCGTGAAGGGCCTCGCGGATCTCCTCGGAGGTGATGGTCAGGATTTTGGGGAGGCCGAGGACCTGGTCGCGGCCCTTGACCTGCATTTCGAGTTCGTCTTTGAGCGGGAAAGCGGAGCCGATGGCGATCTTGATCTCTTCGGCGGTGCGTTCGCCGATCATCATGTTGTAGGTGCGCTTGAGATGCTGGATGATGGCCTGGTCCATCTCGTCGCCGGCAACGCGGACGGACCGGCAGAAGACGATGCCGCCCAGGGAGATGACGGCGACCTCGGTGGTGCCGCCTCCGATGTCGACGATCATGCAGCCTTGGGGCTCTTGCACGGGCAAGCCGGCGCCGATGGCGGCGGCCATGGGCTCTTCGATGGTGTAGACCTTCTTGGCGCCGGCCTGCATGGCGCTCTCGGTGACGGCGCGCTTCTCGACGGCGGTGATGCCGGAGGGCACGCACACCGCCACGCGGGGCCACACTAACCGCTTGCGGTTGTGGACCTTATGTATGAAGTAGCGGAGCATCTCCTCGGTGACTTCGAAGTCGGCGATGACGCCGTCCTTCATGGGGCGGATGGCGACGATGTTGCCGGGCGTGCGCCCGATCATGTTCTTGCCCTCGTTGCCCACAGCGCGCACTTTGCCGGTGTCTTTGTTGATCGCGACGACCGAGGGCTCGCTCAGCACGATCCCTTGGCCACGCACATACACCAGCGTGTTTGCAGTGCCGAGGTCTATACCCATATCGTGGGAGAACAGCCCCGGGAGAAACGAGAACCAGCGACCCACCACAGCATCCTTTGCGGCTCCGAAGGCGCGGGAGACCCCCTCTGAGCGTATGGGAGATGTACGCAAGACGGCTGGAATCGGCCGTCAAAGCAGCGGCGATTATAGCAGATGGTCCGGACAGATCAAACCGGCTGTTGGGCCGAGACGGTTGGGGGCGGCATATCCTGTGCGCCCCGCGGTGTTGCGGGGGAGCGGCGCACTGCTATAATCGGCGTCGCGCATGATTCCCACCCCCGCGAAAGGAGGTTGCCTTGAAACGCTACGTGTGGCTCGCTTTGCTGTTCGGTCTGGCCGCGCCCGGTTGTGTCACGACGGCGATACAAGGAGGCGACGCGGCGGTGATCCGGGCGAAGGACCGCGTGGCGCCGGCCGTGGTGCATATCCGGCCGGTGAAGGAGGTGTATGCCCAGGGGCGCCGCGAGGAGGTGCTGGTGGTGGGCAGCGGGTTCATCATCACGCCGGACGGCTATGTGGTTACGAATGAACATGTTGCGGGCGAGAGTCGGATTGTGCGGTGCGTGCTGTATGACCGGTCGGAAGTGGACGCGACGGTAGTCGGCATGGACCGGTACACGGATATCGCGCTGCTGAAGCTGGAGACGGATCGGACGGATCTGCCGACGGTGCGGCTGGGCGCATCGGAATCGCTGGTGTCGGGGCAGACGGTGCTGGCGCTGGGCAGTCCGCACGGGTTGGCGCGCACGGTGTCGATGGGGATTATCAGCGAGACGCGGCGGTTTCTGGGCGAGGGCGGCGGCATGATGTCGCCGTATAACACGTGGATCCAGACGGACGCGGCGATCAACCCGGGGAACAGCGGGGGGCCGCTGGTGAACCTGGCGGGCGAAGTGGTTGGGGTGAACACGCGACGGATGAGCGGCGCGGACAACGTGGGTTTTGCGATCCCGATCGACATCGCCAAGGAAGTGGTGGATGAGCTGCGGGAGAACGGGCGCGTGAGGCGGAGCTGGTTCGGAGTCACGCTGCAGGAGATGATGAGCAAGACGGACGACCTGTCGCAGCGGGGCGTGGTGATTGCGGATGTCGAGGCGGCGTCGACAGCGGGTCAGGCGGGGATCCGGCCGGGCGATATTCTGCTGGCGGTGGACGGGATTGAGGTGGATGCACGCTACGCGGAGGACCTGCCGCGGGTCCACAAGCTGATCGCGGACCTGGAGATTGGGCGGACGTATCCGCTGCGGATCAGTCGCGGGGGCGAGGTGCGGGAGATCCTCGTGGAGACGGAGGAGCGGAGCGAACTCGAGGGCAAGCAGGTCGAGTTCGCGGAGTGGGGCTTCACGGCGAGCGAGATCACGCCGGCGTTCGCGCGGCGGATGCAGTTGCCGTCGACGCAGGGGGTGTTGGTGTCGGGCGTGCAGGTCGGGGGGTATGCGGCGAATGCGGGACTGGTCGAGGGGGACATCCTCCTGACGATGGACGGACATGATCTGACCGATTTTCAGACCTTCCAGGATCTCTACCAGGAGCGGGCGGCGTCGGGACAGCGTCTCGTGTTGCTGGACGTGCGGCGCGGGGCGCTGATGCGTTTCGTGTTGATCAAACAAGTGGGCGAGGACGCCGCGGAGACCGAGATGGGGAGCGATCCCAATGAATAGGACTGATGCCATGGCAGCCGTTCGCCGGTCGGCGTTGCCGCGTTTGCGCGGCGGAATCGCGGGCCTGTGTCTTGCGTTGGCGATGTGCACGGCTTCGGCGGCGACGTTTACGCCCGCGCAGATCGAGGCGCACTACGACCGGGTGCGGCCGGCGCTGTGCCTGGTAACGTATTCGGCGGAAGTGACGAACCCGAGTACGGGCCAGGTCGCGGTGCGGCAGACGCGGGCGCTGGGGGTGCTGGCGTCGGCGGACGGCCTGGTGATCACGCACGGACACATGCAGCGGGAGAACGCGGAGCCGGTCTCGATCATGGTGACGGTAGGCGAGGGCGACTCCGAGCGGGAGTACGTGGCGGAAGCGCTGCGGAAGCCGGACGACGTGAACCTGAGCTTCTTGCGGATTCAGAACCCCACGAGCGAGACGTTTCCGTTTGTGACGTTCAAGCGCGATGCGCAACTGCGGCTCGGCGAACCGTTGCTGATTATGGGCATGCTGGGCGATTCGTTCGATCACAGCCGGGCGATCCTCGTGCGACGGGTGGGGGTCGTGCTGACGACGCCGCGGCGGACGTACGGGCTGGATGAGCCGGTGCCGTTCGGTTTTGTTACGGGGCCGGTGATCGATCCGCGGGGCGAGTTGGTCGGGGTGATCGGGTTTGACCTGTCGCCGCAAGAGGGCGGCGACCTCTATATTCGGAGCGGGCATCCGCTGGTGTATCAGTCGGGGTTGTTCGAGGAGTTCATTGACAATCCGCCCGACCGGAGTCCGGCGGACGAGGCGGCGGATGCGTGGCTGGGGGTGTTCACGCAACCGTTGACGGACGATTTGGCGGCGTACTGGGGCCTGGAGCCCCGGGGCGGGATTGTGGTGAGCACAATCGTGCCGGACAGCCCGGCGGCGCAGGCGGGGATGAAGCGCGGGGACGTCATCACGAGTTTCCACGGCACGCCGATCCGGGCGAAGCAGGACCGGGAAGTGGTGGGGTTCACGAAGTTGGTGCGCGAGGCGGGCGTGGGCGCGGAGGTGGAGGTGCGTTTCCTGCGCGACGGGGCGCCGCAGACGGCGACGGTTGCGTTGACGGAGCGCCCGAAGTCGGCTCGCGATGCGGATGAGTACGAGGATGCGGTGTTCGGGTTGACGGTGCGGGAGATCACGACGGATCTGCGGTACAGGCTGAACATCAGCGACGATGTGCAGGGCGTGATCGTGTCGCGCGTGAAGCCGGGGAGCTGGGCCAACATCGCGGGCATGGTTCCGGGGGTGATCATCCTGAACTTCGGAGGAGATCCGGTGACGTCGCTCGATGAGTTCGAGGCGGCGACAAAACGGGTGGCGGAGGAGGAGCCCGCGGAGGTGGCGGTGTTCTGTCGCGTGGGTCCGCGGACGGGCTTCTTCCGACTGAATCCGAGATGGTGAAGGTGAGGACGGCGGCGGCCTGGGGCGCGGTTGCGGTCGCGGTTGCGGTCGCGATTGCGATCGCGACGGCGGGATGCACCCCACGGCTGGCCGATCCGGGGCTGTTCGCCGAGGCGGAGTACCTGATCCTCGAACAGCGGTTCGAGGAGGCGATCCCGTTGCTGCGCCGGTTCCTGGTGAGCTATCCGGACCATGCGGGGGCGCATTACTATCTGGGCCGGTGTTACTTCGCGGCGCGGGACCAGTTCTGGCTGGCGATCGCGCAGGGCGAGCTGGAGACGGCGCTGAACCAGTTCTACGCGTCGGGGGGCGTGTCGCCGATCGAGCGGTTCGACGACACCTATTTCGCGCTGATCTGCCACCTGGATATCGCGAAGATCCAGCTCAAACGCGCGTTGTTCCTGTTGGAGTCCGGGGCGCCGCGCGAACTCTGCCGGGCGTTGTTGGCGGATGCGCGGGAGATGGTGGAGCGGGCGCGCGGGATCGACCCGGAGTCGCCGGACGTAGAAACGATCGAGGGGATGGTCGAGGAGCTGGCCCGCGTGTTGGGGGAGGCCGGCCCGGCGGGGGAGACGGCGCCGCCGCCGAGGCGGGTGATCTGAGGCGAGCGGGGAGTGGTTTTGGGCGGGGGATTGTTGACTTAATGTGGCAGGAATACTATACTTACGCCATTCACGAAGCTTCGGGGTGAGCCGCATGGTTCGGCGCCGAACAGGGCATAGCACTGTGGACAGCTTATCCAGCGCTCCGTTGGGTAGCGTTGCATCCGATAGATCGTTTGCTTGGGTCGCCCGGGTTGGGCGGCCAATGGTGGAGCACTCGCCTTTCGAGATCTTGGTGTAGCTCTCTCTGTGCCACATTCCCCCCTGTCCTGTGGGTTGGCGCCGTCCGTGCGCTCGGGAGCCCTCTGCGGAGGGCGGAGGTAGAGACTATGCCAGAACCCATGTCCCTGCTCTTTGGGGCGGTGGGCATCTTCCTTGGGATTGTCGGCGCCGTGGTGGGAGGTCGTGTGCTTGGCAGACGCCTGATGGGTCAGGCGAAACGCCAGACGGACCAACTGATCTCGGACGCGGAACGCGAAGCCGCGACGATTCTCAAGGAAGCTGAGACCGCCTGCAAGGAAATGCGCATCGAGATGCGCGAGACGGCGGAGCGCGAGGCGCGCGAACAGCGCCGCGAGCTGACGGCGCTCGAGAAGCGCATCATCGCGAAAGAGGAGGCGATCGAGAAGCGCTCCGAGAGCGTGGAGCGGAAGGTGGGCGAGCTGTCGGCCCGCGAGAAGGAGCTGGATCGGCGCGACCAGAGCATCGAGGATCGCAAGAAGGCGATCGAGGAGGTGATCGCGCAGCAGACGGAGCGGCTGGAGAGCATCTCCGGGATGACAGCGGATGAGGCGCGCAGGGAGCTGTTCAGCCAACTCGAGAAGGAAGTGCGGCGCGACACGGCGCTGCGGCTGAAGCGGATCGAGGATGAGCTGACGGAGACGGCGGAGAAGAAGGCGCGCTGGGTGATCACGCAGGCGATCCAGCGGTGCGCCGCCGACCACGTGGCGGAGTCGACGGTGTCCGTGGTGGCGCTGCCGAGCGACGAGATGAAGGGCCGGATCATCGGGCGGGAAGGCCGCAACATTCGCGCGCTTGAGAGCGCGACCGGCATCAATGTGATTATCGACGATACCCCGGAAGCGGTTATTCTCTCCGGTTTCGACCCGGTTCGGCGCGAGATTGCGCGCACCTCGCTGGAGCGCCTGATCCAGGACGGCCGGATCCATCCGGCCCGGATTGAAGAGGTGGTGCAGAAGGTCGAGGAGGAGATGAACCAGACGATCCGGGAGTACGGGGAGCAGGCGTGCCTGGAGAGCGACGTTCACGGGTTGCACCCGGAGATCGTGCGGCTGCTCGGCCGGCTGAACTACCGGACGTCGTACGGCCAGAACGTACTGAAGCACTCGATGGAGGTGTGTCATCTGGCGGGCCTCATGGCCGCGGAGGTTGGGCTGAACGTGCAGGAGGCCAAGCGCGCCGCGTTGATCCACGACATCGGCAAGGCCGTGAACCACGAGGTGGAAGGTTCGCACGCGATCATCGGGCACGACTACGCGAAGCGACACGGCGAGTCGGAAGTGGTGGCGAACGCGATCGGGTCGCACCACAACGAGATCGAGCAGAGCAGTCCGATTTCGGTGTTGGTGCAGGCGGCGGATGCGCTGTCGGCGGCGCGACCGGGCGCGCGGCGCGAGACGATCGAGTCGTACATCAAGCGCCTGGAGCAGCTCGAGGAGATTGCCAAGGGCTTCGAGGGCGTCGAGAAGTCGTTCGCGTTGCAGGCGGGCCGTGAGATCCGCGTGATCGTGTTGCCGGACAAGGTGAGCGACGCGGAGGCGCGGCAACTGGCGCGCGAAGTGGCGCACAAGGTGGAGTCCGAGATGACGTACCCGGGGCAGATCCGGGTGACGGTGATTCGGGAGACGCGCGCGAACGAGACGGCGAAGTAGGGGGCGCGTTGTTCGGGGCGGACCTCGTCCGCTCTGAGCTGGTTGCGTACAGGATCCCGGGGAGGCGGCGGCTGTCGAGGCCCGTCTCCCCGGTTTTGTTGTGAAGGAAGGCCTCATCGCCGCGGCAGGGCGTCCGGGGCGGAGAGAAGCGAGTCGGGTATGTTGATTCTGTTTATTGGAGACATCGTCGGGAAGCCGGGTCGGGCGGCGACGGCGGCGTTCGTACCGGAGCTGCGGGCGGCGTATGGGCTTGATCTGGTCGTGGCAAACGGGGAGAATGCCGCGGGCGGGCTGGGCGCGACGCCGGATGTGGTGAAAGAGATTCAGCGCAGCGGCGTGGACGTGATCACGCTGGGAAACCATGCGTGGCGAAAGAAGGAGCTGGTCCGCGGCATCGACGCGCTCGGGGGCATCGTGCGCCCGGCGAATTTCCCTGATGGCGCTCCGGGCGTGGGCGGCAGATGCGTGGAGACGGCCGACGGGGTGAAGGTCGGCGTGGTGAACCTGCTGGGCCGGGTGTTCATGGACCCGCTGGAGTGTCCCTTCCGTGCGGGCCGGTCCGAAGTGGAGCGGCTGCGGGCCGAGACCCCGGTGATTCTGGTGGACATGCATGCCGAGGCGACTGCGGAGAAGGTCGCGTTGGGCCGATATCTGGACGGGATGTGCTCGGCGGTCGTGGGCACGCATACACATGTCGCGACGGCGGATGAGCGGATCCTGAAGGGCGGCGCGGCGTATATCACCGATGTGGGGATGACGGGGCCGTTGGAGTCGGTGATAGGCGTGGAAGAGGGGCCGGTGATTCGGCGGTTTCTGTCGGGGTTGCCGGAGCAGTTCGTGGTTGCGGGCGGGCCGGCGCTGTTCAGCGCGGTGCTGATCGAGGTGGATGCGTCGACGGGACAGGCGCGCCGGATCGAGCGGATCTCGCGGACGCTGTAGAGCGGGGGCTCGCCGTCGCGCGCGGATACAGCGCGCGCGGATACAGACAGAGGGCCAAGAGGCTTCATGTATTTCAAGCAACTCGAGATGACCGGGTTCAAATCGTTCGCGGACCGGACGGTGCTGCGGCTGGACCCTGGGATCACGGCTGTGGTCGGGCCGAACGGCTGCGGCAAGAGCAACATTCTGGACGCGTTGCGGTGGGTGTTGGGCGAGCAGCGGAGCAAAGAGCTGCGCGGCTCGCACATGCAGGACGTGATCTTCAACGGCAGTGAGAACCGGCATCCGCTGGGGATGTCGGAGGTGTCGATCACGTTCGACAACAGCGACTCGCGCCTTCCCGTGGATTTCGCGGAGGTGGAGGTGACGCGGCGGCTGTACCGCTCCGGTGAGAGCGAGTACCTGATCAACAAGGCCCAGTGTCGCCTGCGGGACATCAACGAGCTGTTCATGGACACGGGGATCGGCACGCAGGCGTATTCGATGATCGGCCAGGGGAAGATGGATCTGATCCTGAGCCAGAAGCCGGAGGATCGGCGGTTCCTCTTCGAGGAAGCGGCGGGGATCATCAAGTACAAGAACCGGAAGCGGCTGGCGGTGCGGCGGCTGGAGTCGGCCGAGCAGAACCTGTTGCGTCTGTCGGACATCATCGCGGAGATCGAGCGGCAGATGCGGAGCCTGAAGCGGCAGGTGAACGCCGCAATCCGGTATCGCGAGATCAGCGAGGAGCTCCGGTCGGTCGAGATTCGGGCGGCGTGGCTGAAGTACGTGCGGTTCACGGAGGCGATCCAGGGGTTGCGGGACCGGCTGGCGGCGGCGCAGGACCAGTACGCGAAGTCGAGCGCGGAGACCGCGACGCTCGAGGCGCGGCATGAAGAGCTGGACCTGCAGAAGCTGGAGGCGGACCGGGAGCTGGTGACGCGGCGCGAGACGGTGCACGCGATCGACACGGAGATGGAGCGGCTGGAGCGGGAGATCGCGCTGGCGCGGCAGCGGATCGACTTCGCGCGGGAGCAGCAGGCGACGGCGCGGACCGAGGCGGAGACCTTCCGCGGCCGGATGGAAGAGATCGAGCAGCGGCTGCGGGAGACGGCCGTCGAGCGTGAGAAGACGCAGGGGGAGCTGGCGGAGAGTCTCGCGGCGATCGAGACGCGGTCGCAGACGCAGGCCGAGGCGGCGCAGCGGGTGAGCGAGGCGGAAGCCCGGCTCGAGCAGGCGCGGGCGGCGGCGGTCGAGCGGATGAACGAACGCGCGCGGAACCAGACGGAACTCGAGACGCTGGACGTGCGGATCGGGAACATCGAGCAGCAGTTGGAGGCGCTGGACACGCGGCAGGGCGCGGAAGACGGTCGGCGTGCGGAAGTGCAGGCGGCGCTGGACGCGGCCCGGGCGGAAGAGGCGCGGCGCGCCGAAGCGGTCGCGGAGCTGGAGCAGCGGCACGCGGCGGCGGTGAAGCGGGGGGCGGACGCGGGGGCCGAGCTGCGCGCGTTGAACGAGAAGTGGCAGGGGCTGCGTGAGACGAAGAGCAGTGTGGACGCGCGGCTGAACTCGCTGCGCGAGCTGCGGGACAACTATGAAGGGTTCGCCGTCGGCGTGCGGGCGGTGATGCGCGCGAAGACCGAAGGCCGGCCGCAAATGGACGGGCTGATCGGCCCGGCGGGCGACCTGCTGTCGACGGAGAAACGGTACGAGCGGGCGATCGAGGCGGCCCTGGGCGGCAATATCAACAATGTGGTGTGCGAGGACGCGGACGCGGCGAAGCACGCGATCGACTTCCTGAAGCGCCACAACGCGGGTCGGGTGACGTTCCTGCCGCTGGATATCATCCGCGCGGGCGAAGGGGACCGGGGCGACGCGTTGAAGGGTCGGCCGGGGGTGATCGGTCCTGCGATCGACTACGTGGAGTTCGAAGCGCATGTGCGCCCGGCGGCGGAGTATCTGTTGCACAGCACGGTGATCGTGGAGACGCTGGACCACGCGATCCAACTGGCGCGTTCGAACCGCCGCATCCCGCGACTGGTGACGCTGGAAGGGGACGTGGTGACGTCGTCCGGCGCGGTGACGGGGGGGCGGAACAAGCACGAGAGCCGGGGACTGCTGGGCAGGAGCGCGGAGATCGCGGAACTGGAGGCGAAGCTGGAGTCGCTGGAAGGCGAGATTCGGGCGATCGCGGGGCGCGGACAGGCGTTGACGCAGACGATGCAGGACGCGGAGCGGCAGGCGCGGGAGTTGGATGGGCAGCGCGCGGAGGAAGCGCGCGAGCTGGGCAAGCTGGGCGTGGCGATCGCGCGGCAGACGACGGAGTTGGACAACCTGAGTGCGTCGTTGGAGCAGCTTGCGGCGCAACGGGAAGAGCTGGCGCGGGGCCGGGACGAGTTCGCGGCGCGGCGTCGGGAAGCGGCGGAGCGCGCACAGACGCTGGACAGCGGAGACGAGGCGCTGCAACGGGCGATCGCCGAGGCGCAGGAGGCGACGGTCGCCGCGCGGCGGGAGCTGTCGGAGCGGGCGAGCGAGGTGGGCGAGCTGCGGCTGCGGCACGCGGGGCTGAACCAGCGTCTCGCGGAGCTGGACCGGGATCGGGAACGGATGGCGCGCGAGCGGGAAGCGGCGCTCTCCGAGGGCGATCGGCGCAGGGCGCTGGACGAACAACTGGCGCAGGACCAGCAGGCGTTCGAGCAGGCGGTGCGGGCGCACGTGGAGAACTCGGGGGCGCTGTCGCAGCGGAAAGAGGCGGCGCAGGCGGAGGTCGCGACGGCGGAAAACCGCCGCAAGGAGCTGCTGGACGAGACCGAGCGGATCGACGCGGAGCTGAAGACGTTGCGCGATCGCGCGCGGGCGGCCCAGGCGGAGATGCACCAGACCGAGCTGGAGCTGCGGTCGCATGAGGACAAGGCGGCGTTCTTCCAGGAGCGGATTCTTTCCGAGTACAACATCGCGCTGGCGTCGTTGACGGCGGAGGAGGTCGGCGAGGACGACTACGATGAGGACGCACGGGACGCGCTGGTCGCGGACCTGCGGGACCGACTGCAGCGGATGGGCGACGTGAACCTGATGGCGATCGAGGAGTATCAGGCGCTCGAGGAGCGACACGCGTTTTTGTCGTCGCAGTGCGAGGATCTGCGCAAGGCGCGGGAGGCGTTGCTCGGGGTGATCGCGCGGAGCGACAAGAAGATCCGCGAGATGTTCATGGAGACCTTCGAACAGGTGGCGGCGACGTTCCGGGAGTACTTCCGGCGGCTGTTCAATGGCGGGCAGGCGCGAGTGTACCTGCTGGACGATGAAGATCCGTTGGAGTGCGGGATCGAGATTGAGGCGCGGCCTCCGGGGAAGAAGCCGCAGACGATCTCGCTGCTGTCGGGCGGGGAGAGCGCGATGACGGCGATCGCGTTGCTGTTCAGCATTCTGAAGGCGAAGCCGACGCCGTTCTGCGTGTTGGACGAGGTGGATGCGCCGCTGGACGACGCGAACATCGGGAGGTTCCTGAGCATGCTGGACGATTTCTCGCAAGAGACGCAGTTCGTGGTGATCACGCACAACAAGCAGACGATGGCGAAGGCGAGCGCCATGTACGGCGTGACGATGCAGGAGCGGGGCGTGTCGCAGTTGATCTCCGCACGGATGACGGAGGACGCCGAGTCCGACTCGGCGGCGTAGGCGACCGTGTCGCTGCGCGTGCTTCATCTGTTCAGCAACGCCAAGTGGACGGGCCCCGCGGAACCGGCGTTGAACCTGTGCGTGGCGTTGCGGGGGCTGGGCGTGGACGCGGACTTCGCGTGCGCGCCGGATGCGGGGGACTCGGTGAACAAGGTCGTTGAGACGGCGCGCGATCGCGGGGTGGAACCGATCCTGGATTTCCATCTCAAGAAGCATCGGAACCCCGTGTATAACTGGCTGGACCTGCGTGCGTTGACGGCGTATCTGGGGCGGGAGCGCTACGACCTGCTGCATTGCCACCTGGACAACGACCACCGTATCGCGGCGGCGGTCGCGCGGCGCGTCGGGGTGCAGGTGGTGCGGTCGAGCTACTACGGCGAGGGCTTCCCGGACAAGCCGGGCCTGGCGGCGCTGGCGGCTTTGGCGGACCGGATCATCGAGCCGTCGGAACGGGCGCTGCGGCACGACGTTGCGGCGCACGGGCTTGACCCTACGCGATTGCGGGTGATCCCGAACGCGGTGGATACGGACCGGTTTGATCCGCACCGGGAGACGCCGGATGGTAGGCGCTGGCTGAATGTGCCGCACGACGCGTTCGTCGTGGGGATCGTGGCGCGAATGCAGACGCATCGGCATTTTGACGACTTCTTCGCCGCGATGCGGCGCCTGGCCGATGCGCACCCGCAGGCGTATGTGATCGTGGTAGGGCGCGGAACGCATCAGGAGAAGGTGGCGCTGGAACCGGTGCGCCGGTTGGGCTTGCGGGATCGGGTGCGGTTCTCGGGATACGTGGACGGTGAGAATTACGTGGGCATGCTGCGTGCGTTCGACGTGAAGGCGTTTCTCGTGCCGGGAAGCGACGGGACGTGTCGGGCGGTGCGGGAGGCGATGGCGATGGCGAAGCCGATCGTGACCGCGGACCGGGGGATGCTGGCGGAGATCGTGGACGACGGGGTGAACGGATTTGTGTGCGACGGCTCGGGGGACGGGCTGTTCGCGGCGCTGGACAGGTTCGCGCGGGACCGTCGACTGACGCGGGAGATGGGGCGCGCGGCGCGGGAGAAAGCGTTGGCGGAGTTCGCGTTGCCGGTGCAGGCGCGACGCGTTTTGGACGTGTACGAGGCGGCGCTCGGGCGCGGGTAAGGCAAGGTATGCGGTCGGGGTATTCGGTGGTAAGTCTGGTGGGTCTGGTCGCGATGCTGGCGCTTGCGTGGGCGCTGTCGGAAGACCGGAAGTGCGTGCCGTGGCGGTTGATCGCGTGGGGGCTGGGGCTGCAGCTCTTGGTTGGGCTGTTGCTGCTGCCGACGCCGCTGCAGACGTATGTGTTCGCGCCGTTGTTCCGCGGCGCGGTGAGCGCGGCGACGCTGGGCCGGGCGGAGGTGACGGCGACCCCGGGCGAACTCGTGTTCGTCGCGATGCGGGGCGCTGTGGGACTGATCACGGGGGCGACGAAGGAGAGCGCGTCGTTCGTGTTCGGGCGGCTGACGGACGACCCTTCGCTCGGGGCGACGATGGCGTTTCAGGTGTTGCCGGTGATCATCCTCGTGTCGGCGCTGTCGGGGATCCTGTTCCACCTCGGGGTGATTCAGGCGGTGGTGCGGGGGATGGCGTGGTTGATGCGGCGGTCGCTGCGGACGAGCGGGGCGGAGACCCTCGGCGCCGCGCTGCTGGTGTTTCTGGGGATCGAGTCGACGACGGCGATCGGGTCGTACGTGCCGACGATGACGCGGTCGGAGCTGTGCACGGTGATGAGCGCCTTCATGGCGACGATCGCGGGAAGCGTGATGGTGGCGTATTCGACGATGGGCGCGGAGCCGGGGCATCTGCTGGCGGCCTCGCTGATGAGCGCGCCCGCGGCGATCGTGGTGTCGAAGCTGATGGTTCCGGAGAAGGAGAAGCCGCGGACGTCGGGGGAGGGGCCGATCGCCTTGGACGTGCAGAGCCGGAACCTTGTGGATGCGGCGGCGCAAGGGACGAATGAAGGGCTGCGCATGGCGCTGAGCGTAGGCGCGATGCTGATCGCGTTCATCGGGCTGGTGTCGTTGTGCAACACGGCGTTGTCGGCAGTGAGCGGCCCATTGCTGCGCGCGGCGTATCTACCGTGGGCGGCGAGCGCGGGGCTGCCGCCGATCGAGACGGTGACGCTGGAGGGGTTGTTCGGCATCCTGTTCGCCCCGTTTGCGGTGCTGATCGGCGTGCCGTGGTCGGATGTGCCGACGGTGGCGGCGTTGATCGGGACGAAATCGGTGGTGAATGAGTTCCTGGCCTATGCGCAGTTGCAGGAAGTGGGCGGGCAATTGACGTCGCGGGGCCACACGCTGGCGATGTACGCGTTGTGCGGGTTTGCGAATCCGGGCAGCGTCGGGATCGTGATCGCGGGATTGCAGGGGCTGGCGCCGGAACGCCGGACCGACATTGTGGAACTTGGACTCAGGTCCTATGTGGCGGGTACACTCGCGTGCTTCATGACCGCTTGCGTGGCGGGCGTGCTGCTATAGGGAGCGTGACTGATGAGATCGAACGCCGCTTCGGCGGCCCGAGCATTGACGATCGCGGGAAGCGACTCCGGCGGCGGCGCCGGGATCCAGGCGGATCTGAAGACGTTCACGAGTCTGGGCGTGTTCGGGATGAGCGCGATCACGAGCGTGACGGCGCAGAACACGGTGGCGGTTACGGGGATCGTGGCGTTGCCGGCGGACTTCGTGGCGGAACAGATCGACGATGTCGCGACGGACATCGGGGTGGACGCGGCGAAGACGGGCATGCTGGCGAACCGCGAGATCGTCGAGGCCGTGGCGGACGCGGTGGAGCGGAACGAGATCACCAAGCTGGTGGTGGATCCGGTGATGATCGCCAAGACCGGCGACGCGCTGCTGTTCGAGTCGGCGCGGGACGCGCTCGTGCGGCGGATCCTGCCGCTGGCGCTGGTGGTGACGCCGAACATTCCCGAGGCGGAGGTGCTGTCGGGGAAGCGCATCGTCGACCCGGGCGACGTGGCGGAGGCGGCGCGGATCATCCACGGGCTGGGACCGCGGTACGTGTTGATGAAGGGCGGGCACCTGCCCGCGGACGACGCGGTGGACTACCTGTATGACGGGGTCCGGACGCGGATCTACTCGGCGCCGCGCATTCTTTCGCGGAACACCCACGGCACGGGATGCACGTATTCAGCGGCGATCGCGGCGTACCTGGCGTTGGGATACGCGCTCGACGAAGCCGTGGACCACGCGAAGCGGTATTTGACCGAAGCGATTCGGCACGGGTTCGACTTGGGCAAGGGACACGGGCCGTTGAACCATTTCTGGGCCCAAATGGAAGACTGACTGTCAGTCTCGACTGGAGAGGAGCGGCCGCACCATGACCAACCGGGAACGCGTCATAGCAACACTCACATATGAGCCTGTCGATCGCCTGCCGATCGTGCATTTCGGGTTCTGGACCGAGACGCTCGAGAAGTGGGCGAACGAGGGGCATCTGACACAGGAAGAGGCGCGGGGTTGGGGGGACGGCAACCCGATTGACGCGCAGATCAGCGAGAAGCTGGGGTTCGACACCAACTACTACTCGTGCTTCCATCCGGCGACGTCGCTGTGGCCGGGGTTCGAGTCGAAGGTGGTCGAGGAGATGCCGGACGGCACGCGGAAGGTGCTGAACGTGGACGGCGTGGTGGTGTTGCAGCGGCCCGGCGCGACGTCAATCCCGGCGGAGATCGATCATCTGTTGAAAACGCGCGCGGACTGGGAAGAGCACTACAAGCACCGGTTCGTGTTCACCGAGGAGCGGGTGACGAAGTCCTGGGTGCGGGTGAATGACAAGATGGTTCGTTGGGACGAGGGCGGACTGGAGTTCCTGCAACGGGGCGAACGCGACTATCACTACGGGCTGCACTGCGGGAGCCTGTTCGGGCGAGTGCGCGACATCATCGGCGTGACGGGCGCGAGCTACATGTTCGCGGAGGACGACGCGCTGTTCACGGAGCTGATCGACACGACGGCGGACCTGTGTTACCAGTGCGTGAAGTTTGCGCTGGAGAGCGGGGCGCAATTCGATTTCGCGCACTTCTGGGAGGACATCTGCTTCAAGAACGGGCCGTTGGTGATCCCCGCCGTGTTCGACGAGAAGGTCGGGCCGCACTACAAGCGGATCACGGACCTGTGCAAGAAGCACGGGATCGAGGTGATCTCGTTGGACTGCGACGGGTGCGTGGACGCGCTGATCCCGACGTGGCTGGCGAACGGCGTGAACACGATGTTTCCGATTGAGGTGGGGACGTGGAACGCGAGCATCGCGCCGTGGCGGGAGCAGTATGGCAAGGACATTCGCGGCGTCGGGGGCATGAACAAGGTGGTGTTCTCGCGCGACGCGGCGGCGGTGCGGGCGGAGGTTGAACGGCTGAAGCCGCTGGTGGAGCTCGGGGGGTACATCCCGTGTCCGGACCACCGGATCGCGCCGGACGCGGAGTGGGACAACGTGCGGCTGTACTGCGACCTGCTGCTGGAGACGTTCAACTGACGCGGTTCGCGGCTGGCGAATACGGATAGCGAACGGGCGCCGGAGCGGGCGAGGGCCTTCCGGCGCCCGAGTCGCGTCGGGAGGGCGCTATTGGAGCAGGCCGACGACGTCGCTGATGACGCGGGCGACGGGGATGCCGGCGGCCTCGAGCTTCTCGATCTTGGCGGCGGCGGTGTCGTCCTCGCCGCCGACGATGGCGCCGGCGTGGCCCATGCGGCGTCCCGGGGGCGCGGTGAGGCCGGCCATGAAGGCGACGACCTTCTTGGACATGCGCTGTTGGAAGAAGCGGGCGGCGTCGACTTCGTCCTGGCCGCCGATCTCGCCGACCATGACGACGGCGTCGGTGTCGGGGTCGGCCTCGAACAGGGGGAGGAGATCGACGAACTTGCTGCCGATGACGGGGTCGCCGCCGATGCCGATGCAGGTGCTCTGGCCCAGGCCGATGCGCGTCAGGGCGTGCACGGCTTCGTAGGTCAGGGTGCCGGAGCGCGACACCACCCCGATGGAACCGGGTTTGTGGATCGCCCCGGGCATGATGCCGATCTTGCACTCCCCGGGGGTGATGATCCCGGGGCAGTTGGGGCCGATGAGGCGCACGGGCTTGCCCGCCAGGTAATTCTTGACCCGCAGCATGTCCATGACGGGGATGCCCTCGGTGATGCACACCACCAGGGGAACCCGGGCATCGGCGGCCTCCATGATGGCGTCGGCGGCAAAG
>DIWA01000087.1 GCA_002422525.1 Candidatus Hydrogenedentes bacterium UBA6118
GTCCCTATCCTTCGTGGGCGTAGGAGTTTTGAGAGAAGCTGCCTCTAGTACGAGAGGACCGAGGTGGACGGACCTATGGTGATCCGGTTGTCACGCCAGTGGCACCGCCGGGTAGCTATGTCCGGAAGGGATAAGCGCTGAAAGCATCTAAGCACGAAGCCCCTCTCAAGATAAGAACTCCCGGACCGTAAGGTCCCTGAAGGGTCCTGGAAGAGTACCAGGTTGATAGGCTGGAGGTGCAAGCACGGCGACGTGTTCAGCCGACCAGTACTAATAGCCCGTGAGGCTTGGCCTTAAGTCAAAAGCACTTATGCGGGCCTCACTTGATATCGGGCGCAAAGAGATGGCGTTCGGTGTCGCTAGGATAAACCCTCGTATTCGCTGCGCAAGGTTTTGCCGGTGACTATGGCAGCGGGGCCACACCTGTTCCCATTCCGAACACAGTAGTTAAGCCCGCTTGCGCCCATGGTACTGCGTGGGAAACTGCGTGGGAGAGTAGGTCGTTGCCGGCTTTTTGTTAGCCTCCCGAGATGACGTTGGAAGACGGGTCTCGGGAGGCTTTTTTTGTTGCGGGGATATTTGCGGGGAGTTTGGGGAAGGGGCTAGACTGAGAGAGGGAAGGGCGTGGGCGCGGACGTCGCGATTGGCGGCGGCGCGGCCGAATGTGAGGTAGCGGGATGTTTGGACGGGAACGCTTCTCGAGGGAGTTCCAGGAGGATGTCCGGACGCTGCTGTCGCAGTCGCTTCCGGCGTCGGCCTTGGCGGAGCCGGTGGTCAAGTACGCGACGGATGACGCGTACGGGGGCGAGGAGCTGGTTCAGGACGTGAGCGCGATGGGCGTCGGCCCGGAGGATGTGGGGGCTGTGGCCCGGGTGTTGGCGTTTCTTGCGTCTCAGTTGATGGCGGGGGCTATCGACGCGTCGGGCGAATCCGAGATCGAGGTGGAGAACTGGCTTTCGGCGCTGGGGGCTTCGGAGGAGGAACGGCGTGCGTTCTCGACGTTGATGGGGTTGGTTGTTGAGCGGCGGGGCGAGGCGGTACGGGCAACGGCGCGGCTGCAGGCCATGCGTACGGGACCGCCGCGGATTGAATCGGCCAACGCCGTCGTGGATCTGCGGTTCGTGTTTGGCCGTGCGGAGGTGGAGGGGGATGAAGGGGGAGCGCCGGATCCCGGACAGGCGCTGAGCTGCGTGCCGGTGACGGTGCTTGAGCTGATCTCGGAGCGCAACGGCGTCCGGGAGAATCACGTTTTTCAGTTGAGCGAAGTCGAGCTGAAGCAGTTCGTCCGAGCCATGCGCCGCGCGGAGGCTCGATGCAACGCGGTGCGTAGGCTGGCGGCGGGCGAGGGCGCCGTTGAAGATGTGCAGCAGCTGTTGGGCGAGGAGGAGCAGTCGTGAGTCATTCGGGCGAGGGGTACGGGGCCGCGCTGTTTGGCAAGGCCCCGTGGGGTATGGAGTCGGGCCGCGGGATATGCAAGGGGGAGTCGGGATATGAGGTGCTTGGGAGGCCCTATTCGCTAGTACCGGAGGGATGCGAGCCGAGCGCGGGCGAGCGGGGCGTGACCCGTCTTGTCGGGAAGCGGGTCGCGTCGATTGAGGATCCGGCGGTGAAGGTTCTGCCTTGGCGAGAGAAGGCAGCGGCGGACGAGCGGCGGGCGGTGGCGGATCTGGGGGGTGAGCAGGAGCGGGCGGCGGCGCGGGGGGGGCGTCCCTGCGGGGGATGGGACCGCCTGGGGCAAGTGGAGGCGGTCGGGCGTGAGTTCGATCGACGACTGCCGGAGTTGGTGCGGGAGTATGCGGGGCAGTATGTGGCCTTTGACGGGAGCGAAGTGGTGAGCCACGGCATGGATCCTGCGGAGGTGCGGAGCAAGGCGCTGGATCGGATCGGGTGGCGGCGCGGGCATCCGTATCCTGCAATTGTGGTTCGGCGGTGCGTTGACCAATCGGGACGGGGTGAGAACGCGCCCGCGGTGCTGAGGGGGCTGGCTGGAGCATGGGGACGGAAGGGGCGGTAGCGTACTGCCGGTACGGAGGTTCGCGCGAGGCGCTGCCCTTGGTGCGGTTGAGCGTAGGGTTCAATCAGCCGGGGGACGATACGTGGGTGGAGACTTGGGACTACGCGGTGGTGGACACGGCGTCGGACGGCTCGTGGTTGCCGCCGGCCATGCTGAAAGGGATTGGCGCGTGGGATTACTTCGATGACGTCACGACGGTTGATGTGACGACTGTCCGCGGAACGGAGATCTTGCGTAAGGGCATGTGGCATCTGTGGTGTCGGGTTGGGAGTATTGATCTCCCGTGGCAGGTCATGTTCGCGTGTTCGCTATCCGGCGAATCGTTGTCGTACCCGGTTCTGGGTCAGGATGTGCTGTCTGGGCTGATTGGGGAGTTCGACGGTCCCACGCAGCGGGGACGCTTGATTCAGGATGCAAGCGGATCGCGGTGCGCAGCGGTGTTCCGCAGCTGGCTTGGGGGTGCGCGAGAGACAGGATGAGGCCAGGTGCGTTGTACCGGACGTCGCGCGTGGGAGAGTAGGTCGTTGCCGGCTTTTTGTTAGCCTCCCGAGATGACGTTGGAAGACGGGTCTCGGGAGGCTTTTTTTGTGTTGCGTCCGGCGGCGTCGGGTCGGCGGGGTCGGCGGGCGGTTGGAGGAGCGGGGAGGAGCGGGATGGATCGGGTGAAGTCGGACGTGTTCTGGTTTGAAGTGCGGGCGCGGGACGGGGCGTGCGGCGCGCGGGCGGGCGCGTTGGGGACGGCGCACGGCGCGGTGGAGACGCCGGCGTTCATGCCGGTGGGGACGCAGGCTTCGGTGAAGGCGTTGTCGCAGGAGGATCTGTCGGCGATCGGGGCGGGGGTGATCCTGGCGAATGCGTATCATCTGTATCTGCGTCCGGGGACAGAGGTCGTGGAGGCGGCGGGGGGGCTGCATCGCTTCATGACGTGGGACGGACCGATTCTGACGGACTCGGGGGGGTTCCAGGTGTTCAGCCTGGCGCCGATGCGGAAGATCACGGAGGACGGGGTGGCGTTTCAGAGCCATATCGACGGGTCGCGGCATTTCCTGACGCCGGAGGGGGCGACGGAAGTGCAGTTGGCGCTGGGGTCGGACGTGCTGATGTGCTTCGATGAGTGCACGGGGTACCCGGCGACGCATGAGACGGCGGGGACGTCGATGCGGCGGACGATGGCGTGGGCGGAGCGGTGCAAGCGGCGGTGGGACGCGCGCTCGGAGGCGCAGGCGGGGCAGACGTTGTTCGGGATCGTGCAGGGGAGCGTGTATGAGGACCTGCGTCGGGAGAGCGCGCAGGCGTTGGCGGCGATCGGGTTCCCGGGATACGCGATCGGGGGCGTGAGCGTGGGGGAGGGGAAGGAGGAGATGCGCCAGGCGGCGGGCTGGGCGGCGGAGGAACTGCCGGAGACGGCGCCGCGGTATCTGATGGGAGTGGGGGATCCGGAGGACATGTTGGACGCGATCGCGTTGGGGGTGGACATGTTCGACTGCGTGATGCCGACGCGGAACGCGCGGAACGGGTCGTTGTTCACGACGCGGGGGAAGGTGAACATCAAGAATCAGCGATACCGGCGGGATTTCGGTCCGTTGGACGAGGCGTGCGGGTGTCCGGTGTGTCGGCGATACAGCCGGGCGTATCTGTCGCATCTGTTCCGTGCGGGAGAGATCACGGCGTTGCGCCTGAACACTTTACATAACCTGTGGTTCATGTTAGAATTGGCCGCTGCTGCGCGTAGAGCGATCTATGCGGAGCGATTCATGGCGTTTCGGCAGACCTTCCTGGACACATATCGAGCCGGTGTGTAGGGATCCCCGTTTGCAGCGTAGTGCGGTTGATCGGCTGGGAAGGGTCGCGCTAGATAGGTATCCGGCTCTGCGCACGGAGGTAGGATAGACGTGTGGGATAGTTTGATGTTGTACACAGCACAGGCGGTTGCGTTTGCGCAGGGGGAGGGCGGCGCGCCGGCGGGCGCGGGGGCCGGCGAGGGCGGCGGTCGGTCGCCGATGTCGGGCATGTGGCTGTTCTTCGTGGCGATGCTGGCGATCATGTACTTCTTTCTTTTCCGGCCGCAGCAGAAGCGGGAGAAGGAGCGGCGGGAGATGCTGGCGTCGTTGTCGAAGGGGGACCGGGTGATGACGAGCGGGGGCATGATGGGGACGATCGTGGGATTGTCGGAGAAGTCCGTGGTGCTGCGCGTGAGCGAGGATCCGGTTGTGAAGTTGGAGTTCTTGCGCGGGGCGGTTTCGCGGAAGGTGTCCGAAGAAGAGTCCGGCGAGAGTTCGGGGACGCGCGAGTAGGGCTGGGCGGATCTGGCGGGCGTTTGAGCGCTCGGCAGCCCAACCGATTGTGATGATGAATGCGCGGCCGCGGGCCGGGCCGCGGCGCGGTGGAGTTAGCGATGAAGAGAAAGCATCTCGGGCGTACCATCCTGATTCTGGCGGCGATCGTGGTGTCGCTGATCCAGATCTATCCGACGGTTGGATGGATGACGTTGTCGGAGGACGAGCGGGCGGCGCGGCTCGAGCGCTGGAAGGAAGAGGACCGCGTATACGAGCGTCCGGACGCGTGGCGCGATATGGTCAAGGGGATCAAGCGCTGGGCGGAGTTTGACCGGAGCAAGGTGATCAACCTTGGGCTGGATTTGCAGGGCGGCGTGCACATGGTGCTCGGGCTGGACATGGATTCCGTGGACCCGGCGGTGCTGCAGGAGATGAAGGACGCGGGGTACCGCGACGCGGACATTGTCGCGGAGTTCCAGCAGATGGCGCTGCGGACGATCGAGCGGCGTGTGAATGAGTTTGAGGCGAAGGAGCCGGTCATTCAGGCGTACGGGGATCGGCAGATTCAGATCCAGCTTCCGGGCGAGAAGGACATCGATCGGGCGCGTCGGCTGATCATGCAGACGGCGTATCTGGAGTTCAAGCTGGTTGCGGGGCAGGAGGAGACGGAGGAGGTCTTCCGCGCGATCGAGGAGAAGTATCCGCGTCAGTTCTTGCCGTATTTGCGCCAGACTGAGCCGGGCGGTCCGTTCGAGATCGACCTGGAGTATATCGACACGGTCCGCGAGGTGGTTGCGAAGGCGCGTGAAGACGGGCTGATTCCTGAGGGTCGGGAGATCGCGTTCAGCAAGGCGCCGAAGCCTTGGGACGAGGTGAAGCGGTACGAGATCTATCTGCTTGAGGCGGAGCCGGCGTTGACGGGTGATCGGCTGAAGCGTGCGTGGGCGCGGCCGGACCCGAACAGTCTGGAAGGGTTTTATCACATTCCGTTTGAGTTGGACGCGCAGGGCGGCCGGCGCATGGGGGAGGTTACCGAGGCGAATATGAATCGCCAGATGGCCATTGTGGTGGACGGGGTTGTGGAATCGGCGCCGTTCATCCGGGGCAAGTTCACGACGAACGGCGAGATTTCCGGCCAGTTCTCGGGCCCGGAGGCGCAGGATCTGGCGATTGCGCTGAACTCGGGTTCGATGCCGGCGCGGATCCGGTTGGACTTCGAGGGCGTGGTGGGGGCGACGCTGGGGGCGGACTCGGTGCGCAGCGGCGTACGGTCGGCGCTGATCGGGTTGGTTCTGGTGCTGGTGTTCATGCTGGCGTACTACCGGGTGGCGGGCGTCATCGCGAACGTGTCGCTGGTGGTGAACGCGCTGCTGATTCTTGGGGCGATGGCGTACTTCGGCGCTACGCTGACCTTGCCGGGAATCGCGGGGTTGATTCTGACGATCGGCATGGCGGTGGACGCGAATGTGCTGATCTACGAGCGCATCCGCGAGGAGATTCGCAACGGGCGATCCGTGTTGGCGTCGATCGAGAACGGGTTCCAGCGGGCGCAGTCGGCGATTCTGGACGCGAACGTAACGACCTTGATCGCCGCGGCGGTGCTGATGCAGTTCGGCACGGGCGCGATCGAAGGCTTCGCGGTGACGCTGAGCATCGGCGTATGCACGAGCGTGTTCTCGGCGCTGGTGGTGTCGCGGGCGGTGTTCGACTTCCTGGGCGAGCGGAAGATGCTGAAGAGCCTGTCGATGGCGAGCATAGTCAAGCCGGAGACGCACATCGGCTTCATGAAGCTCTACCGCGGCGTGCTGATCGGGAGCGCCGTGGTGATCGTCATCGGGCTGGGCGCGTTCGGCGTGCGGTTGGACAACATGTTCGGCGTGGACTTCACGACGGGCACGACGATGGTGGTGAATCTTCAGGGCGATGCGCCGGTGTCAGTCGCCGAGGTGCGGTCGGAGATGGCTTCGGCTGGGTTTGCGGATCCGATCGTGCAGGAGTTCGACCAGGCCGATGCGAGGAGCATGAACCGGTTCATGATCCGGGTGTCGGACGTGGAGTCGGAAGACGGGGATGCCGCGGGCGAGGAGGCCGGTCGGACGGTTTCGGTGCGGGTTCAGGAGGCGCTTGCGAGCCTGACGCCGACGCAGAGCGCCCAGGACGTTGTGCTTGAACGCGTGGAGACGGTGGGCCCGGCGGTGGGCGCGCAGTTGAAGCGTGACGCGCTGTTGGCGATGCTGTATTCGTTGGTGTTCATCATCGCGTACCTGGCGATCCGGTTTGAGGTGAAGTTCGCGCTGGGCGCCGTGGCGGCGCTGGCGCACGACGTGCTGATCACGGTGGGGCTGTTCGCGTTGCTGGGTCGGCAGATCTCGTTGCCGGTAGTTGCGGCGATTCTGACGGTGATCGGCTACTCGCTGAACGACACGATCGTGATCTTCGACCGGGTGCGCGAGGACATGCGTTTGTATCGCGGCCGGGGCATGAATCTGCTGGATCTGATGAATATCAGCGTGAACGAGACGTTGAGCCGCACGATCCTGACGTCATGCACGACCTTAGTGGTGGTGCTGGTGCTGCTGTTCTTCGGGGGCGCCGTGATCTTCGACTTCGCGTTGGCGCTGTGCATCGGCATCGTGGTCGGCACGTACTCGTCGGTGTTCGTTGCGAGCCCGTTGGCCTACTTCGTCCACCAGTGGCAGAACCGGCATCGCCGGTCGGTCGAGGAGGAGAAGCAGTCGTCGCGTCGGCGGCATCGTCCGAAGAAGCGCGACAAGGGGGAGGAGACGACGACGGCGTAAGCGATCGGATCCACGCCGTATACGAACGGACCTGCTTCGAGGAGGGGTCGCCTGCGGGCGGCCCCTCCTTTTGTATTTGCGGCCGCGAGTGTCTAGCGCATGAAAGCAGGCGGAGAATGCCTTAGGATGTGCAAATGGGATCACATACAGTTATCGGCTGACGACGAGAAAACGTCAGAGAGTTCCTGGAGAAGTGTCCAAGCAGGTTGGAAAAAGGAATTAGCGACGCGTATTCATGAATGCGTCCCACAGTTGCGTGCGGATATAGACGCGAAGGAGGACGCCTGGGCGAAGGGAGCCGTGTTCGACGTGGTAGTCGCCGGTCAGGCGTTGCTGCACGGCGTCGGCGATGGAGGAAGCGACGATGAGGACGTCGGCGTCGGGGCGCTCGGGCTGGACGGTGAAGTAGCCGACTTGGGTGAAGCTACGGAGGTAGAAGGGGAGGGGCCAGTAGTCGCCGTCGGGGGTGATCACGTGGACGCGGAGGGCGCGGCCGTCGGGATGCACGGCGGCGAGGTCGTGCATACGCTGCACGAGGCGCAGGTGGGCGGAGGCGGTGTGGGCGTAGACGTAGGGGTTGCGGGGGTCGGCGGGGTACTCGAAGGCGGCGTTGACGGCCTGTCGGCCGAGTTGCAGGGTTGCGAGGGCGATCAGGATCGCGACCGCGATGCGCAGGGGGGCGAGACGGGCGAGGCGTATGAGGGCGACGGCGCCGAAGCCGGCGAGGAGGATGAAGCCGTGGTGGAAGCTGAGCAGGCACCAGGGGGTCTTGTAAGGGATGACGGCGTAGACGGCGGCGAGGACCGGGGCGTAGATGGCGAGGAACCGGGGCAGGACGCGCGGTTGGCGGGGGCGCCACGCGGCGACGACGCCGACGGCGGCGAGGCCGAGGATGAGGGCTTCGCTCCACCAGGGGCCGGGCGCGCGGCGGGTGTAGAGGAGCAGGCGCAGGTAGTAGGGCCAGGGGTGGTTGTGGGCGTGGGCGTCGCCGCCGGCGGCGGGGTCGGCGGAGGCGCGGTGGAGGTAGGGGAAGTAGGCGCGGACGGAGTCGAGGGGTCCGGCGGCGTGGGTGAAGAAGGACGAGAACAAGACGACTGACACGATGAGGGCGACGAGGACGGCGAGGGCGGCGTGGCGGGCGAGGACGCGTCGGTCAAGCGGGGGCGAGGCGGCTTCGGCGCGGCGGGCGGCGCGTAGCTGGACGAGGGCGATGGGGGCGGCGGCGACGGCCATGGCGAACCAGGCGAGGACGCAGGTCTCCTTGGTGGCGTGCATGAGGCCGATGGCGGCGCCGAAGCCGACGGCCCAGGCGGCGCGGGGGCGCTGGAGATAGCGCCAGGCGCAGGCGATCGCGGCGAACGTGAAGGCGACGAGCAGGGTCTCCTGGATGTAGTAGCGGCTGTAGTAGACGAACGCCGGGGAGAGCGCGGTGAATGCGGCGGCCCAGAGCGCGGCGGACTTGCCGAGTCCGTCGGCGACGGGGATGAGGAGGAGGACGAGGGCGACGCCGAAGAGGGCGGGCACGAGGCGGAATGTGTATTCGTCGGTGTCGGCGAAGGTGTGTTGCCCGCGGAGCAGGGCGAGGGGAAGGGTGAGGTAGTAGAGCGTGGGGCCGTGGTGTTCGACGGGGTCGTACTTGTAGACGCCGGTCTCGATGAGGATGCCGGCGCGGTGGGCCTGGTTGGCCTCGTCGCCGTGGAGGGGGCGATCGGCGAGCTGGGCGACGCGCAGGATGAGGGCGCCGACAGCGAAGAGGGCGAGGGCCGTGATGAAGAGGGCGCGGAGGCGTGCGGACCGGATGCGGCATGTCGGCATGGATGTATCCCCCGGTTGGCGCCGGCGGCGGTATCCGTGCGACCCGATCGAGGCCTTCGGAGGGCGGAGGGGGTCCCGCCTGAGGCGGATTGAGCGACTGAGCAGGGTCAAGGACGCTGTTGCGGAGTTCGCTGGAACAGATGCGGCGGGGCCCGGAGACCCCGCCGCGACAGGCATTCGGTGCAGTCTATTCGACGGGCTTGCCCCAGACCTCGACCTCCACGTAGTGGTTGCGATCGTCGGTGGTGTTGCCGTTGCTGTAGAGGCGGATGAACTGGGCGACCTTGCCCTTGGCGTCGATCAACCGGCCCTCGGCGTTCTCGATGAACTCTTTGTCTTCGCCGACGCCGAGCCCGGCCGAGTTGTCATAGTCGTTGTTGTAGATGGTCTCGACGTCCTCGGTGAAGTCGGCATCCTTGGCGATCTTGCAGATCGTGTCGAAGTAGACGCGCTCTTCCGCGTGGTAGTGCCAGAGGATGATGGCGTAGATCTCGCAGGGCCTGCCGAGGTCGATCTGGACGTACTGGACGCCGTCGGCGAGCTCGACGTAGCTGGAATCCTTGGCTTCCTTGTCGCCGTCGACGATCATGTCGAGCGTGCCCACTTCGGGCTTGACGCTTGCGGTGACCTTGGCGTCGGTTGAGACGATCTCGGCGCCCTTGGGGGCCATGAAGGGTTCGCGTTTCTTGAAGGAGATCTCGAGGTGCTCCGACCAGTAGTCGAGCGGGGTGCCCATGTAACTGGGTTCGGGCAGTTTGATCTCGATGGGTTCGAGGTCGGCTTCGGCTTCATCAGCGGCCCAAGCGGCCGCGAAGGGGAGCATCGCGATGGCCAGAGCTGCGAGCAAACGTGCATTGAACGTCATGGGGAGGTTCTCCTTGACATGGGTTGCTGCCCATTGAGGGCGTAGTTCTAGAAAGTATCCCGTACAGCGGGCCGATTGTCAAACTCGGGGTGCCGCGTTCGGGCAAGGGACGCGACTTCCCGGCGGGCATGAGCTGTCGGGCGCGCGATGCTCAGGGGGTCGCAACCGCGGGCAACGCCTCGTGCATGCGCCGCAGGAGATCGGCGGCTTGTCGGTGGTACTCGGGGGCGATCTCGGGTCCGCCGGAGTTCTCCTCGCCGTAGGGGCTGCGATCGCGGCCGTAGGTGAAGGGGGCGCGGACGTCCCACTGGCTCTTGGGGATGATGTAGCCGACCTCGTCGTTGGCGAGGTTGAACATGATGCGCATGCGGCCCTGCATGCGTTCGGCGCGGAGGGGGGGCGTCTCGACAGGGGCGATGTTGAAGTCGCGGCCTTCCGGGGCCTCGACGCCGCCGTCGGCGATCTCGGGGTAGAGTTCGCCGGGGGCGGTGAGGATCTCGACGTCGCCGATGCGGACGACGTTGACCTCGGTCTTGGCCCTGCTGCCCCAGTAGTAGCCGGGGTGTAGGAGGCCGAGCATGACGGCGCAGCGGTAGAGGCCCTCGAAGCGCACGAGGAAGGTTTTGGCGGCGACGGCGACGGCGGGATCGGCGAGCTCGAAGGCGTCGGGAGCGCGGAGGGCGTCCGCGGCGATGCGGGCGACGTTTTCGCCGAGGGCGCGGGCCTTGTCGATGCCGTCCTTCTCGAACACGGCGTCGCCGCGGGAGTCGGGCGTGGAGACGCCGAGCGGCGTCATCAACCCGCCGAGGTTGCCCTGGAAGTAGAGGCAGAGGCCGCCGAAGCCGTCGAGGGAGCGCGGGCCGGGGAGGCCGTCTTCCATGGCTTCGCGGAGGTAGTGGGCGAAGTCGGAGCTGAGGAGGAGGTTGCGGGAGCCCATGGCTTCGGGGTGGTTGCCCCAGGAGACGAGGGTCGCACGCGTCTTGCCGGAGGCGGGGTCGGTGAACTGCATGGCGCAGAGGGGGTTGTCGTAGACGTGGGGCATGCGCGAATCGCGGACGAAGCCGTCGATGGGGACGTCGACGGCGGCGCAGCGGAGCGAAACGGGCCCGAGGTCGCGCACGGCGGACTCGGCCGCGGCGGCGATGGCGGCGCAGACGCGCGCTACGTAGTCCTTGTCGTAGTCGCGCCGGAGGATGCCGTTGCTCCAGATGCCCATGGTGTCCGGGGCCTGATGGGTGTGGGTGGAGGAGACGACCAGGTGGTCGATGTTCAGGGCCGGGTCGAGGCGCTTGCGGGCGGTGATGACGACGTCGTGGAACAGGCCGACGCTGTCGACGGAGGCGAGCACGACGGTGACGCCGTTGTTGCGGAGGGCGACGGCGCGCACCCCGAGGGGGTCGTTCACGCCCTGGGCGGGACGGTTCATGTGAAAGCCGCCGATCCAGACGGCATCGAACCGGCCGTCGCCGTTGCGGTCGACGAAGAAGTCGCCTTCGTCGGGGTTGTAGCGGGCGTCGCCGTCGAAGTCGGTCCAGGTCTCGAAGACGGCGGGGTCGGGGGTGATGTCGACCGCGGCGAAACCGGCCTGGAGCGGCCCGGGCGCGGCGTCGCCGACGCGGACGAAGTCGAGGGCGTAGTCGCGATGGGGGCCGTGCATGAGGTAGCGCAGGGCGCCGCAGGAGGGGATGAGGACGATGAGGGCGGCGATGACGGCCACGCGCAGGACGCGCGCCAGGCAGCCTCGACGCTTCTTCTCGGCGGGGGGACGGGGATCCGACATGGGGCCTCCTTCGCGGGGTGCGCGGGCGCACACGCGTTTGACGTCTCTCGCCCGGCTATGCTACCATTTCGTCCGTTCAGGACGGAATGCGTCGGGCCCTCGGCTCCGGTGTGATCGTGCTGTTCCTACGGGTGGGGCGACTAGCTCAGGTGGTTAGAGCGCCGTCTTCACACGGCGGAGGTCACTGGTTCGAGCCCAGTGTCGCCCACCATACTTGATGAATGCAGGCCAATGACTTGTGCGGAACGGGTCATTGGCCTTTTGTCGTCTCTGGGGGTGTAATCGCGGGGTCTTGGTCGCGGGTCAGTCGTCGTCGGCGCCGATGTTGTCGCGGAGGATGTGGTCTTCGCCGGCGAGCGTGACGGCGGCGTCGGTGTGGTGACGGAACGTGTTGGCGGTGATGATCCAGGCGCGGCAGGCGGGGTCGAGGACCAGGGCGGCGGTGTGGCGTGTCTGGTCGGTGTTCCAACTGAAGACCTGGTTGGCGGAGAAGATCGTGTCCTCGGCGCGCCAGGCCCGTACGGCGGGATGCCGGCCGAGGGTCCCCTTGCCGTTGGTGTGGATGGTGTTGCCGGTGATGATGTTGAGTCGGCAGGCGTCGGTCGCGTTTTCCGCGCCGATGCGGACGCCTTCGCGGCGGCTCTCCTCGAAGCGGTTGTCGGCGATGCGGTTGAAGTGGGCGCCGGGCCCGAGGATGAAGGCGACGTCGTTGTCCCAGTGGTAGTTGAGGGTGTACGTGCCCGCGGAGGAGTGGTCGAGATGACAGCCGACGCGGGGGGGCGTCCCGTGGGTTCCGAACTGGTTGCCGACGATGTAGTAGTCGTTGTTGTGGATGCTGTGGAGCTGGACGCCGCGGTTACCGATGAAATGGCAGTTGCGGACGGCGTTCGAGGACATCGGGGCGGCGGGGTCGCCTTCGAAGCGGACGCCGCTCTCGGGGAAGTCGACGATGCGGCACGATTCGACGGTGTTGGAGGAGGACTGACCGCGGAACACGATGCCGGAGCCTGTGTCGTTGTGGTCGGCGGCGGTGAGGAGCAGGTCGCGGAGGACGCAGAAGCCCGAGTCCTCGATGACAAAGAGGTCGCCGCCGCCGCGCCGGGTGAGGACGGTGTTCCAGCCGCCGCCCTGGATGGTGACGCAGTGCACGCCGACGAGGCGGAGGGGTTGGTCGAGGATGTAGGCGCCGGGTCGCAGGCGGATGAGGCCGCCTTGGGGTCCCCGCAGTCCGGCCACGGCGCGCGCGAGGCCGTCGGCGTCGTGCACTTCGATGGAGACGGGGCCGGACGGTCGCGGATCGGCCTCGGACGCGTGGATGAGCAGGGCGGCCAGGATGGCGATCGCTGCGTTCATGTCGTTCCTCCCCGTGTGGGTCGTCGCCCGATGTCGGCGTCTGTTATCTCGGGATCTATCAGGCCGACGGGGGTATAGTACACCGGAAGGCGACACGATTTCGCCGGGCGTCCGTGGGGATTTCGCGGCGGAATGCAGTCCAGGGAGGAGAGGTGAAATGACCGGGCAGGTGTGCAGGAGTCTGAGGAGCGCGGCGGCGATGGCGGCGGCGGTCTGGTGCATGGCGGGGGGTACGGCGTTGGCGGTGTCGCCGCATCCGGACTGGGAGAACGCGTTGGCGCCGAGCGGCGCGGCGGGGGCGACGCTCCGGTTGGCGGCGGAGGGCGAGGCGCTGTACGGCATCGTGATCCCCGACGCGGCGACGTCGGTGGAGGAGAAGGCGGCGGCGGATCTGGCGCAGTGGCTGGGGGCGATGTCGGGCGCGACGTTCGGGGTGCACCGCGCGTCGGATGCCGAGGCGCCGCAGGAGGCGTTCATCAGCATCGGGCGGACGCAGGCGCTGGCGGCGTCGGGTCTGCCGGAGGCGAGCGCGACGTTTCCTGAGGAGGGGTTCGCGATCGCGGAGAAGGACGGCGCGCTGTACATCACGGGCGGCGCGGGGCGCGGCGTGATCAACGGCGTGTATGCGCTGCTGGAGGAGGACTTGGGGTGTCGCTGGTATTCGCGGTTCTCGGAGACGATCCCGGCGAGAGACCCGCTGGAGCTGACGGTGGTCGCGCGCACGGATGCGCCGGCGCTGCGCATTCGCGACCCGTTCCTCTGGGAGGCGTTCGACGGCACGTGGTCATTGCGGAACCGCACGAATGCGCCGGATGCGCGCGTGCCGGAGGAATGGGGCGGGCATCAGTCGTACGCATTGTTCGTGCACACCTTCGCGACGCTGGTTCCGCCGGAGGAGTATTTCGAGGAGCATCCGGAGTACTTCTCGGAGATCGACGGGGAGCGCACGCCGAATCAGTTGTGCGTGTCGCATCCGGAGTCGTTGCGGATCGCGGCGGAGAGCGTGAAGCGGATCCTGGGGGCGCATCCCGAGGCGCGGATCATCAGCGTGTCGCAGAACGACTCGCACCCGTGCTGCGCGTGTGAGCTTTGTCGGGCGGTTGCGGAGGAGGAGGGGAGTCTCGCCGGGCCGTTGCTGCGGTTCGTGAACGCGGTGGCGGAGCAGACGGCGGAAGCGTTCCCGGACGTGACGATCTCGACATTGGCGTATCTGGACACGGCCGACCCGCCGCGCACGGTGCGTCCGCGGGAGAACGTGGCGATTCGGCTGTGCACGGACAGCCATGCGTGGGCGGAGCCGTTCCTGACGATCGAGGAGACGGAGCGGTTCCAGAAGCGGATGAAAGGATGGGCGGCGATCGGCGCGCGCATCCACATCTGGGACTACGTCAGCAACTTCAGCCACTACCTCGGGCCGATGCCGAACTGGCAGGTGGTCGCGGACAGCATTCGGTTTTTCGCCGCGCACAATGCCGATGGCGTGATGTTGCAGGGGAACTACCAGACGCCGGGCACGGCGGACGGGCACATGCGGAGTTGGGTGTGGGGCAAGTTGCTGTGGGATCCGGATCGCGACGTGCGCGCGTTGATGCGGGATTTCGTGTTCGGCTACTACGGCGAGGCGGCGGCGCCGATGCAACGGTTCTACGCGCTGCAATGGGATCTGTGGGAGGCGGAGCGGCACGGCGTGCTGCAGTCGCCGCCCGGCGGGATCCGGTTCCCGATGACGATCTTCCCGGAGCGCTTCATGGAGGCTTCGAGGGCGTGTCTCGCGGAGGCGAACGCGTTGGCCGCGGGGGAGGAGACGCAGCATCGGGTGGAAGAGGCTGAGCTGCAGCTCCTGTATGCGGACATCGAGCGCATGGCGGCGGCGGGCGTCGGCGACGATGCGGAGGCGTTCACGGCGGCGCTGGATCGGTTCGAGCGGATCGCGCGGCGGATCGGGGTGACGCACACGCAAGAGGGGCCGGCGAACTTCGATGCTTGGCTCGGGCGGATGCGGGAGGCGGCGCAGGGCGGCGGTTGAGGCGAGTTCGCCTGGGCGCCATGAGGTCGGAGGACGGGGTCCGCGGGGCGCGTTTGCTCACACGGGGGTTGATGCGTATCCTCCGGTGCTAATCCCTTGGACGTCCCGGGGGCTTTTCGCATGCAACGCTCCGCGCGGCGGGGTTCGAGTGTAGTTAAGGTGAGCTATGAGCATTGAAGTGATCTTCCAGCCCGAAGGCAGGCGCGTTAAGGTCGACCCCGGCACGAAGCTGAGTCGTGCGGCGGCGATGGCGGGGATACCGCTGGAGCTGCCGTGCGGCGGACAGGGGAGCTGCGGGAAATGCCGGGTGCGGATCGTCGGGGAGGCGCCGGAGCCCGTTGCGTCGGAGCGGCGCGCGTTGTCGGACGCGGAGATGGGGGAAGGCGTGCGGCTGGCCTGCCAGACGGCGGTGGATCGGCGAATGACCGTGGAAGTGCCGACGTCGTCGCGGAGCGGCGCGGGGCAGATTCTGGGCGGTTCCGATCGTTTCGACCAGGCCGTGGAGCAGGGCGATTGCCCGGTGCGGAAGGTGTACGTTGAGCTGCCGCGGCCGGGGATGGACGATCACACGCCGGATCTTGATCGGCTGCATGCGGCGCTGGGGCCGTTCGAGACGAGCCTGCCGACGTTGCGGGTGTTGCCCAAACGGCTGCGAGATGCGGAGTTTCAGGGGACGGCGGTGCTGGTCGAGGGGCGGCTGATCGACTTCGAGGCGGGCGACACGTCCGAGGAGGCGTACGGGCTGGCGTTCGACATCGGCAGCACGACGCTGGTGTGCGCGCTGGTCGACCTGGTGTCGGGGAAGGACGTCGCGCACGCGTCGCGCATCAATCCGCAGACGCGGTTCGGCGACGACGTGATCTCGCGGATTCAGCATTGCCGCGAACAGGACCAGGGCCTGAGCGAGTTGCATGAGGCGGTGATCGAGGCGACCAACCAGATGATCGCGGAGCTCTGCGAGGAAGAGGACGTTTCTCGGGACCGGATCTACGATGCGGTGTTCGCCGGCAACACGACGATGCTGCAGATCATCACGGGGATCACGCCGGCGTCGTTGGGCGAGGTGCCGTTCGTGACCACGTTCCGGCAAGGCTTCCACTTCGACGCGTCGTGCATCCGGCTGGACATTCACCCGCGCGGGCGGTGCATGGTGTTGCCGGTGATCGGCGGGTTCGTGGGGGGCGACACGATCGCGGGCATCCTGGTGACGGGGCTGGCCGAGCGAGCGGACCCTGTGCTGCTGTTCGACATCGGGACGAACGGGGAGATGGTGGTGAACCGCGACGGCGAGATGGTTGCGGCGTCGTGCGCGGCGGGGCCGGGCCTCGAAGGCGCGACGATGACCCACGGGATGCGCGCGACGGCGGGGGCGATCGAGGAGATCCGCATTGAAGAGGATGTGACGTACAAGGTGATCGGCGGGGTGAAGCCGGTGGGGTTTTGCGGATCGGGGTTGATCGACCTGGTCGCGGAGCTGCTGCGCCACGAGATCCTGATGTGGCAGGGGATGATCACGCCGGCGGACGCGTTGCCGGAGTCGACGCCGAAGCGGATCCGGGATCGCGTGGTGAGCGGTTCGAAGGGGGCGGAGTTCGTGGTGGCGTGGGGCGAGGAGACCGCGACGGGGAACCCGATCACGCTGACGCAGCACGACGTGCGGGCGTTGCAGTTCGCGGTGGCGGCGGCGCGATCGGGGATCAGCACGCTGCTGAAGCGGCTGGAGATGACGCACGCGGATCTCGAGCGGGTCTACGTGGCGGGGGCATTCGGGAACTACATCCGGGTGCGGAACGCGCAGCGGATGGGGCTGCTGCCGTCGGAGATTGACGCGTCGCGGTTCGATTTCATCGGGAACGCGTCGCTCGCGGGAGCGCGGCGGCTCGTGCTGTCGAATCGCGCCCGGGCGGAGTCGGAGCGGATTGCGCAACGGGCGCGGCACGTTGAGCTGGCCCGCGATCCCGACTTCCAGAACGCGTACGTGGAGGCGATGTTCTTCCCCATGGCGCCGGACTTGTAGTATAAGGGACATGGCCGCTGGGGGAGGCGCATCCATGTCCATGCTGATAACAGGTTTGTTACTGACTGCGGCAGCAGCGGAGTCGTCCGTGCCGCTCGAGCCGTTGGAGGGGTCTGTCGGTCCGTACAAAGGGCGTCAGACGATGTTCATCAACGGCGAGCCGCAGACGCCGTTGGTGTACGTGCTGACGGAGCAGAGTCGGTTCACGTGGCAAGCGCTGCCGCAGCGGCACATGCGTCAGTTCGCCGAGACGGGCCACCGCCTGTTCCAGTTCGACGTCTGGTTCCGTGACATCTGGGCGGAGGACGACTCTCTCGATGTGGCGTTGGTCCAACGTCAGATCCGCGGCATCCTGAACGTCTGCCCTGATGCGGCGCTGTTCATGCGCGTGAATCTGCGCGCGCCGACGTGGTGGAACCGGCGGTATCCGGACGAATGCACGCAGTTCGCTGACCCGCTCGTCCCCGAGGACGGGCGCGAGGACCCGGATGGAGACCTCAATCGCGGCGTGCGGTGCTCGTTCGCGTCGGAGCAGTGGCGCGAGGACGCGGCGCGGCAGCTCAGTCGGTTCTGCAACGAGCTGCTGGCGACGGAGGAGAGCAACCATATCGTCGGGATGCAGGTGACGGGCGGCGTCTTCGGCGAGTGGCACCACTGGAGTTTCATGCATCATCCGGACGTGAGCCCGGCGATGGGGCGGCGGTTTCGCGCGTGGCTGCGGGACGCGTACGGCACGGATGCGGCGCTGCAGGAGGCGTGGGGCGATCCGGACGTGACGCTGGACACGGCGGAGCCGCCGGGGCTTGCGCCGCGGCTGGAGTCGAAGGCGGGCGTTTTTCGCGATCCGGCGCGCGAGCGGTGGATGATCGACTACGGCCACTGCCATCAGAAGACGGTGGAGGAGTGCGTGCTGCACTTCTGCCGGGTGGCGAAGGAGTCGTGGCCGCGGCCGTTGATCATCGGCATCTTCCACAACTACTACTTCTATCAGAAGGAGATGGTGGAGGGCGGACATCTGGAACTGGCCAAGGTCCTGGAGTCGCCGTATATCGACTATCTGAGCGCGCCGTTCTCGTACGACACCGACGCAAGGCGGGCGGGAGGCTCCGGGCATCCGCGGGGCTTGCTGGAGACGGTTCGTCTCCACGGAAAGCTGTGGATGAGCGAGGTGGACCAGCCGACGCACGTGGGCGACATGTTCGGACGGGTCTGGCCGGACAGCCCGAGAACGGAGCCCGAGAGCATCGCACTGATGCGGCGGAACTTCCTGCAGTCTTTCTGCCGCGGTCATGGGGCGTGGTGGTACGACTTCGGTCCGGAGTACACGGACGAAGGCGGCACGGGGTGGTTTGACACGCCGGGGCTGATGGAAGAGGTGCGCAAGCTGCGCGTCCGGGCCGATGAGGTTACGCAGACCCCGTACGCGCCGCAGGCGGATGTCCTGATGGTGTATGACACGGAGTGCTTCTACTACCTCAGTCTGCCTGAAAGCCCGGACTACACCAGCTATGCGTCGGTCAACCGCAGCCAAGCGCTGATACATCACGCGGGCGTGATGGCCGATTCCATTCTGTTGCAGGATCTGCCGAAAGCGGAGCTGGATCGGTACAAGGTCGTGATGTTCATGCAGGCGCCCCTCCTGACGGAGGAGCAGATCGCGTTCATCCGCGACCGCGTGGCGACGGACGGGCGCACGGTTGTGTGGTCGTATGCGCCGGGCTACACCGACGGCGCATCGCTGTCGCTGGACCGGGTGTGCGAGGCGACCGGCTTCTCGCTGGCGCCGGTGTCGCTCGAGGGCGAGACGGCGACGATCGAGATCACGTCCGATGATCTGCCGGCGGTGACGTATCCGGTGGTGGAGACGTCTGAGAACGTGGCGCCGCCGCCGTATCCGGTTGATCGCAAGCCGGATCCGCTGTTCGCCGTGGACGACCCGGATGCGGAGGTCCTTGGGGTCTTCTCGGGCGGAACCGCGCCGGCGCTTGCGCGGAAACGCCATGACGACTGCACGGTGTGGTACACGTCGTTGCCGCCGTTGCACAGCGCGTTGTTGCGGGAGATCTGCCGGGACGCCGGCGCGCATGTTTACGTGGACTCCGACGAGACGCTGTTGGCGGGGGGCGGCATGGTCGTGCTGCACACCGTGACGGGCGGGCCGCGTGAGTTGCGCCTGCGCAATGGACGCACGGTGGAGGTGGAGCTGCCGCCGTTCTCGACGACGGTGCTCGATGCGGAGACGGGCGAGGACCTGCTTGACTCAAAGGTGATGACGCCGTCGCACGAGATCCCCGTGCCGGAGATCGGAGGCCCCTGGACGCGCATCCACGCGCCGGGTCCGAAGGCGTTTCCCGGTCCCGACGGTCCGACGTTGCGGGCCGGCGCGGTGTATGACGCGTGGATTCCGAATGACCATGCTTTCGTGCAGGACAGCGAGGGGGTGTGGCATTGCTTCGGGATCACGGGTCCGGCGAGCTCGGTGCTGCACGAGGCGGAGTGGCAGGCGTTCCATATCTCGGGCGCTGTCGGGGAGAGCTCGTGGACGGAGCACGACCTTGTGCTGACGCCCGCGGATCGACCGGGGGATCGGCGCGAGCTGTGGGCCCCGTTCGTGATCGCGCGCGACGGCGAATACCACATGTTCTACGGGCCTGAACGCATGGGCCATGCCGTGTCGACGGATCTGTTCACGTGGCGGGCGCTCGCGCCGGTCTTCGTGCAGGAGGGCGCGGCGCGCGACCCCTGGATCGTCGTGATCGACGGCCGCTATTACATGGTGTATGTGGCGGGCGACGCAGTGTGGCTGCGGACGTCGGAGGATCTGACGACGTGGTCGACGCCGGAGGCGCCGCTGTTCGCGATGCGGCGTCCGGGCCACCCGGAATCGCCGATGCTGGTTCCGTACGGGGGGCGGTACTACCTGTTCTGGACGATCTACGACGGGACGAACACCGCGTACGACAACCGGACGTTCGTCTACGTGTCGGAGAAGGCGGACGACTTTTCGGATGCGGTGGAGATCGCGGCGTTGGACGCCCACGCGCCGGAGATCTTCGCGCATGACGGGCAGTGGTGGATCTCGAGCGCCGAATGGCCGGAGCGCGGGGTGAGCATCGCCCCGCTGGCGTGGCCGGTTCGCCCGGCGCCGTAGCGCGATGCAAGGGAGAGTCATGAGACGCAGGCAGTTCATCCAGACGACCATCGCCGCGGGCGCGGCGTTGGCGGGAGGGGCCGCGGCGATGGAGACAACGGCGACCGTTACGGAGAAGAGTCTACAGCCCCGGCTGAAGGATCGCACGGAGCCGCTGGCGATCGCGATGTGGGATTTCAGTTGGCTGCTGCGGCATCACCCGGCCGGGGAGTTCGAGGACTGGGACCAGGTCCTGGACGAACTGGCGGATCGGGGATACAACGCGATCCGCGCGGATGTGTTCCCGCATCTTGTCGCGTCGCGTCCGGACGGATCGATCCGGGAGTCCCACCATTTCCCCAAGGGCGACTGGAAGCCGGCGATGTGGGGCAACAAGTACTCGGTGACGGTGCGGCCGCGGGAGGGGCTCATCGAGTTCCTGCGGAAATGCCGGGACCACGGGGTGATGGTGGGCTACTCGACGTGGTTCTTCGGTCCGGGCGTGGACGAGATCACGGAGCTGGACGGTCTGGTGCGCGTGTGGGACGAGACGCTCGGGCTGATCGAGGAGCATGGGCTGCTCGACACGTGCTTGTACGTGGACCTGCTGAATGAGTACCCGATGTTCCATGGGTTCTCGTGGTTGACGAAGCAGCTTGATTCGCTGAAGGACGCCGAGGCGGCGGCGCTGAGCGAGGTTGAACGCGAGGCGCACCAGTGGTCGCCGGAAATGGGCGACTACAACGAGGCGCAGTGGGCGTACTACCGCTGGTTCGGGAGCGAGGCCATCCGCCGACTGCGGGCGCGTCGGCCGCAACTGGACTATGGCATCTGCCAGACGACGTCGGGCGCGGCGCGGTGGGACGCGATGGACCATTCCGAATACGACTTCCTCGACATTCATCTCTGGGCGGTGCTGCACGACAAGCTGCCGACGGACACGGGATACTGGGAGAACATCCACCGTCTCGCGGACAACGATCAGGCGTTTCCCGAGGTGTCGGCGCGTCTGCGTGAGAACTGGCGGGCGCACAAGGAAGAGATCGTCGCGTGGATGGACGCGGAGATGGGGGCGGCGGCGGCGAGGTCGCGCGAGCTGGGCGTGCCGGTCGGGAACACCGAGGGCTGGGGGATCATCAACTGGCTGGATCACCCGGCGCTGGGTTGGGACATCATCAAGGAGGCGGCCGAGATCGCGGCGGAGTTGGGGCGCAAGCACGGGTATCTGTTCAACTGCACGTCGAACTTCACCCATCCGCAGTTCCCCGGGTACTGGCGAGACGTCGCGTGGCACCGGCGGGTGACGGGAATCATCCGCGGCACGGGTTGATCGCGGCGCGGCCATGAATGGGACGGCCGGCGCGGGAAGGACGGATGTCGCTTCTCGCGCCGGCCGCGTTGTTTGGCGGACGGGTCGGGATCAGACGTCGGCGATGCGCGGGTCGTCGATCCGGACGCGGCAGCCTTCGCGCGCGGACACGTAGCAGGCGAGGACCATGCGCAGGGAGGTGCGGCCTTCCTCGGCGGTGCAGAGGGGAGCGCGCTTGCCGTGGAGGAACTCCGCGAGCGGGGTGGCAAGGGCGGCGATGCGGTGGCCGTGGCCCGGAGGCGAGGGGATGTCGCTGCAGACCCACTCCTGGGCGCCGGCGATGTGCCATTTGAGGCCGCATGCGTTCTCGGGACGGGGCAGGGATGCGCTGGGCCCGTCGCCGTAGTTCTGAATAACCGTGCCCTTCTCTGCGACGATCTCGGTGGTATTCTCGCCGGCGGAGGCGACGAACGAGCAGACGGCTTCCGCGATGGGTCCGCCGGGGTAGCGGTAGATGGCGATACCGTTGTCGTTGGGAACGGCGGAATTGAGCAGCGTGCCCATCTCCGCGGTCACGGTCTCAGGGGCGCCGAGGAGCCAGTGCAGGAAATCGATTGCGTGGGAGGCGTCGTCGGCGAAGATGTCGCGATTGTAGGCGGCGTTGTTGTGCCATGTGTTCTGGAAATCCGGCCAGAGGTGGGTGGACAGGCAATGGCGGCGTCGCACGAGAAGGGGCTTGCCCAGCTCGCCGCTGGTGAGGAGCTCCTTCATCTTGACGTTCTGCGGGTCAACGCGCATCTGCCAAGCCATGGTGAAGGGGACGTTGCTCTTCTTGATCGCGGCGACGATGCGGTCGGCCTGGGCCAGCGTGAGCGCCAAGGGCTTCTGCACGATGACGGCCTTGCCGGCGGCCGCGGCTTTCTCGACGAGGTCGGCGTGGAAGAGGGTCTCGGCGGACACGACGACGGCGTCGATGTCGCCGGCCAGCAGCTCCTCGGCGTCCGCGCAGGCCTTCAGGCCGTAGTTCCCGCACTGGGTCTTGAGGCGTTCGGGGTCGTGATCCCATCCTGAGACGGCCTGCACGTCCAGTTGCGGCTTGTCGCGCCACTCATTCAGATAAGCCAACACATGTCCATGGGCAAAGCCCAGGATCCCCACTCGTACCGACATGACCTCGCATCTCCTGATCTGTGTGGATGGGTAAAGCGGCGCGGCTGGACGGAGTTCCGCCGCGTTCGCGTGTTCTTGTCTCCCCTCTGGTATACGCTACTTCCGGGTTGCATCGCAATCGCGAGACACGATCGAGCGGTCGTTTCCGGCGTGCTCCGACCGGGTGTGGGAGGTATGGCGACGCGGGGGAGAGATGGAAAGACGGGGCGTCCGGCGGGGGACGCCCCGAGGAAGGGACTAACCGATGCGTCGGCCCGCGGGCGGGATGGTCAATCCCGGCGGTCCGTCGATAGGCGAGCGAATGGCCTTAGGCAGGCCAAGCACTTCGCTCATGATAAAGCCGCGCCGGAGGGATTCGCGGTCGGTGAACCACGAGCGGACAGCGCCGGGAGCGGGCGCGGCCGGTTTGGTGCGTTGGCGCGGGTCGACAGGCGGCGTGCGGCGCTGAGGGGGCCTGCGTTGCGCCGCGGGCTTGGCCTGGGGACGGCGGGCGCCGGCGATGCGCTCCTCGTAGGTCAACGGCCGCTCTTCTTCAGCGTGAGGCCCGAGCTGCCGCGGCGCCGGGGCGCGTCGTTGCGGCTGCTGACGCATGGGCGGGGCAGGCGGTCTGGCCGGCTGCTCCGTGAGCGTGCGCAGCTCCTCCGTGCGCCGTTGGACCTGTCCGTAATCGTGCCGACGCATGTCGGGCGTCTGCCGCAGCGGCTGCTGGGCTTCCGGCCGAGTCGCCCGCGTCGGCGTGTGGGGAGCGGGGGGCGGATGTGAGGCGGGCGCCTCGCCGCGCAGGGCCTCGAACAGGTCCTTCATCTGGATGGGGCGGGCCTGCTCGGATCCCGCGCGGGTCTGGCCGACGCCGCGGGCCTGGGCGACGGGCACGTCGTCCGCGTCGGACTCCAGGCCTCTGGGTCGAGGCGGCACGGCTTCATCGCCGTAGAGCATGCGCCGGGTTCGTTCGGGGAGGTCGTCCGCCGCGCGGCGACCTTCCCGCGGGGGGCCGCTCTTGCTCGCACGGGTCTCCTGCCACCGTTTGAAGACGGAGAGCAGGCCGATCACGACAAAGAACAGCAGCGGTCCGAGTATTTCGAGAAAGGCGTCCAAGGGATCGGCTTCCTTTCGCTCCTATTGCTGTTCGTCCTGATCCTTCTGGTCCTTACCGGCGATGCTGTCGCGCATGTCCGTGTCGGACTCGATGTTCTTCAGGCGGTAGTAGTCCATGATGCCGAGATTGCCTTTGCGGAAGGCTTCCGCGATGGCGCGGGGCACTTCGGCCTCGGCCTCGACGACGCGGGCGCGCATCTCGACGACTTGGGCGCGCATTTCCTGCTCGCGGGCCGTGGCCATGGCGCGACGCTCCTCGGCGCGGGCCCGGGCGATTTCCTTGTCGGCTTCGGCCTGCTTGGTCTGCAGTTGCGCGCCGATGTTCTCGCCGACGTCCACGTCCGCGATGTCGATGGAGAGGATCTCGAAGGCGGTGCCGGCGTCGAGACCGCGCTGCAACACGACGCGGGAGATGCGGTCGGGATTCTCGAGCACCTGCTTGTGGGACTGCGACGAGCCGATGGTGGTGACGATGCCCTCGCCGACGCGGGCGATGATCGTCTCCTCGGTGGCGCCGCCGACCAGGGTGGCGATGTTGGTGCGGACGGTGACGCGGGCCTTGGCGCGGAGCTGGATGCCGTCCATGGCGACCGCGGCGACGGTGCTCTGGCCCTTGGAGGGATCCGGGCAGTCGATGACCTTCGGGTTGACGGAGGTCTGGACCGCGTCGAGGATGTCGCGTCCGGCGAGGTCGATTGCGGTGGCCTGCTGGAAGCTGAGGTCGATGTTCGCCTTGTTGGCGGCGATGAGCGCCTGGACGACGCGGATGACATTGCCGCCGGCGAGGTAGTGGGTCTCGAGTTCGTTGGTCGTGATGTTCAGCCCCGCCTTGACGGCGCTGATCCGGCCTTCAACGATGGTGTTTGGGTTCACCCTGCGCAGCCGCATGGCGATCAGGCTCAAGATGCTCACCCGGGCGCCCGAGAGCAGCGCCTGGATGTAGAGCTTAATGAATGACAGCACGACGACCGCGGCGATCAGGAAGGCGATGATGATGATGAACACCACCGCGCCCAGCAGCAGTCCGCTAATGCTACCTTGCTCCGGCATGGGTCTCTCCTTCTTGGTTGTTGTCCGCTTGCCTCACCACTGCAATGTACCCGTAAACGTCGACGATGTCCACAGTGGAGCCTTTGTCTATCGGACCGCTCTCGGAGACGGCGATGAGTTTCTCGCCGTTGGCGCTGACGACGCCCGGAAGCGGCACGGCGTATTCGACGGTCGCGCGCGCCCCGCGCAGGGCGGCGACCCGCTCTTCGGGGAGCTGTTGGAGCTCGGCGTGGAGCTGCTCCCTGCGGGCGGCGACGAGCTCGCTCACGGCGCTCAGGGGCTCGCCGCCGGAGAGGGTCACGTAGGAAGCCATTCGCCAACTGAAGTCGACGTCGGCCTTTCTGGCGGCAACGACGGCCGCCATGGCTTGTCGTACATTGCCGCCGGAGAGGTGGAGCATCTCGAGGTCATCCGGCGAGACGGGAGCGTTCGCTTCGCGGGCGAGGAGCAGGCCCTCGACCAGAATGCGGGGCGGCACGCCGCGCAGGCGGGCGCCCATCAGGGCGATCAGGCCGATGCCCGCGCCGACGCGTCCGATGAACCACCATCGGAAGCACTCCCAGAAGTAGATCAGCAGGAAGGCCGCGCAGGTGAGCGCGAAGAAGAGGGCGAACTGGAGCCATCCGGTCATAGATCGGCTTTTCGGTCGCGCGGCTCGATGGGTTCGACGACGACGCGGCTGCCGCGCACCTCGATCACCCGGACCTTCTCGCCGCGTTCGATGAGGTCGCCGGTCGAGACGGCCTGGATGCGACGTCCGTCGACGACGATGGTTCCGGCGGGACGCAGGGGCGAGAACACCTCGCCGGTCTGGTGCAACAGGGTATTGTCGGTGCTGGATGCGACCCAGCCCTGGTCGGCCTGTTGTCCGTCGGAGAGGACCATGGCCTTGCCGAGCGGTGACCGCGGGAACAGCCACAGGCCGAACAGGACGCCCGCGATGACGCCGACGAACTCGCCGATGAGGATGAGGGGGCGGAGGTCGGGATAGTAGAGGGCGCCGAGGATGGCGCTGGCGATGACGGCCATGCCGCCGGCGGCGCCGCAGACTCCGCCGGGCACGAGGAACTCAGCGACGATGAGGATGAGACCGCCGCCGTACAGGAGGAGCACCCACCAGACCATGGATTCTATCCTTCGCCGTCAGGGTTGTGTTTGCGCGCCGCCTCGAGCAAGGTGATCAGTTGCCGACTCTCGATCTTGATCTCTTGTACGACTTTGGACTTCTCGCTGGGATCTTTGGGGTCGTTCTCAGGGAGGTCGTCGAATGTGTCGATGATTCCGCCCGATGCGGCGAGCAGGTCGCGGGCCCGGCTGAGGAGCTTGTTGTAGCGGCGGGCGAGCGGGATGCAGGTGTAGTAGCCGGCGCCCTGCTGGTACAAGGTTTCCATGTCGGCCTGCAACTGCTGCAGCATGTGGATCAGCGTCTCGCGCGTTTCGTCGGCGTTCATTCGGCCTCCTGAATCGGGTCCACCACGTACCGGTTGCCTTCGCCTCGCACCACGACGATGGGCGCGCCGGCGTCGATGTACTCCGAACGGCTCATCACGTGCAGGGTCTCCTCGCCGAAGCGGCCTTTGCCAGCGGGCCGAAGATCGGTGAGGGCGACGCCGCGGAGGCCGACGCGAGACTGGGCGTCGGATTGGGTCTGGACGACGTAGCCGCCGGCCACGGTCTCCGCACTGGCGAGGACGATGTTGCGGTAGACGGGGGTATGGGGCAGGATCTTCCAGAGGGCGAGGACCACGACGATTGAAGAGCCTGCCATGACAGTGAGCGTGATCGCCATGTCGCGCAGTCGGGCGAAGTGCCAGGTGTATTGGGGGATCTGCCAACCGTCGAGCATGAACGAGAAGTAGAGTCCCGCGAAGATGCACAGGATCCCGACGATTCCGGCGATGCCGAATCCGGGAAGCACGAAGACCTCGACGATCACCAGGCCGACGCCGATGACGAGCAGGGCGATGTCGATCCAGTCGGACAGACCGAGGACGTAGCGCGCGCCGAAGTAGAGGGTGAAGCCGAGGATGCTGATGATGCCGGGGACGCCGAAGCCGGGGGTCTTGATCTCGAGGTAGAGGCCGACGACGCCCATCATGAGCAGGATGCCGGAGACCATGGGCGAGGTGAGCCAGCGGAAGGTTTTCTCCTCCCATGTCATCTCGATGTGAACGGTTCGCGCGGGCCAGTAGTCGAGCGCGCCGAGGACCTGCTCGACAGTGGAGGCGGTGGTGGGGATGAGGCCGAGGGTTTCGGCCTGGCGGGCGGTGAGGGTCAGCAGCTTGCCGCTCTCGAGGATGCGGACGGGGACTTCGCCGATCTCCGGGAGCGACGGGTCGCGCATGGACAGTTCGGCCGCGGCGGTCTCCTTCGCCTTCTCGCTGGCCGCGGCGTCCATGATCTGCTTAAGCGGGTCGAGGGGAATCGCCGTCTTGTCGTCGATCTCGTCGATCAGGCGGCGCATCGTGTCGGTCGGGCCGGACGCCTCGTCGCCGAGCATTTCCGTGGGCAGGGCGGGCGACCAGACGAAGACTTTGCCGTTCTCGTCGCGGGCGGCATAGAGCTCGACGTCTTTGTCGACCATCGCGACGCCGAGGGCGGGGTTGTGTCCGCGCACCTCCGCGAGGGAGGTCATCTTGGCGCGCAGCAGGGAGACCTCCTTCTCGCCGGCCTGCTGCATGCCTTCCGTGGTGAAGTAGACGGGGGAGGCCGCGCCGATGTTGGAGGCGGGGTCGAGGATGATGTCGTCGCAGGCGAAGCTGATGATGGCGCCCGCGGAGATGGCGCCTTTGCCCGTGACCCATGCGACGGTGGGGCAGGGCGCTTTGAGAATGGCGTCGCAGATGGCGAGAGCGGCGTCGACGAGCCCGCCGAAGGTGTCGACGACGAACACGATTGCGGCGGCGCCTTCGGCTTCGCCGATCGCGCGCTCGATCACCACGCGCAGGCCGTCGTCGATGTCGCCCTCGACGGGGCACACGATGACGAACGGCTCGGCGTCCGGCTCGGGATCCTGGGCGCAGGCGCGGGAGGCGATCGCTGCGCAGGCCAGCAGGATCCCGAGTGTCGCGAGGGGTCTCATGGCGGTGTCCTTATGGGGCGGGGCGAGATACGGCATGATCGGGCGAACGCCCCGCCCGTCCCTCCGAATTCCAGCGTCATTGTACGCGGAGGGGTGTAAGGGGTCAACGGATGTCCGCGGCCGTTCAACGCTCGATGTGCACTGGGCGCCGAATGACGTCGGCCACGAGGTTGGTCATGGTGTGGGGGGCATCTTCCGGCAGGACGGCTTCGGGATGCGGATACCAGCTTTGTATGTAGAGGCGGGTCGGGGTCGCGCCGGAGTTGAGGTAGTGATCGAGATAGCGCAGGGTCTCGCGATGGAAGGCCTCCGCGGAGGTCTGGCCGCCGACTTCGCTGTTGATGATCATGTTGAACTCGAGGCCCTCGTCCCGGGCGATCTGTTCGAGTTCGGCGATGCGGGCCATCCAGTCGATCGCGGTCGGGTCTTCGAGGTTGGCCGAAGGGCGCGTCCCGGCCGCGTACTCGAAGGGGTTGTCGCAGGAGATCGCGCGGAGGGGCATGCCGGCCTCCCTGGTCTTACGGATCATCGTGCGGACGACGGGCTCGTAGTCGCCCCAGTTCATGCGGTCCTCGCCGCGGGCGTGGTAATCGGGTTCGCCTTTCCAGCCCCAGTTCGGAAAGTTGGTGAGGAGGAAGAACTCGATGTCGGGGATGCGTTCGCGGACGTGTTTCATGTAGTCGACGAGCTCGTCGGCGATGGCATCGAGATCGGTCATGGGCGTGCGGCCCTCGGCGGGGAACATCATGCGGCGGACGGGACCGTCCATGTTGAGGTAGTGGACGACGCCGCCGGCCTGGAGGTAGCGGTCGATCTTGGCGAGCTCGTGTTCGGCGCTCCATGCGCCGATGCCGGGGCCGACGGGGCCGAAGTCGAGCAGGCCGCCGCACTCGACAGAGACTTTGAGGTCGGCCTCGCGGACGAGTTCGGCGAGCGCGGTCATGTCGGCGGGGTCGTACCGGGTGAACTGGTCGATGTAGACCTGTATGCCGCTGATGTGTTCTCGGACGAAGGCCCACTGGTCGGGATGCTTGGCCAACTCGTCCATATCCCGGTGGCACATCCATATTCCGGGGGCTTCGCCGGCGGGGGCGGATGCGGTGAGGGCGATGACCACGGTGAGCAGTGCGTGCATGGGAGCGCTCCTTTCGGCGGATGATCCGCCGGGTCACTGAGTTGCTGCGTCTATGCGGAACAGGCGGACGTCCTGGGCCGCGATTTCGAGATGCGCGGTTGTGCGGCCGTCGTCGGCGGCCGATGTCGGGATGCGCGCGGACTCGTCGAGCGCGTCGACCAGCGCCGAGCCGCGCGGCGCGAGGGTTCCGAGGTTGATGCGGACGGTGCAGGGCTCCGCGCGATCGCTCGTGACGACCAGCATGGACGCGCCGATCGGGCTGGTGAGGAGGTCGGCGCGCACCCGGGGCGTGTCGGTTGGGACCCATGGCCTGGCGCCTGCGAGCGCGACGAGTCCCGCGAGGAGTCGGCCGACGGCTTCGTCTTCCTCGTGGCCGTAGCGGTAGGCGAGGAGGGAGCCGATGCAGATGGCTGAGCCGCTGCCATGGGCGGCGCGGGTGACGGCGACGCGTCCGTCGGGGAAGCGGGCGAGGACCTCGGCGCGGCCGGGGCGCAGCTCCTCGGCGAAGCGGTAGCCGCAGATGGTTTCGCCGGGGTCGACGCCGGGGATGTCGGCCTCGACACGGATGGGGACATGGTCGCTGGGGAGATCGGCGACGCCGGCGATCTCTTCGTAGGCGTTGAATCCGGCGGCGCCCATCGTGGAGAGTCCTTCGCGCACGCCGAAGACCTCGTCGAACCCGAGGCCGGGCATGCGGAGCGCGTGGAGGCCGTCGGAGGCGCGGATGCCGCCGAAGAAGGCCTCGCCGATCAAGGCGCCGCCGGCGCGGACGTAGGCCTCGAGGCGGGCGGCGACATCGTCTTCCATGTAGTAGGGGAAGGGGTAGTAGATCACGTCGTAGCGGGTGATGTCCTGCTCGAGGAGGAACTGCGTGGGAACGACGTCGACCTGGTGGTGATGGTGGTAGAGGGCGAGGAAGGCGCCGTAGACCGACTTGTAGTGGCGGTCGATGGATCCGCCGGCGCACCAGTCGAAGATCTGGCTCCTGGGGCTGTTGACGACGGCGATGCGGGCGGGCAAGGGCTCCGCGCGGGTGAGGGTCTCGGCGTGCGCCTGGAGGGCGTCGTTGATGCGGATGACGTGCTCGAGCCAGGGGGTGGTCTCGCCTTCGAGATCCGTGAGGCCCCAGGCGGGAGCCTCGCAGCCGAGCGTCTCGGGACGATATTGCCAGAAGAGGAACCCCTGTACCCCGCGGGCGAGAGGGACGAAGATGTGGCGCTTCATCTCGCGCAGATCGACGGCCGGGGGCGGGTTGAGCGTGCTGCCGTAGCGGGCGTGTATCTCCGCGTTGAGGACGCGTTTGCCGGGCGCGGCGGAGGTGGTGACAGCGGCGGCGAAGGGCGCGCTGCCGACGCTGTTGCCGAAGAGGTCGCAGCGCTTGGCGAGGGCGTACTCCTCGCTCGAGCAGGTGATGAGGTTGAAGTAGGGCATGGGCACGGTGTGGACCATGACGGGCGTGTCGGGATCGTGCGTGCGCAGGGCGTCGATGCGCAGGCGCAGCTCGTCGACGAGCGTGTCGACGAAGAACATGCGCCAGTCGATCATGTCGTTGAACACGCCGGGGTCGCGCGGGACCTCGACCTCCTCCCAGATCTGGTAGTTGCGGTTCCAGCTTTCGTTGAGGGCGTCGAGCGTCTGGTAGCGGCGGTGGAGCCAGTTGATGAACGCGCGGACGGCGAAGGGCGAATAGTCGACGAGCTGTTCGGGCTTCGGGTCGCGGGCGACGAATGCGGTGAGTTCGGGTTCGTTCCAGAGGTCCCACACGTAGAGGGCGGGGTGGCCGTGCAGGGCCTTGGCCATGGCCTCGGTGAAGGCGCGGCGGCAGGCCATGCCCTCGGCGTGGTGGTAGCTCGGGCCGGGGACGCCGCCGATCTGGCGGCAGGGGCTGGCCTGCGGTTCGAGGCGGACGCCGTCGCGTCGGATCATGGCGGCGTCGGGATGCTTGCGCCAGAACCACGCCGGGGCGACGTCGTAGATGGCGTTGACGATGACGCGGAGGTCGTTTTTCGCGGCGAGGTCCATGATCTCGATGAGGTCGCTGAAGTCGTATCGGCCCTCGCTGGGGTTGTTCCAGCGCCACTGGGCCCAGATCTTGATGGTGTTGAACCGATGGCGGCGCATGTTGGCGAGGTCGCGCGCCCACTGGTCGCGCTTGGGGGTCGGGGCGCGGTAGTACTGGGCGCCGAACGGCAGCAGGTTGGGGTCGTACATCGATGCGTTCCTCTACTATGCCATGCAGTTGTCTGTTGGAGCGTTACACGGGCAGCGGCGTGTTCCAGGCCGTCTCGACCATGGCGACGGCGTTGTCGAGGGCGACGTCCCAGTGGAGCTCGGTGGTGGAGCCCATGAAGTAGCCGCGGCCTTGCGTGTCCTCGATGGCGCGGCGGCACACGGCGCGGACCTCGTCCGGCGTGCCGTTCGTCAGCAGTTGGCTGACGTCGATGCCGCCGGTGAGGAAGAGCCGCGGGTAGCGGCGGCGCACTTCGCCGACATCCATGCCGGCGAGGATCTCGAGCGGGTTGAGGCCGTCGATGCCGGCGTCGACCAGCGCGTCGAGCATGGACCAGAGGTTGCCGTCGGAGTGGAACAGGCAGTGGACGTCGCGGGCGTGCCAGGCGGCATTGAGGCGCGCGAGGCGGGGGATCCAGACGTCGCGCAGCCACTGGGGCGAGAACAGGGTGCCGGTCTTGTGGGCGATGTCGTCGTAGGTCAGGGCGACGGGGATGTAGTGCGGGTCGGCGATGGCGGCGATGCGGCGGAGTTCGCACTGGTTGCAGGCCTCGATCCATTCCTCGACGAGATCGGGGCGTTCGCAGAGCAGCACGGTGAAGAGATCCATGCCGGGAAGGTAGTAGACGTCGGTGAGGCCCGCGCCGCTCTCGACGACGAAGACCGCGGGGTCGGAGCGGCCGGTGGGGTCGCCCTCGGCGAATGCGGCCCACTGGGTCTCGATGTAGCGATGGAACTGTTCGGCGGCCTGTTGGTCGAAGGCGGCGGCGTTGAGTTCGCGGATGCGCGCCTCGACCCACGGGACCAGGGTGTCAAGATCGTGGAAGGGACGCTCCGTGATCCATGAGGTCCAGCGTTCGACGGAGATCTTGATGCCGTCTGGGCGGGTGATGACGCGGGGGCGCTGCGGACCGCCGACCATCCGGGTCATGTCGAGCATGGCGCCGACGGCGATGCCGACGGTGTGCGCGCCGTCGTCATAGTCCAGCTTGCGTTTGGCGTAGTGTTCGATGACCGCGTCGTTCTGGAGGATGTCGTACAGCGGGACGCGGTCGGTCTCTTCGGACCGGATCGTCCGCATCACGCGCTCGCGTTTGGTCATCATCGCCATGGGTCGCTCCTGTCAGGGGTGGGTGCGCAGCACGGTGACCGAGTGCGCAGGGAAGGTGATTGAAGGTCCGGACTCGGATGCGACGACGCGGATGCGATCCGGTTCGTCGAGGCTGTTCACGTCGTCGATGCTCGGGGCATGCACGCGCCACATGCGGACGTTCTGGGGCGCGGCCCCGCCGATGCGGAGGTCGGCGGCGACGTCGTCCGTTTCGGAGGGATTCACGACCTTGACGATGACGTCGCCGGTCTGCGGGTCGCGCGTGGCGATGACGTTGAGCGCGCGGTCCGGGTAGACCGTGATCGCGGCGGGATCGGACCGGGCTGTTCCGTGCGCGAGTTGGAGCGCGAGCAGCGCGAGGATCACGCGGGCGCTTGTGTGCAGCATGGCGGTTACTCCTGTGCGGACTTGCGGGCCGATGCGCGTAGCTGCGGAATCGTGTGTGCGCGGCCGCGGCCGGACGCTTCGACGGTGACGCGGAGGGAATGGAGGACATCCTCCTCCAACGTGATGCCAACGTCGCCCGCGGCGGCGTCGCCTGTGCGATAGACGGCCGCGAACCAGGCGGCTTCGCCGCGCCGCTCGATGCAGCGCATGGCGTAGAGCTCCGGGTCGTCGGTGTCGTCGCGGGGGAAGCCGCAGCGGATGGCCTCGGCGGGGCCGTCGGCGAGGAGGTCGATGCGGAAGGGGGCGCCGGCGGCGTCGAAAGTCTCGGCGTAGGCCGCGCCGATTGACGCGGACTCGGGGTTCCGCAGCCAGCGCCAGGGCGGGCCGTCGGGAAAGGCGTACGGGGTCCAGTCGGCCGCGCTTGCGTCGCCGGGGGCGCCGTCGACGTGGGTCATCCAGGTGAAGGTGCGGGGCGCGTCCGCCCGGAGCTGGAATACGTCGAGGATGTAGTCGGCGGTGAGGATGATCGTGCGTTGCTGCGCGACGCCGTCGTAGAGGCGGCCGTCGAGATCCGCGAGGGTGACGCGCTGGACGTCGGGCAGGGCGTGGAATTCGACGAGGTCGAGCCGCCGATCGGGGAACCGCTGTTCGGTGTGGTCCACCATGACGGTGTTGTGGCAGACGACGGAACGGTTGAGTTCGCGCTGGATCGCGGCGCTGAAGGCGTGGAACGCGGAGGCGCGGGCCTCGGCGTCCACGAGCAGATGGCGGCCGTCGCCGTACAGCATGATGGACAGCTTGTCCTGGTTCTGGTGGACGGGGGCGTTCGAGTAGGAGCCGAAGAGGGTCCAGCCGTCGCCGGACCAGTAGTCGGCGCCCGGCTTGGATCGGAGCATGGCGTAGCCGTGTTCGGGCCAGAGGCGCGATGCGAGAAGCGGAGGCTCAACCTCGGCGGGAAGCGGACGGGATGCATGGAACAGGGCGTCGGGGCTGCGCCGGGACGCGTTGCGGAGCAGCCATGCGTAGCGCGGTTCACCGGTGCGTCGCCAGAGGGCCTCATAGGCCGATCGGCCGCCGGGATCGGCGCGACGGGCGTAGCAGTCGCCGATATTGGGTATCGTGCCGTCGGGGAAGAGGGTCTCGATGATGGCGTCGTAGGACTGCTGCAGCGAGCGGCCGTCGTCGGTGATGTCGGACCAGGATCGGCGGGGATGGTCGGCGTTTTCGAGGGCTTCGGCCGCGATCACGAGGGGGTCCGTGGCGGCGAACTGGTAGTTGATGGACGCCTCGAGCCACAGGCCGTCATCCGTGAAGCCGTGACGCATGCATTCGTCGATGCCTTTGGGGCCGACGAAGGCGTCTTCGATCCATTCCGGGCGGTCGTAGAAAAGGCCCAGGAGCACGAAGCAGAGCTTGTGCCAGAGGTAGTGGTTATTGAGCGGGCCGCCGGGCTCGTGCTCGACCCAGTAGTCGTCGTTTTTGCGGACGGCGTCGTAGAGGCGCATGAAGAACGCATGCATTTGCTCGTGTTCGTCCGGCGAGAAGCGGTCGTAGAGGATGTCGTAGGCGTCGAGCGCCTGGTAGCCGAAGATGGTGTAGTTCATGCCGACGTCGAAGTGCTCGTACTCGAAGGTGTAGGGGGAAAGTCCGAGCAGGATGGCTTTGCCCTTGTCGGCCCAAGCGTCGTTCGGCTGGAGCAGGTGGGCGCGTGCGCAGGCGCGGGCGGCGCGGGCCCACTGGCCGGGCAGGTTCGTGGTGTGATGGCTGATGAGCGGGTACGCGTCGGACCAGGGCAGGTCGCGGGCGTCGTCCCACCAGTCGCGATCGAGCGCGGGGAGCTCGTCGATGTCGGCTTCGTCGGCGGCGTCGAACCATGACCGCGCGAGCGCGGCGTAGTCGGGGTCGGACGCGACGGCCGCGCGCGCGTGGGCGGCGTCCGCTTGCGTTACGAGCAGAAAAGGGTGATCCGCGGACGTCTGCGCGGACAGGATGCAGCACAACATGGCCCCTGAGATCAGCATGGTCTCCTCTTCCCATCGCGTCGACCGGACCCGCGGCGCCCGCAGGCGGCCTTCACTATACGGAGCGCTCGCGTACGGAACAAGGAGTGGGGCGCGCATGCATGCTGTGGGACACGCGGCGGTTGCACGGAGCGACGCGGAGCTTGTCGAGGGAACTCCGGCGGGCTACCATGGGATCGAATGAGCGGCGGCCGGATGGGCGGGCGCCGGCACGTGAGGGGACTCATATGCACGAGACGACGCGACGGCGGTTCATGCAGCAGGTGGGCGCGGGGGCGGCGGCCCTGGCGCTGGGCGGGGCGGCGGCGCAGGCGGCGCCGAAGACGAAGCCCAACATCGTGCTGTTCTACTTCGATGATCTGGACTTTGATGAGATTGGCGAGTACGACCCGGTCGCGTTTCCGACGTATTCGGGCGCGAGCGAGCTGGGGTTGTTTCGCGAGGACATGAACCCGTGGCTGGCGTATTTCGACTGCCCGGGGATCCATACGCCGCATATTGACGGCCTGGCGCGGGACGGGGCGCGGTTCGAGCGGTTCTACATCACGTCCGCGATCTGTTCGCCGAGCCGCTACGCGCTGCTGACGGGACGGTATGCGTGTCGGAGCGAGGGCGTTTGCGCGGACTTCCCGCCGGGGGGTCCGGTGAACATCGAGCAGAACGCGCACCTGGGGCCGGAGGAGCAGAGCATCGGCAAGTTGATGAAGGCCCAGGGCTACCACACGGGAATCGTGGGCAAGTGGCACAACTCGGACTGGGACGGCCCCTATGGCGGACGCGTGCAGGGTGTGGCGCCGGACGATGATCCGCGTGACCCGGAGGTGGCGGCGAAGATTCGCGAGACGTACGACCGGGGGGCGGCGTACGTCCGCGCGCATCACGGGTTCGACTACGCGGAGCGGCTCTACCTGCAGAACAAGGAGGCGCTGGGGATTCCGACGTCGCTGCAGGTGCACAATATGGAGTGGCTCGTGGAGGGGGCGCTGGAGTTCCTGGAGGCGCAGGACGAGGATCCGTTCTTCCTGTACTTCGCGAGTCCGGCGCCGCACGGCTGGGTCGGGTCCGGCGATTTCCTGAACGCGGACCCGCTGGCGACGCCGGCCGGGATGCTGGATGCGCCGCCCAAGGGGATGCCGTCGCGGGAGGATACGGCGCGGCGCGCGCGCGAGGCCGGCGCGACGGGGCGGCTGATGGAGGCGACGTGGTTGGACGACGCCGTGGGCGCGGTGCTGGGCAAGCTCGAGGACATGGGCGTCGCCGACAACACGCTCGTGCTGTTCATCAGCGACCACCAGAACCGGGGCAAAGAGACGCTGTATGAAGGGACGCATGTGCCGGCGTTGGCCCGGTGGCCGGAGCGCATCCGGCCCGGGACGCGCGTAGATGCGTTGTGCGCGAACATCGAGGTGACGCCGACGCTGCTCGACGCCGCCGGGGCGGATCCGAGCGCCGTCGAGACGCCGTTCGATGGGCGGAGTTTTCTGCCGCTGCTGACGGGCGGCGCGGATGCACCGGACGCGCGCGAGGGGCTGTTGCTCGAGGTGGGATACGCGCGGGCGGTCGTGGCGGGCGACTGGAAATACATCGCACTGCGGTATCCGCCGAAGCTGGCGGAGGAGATCGACGCGGCCGAGCCGAATACGTATAGCTGGGACGGCGTTGCGCGGCGCGTGCAGCAGGCCACGCGGTGGGACGCGGAGGGCGCGGTGCAGACGCCGTACGGCGCGCACAAGGATTTCCCGGGGTACTTCGACCGGGACCAGCTCTACAATCTGCGCGAGGATCCGTATGAGCAGAAGAACCTCGCCGATGACCCGGAGCATGCGGAGAAACTCGCGGAGATGCGCGCGCTGATGACCAGGCTGTCGGCCGATCTGCCGCACGCGTTCGGAGAGTTCGCGCAGGGCGGGGATGGCGGGGGAGCGGAATGATGGAGGGGGATGGAACATGACCGTTGTGCTGAATGCGGTCTTCGCGCTAGCTTTTTTGATCGCCGTCGGCTACCACAGCATCAAGATGTGGCGGACGGCGCGCCAGTACCATGACTTCGAGCGTCAGATCCGCCGGTTTTTCGATGACTTGTTGCGGACCATCGAAGGGACGGCGAGTGTGGATGAGCGCTGGAGCCTGGATGAGTACCTGCGCCACGTGATCGACGACGTGAACAGCGTGCTGGCACGTGATGAGAAGGACCCCGTGCGGGTGGGGTTTTTCCAGCGGTACCTGCAGAAGCGCGAGCAACGGCTCACGTGTCTGGCGTTCGCGAAGAGCGACAACATATCGCGACGGCTGATCGAGGTGTACCCGCCGTTGGGCATTCTCGGGACGGTGTGCAGCCTGTATGTGAGCACCGCGTCGGGCGGCGACGGCACGGACGCGATCATCCAGAACTTCATGACGGCGATGTGGACGACGATCGCCGGCATCGTGCTTTGGATCACGTTCACGCTGATCTACGCGCGGTTCGAGCCGGAGTGGGAGCGTCTGCCGGAGTCGGAGCGGAAGGCGCGCGACCTCGTGTGGGACATTGACCGCGCATACCGAGGCGGGGCGGAAAGATGAGACGACGGCACATCGGGCTGATGCTGACGCCGCTGCTCGACATGCTGATCATCATTATCTTCGCGCAGTTGGTGGAGGCCAACAGAATGCTCGAGGAGCAGGTGACGCTGCGGCGCGAAGCAGAGGCGTTGCGCGAGAAGGCGGAGCGAGAGAGCGCCGAAGCGACGCAGGCGCGCGCGGATGCTAACGCCACCGTGGCGCAACTGGACGAGGCCCTGGCGGAGTTGGGCGCCATGGTGGACGAACTGGAAGAGGAAAAGGCAAGTCTGGAGGCGTTGGCGGCGACGCACGAGCGGGTGGCGACGGACATGACCCGCACCGTGGAGGAGCTGGGCGCGGTGTTCCAGGCGCAGTTCGATGTGCCGCCGGATCTGCTCGAGCAGGTCATGGAGGGCATCGACTCCGAGCAGGAGGCCGAGAGGATCCAGGACTACATGGAACAGGTGGCGCAAGCGAGCCCGGCCCAGGCGGTCCGGGTCGCGCGGCAGATGAATGAGTTGTTGAAGCATGCTGAGTTCTGGGATGTGTACGTGGACGCAATGGACGTCGTGACGTTCTCGACGCCCGAGGGTGTGATGCTGGACGGACTCGTCGCCAGCACCCCGGAGACGGTTCGCAGCCGGCTCGAGGAGGCGATGAACAAGACGCGGGACGGCCCGCGGATGGTGATCACCATCCTGTCGTATCACCCAGAGAGCACCTATGACGCCGTGCAGTGGGTGCGGGATGCGTTGAAGCTGAGTAGCGACCACCTGGATAACAGGCGCAGGAATACGAGTCACACCGTGAGCGATTTCGGGGTATCAGAGGAACGGCCGTGAAGGGCCAGGAGAGAGGCATGGACAAGCGAGGTTCTTCTCGAATCGGGACGATTGTGATTGTGGCGGGCGTCGCGGGGGTTGCGCTGGCGTTCTTGTTCCGGGGCGCCGGTCTCGGGTCCGGCGAGGGCGGATTCCCAGACCCGACCTCGTCCGAGACGACGGAGTCCGTGTCGGAGCAGGTTACGGAGGCGGAGACCGGGTTCGTCGTGGTGATCAAGGGCGCGAGCTATCAGCGGGAGGGCCGCGAGGTGACGCTGGACGAGTTGGTAGCGGAAGCGCAAGCCTGGGCGGGGGAGAACGGCGGCGCGATCCGGATCACGCAGGACGCCGAGGACAAGGCGCGGAGCGGCGCCGTGCGCGACCTGACCAGAGCGCTCAAAGACGCGGGCATCCCCTACAGCGAAGAGCTGTAGGCCGTAGGTAGCGGCGCCGGGATGGCGGTTGCGGAGCTGACAGTTCCGGAGATGATGATGACGTATACGGATGAGGAGCTGGAGGCGCTCTTGAGCGACGTTGAGTCGGACCTCGCCGAACGGAAGGAGTTCTGGAAGGGGAATGCCCCGGTCTCCGGACGGGAAGCGGTGTGCGCCTTTGCGAATGACTTGCCGGATCGCAGACGCCCCGGCGTGCTGTTCGTGGGCGCGATGGACGACGGCTCTCCCAGCGGTCTGCGCATCACGGACGAGTTGCTGCGCGCACTGTCGGACATCCGGACCGACGGCAATATCCTGCCGCCGCCCTCGCTGACCGTTGAGAAGCGGGTGCTGCGGGGGGCTGAGATGGCCGTGGTGATCGTGCAGCCTTCGGACACGCCCCCGGTGCGTTACAGGGGGCGGATATGCGTCCGCATCGGGCCGCGAAAGGGGATCGCTTCCGCGCAAGAGGAGCGGATTCTGAACGAGAAGCGGCGATACCGGGATGCGCCGTTTGATGTGCACCCGGTGGCGTCGGCGAACCTCTCCGCACTGAACCGACTCCTGTTTGAGCAGGAGTACCTGCCGAACGCATTCGCTCCGGACGTGGTGGCTGCGAACGAGCGGTCCTATGAGGAGCGCCTGGCCTCATGTCGCATGATCGCCTCCGTGGATGATCCCACGCCGACCGTCTTGGGCATCCTGGCGCTGGGCGTGTCCCCGCGCGACTGGATACCGGGCGCATATATCCAGTTCCTCCGCTTCTCCGGAGTCGAGATGAGCGATCCGATCGAGGACGAGGCATGCATCGACGGGGATCTGGGGCAGGTGCTGCGGCGGATCGATGAAAAGACGGACGCGCACAACCGCATCGGAGTCGATATCACGTCCGGCGACCGCGAGGAGCGCAGCAGCCCCTATCCGCGGGTGGCGTTGCAGCAGCTCATTCGGAACGCAGCTATGCACCGGACGTATGAGAACACGAATGCGCCCGTTCGCGTCCACTGGTTCGACGATCGCATCGAGATCCTCAGCCCCGGCGGGCCGTTCGGAATCGTGACGAGAGAGAACTTCGGGGGTGCGGGCATCACGGACTACCGGAACCCGAACCTGGCGGACGCGATGAAGGTCATGGGTTTCGTTCAACGGTTCGGCATCGGGATCCAGACGGCTCGCGCCGCGCTGGAGCGCAACGGCAACCCGGACCTGGAGTTCGAGGTGACGCCGATGACGGTGCTCGCCACGGTCAGGAGGCGTCCATGAGCGTTCCCGTCCTGACGTTCTTCAACAATAGGGGCGGCGTCGGCAAGACGTCGCTGGTCTACCATGTGTCGTGGATGTTGGAGGGCATGGGCCGCACGGTCGTCGCTGTCGATCTTGACGCGCAGGCGAACCTGACCGCTGCGTTTCTGGATGAGGACCGGTTGGAATCCCTCTGGGAGGAGGACGGCGGCGCCACGACGGTCCACCGGGCGATCCTTCCGCTGACTCGGGTCGGCGACATCCTCCCTCCGCGCGTTGAACGGATCGCGGATCAACTGCACCTGGTTCCCGGCGACGTAGCGTTGGCGACCTTCGAGGACACGCTGTCGGGGGCTTGGGCGGACAGTCTGGGAGAGGACCCGTACCGTGCGTTTCGCATACTCAGCGCTTTTTGGCAAGTCGCCCAGATGGCCGCGGAGGAGGTTAGCGCAGAGCTGATTCTCGTCGATGTCGGTCCGAACCTCGGGGCCATCAACCGGTCGGCGATCATCGCATCCGACTATGTGGTGATTCCGCTCGGCGCCGATCTGTTCTCGTTGCAGGGGCTGAAGAACCTGGGTCCGAAGCTCAACGAGTGGCGGCGAGGGTGGCGGAAGCGGCTCGACAACTGGAGCGCTTCCCACGCGGAGCCCCCGCTCCCTCTTCCTGAGGGCGGCATGGCGCCGTTGGGTTACGTCGTGCAGCAGCATGGCGTCCGCCTGAGTCGGCCGGTCAAGGCATACGACCGGTGGGTGAACCGGATGCCGGCCGTCTATCACGAGGCCGTGCTGGAGAGCACGACAACCGCGGCGGCTCCGGCGCAGGATCCGGAGTGTCTCGCCACGCTGAAGCACTATCGAAGTCTTGTGCCGATGGGCCAAGAGGCGCGGAAGCCGATTTTCCGTTTGACATCCGCGGATGGCGCGATCGGGGGACATGGGCAGGCTGTGCAGGACGCCTACCGGGACTACCGGATCCTGACCGAGACGCTGCTCGCGCGCATGGAGGCGGCGGAACGCAGACGACGGGCGTCCGCTTGAGACGTTGCGCCTCTGCTACACCGTGCCGGCGCCGGGGGCGGGGCGGGTGGTGATGACGGCGCCTTGGCGGTTTGTGCGGCGGTGGTAGGCGTTGAGGAGGGCGGGGCCGAAGGCGGGGGCCTGGTCGGCGGCGACGAGGCTGACGGTGCAGCCGCCGAATCCGGCGCCGGTCATGCGTGATCCGTAGCAGCCGGGGAGGCCGCGGGCGATGTCGGTCATGGCGTCGAGTTCGGGGCAGGTGACTTCGTAGTCGTCGCGGAGGCTGTGGTCGGATGCGTCCATGAGGCGGCCGAGGGTGTCGGCGTCGCCGCGGCTGAGGGCGTCGCAGGCGGCTTGGGTGCGGGTGTTCTCGGTGATGACGTGGCGCGCGCGGCGGTAGACGGCGTCGGAGAGGGCGCTCTTGCAGGCATCGAGGTCGGCGAGGGTGTAGTCGCGCAGGCGGGGGCCGTCGGCGCGGGTGGCTTGCTGCAGGGCGCGCACGGCTTCGGCGCATTCGGCGACGCGTTCGTTGTATTTGGAGCCGGTGAGGCCGCGGGAGACGCCGGTGTCGGCGACGACGAAGCAGGCGTTGTCGAAGGCGACGGGGACGAGGCGGTAGTCGTAGGTGCGGCAGTCGAGGAAGAGGGCGTGGCCGGCCTGGGCCATGCGGATGATGAACTGGTCCATGATGCCGGTGCTGAGGCCGAGGAAGTCGTTTTCGACGCGCTGGCCGAGGCGGGGGGCTTCGGCGCCTTCGATGCGGAAGCCGCCGAGGGTCTCGAACATGACGAGGGCGGCCATTTCGAGGCTGGCGGAGCTGCTGAGTCCGGAGCCGATGGGCACGTCGCCGAGGATGAGGAGGTCGGCGCCGACGAGGGGGCGTTGGGCGTGGTTGAGTTCGCGTGCGACGCCGACGAGGTAGTCGACCCAGGGCTCGCCGGGGCTGCGCTTGAGGGGTCTGGCAAGGTTGACCTCGGCCTCGCGGTCGAGGTTGGCGGCGCGGGCGAGGAGGCGCTGGTCGTCGCGTCGGCGGGCGACGATGACGGTCTCGCGTTCGATGGCCATGGGAAGCACGAAGCCGTCGTTGTAGTCGGTGTGTTCGCCGATGATGTTGACGCGGCCGGGGGCGCGGGCGACGAGATCGGGCGCGCCGCCGAAGCGTTCGGTGAAGCGTTGGCGCGCGAGCGCGATGTCGATGCTCACGTGGCGTTCCCCTCTTCTGCGCGGCCGGATGGGACGCAATGGTCGCGTCAGCCGCCGTGTCGACGAGCAGGCGCGGATGGCGCCCCGGCTATCGGACGATGGCGAGCTCGGTTTCCGCGTCGAAGTAGTGGACCTTGGTCATGTCGACGTCGAGCACGTGGGGCTCGTTGACGGCGGGCTCGGCCTCGACGCCGATGCGCGCGGTGACGGAGCTGCCGGCGAAGTCGAGGTAGAGGTAGATCTCGGAGCCCATGGGCTCGACGACCTCGACGTTGGCCTGTACGCTGCGGCCGGGCACGATCTGTTGCTCGCGGTTGTCCATGAACTCTTCGGGACGGATGCCGAGGATGACTTTCTTGCCTGCGTAGGCCTGGAGGCGATCGCGGTGGTCGGAGGCGACTTCGAGGTTGACCTGGCCGGTGGGGTCGACGAAGCGCATGCTGCCGTTCTGCGTCTGGATTTCGCCGTTGACGAAGTTCATGGGCGGGCTGCCGATGAAGCCGGCGACGAACTTGTTGACGGGCTCGTGGTAGAGCTCGAGGGGGGATGCGATCTGCTGGATCACGCCGTCGAGCATGACAACGATCCGGTCGCCCATGGTCATGGCTTCGACCTGGTCGTGGGTGACGTAGATCATGGTGGATTGGAGGCGGGTGTGGAGTTTGCTGATCTCGGCGCGCATCTGCACGCGGAGTTTGGCGTCGAGGTTGGACAGCGGTTCGT
>DIWA01000092.1:0-17043 GCA_002422525.1 Candidatus Hydrogenedentes bacterium UBA6118
CGCGCGTTCGTTCCACAACGGACGGTCGGGCGTATCTGTGTCCGTGCAACTCTCCCCTCAGGGCCGCGCGTCTGGCTTGGCGTGGGCGCAGGCCGCGCGCAACGGACACTCCCCGCAACTTGGCTTGGCGGGTCGGCAGACGCGTCTGCCCAGTGCGATGAGCCGGAGATGCAGCGCGTAGGCGCGGCCGCGGGGAACGAGCGCAACGACCTCGCGATGCGCACGGGCCGCGCCGACGTCGGGGGGCAGCGCTCCCAGGCGGCGGAGGATCCGCAGGATGTGCGTGTCGATCGGGAAGACGTCGCGTCCCAGCGCAAACAGCAATACGCACCGCGCCGTCTTCGGTCCCACGCCCGTGAACGACTCCAGGTAGGCCAGCGCCGCGCCATCGCCCATCTGCGAGAGGCTCGCCAAGGTCGGGTCGCCCGCCGCGTCCAGTGCGCGCAGGATTCGACGGATCCTTGGGGCTTTCGTGCGCGCGAGCCCGGCCGACCGGATCGCGTCTTCGATGGCGCTCGCGGGCGCGTCTCGCACGAGCGACCAGGTCGGGAACGCCGCACGCAGGTTCCGGAAGGCGCGCCGCGTGTTCGTGTCGGTGGTGTTCTGCGACAGAATGGTCTGCACCAGTACGTCCAACGGAGGCGCCGACGGTCGGGGGTCGAGGGGGCCGAAGTGCGCCTCGAGCAGGCGATCGACCTCGCGCATCAGGGCCGCCCGCGCATCGCCCTCGGTCAACGCCGCCCCGCCGCCGCTCGTTTCAGATGCGGTGTCGTGGCCCGTTCGCCGGTGCGTACGGCGGCCGGATGGTTCGTCGATCATCTTGCCCTCGCTCCTTCGGGGCAATAGAATAGCGGCACGACACGGAAGAAGGCGACTCACGCATGGATCCCCAGACGAGGCCCGATCGTCCGACGCGCGCCCGCCCGCGAGACTACGCGGTCGGTCTCGGGCTTGCGTTCGCACTGATTGTGGTCGCCGTGGGCATCGTGTTCTACGGGCTGACGTTCAGCATTCAGCGGGGGATGCGGATCGGCAAGGCCGAAGCGCTCGAAGCCCTGCATCTGCGCCACTCGGGGTTCGCGGCGCGCTACGACGTGCCGGAGCAGGACCGTCGGGCGCTTCAGGATCTGGTCGCGGCGGTCGATCGCGACAGCGCTTCTTACTGGGCCGTGGATCTGGCCGAGAAGTTGCTGGTCGTTGTGTTTGACGACGGACGGATCACCGCGGATGAGCGGCGGCTCGTCCAGACGGTGACCGGTCTCCTCGCGCCGAACCCCGGCGTCGGACCGAGCGAGCTGCGGCAGTTGCTCGGCCGAGAGCCCCGACTCGCCCAGTTGTATGACTCCGGTTCCCCGGGGTTCTGACGCCGCGCGCCGTCCCATGTCAGAACGCAGATCGGAATAACCCTGTGCCGCCCACCGGTTGCCTGACCATGCGAACGCGAACCCGCCCCGTATGCTCTCCCTTGACGCTGTCTTGGGCGTTGTTCGCCTGCATCCTGGCATCTTCGTCGGCGACGGGGCAGCAAGAGGGCGATGGGGCGGTGCGCCGCGTTGCGCCGCGCACCTACGAGATTGAGCATCGGGTCACGTTGACCCGCACGAACGACGGCGCGCCTGCGGAACTCCGGGTCGTGATCCCGTTTCCGGAGGACACCGCGGGCCAGCGCGTGCTGGGTCATCCGCGGCTGCGCATCGAGCCGATCAGCGCGACCCCGATCGATGTGCAACAGCGCAATCCTTACTGCGAAGTCATCGAGACGCAGCCGTTCGGATCCCGGGTCATCGATGTACGGGTGGCCGATCCGCCGATCGCTGACCGGTATGTGTTCACGCTGACGTACGCCGTCGATCGCTGGAACCTGCGGATCTCCGAACCCGAGCTGCGTCGCGCGCCGATGCCTCGTCGCGTGGCGCCCGACCTCGATCCGTATCTGCAGCCCGAAACGCGCGTCGAGTCAGCGGACCCCGCGATACAGGAAGCGCTGCGGGAGATCTTCCCCTCCGGCGCGGCGCGCGACGTGGATACGGTCTACGAGGCGGCGCGTCGGATCTACGCGTACGTGCTCGATCACTGCGACTACGTCCCCAATGCAGACCAAGGCCGACGGCGCACGTTGTGGGGCGCCGCGGATATGCTGGCGAACCGGCGGGGCGAGTGCGGCGACTATGCGGCGTTGTTCATCGCGCTGTGCAGGGCTGCGGGCATCCCCGCGCGGGCGCAGGTCGGCTTCTGGACCAGTAGACCCGATGACCCGCACATCTGGGCGGAGTTCCACGCGCCCGGCATCGGCTGGGTCCCGGTCGACCCCAGCGTCGGCGATCGGACGCGGCGCTCCGCATACTTCGGACAGGTCCCCGATCTCAACCGACGCGTCGTCGTGACGACCGGGTTCGACCACCATCTCGACGACCACGAGATCCCGTTCCTGCAGACCTTCTCGTACTGGTTCCGGTGGCGGGGGACTGCGCTCCAGATGCGCGCCGACTACCGGTTCACATCGCGCGAGGTGCACGCGCGAACGGAGGGCCGCTGACCTCTCAGCCCGCCAGGGCCTCCGTGCAGGCTGACCGAATCCCCGCCCACCGCGCGTCGGGGATCTGCGCGCCGATCTGCTGGACGGCCTCCGCGCCGAGGATGGATCCGCATCGGCCGGCCGCGGCGAGCGGAGCGCCCTTCAAGAAGCCGTAGAGGAAGCCCCCTGCCCAGAGGTCCCCCGCGCCGGTCGTGTCCACCACATGGCGGGCGGTCACCGGCGCGACGCGCACGGTCTCGTCGCCGCGTCGCAGCAACGCGCCGTCCTTGCCGATCTTCACGGCCGCCACGTCGCATAGCTCGGCCAGTGCGGCCAGGCCCGTTTCCGGGTCCGGGTTTCCGCAGAACGCGCGCGCCTCGTCCTCGTTCGCGAACACGATGTCCACGGAGTCGCGCAGAAGCGCCGGCAGCGCGTCGCCGGCTGCATGCACAACCTCGAACGACGCCAAGTCCAGGCTCACGGTGCATCCGGCCGCGCGGGCGAGCTGCATGCCGCGCATCGCCAGCTCGCCGCTGAACAGCGTGTAGCCTTCGACGTGCAAGTGCGTCGCGTCGGCGAAGTCCTTGGGAACGATCTCCTCGGCCTGAATCGTCGCCGCGGCCCCGAGATTCGTGCGCATCGTCCGTTGGCTGTCTGGGGTGATCAGGCTGAGGCATCGGGCCGTGGGGTCTGTCGCCGAGACCTTGAGCGACCGGCTGTCGCCGCCGATCGCTTCGAACTTCTTGCGGTACGCGCGCCCGGTGTCGTCGTCGCCGATCTTGCCGACAAGCGAACACGGCAGACCCAACTGGAGGAGCGCGAAGATCGTGTTCGCCGCGGACCCCCCGCAGGCCGAGTGGGTGGGACCCGTGTGCTTCGAGAGGATGCGGCCCATCGCGTCATCATCGATGAGCACCATGCCGCCCTTCTCCCCGTCGAGTTCGGCGATGAAGTCGTCGCTGACTTGGGCGAGGATATCCATGATGGGCGAACCCAGACCTACAACGTGGGGGTGTTTGGACATACTGGCGTCTACTCCTGCTCTGGTTCATGCGCCGCGTCTCGGGCGGCGCTGGGCGAAGCGGTCCTCCGCTTCGGCCGGCCCGCGCGGATGGGTCCGTCTTCAGTCGCCGACGGCCCGGCGTACGGGCGAGGACTCGGTTTGGACCGCGGGCGCCGGCATCGTGCGGGCCGCATCGTTGAACTGGCGCACGAGGCTCCGAAGGCTCTCCGCGTCCCCTGTGTATAACATGCGCACGACCCGCGTGGCGAATTCAGCGGTGCAAGCCCCGCTGCCGAGCGCCCGGGCGATCAAGGCGAGATGCTCGGAACCCGTCGTGTTCACGCCGCATTGCGCCAAGTCGGCGATGAACTGCTCCTGGGCGTGAACCACCTCGCCATGGCTGCGGTTCCCGTGGCGGCACGCGGGAAGCTGCCAACGGTCGACCGGAAGCGGAAAGCGCGTGGGCGCGGGCGGGCGCGGCTCCGCGGCCGCGAAGCCGAACCGTTCCGGATCACGCGCCCATGCTCCGGTCGTAGCGGGGAACGGCAAGCGGACGACCGCCGCCTGCAGACCCGTTCGGACCGCCAGGCGCAGGGTCTCCGCCGCCGTGTGTCGGTCGTCCGCCGGGGCGGGGTAGCCGAACTCCGCGACCGCGAACAGCCCTGCGTCCCGAGCCGCGAGGAAAGTCGCCTCGGCGTGCGTCACGGTGGTGTCGTAACCGTAGTAGTCTTCCAGGAGTCGCTGGCTGCCCGACTCGATCCTGAGGCGAACGGCCTCGCACCCGCACCGACGCAGCAGCGCCATCGCTTGGGGGCTGGTACGCGGAACGTGACACGATCGGCTGAAGACCGGATTGAGGTTCCGATGGGTGAGCCCCATGTGCAGCGCGGCGGCCCGGCGTTCACTGGCGCTGTCGGCGTCGAAGTGGAACGCCCGCGCGCCCAACTGGTCCATCACGGCCTCTATGGTGTCGCAGTGCGACGCGATGGAGGGCAGACCAGCATCCTCGTCCGCCTCGCGGATGGCATAGCCATCCGTCGACGCGCTCCCAGCCGCGGGGCGATCGTTGATCTCGAAGATCTGCAGCTTCGCGGCGCGATCGGCCAACGCAGGGTAAAGCGTCGGGTCGTACGCGGGCGGCGTCCGTGCGTCTTCCGCTGTCACGAGGTCTTGGCCGGGGCGCAGCGTCCACTGCGACGACCCCGCGCTCGTGCGCGCGGAGAACCCCGCTGCATCCGTCGGCGTCGAGCCGGATCGGAGCAGGCGGGGCAGGACGCTCCCCATGGGTCCCCAGATCACGCCGCAGCATGCCGGACAGTTGTCCAGTAGGCGGCCGCGCCACGACTCCGCCGCTGCGCCCATCAGCACCACGCGCACGCCGCTGCGCGCCCCGACGATGCGCTCCGCGACCAGGCGCGCCGCCGCCACGTCGTCCATGGTGTGAACCGACAGGCACACAAGGTCGGGACGATGGCGTCCCGCGTTCTCCGCTGCCGCCGCACATGCTTGGCCGCGGAGTCTCAGGAACGCGCGATGCGTGGTGCGCAGCGCCCACAGCACCTGAAGGTCGGCGACGCCGCCGGGTTCGACGGGGTCCAGGAAGCGGTCCACGATGCGCCGGGTGATCGCGCGATGCTCGAACGGGACCACTTGGGTCACCAAGTCGGGCGTTCCGAGGTCCAGCGTAACGAACCTTGCGCCGAGGCCGTCCAGGACGGCTGCAGCCTCCGCAAGCCGGCGGTCCGGCAAGAGCGCGTCAAGCTGGAAAGGATAGCCTGGCAAGCGAAGGAGCACGCAGGTTCTATTCACCGATCGCTCCTCGCCGATCCCCATTGTCGGCCCATGGTCCCGCCAATCACAATATGTGGTGTGGCTTGGGCGGGGAATCCGCCTGCAACCCCACATGTCGATGTGATGGTAGCACGGACACTACATACATGCAAGCTCTTCTGTTTGATACCATATATTGGATTTGCCGCGCTCTCGCGGCCGCCCGGGCCAATGCGGAGGCGGCCGCCGCGGGGAGTGGAAATGGGACGCACCATGCCTGGCGTTTCCCTCTTGGATGCGCCGCGTCGACAACCGCCGCGGCCAAGGGCGCCCTTACGTAACACACGAGGAGAAGAGCATGAGTATGGTCGAATCGATGATAGCGCAGTTGGAGGAGGAGTCGGGGAGCACGCGCAAGCTGCTCGAACGGACGCCTATGGAACACGCCGACTGGAGGCCTCACCCCAAGTCCATGTCTTTGGGGGAGCTGACTTCTCACATGGCGAGCTGCCCGGAGTTGGCGGTGGGGATATGCGGACAGGACGAGTTTGAGATTCCCGGCGAGTACACGCCCTGGATCGCGAAGTCGCGGGAAGAGCTGCTGGCCAAGCATGACGCCTCGATCGCGTCTGCGAAGAAGGCCATGACCGGACTCTCGGATGAGCAGATGCGGGCGACGTGGAAGCTGATCGCCAACGGGACGGTGATGGTGGAAGCGTCGCGGGCCGACGTGCTGCGCGGGTTCATCCTGAGCCATCTCATCCACCACCGCGGTCAGTTGTCCGTGTATCTGCGGCTCAAGGATGTTCCGCTCCCGGCGATCTACGGCCGCAGCGCCGACGAACAGCCATAGGCCTGAGCGGCTCGGAGGTCAGCGATCCTCGCCCGCCGCCTGCGCGCGTACGCGGTGCGTGGGAGCGGCGGGCGGCTGCTCGATCGGCCGGTTCAGGGATTGCGCGACGGCGGCCTCGTGCAGTTGAACGAGATACCGGTGCGTCTCGCGTTGCGCGGCGATCTCGCCTTCGCCTGAGTGGACGTACGCATTGGACTGGGTCTCGTCGAGGATGCGCGCCTTCACGTTGTCGCGAACCTGGATCGCCATCATGTCTGAGATCTGCCGCTTCAGGCGCTCGTCGTAGATTGGGAACGCAACCTCGACCCGCCAGTCCAGGTTGCGCTCCATCAGATCCGCCGAGCTCATGAAGACGCGTCGGTCGGCCCCCTTGCCGAAGATGAGCACACGCTGGTGCTCCAGGTAGCGACCGAGAATGGAGATCGCGCGCACATTGGCGTGGGGGAGCATCGCGTAGGTCGTGCGTACGATGAAGTCCATCTTCACGCCCGCCTCGGCCGCCTCGCGAATCCTGCGGATGAGGCTGTTGTCCGTGAGGTGGTTGACCTTGACCAGCAGGTAGCCGTCGGCGCCTTTCTCTTTCTCCTCGTCGATCAGTTGCATCAGCATGCGGCGCATGTTGAACGGGGAGACCAGCAGGTTTCGGAAAGAGGGGCCGCGCAGCACGGTCCGCACCCGCGAGGCGTATTCGAGAAACTCGAACACGCGGTTGACCTCCGTGGTCAGCCGCCGGTCGGAGGTGAGGAGGATGCTGTCCACGTAGAGCCGCCCCGTCACTTCGTTGAAGTTGCCGGTCGATAGCCCGGCGTAGGTGTGTGAACCGCGCCGGATCAGGATGAGTTTCGCGTGCACCTTCATCGGGGGGATTCCGAACACGACGGTCGCCCCCTCCTCCGCCAGTTTCTCGGAGATCTCGATGTTGTTCAGCTCGTCGAACCGGGCCTGCAGCTCGATCGACACGAAAACGCGTTTCCCATTCCGCGCCGCATTGACCAGCGCATTCACGACCTGCGACGTCTGCGCCGCGCGGTAGAGTGTCATCTTGATCTCGTCCACGCGCGGATCGATCGCCGCCTCCCGCAGGACCTGGATCACATGGTCGAACGACTGATAGGGGTAGTTGACCAGCACATCCTGATGGTCGAGCAGATCCAGGATGGGGTAACGCGGTCCTCTGAGAACGGGGTGATGCGCGGGCGCTACCCGGCTGAACGCGAGATCCGGGCGACGGTTCGGGAACTGCATCAGGTCCTTCATGTTGTGATAGCGTGCGCCCGCGATCACCGTGTCGCCCTCGCCGATGCTCAGCTCACGAACCAGCATCCCTCGCAGTCCCGCAGGCATGGCGGCGTCGTAGACCAGCCGGGTCGGACGGCCGCCCTTGCGCTGCTCAAGAACGCGCTCCATTTTCCGGATGTAGCCTTCGGAGAAATCGTTGTCAATGTCCAGCTCGGCGTCGCGCGACACCTTGAACTCATAGGCCTCCGCACGCTCGTACTCGAAGATGTACAGAATGTCCGCGAGCATGTATCGGATGACGTCGTCGACGTACATGATGTTGCCGTTCGGCAGCTCGACGAACCGGGGGAGACTCGAGGGGATCTTGAGGATCGCGTATGCGTACCGCGATCCCCACATCCGCACGCCGAAGTACAGGGCGCCGTCCGTGAGCTGCGGCAGGGGATGATCGGATCGGACGATGAGCGGCACGAGGGACGGCAGAACCTTCTCACGGAAGTATTCCTGCAGCCACGCCACGGTCTCCGCGCCATGCTCGCCGATCTCCTTTTCTGTCAGGATTCGCACGCCCTCGCCGGCCAACTCGTGCGTGATCTCCGCGTAGGCGGCGCGGAACCGATCGTCCAGCAGCCTGGCCTGCGTGTTGACCTCCTCCAGCACCTCCCGGAGGCTGCGCCGCCCGAGTTCGATTCGGCGGTGTATACTGGCCACCCGCACCTTGAAGAACTCGTCCATGTTCGAGGAGAAAATGCCCAGGAACTTGAGTCGCTCCATCAGCGGGTTCCGCGAATCCTCCGCCTCCTGCAGCACGCGTTCGTTGAACGACAGGGTCGATACTTCCCGGATCTGGTGGATGTTTCGCATGGGTCACACTATAGCAAGATGGCCGGACCCAGACCACTGACACGGAGCGATAGTCGCGCGCGTCGTCTCTCCGGCGAGCGCCTGATCGCGGTCTCGCCGACACGAAAAGGAAAAAACCTAGCCATCAGGCCCGCGACGCCGTATACTGGTTAGCGCGCGATTGTGCGCGTGGCTCGCGGGGCGCCGCGCGCCGATTGCGTGGAGACGCCTATGGTACGCATACAGAAGTACATCGCCGACTGCGGGATCTGCACCCGACGCCAGGCGGAAGACCTCGTGGCCAAGGGACGCGTATCTATCAATGCGACCCCGGCGGCTTTTGGCGACGTGGTGGATCCGGAGAGCGACGAGGTGATGGTGGATGGCCGTCTGGTGCGTCCGCCGGAGCGGGTCTACCTGATCCTGAACAAGCCGCGCGGCCTGCTCAGCACCCTGAGCACTACAGACGACACGCCCACGATTGCCCGCTGCCTCAAAGGGGTCGGCGCGCGAGTCTACCCGGTAGGCCATCTCCCCCGCGACGCCGAGGGGCTGCTCTTGCTCACCAACGACGGCGATCTGGCGCATGCCTTGCATGAGAACCCGCATCAGGTCGAGCGCACCTACGTCGCTTCGGTCGAGGGGCTCGTCACGCCCGAACGGCTCAGGCGGCTCTCGTCCGACGGGATCGAGGTTGGGGTGGCGCGTCCGGTCCGCGCGAGGGCGGTGCTCCTCCACAGCGGGATGCGGACATCCGTTGTGCGGCTCACCGTCTATGAGGGACAGGGCGTGTCTGTGAACCGTATCCTCGATGCGATGGGCCACGCGCCCTTCGAGATTCGGCTGGTGGGGCTTGGGAACCTCCACATCGGGCGGCTCCGTCCCGGAGAGTGGCGGCATCTGGCGCCGCGCGAGGTGAATCGCCTGCGCAAACGGTTATCCGCCGCGTGGGTCGAAGGCTTCTCAGACGGGTGAATCGGCCCCGGTTCCGGGGTCGTCCCGCGGTTCCGGCGCCGCCTCCGAGTGTTGATCCGGATCCGCGTCCCCGTTCGCCGTTCGCATGTGGAACCGGGTCACCAAGCGACGCGTGGCGTCGATCACGTCCTCCGTCTCCGTGCGGTCCACCTCGCGCGCTTCATGGATCACGCTGTTCCGCAGCACCCGGATGTCGTGCAGAACCTGCCGATCCGCATCCGAGATCAGGTCGTGGCGCTGCGCCGTCGCGATGATCTCTTTCATGGTCCATCTGCGCGGAGCCACGCCGCGGGCGAGCAGAAGTCGGCGCAGGGAGGTCTCGATCGTCTGAAACGACTGCACCACGGCGAGGTCGAAGAGTCCGGCTTCAAGCAGCCCCGTCGCCTTCGTCAGCGACGCGGCCTCTTCGTCGCCGAGTTGGTTCACCGTGAACGATCGGTCGCGTTCGCCAATCGCGCGTCCGAGCGAGCGCAGGACGTAGATTCCCAGCGCGGCGACCAGGAGCAGCATCGCCACGCTGAACGCGATGCCGTATGCGGGGTCGCCCAACCAGTAGGCGAGACGCTCGGACGCATGCGCGATCAGAAACACCGCGATGAACGCCGGCGGCATCAGCACAGCGAGCGCATAGAACGTGTTTCCCGCCTTCTGGGCGAGAGGCGAGGCCGATCGGCCCGCGAGCAGCTCGAGTGCGAAGCAATAGGCGGACAGGCCGAGGGCGCCCGCGAAGAGGTAGTAGAGGAGCAGCAGTTCGATATCGAGACCGAGGAAGGTGAAGGTGTAGCCGGAGACGCGGTCAAAAAGCGATCGCAGCATGAACAAGGCTGCGAGCAAGGCCACTGAGAAGGCCATCTTCAGTTTGGTGAACTCGGTCACGCCCGGATCCTTCGCGTTCTCCGGTCCGTCGTCTTCATGTGCAGCGTGACGCGGGGACCGGCGTCGTCGCCGACCCCCGCATCACCATTCGTTCCGGCTACTTCCGCGCCGCCATCGACGACACCTCGGAGACGGCGTCGTCCGGCTTCGCCTTGCGCTTGCGCGCGGCGCCGCTCTTCTTCTTGGCCTTCTTCGCCGCCTTCGGCTTGCTGGCGCACCAGGCGGGGATGTACTTGCGGTCCGCCGCGAACAGCTCTTCAGCCATCTCGCGGATCTCCGCCGGCGAACACACCGCCGCGCTCAGCGGATCCAGCATCATCGCATGAATGATGCTCTCCCGATCGCCGTTGAGGATCCCCTGCACCGTCAGTTCGTACACAGCCATGTTCGACCGGCAGAGCGCGGCCACTTGCTCCGGCAACGGGCCAAAGTAGCTCGGCGTGTAGCCTTCCCGGTTGACCAGCACGGCCACCTCGACCACGCCGTCCAACGGCAGGTTCGGGATCAGCCCCGTGTTCGGAACGGACGCGTGGATGATCGTCGGCCGGTCGAACAGATGCGCCTCGATGATGTCCGCGGCGTACTCGAGTCCCCGGTTCAGCGGGATATCCTCCTTGCCGCTCGCCATCGCGCGACGCTGCTTGTCAACGTTCTGGCGCCATTCCGGCCAACTGTTCGCGTAGAAGCCCGAACCGCCCAGGAACCCGTCTCGGCAGTACCTCTTGATAAGGTCCTTGCGCTTGCGGAAATACGGGACGTACTCCGAGAAATGCCCGCTGGACTCCGTCACGAAGTACCCGAACTGCCGCATGATCTCGAACCGCACCGGGTCCTTCTCGAGGACCTCCGGGTCTTCGATCGCTTCCAACAGCACGGGGTAGAGGTCCTTGCCCTTGTGTCGCAGCTCGGTGAACCAGGCCATGTGGTTGACGCCGCCGCAACGCCACTCCATCTCGTCGTAGGGCACGCCCGCCACGTTGGCCAGATGACGCGAGGATCCCTGCACCGAATGGCACAGGCCGACGTATGGCTGATCCGTGGTGCGGACCGTTCCGAGCGACATGATCGACATGGGGTTGGTGTAGTTCATCAGCAGCGCGTTCGGGCACAGGCGCTTGGCATCCTGCAGGATCTCAATGAACGCCGGCAGCGTGCGCAGGGCCTTCATGACCCCGCCCGGCCCGATCGTGTCGCCGATGCACTGGTCGATCCCGTACTTGAGCGGGATGTCGTAATCGTGCCGCACGCAGTGTACGCCCGACACCTCGACCGTGCTGATCAGGTAGTCGGTCTTGGGTAGGATCTCGCAGCGATCCGTCGACGCCTCGACGCGCCAGCCCTTCTTGCCGAGCAGCTCGATCACGCGCTCCATGAGCTTGATGTTGATCGCCAGGCGCTTCGCATCAATGTCGACCAGGCCGATGATGCCGCGGTCCACGCCCTCGATGTTCAGGATGTCGGTGAACAACGGCAAGGTGAACCCGCTGCCCGCCCCCAATAGCGTAACCTTAACCATGTCTCCTCCTCGCGCCCGCCGTACGCACCGAGGCGGGCCGTCGCAGAACCATAGGCCCCGGGCGCAGGGGATTCAACCCCCTGGAAGCGAGGCCCCCCAGTGAAACGCAACCTCCGTCCGTCGCCGGCGTGTGAACCGAACGGCCGCGATCGTCAACCGTGCCAGTTTTCCGGGAAGAACATCCGTCGGTACAACTCAAGCGCGTACTCGTCGGTCATGCTGGCGACGAAGTCCACGACGCGCCGTTCCAACGCGTCCCCGTCTTCCTCCTGCAGGACCGGTTCCGGCGGATTCTCCAGCAGGTAATAGTACAGTTCCCGCAGGATCTTCTTGCACTTCTGGATCTCGCGGTGAATCGTCTCGCAAGGGTAGAGGTTCGCATAGAGATACGACCGCAGTTCCCAGGTCGCCTCGCGCACGTCCTCGACCATCCCGATGCAATCGCCCCGGCTTCCCTCGACAAGCGCCGTCACCATCGCGTCGATCCGTTCGGAGGAAGTTTCGCCGAGGCGGCGCAGCGCGGCCCGCGGCAGGTCGGAGAGTGAGATCACCCCGCCGCGCACGGCGTCGTCGATGTCGTGGTTGATGTAGGCGATCGCGTCGCACACGCTCAGGACGTCGCCTTCGAGCGTTGCGGCGCAACGTTCCCGACGGCCGAGGAGGATGACCTTGCCCCGTGAGTGGTTCACGATGCCGTCACGCACCTCGAAGGTCAGGTTGAGTCCGCGACCATGGCGTGTGGACTCGATCTGGTCGACCACGCGAAGGCTCTGCTCCGCATGGTTGAATCCCCCTGCGTAGACTTCATTGAGCACCGTCTCGCCTGCGTGACCGAACGGGGTGTGCCCCAAGTCGTGACCGTAGGCGATCGCTTCCGTGAGGTCTTCATTCAGTTGCAGGGCGCGCGCCGTCGTGCGGGCGATCTGCGCCACCTCGAGGGTGTGGGTGAGTCGCGTGCGATAGTGATCGCCCACGGGCGCGAGAAAGACCTGCGTCTTCCGTTTGAGACGCCGAAACGCCTTCGTGTGCAGGATGCGATCGCGATCGCGCTGGTAGGCCGTCCGGTAGGCGTGCTCGTCTTCCGGGCGGTTGCGCCCCCGCGATTCCGCGGCCAGGGCCGCGCCGGGTCGCAGGATCCGCGTCTCCAGCGCCTCGAGTCGTTCGCGGATCGCCTGCGTGTCGTCGGGGGCGGGCGACGCCTCCGTGTGCCGACTGCGGATCTCCATGGGGAACGAGGCGCTCACTTTCCTTTGTAGAGCCTGCGGGCCAGTTCCTGAGGCAGACCCGCTTGCAGAATCTTCCGCGCGCAGGTCTCCACGTCATACTCGACGCGGCAGAACTCGAAGGTCATCTTCTGGGCGTCGAACAGGCCCCACGCGGCGCGGGGGTCGCGGTCGCGCGGTTGTCCCAGGGCGCCCGGGTTGATGAAGTAGCGGTTCGACGGGGAAATCTGACGTACAGCGCCCGGCTCGGCCATGTTCGTGTTGCCCGTCTCACTGAAGAACGACGGACGATGGCTGTGGCCGAAGAAACACAGGTTCACGTTCTCGCGCCCGTTGAGGTAGTCGAGCTGGCGCATCGCGTCGAGCCAGTCAATGATGTAGTCATCGCGACTGCTGGGCGAGCCGTGCACCCCGAGACAGGAGCCGCTGAACTGGATCTGCTCGGGGAGACTGGCCAACCATTGGCGGTTGTCCTCGCGCAGGACCTCCATCTGCCACTCGATGGCGCGTTTGGCCGCCGCGCGGAAGAACCACGGGTCTTCCAGACCGCACACCGCGGCGTCGTGGTTGCCCATAACAGTCGGGATGTTTCTCTCGCGGATGAGATCGACGACTTCATTGGGGTTGGCGTTGTACCCGGTGAGGTCGCCCAGGCAGAGGATGCGGTCGGGCTTGCGGGCGTCGATCTCTCTGAACACGACAAGCGCGGCCTCCAAGTTCGCATGGAGGTCCGCGATAATAGCAATCTGCATAAAGACGGTAGTTCCCTTCTAGCTCCTATACAAAGGGGCGTAGAGGCTTATCGGGCGAACGGCGCCGCCGTACGGATGCCTATGCGATGGAGAGGGGACATGCGCCCCGGCGTCAGGTCCGCCGGTTCTTGCCCTCGCGCTCGCGCTCCACGACCTTGCGCAACTGGAGGATCTTCTTCTTGGCGTGCTCGTTCGCCGGGTCGACCTTGTGGACCTCCTCCATGATCTGAAGCGCTTGCTGGTACTCCCGACGCTTGATGTACTGCACCCCTATATTATACTTGGTGGCGAGAATTTTGCGCCGCAGGCGCGTGGATTGCGGTTGACCCCGCGCGGCTTCATTGTAGCTTTCCAGCGCGGCCTCATAGTTGCGCGTCTCGAAGTAGAAGTCGCCCATCGTCTCTTCCTGCGTGAGCGATGTGGCGCCTTCGCGTCGCTGCTCCTCGCGATCGCGCTCGAGCTTCTCCTTGTATTCCTCCGGCGTGTAGGCCCCCGCGAGCGCCGTCCGCTCCACGAGAACGCTGATGTTGTTCGTGTTCGGGTCGCGCGGAATCACGTGGAACCGCGGGTCATCCGGATCATAGTGCCGCAGCGTATGCCCCCGGATCACCTCGCCATCGCGAAACTCGACGACCAGTTCCTGACCCGTCTCGCCGACCTCCGGATACCGTATCGACTTGTCGAAGTTGCCGTCGAAGCTCTTTACCAGAAACACGGCCTTCAGTTCGCTGAACCGCACCTGCACGGTCTCGCCCGTGGTGCGCTCGTCGTCGCCGACCGTGTCCAGATGGAACGAGTTCTCCTTGGGATTCAGGGCGAAGCACATGCCGTAAAGCCTGCGTCCGTCTAGATAGCCCACCACCAGACGCTGCCGCGGATGCGCCGCCTTCCGCCGTTCCTGTTTGGCCTGCTCGGACCGGCGGAACTGATCCCGCTGCTCCTTCCACTTGAGCCGCCACTCGTCTGTGACGTTGGCCGCCCTCACCTCCGTGACCAGGAGCCCCGTCCTGCCGACCTTGTTCAGGGCCTCGGCTTCCGAATCGGCCTCAACAACGCCGTAAGACTCCTTGCCCTCCTGGTCCATCCCCTTATACGCGAACTTAGGCACCGACGACCTCACTTCCCAACATGACCCGACCCGATCGGGGGCACGTCGTTCGGGGCGCTCGTCTCTGTCAACGGCAACCCACGGCCCGGCCATAACCAACCGAACACTCGAGGGGGCGCTGCCTTGCGGCCTCCTCATCTGCACTGTAGCACGATTCGCAGTTTGTGTCAAAGGTGAGAGAGTCTATAAGTCTTTGCTGAGCAACCGCTTTTGAAGCGGTTGACGGTTCTGGCCCTGGTCGGCGTCAGTCATTCGCATACCCCGCTCCGTCGGCGGGACGCGCCGCCAGCACCACGGTGTCGAGGTCTTCGATAGCGACGCCGCGGGGTGCGTAATAGCGCGCATGCATCGCCGCACGGAAGGGCTCCACCTGCGCGGCGTGCACCAGATTGACCGTGCATCCGCCGAAGCCCGCGCCGGTCATCCGCGCGCCCACGGCGCCGGCATCCCGCGCGATGTCCACCAGCGCATCCAGTTCGGCGCAGCTCACGCGGTAGTCGCCGGCGCAACTGGCGTGGCTGGCATACATCAGTTCGCCGAAGCCGGCCACGTCGCCCGCCAGCAACAGGTCACGCGCGCGCTCGACCCGCTCATATTCAGTGAGTTGGTGGCGGGCCCGGGCTTGCAGCGTGAACCCCTCCGGCGGCTCCGGCAAGTCGCCGAGCCACCGCTTTCGGATCTGCTCGACCGAGATCCCCAACCGGCGCGACGCCGCGTTCAGCGTCGTGTACGGCTCGGGCGTGGCGCGGTCGATCAGCGCCCGCGCCTCCGCGTCGGTGAGGCACAGCGGGCCGTACCACAGGTCGCCCAGCACGGACAGCTCGACCTCGTCGCCATAGGCCTCGCGGGCCTCCGCCTCCACCAGGGCGCACAGCAAGCGACAGGTGACCGGGCCTTCGTTGTAGCGGTGCATCGATTCGCCGGTCTTGTGCGCCCGGACCATGGTGTGGCACGCGACCACCACGTAGTCGTCGAACAGCGGCGTCTCCTCAACCCGCATCGGGATGAAGTCGATCTTGCATGCGTGGCCGCGCTTCCCCAGCAGCAGGATGGCGTGGTCCATGCCGCCGCCGCGCGTGCCCACATAGTGCTCCGCTTCCGCGAGCAGTGTCGCGAGTTCGATGCGGTCCACGTCCACATCGAGCCGAAGCCCCAACACATCCAGGTAGGCCAGCGCGGACGCCACCACCAGCGATGTTGACGAACTCAGCCCCGCCGCCACCGGCACTTCGCCCGCAACGTAGAGGTCCATACCCGGGTACGCTGCAGGCGCGTAGGCTTCGTTCAGCCCGACGACCGCGGCTTTCACGTAGTTCGTCCATGCGCCGGCGGGCGAGGGGGAGATGTGCGGGCCGTTCGTGAACCAGTCCGGGTCGAAATCGGGACCGGCGTTGTGCAGATGGATCTGTCCGTCCGTGCGCGGGGCGTACGCGATCACCGTGTCCCGATCGATCGCCATCGGCAGCACCGGCAGCCCGTTGTAGTCCACGTGCTCGCCGATCAGGTTGATCCGGCCCGGCACGCGGCAGACGCTCGGGCGCCCCGCCGTCGGGTACGCTTCCGCGAAACTCGCACGCACCCCGTTGCCCACACACTTCTGTTGCTGCGTCTCACTCAGCATGATCGCTCCAAGATCACGGCCCCCGCGACCGCATCGGTCCGACATTCTACGGGTCGCTCCGGCGACCGTCAAAACGACCGCTCGGAACTCTGTTCGCCCTGTGGGGTTTGAACAGGTGTCGGTCGCGCGACGGTTCAGTCAGTAACCAGGGCGCATGGCGCCTCAAGGAGTGTGTGAGATGAAAGCAAGCGGATGGCTCATAGCGGGCGTAACGGCTGCGGCCGTTCTGATCGCCCCTGCAGTTGCGTTGGCTCAGGACGCCCCTGGGCAGACCCCCCCGCGTCGCGGCGGCGTCTTCATGGACGCGGACGCGGACGGCGATGGGAAGGTGACGTTCGAGGAGTTGAAGGCGGTGCGTCCCGGGATGACCCCGGAGCGTTTCAAGATGATCGACAGCGACGGAGACGGTGCGCTCACGGCGGCTGACCGCGGCGGCCGGCGAGGTCCCGCTGGTCGGCTGCGCGGCTCGGGACCCGGCGGGCGAGAAGGTCGCGGCGTCTCGCAGGGTCAAGGCAGACCGATCGGTCCGCGCCCTGACGGACGACGCGGGATCGTCCAGCGCATCATGGACGCTGACGCGGACGGTGACGGTAAGGTGTCCCTTGATGAGCTGCAGGCGGTGCGTCCCGGGATGACCCCGGAGCGTTTCAAGATGATCGACAGCGACGGAGACGGGTATCTGACACCGAACGATCGTCCGATGGGCGTCGGCGGTCCGGGCGGTCGGATGGGTCCCGGGGGTCCGATGG
>DIWA01000092.1:17054-17221 GCA_002422525.1 Candidatus Hydrogenedentes bacterium UBA6118
ACGCAGACGAGGACAAGAAGGTGACCCGCGAGGAGCTGACGGCAGTCTTGCCGGACTTCCCGAAGGACGCGTTTGACCGGATCGATAGGAATGACGATGGCGTTCTGTCCGCTGAGGATCGGCCGATGGGTCCTGGCGGTCGGATGGGTCCCGGGGGTCCTGGGTTG
>DIWA01000035.1 GCA_002422525.1 Candidatus Hydrogenedentes bacterium UBA6118
GGTTGATGTGGTCGATGGCGGCGTCGAGGTCGTCCACGACGCGGATCGACAAGATGAGGTCGAGGTATTCGGTGCGCCAGTCGTCTTCGGTCGCCTCGGCGCAGTCGATATGGCGGCGGGTCTCGGCGCATCCGCGGAGTTCGCAGCCGCCTTCGCGCAGGCGGGCGGCGATGCGGGGCAGGAAGGCCCCGGCGATGTCGCGGTGGACGAGCAAGGTTTCCATGGCGTTGCAGACGCCGGGGCGCTGGAGCTTTGCGTTCAGGCAGATGGATTCGGCCATGTCGAGGTCGGCGTCCTTGTGGACGTAGGTGTGGCAGATGCCGTCGAGATGGGCGATGACGGGGATGCGGCTCTCGGCGTAGATCCGCTCGATGAGCGCGCGGCCGCCGCGGGGCACGATGACGTCGATGGCGTCGTCGAGCTGGAGCATTTCGCCGACGGCGGCGCGGTCGGTGGTGGTGATGATCTGCACGGCGTGTTCGGGCGCGCCGGCTTCGCGCACGCCTTCGGAGAAGCGTTCCGCGATGGCCAGGTTGGAGTGGATAGCCTCGGAGCCTCCGCGGAGCACGACAGCGTTGCCGGACTTGAGGCAGAGGGCGGCGGCGTCGGCGGTGACGTTGGGTCGGCTCTCATAGATGATGCCGATGACGCCGATGGGCTGGCGGATCTGTGCGATGCGGAGGCCGTCGGGGCGGATGGTCTGGCTGACGATGTCGCCGACGGGGTCGGGCAGCGCGGCGACCTGTTCGAGGCCTTCGGCCATGGCTTCGATGCGCTTGTCGGTGAGTTCGAGGCGGTCGAGAAGCGCGCCGCCGAGGCCTTTGGCGCGGCCGGCCTCGATGTCTTTCGCGTTGGCCTGCTGCAGGCTCGCGGCGGAGGCGCGGAGCTTGGCCGCGGCGATGCGGAGCGCGTCGTCTTTGATGCTGCTGGAGAGGCCGCGGAGAGCGTGGGACGCGTGGCGCGCCTGCACGCCGATGCGGCGGATCTGTTCCTGAAGGGGGTTGGCGGTCTGTTGTGCGTGGGAATCAGTCATCTCTTCACGTTGCCCTTCCGTCTGCGCCGCGGGCGGCGGGTTTGCCGCATCGTAGCAAGTTGAGGGGGTGCAACCCAATCGGACGCGGATGCGCGGCTAGATCAGCACGAGGTTGTCGCGGTGGATGACCTCATCGAAATCCTTGCGGCCAAGCAGGCGCTCGATGTCGCCGCTCTTGGCGCCTTTGATGAGGTTGAGCTGTTCGCTGCTGTAGTTGGCCAGGCCGCGCGCGATGGGTTTGCCGGTGGGGTCGAGCACCTGCACGGCGGCCCCGGCCTGGAATGCGCCGGAGACGGAGGTGACGCCCGCGGCGAGCAGGCTGCGCCCGTGGCGGACGATGGCGTCGCGCGCGCCGGCGTCGACGTGGACGGCGCCGCGGGCCGCGCGGCCGAAGGCGATCCAGCGTTTTCTGTGCGACAGGGCGGCGCCGGCGGCGTCGAACCAGGTCATGGGGGCCGTGCCGGCGAGGACGTCGTGGATGATCCGCGGACGGCGGCCGTTGCAGATGACCATGGGGACGCCGGAGGCGCCGGCGATGCGTGCGGCGTGCAGCTTGGTGCGCATGCCGCCGACCGAGGTTTCGACGAGGGTGTCTCCCGCGAGGGCTTCGATTTCCGGCGTGACGCGCTCGACGTAGGGGATGAGCTGGGCGTCCGGGTGTTGGCGCGGGTTCCGGTCGTACAGGCCGTCGATGTCGCTGAGGACGATGAGGAGGTCTGCGCCGATCTCGGCGGCGACGCGCGCGGAGAGGGTGTCGTTGTCGCCGAAGCGGAGCTCCTCGATGGCGACGGAATCGTTCTCGTTGACGACGGGGATCACGTGTTCGAGCTCGAAGATCGCGTGGAGGGTGTTGCGGATGTTGAGGTAGGTCTCGCGGTTGTCGAGTTCGGAGACGGTGAGGAGGACCTGCGCGGTGCGGAGTCCGTCGCCGTAGGTCTGGAACAGGGTCTCGTAGTAGTGCATGAGGCGCGACTGGCCGACGGCGGCCGTGGCCTGCTTGAGGGGCAGCGACTTGGGGCGTTCGCGGAGGCCGAGGACGTTCATGCCGCAGCCGATGGCTCCGGAAGAGACGATAAGGATGTTCATCGCGCGCTCGCGTTTGATCGCGGCCAGCTCCTTGACGAGCTGCTCGAGGATGCGGCCGTCGAAGCCGCGCTCGTTGCTGAGCAGCGTGGTGCCGACTTTCACGACAAGCGTGCGGAACGACGCGTCTGGGCGCGGCCCGGCGTCAGTCCGGGTGATACTCGAGTTCGATGTCCCCAATGTAGATCGTCTGCCCCTGTTGGGCGCCCAGGCGCTTGAGGGCTTTGAGCACCCCCATGCGCTGGAGTCGCCCCTGGAAATAGCGCACGGCCTCTTCGTTGTCGAAGTCGAGCATGCGCACCGCCCGTTCGACTGATCGGCCCAAGACGCGGTAGCCGTCCGCGGTCGGTTCGATGGTGTAGGGCGCCTCAAAAACATATTCATGCTCGGGCGGCTCTTCGGCCGTTCCCAGCGCTTCCTCGCGCCGCGCGGCGTCGACCCGCTGCCAGAGGCGCTCGAGAAGGTCGTCGACGCCTTCTCCGGTCGCTCCCGAGATCAGGGAGGGTTGGTCGAGCTCGGCGGCGAGTTCATCGTAGCGGGCGCGGTTCTCCGGGATGTCGGCTTTGTTCAGGGCGACGACGCGGGGACGGTCCGCAAAAACGTCGCTGAACGAGACGAGCTCGTTTTCGAGGACGTCGCGCGTCGCGACGGGGTTCGGATCGGCGAGGTCGATCAGGAGGAGGAGGACGCGGGTGCGCTCGATGTGGCGCAGGAAGTCATGCCCGAGGCCGCGTCCGTCCGCGGCGCCTTCGACGATGCCGGGGATGTCGGCGATGGTCAAGGTGCGATAGTCGCTGAGCGTCGCGACGCCCAAGTTGGGCGAGAGCGTCGTGAAGGGGTAATCCGCGACCTTCGGCTGCGCGCGGCTGACCGCGGCGAGGAAGGTCGACTTGCCCGCGTTGGGGAGGCCGACGAGCCCGACTTCCGCGATGATCTTGAGCTCGATGCGGTACTCGATCTCGTCGCCGGGTTCGCCGCGTTCCGCGAACCGGGGGAGCCGGTGGGTCGCCGTGGCGAACCGCGCGTTTCCGCGGCCGCCGCGGCCGCCCTTGGCGGCGAGAAAGCGATCGCCCGGATCCTTGAGGTCCGCAACGGGGACGTCCGAGTCGAGGGGGTAGATGAGGGAGCCGGGGGGCACCGCGATGACGGTGGGCTTGCCGCGCTTGCCGTGGCGGCGGCTTCCCTGCCCGTGCACGCCGGATTCGCCGCGCCAGTGGGCGTGGTATTGGATGTCGAGGAGGGACTGCTTGCGGGCGTCCGCCTCGAAGAACACGTCGCCGCCGTCGCCGCCGTCGCCGCCGNNGCCGCCGTCGCCGCCGTCGGGACCGCCGCGGGGGACGTACTTCTCACGACGAAAGCTGCAGCATCCGTCGCCGCCCCGACCTCCCGTAACCCGGATTCGCGCCGAATCGACGAACACTGCAACCCCTCCGCCCCTGCACGGGGTCCGTGGCCGGACCGTGCGGGACGACCCTCAGAAGCGGCCTGTCAGGCCTCCGTCTGCGCCACGACGTCGACGCACTTGCGGTCCTTCGTGAGGTGACGGAACCGAACGACGCCGTCGGCAACCGCGAAAAGGGTGTCGTCGCGGCCGATCATGACGTTGATGCCGGGGCGGAACTTGGATCCGCGTTGCCGCACGAGGATGTTGCCGGAGCGCACGCGTTCGCCGCCGAACTTCTTTACGCCGAGCCGTTGCGCGTTGCTGTCGCGACCGTTTCGGGAGCTGCCGCCCGCTTTTTTGTGTGCCATGACGCGTTCTTCCTGAGTTGTTAGGCCTGGATCGCTTGGATCTTCAGCTCGGTGAAGTACTGCCGGTGCCCGATGGTGCGCGCGTAGTTCTTGCGGCGCTTCTTCTTGAACACGCGGATCTTCTTGTTGCGGCCCTGGCGCACGACTTGGCAGACCACCTTCGCGGACTCAAGCCGGGCGGGATCGACTACGAGGCCGTCGTCGCCGGCGAGCAGCGCGACCTGCGTCAGCTCCACGGTATCGCCCACGGGGGCTTCGATGAATTCGACGCGCACCCGGTCGCCCTCGGCGACTCGCACCTGCTTGCCGCCCGTCGTCACCACTGCGTACATGCTGTTTCTCCAACCATCGCCCGTGTGATTACGGGCCGTTCCGACGTCCCGGGACGGGTCAGTCCCTTGTGCTCACAAAACCTTCGGAGGCGCCGGGTCCGGGCCCGCGCCTATCGCCGTGCGGCGTATTCCTCGGCCGCGGCCCGCAACTCGGCGACCGCCGACAGCGAGGCCATGTAGCTCGACTTCGGGTTCCTGGGCGAGGGGCGGTTCTCCGTCCTCGCCGTGAGGCGTCCGAAGGCGCCTTCCACGACGATCTCGTGCGCGTTCAGCGTCGCGCCCGGATCGGCGACCACGCGGACCTGGGTCTTGTCGGGGCCGATGCCCGCGAGACTCAGCGCCGCGGCTACGTTCACGTTTTTCGGAAACGCCCGGCAGGCTTCGCGGGCCGTACCCTCGAAGACTGTGAGCGGTTCGCTCAAGTTCGATACGTCGATGCCGCGCTCCTCGAGATAGGGAGCGCCCTGCAATCCCTTGGGCGGTTTGCACGTCGTCAGCGTCACGCTGTCGACGCCGCCCTCTTTCGCCGCGCGCAGGCCGTCGAGCCCGGCAAGGGCCCCGGACGGCAGATGAACGCGCGCGCCGCAGGCGTTCGCCTTGGCGATCAGCTCGGGCTGTTCGACCAAGCCGCCGATGCTCAGGATCAAACAGTCTACCTGAAACTGAATGGCCGCGTCGACTACTTGGCCCGCGGCGTCCGGGGACGCGCACTCGACCAGGAGCTCGGCTTTGGCGGCGGCCTGACCCAGGCTGCACACGGGCGCCTCGAGGGCGTACGTCGCTTTCAGATTCTCCGCAGCTTCCCGATCGACGTCGCAGAGGGCGACGATCTCCGCGGGGATGTCGCCTTTGCCGATCGCGATGCAGAGGTCGGAGGCGATGTTCCCGCATCCGACCAAGCCGACTTTCAGTTTGCGCATAGGGCCTCTATAGACAAACGCGTCTCCTCGTCACGCCGCTATCGCGTCGCGTGGACACGACAGGGGCATCTTGTCAAACAGAACCGACAAGGACCGGACAAAAGCGCCAGTGATTTTACCATATCGGCGGGGTCGGGTCAATGGCGGGATCGGTGGACGGGGTGGAGGGGGTGGACGGGGTGGGACGAATGGGGGAGAAGAAGAGAAGGAACAGTAGACAGGATTTACAGGATGGACAGGATTGGTCCGCCTTCGTCCTCCTGCGTCGGACTTCGGCGGACGAGGGCGAGAGGGGGGCGAGGGGGGGAGTTGGTGCGGGAAGGGAAAGCGGCAGCGAGCTGCCGCAGTCCAAAGCCGCCTTCGGCGGCGGGGATTGGGGGGGTGGAATAGGGTAGGTGGTGCGGGGCAGGTGGTACGGGGTAGGATGCCGGGAAGGGCGTCTGAGTCGGGCGTTGGAGGGCAGCGGAGGAGGAGGACGCGATGACGCAGTTCACGCGACGGGAGATCCTGCGAGCAGGGGCGGCTGGGTTGGCCGCCGCGGCGGTTCCGTTCGGAGGAGCGGGTCGGGCTTCGGCAGCGAGGGGTCTGGCGGGAACGCGGCCGAATATCATCCTTATCCTTACGGATGATCAGGGCTACGGGGACGTGGGTCGGCATGGGCATCCGTTCCTGAAGACGCCGCATCTGGACGCGCTGCATGATGAGAGCCTGCGGTTCACGGATTTCCATGTGAGTCCGTATTGCGTTCCGACGCGCGCAGCGTTGCTTACGGGGCGGAACCCGGCGCGGTGCGGCGTGACGGGATGCCGTTGGCGTCTGACGCCGGGGATTCCTACGCTGGCCGAGGTCCTGCGTGCCGCGGGGTATGCCACGGGGGTCTTCGGGAAGTGGCATCTGGGCGACGATGCGCCGTGTCGGCCGGATCGGCGGGGATTCGATGAAGCGCTGATCCATGGCGGGGGCTACCTGGGTTCGCCTTGGGGCGACTTTCCGAACAACAGCTACTTTGACCCGGTTCTGTACCACAATGGGGAGGTCGAGGAGACGCGGGGCTACTGCGCGGACGTTTTTTTCGAGCGGGCGTTAGCGTGGGCGACGTCGGTTCGGGATGAGAAGCCGTTCTTCGTGTACCTGGCGCCGAACACGCCGCACGAACCGTTTGTGGCGCCGGAGGCGTACATCGCGCCCTATCGCGATGCAGTGCGTTCTTACGCCAAGGATCCTTCGTTCCTGGGACAGCGGCTGGAACCGGAGGAACAGGCGGCCTACTTCGGGATGATCGCGAATCTGGACGCGAACGTGGGCCGGCTCGTGGAGCGTCTGAGGGCGGCGGATCTCGAGCGCGAGACGCTGGTCGTGTACATGAACGACAACGGGACGGTGGCGGGCGGGGGCTACTGGAACGCCGGGATGCGGGGGGGCAAGGCGACAGTGTTCTCGGGCGGCACGCGGGCGATTTCGTACTGGCGGATGCCCGGAACCATCGCCCCGGGCGCCTGCGACGCGCTTGCGGCGCACCTGGACGTCTTCCCCACGCTGGCGGCGTTGGCCGGGGCGGAGCCTCCGGCGGACGTGCAGGAGGAGCTGGAGGGTCGCAGTCTGCTGCCGTTGATCGAGGACCCGGAGGCGCCGTGGGGGGAGCGGATGCTGTTTGAGCACCAGGGAACGTGGCGGCAAGGCAAGTCCGGTCCGCATGTGCATTCGGCGTGTTCCGTTCGTCGAGGCAAGCTGCACATGCTGCGGAACGAACGCGTCTGCGAAGCGGACTGTCCGCTGTGCGGGACGATCCTGCATTTCGTCAATGGAGGCGACTCGACTATCCGTGCCGCGGGATGGGAGTTGTATGACCTGGCGTCGGACCCGGGCGAGCGCCGCGATGTGGCGTCGGAGCAGCCGGAGGTCGTCGCCGAGCTGGCGTCGGCCTATGAGGCATGGTGGCGCGCGATGCAGCCGTACCACGGTGATACGGAGCCTGGCTTCAGCCACAGCGATCCATTGCCTTTCGCGGCGATGTATTGGCGGAAGTATCGGGGCCCGGGGCCGAACGATGCGCCGCCTCCGGAGGGGTTTGTAGAGGAGATGGGGCGAAGGGAAGGAAGAGCTAGACGGGACTGACAGGGTGGACGGGGTGGACGGGGTGGACGGGATGGACGGCGTGGACGGGGTGGGACAAATGGGGGAGAAGAAGAGAAGGAACAGTAGACAGGATTTACAGGATGGACAGGATTGGTCCGCCTTCGTCCTCCTTCGTCGGACTTCGGCGGACGAGGGCGAGGGGGGGAGTTGGTGCGGGAAGGGAAAGCGGCAGCGAGCTGCCGCAGTCCAAAGCCGCCTTCGGCGGCGGGGATAGGGGGGTGGAATGACCGGCGAGGGCGCCGGTCCCACACAAGGGGGGGGCGCGGGATGA